>NZ_JAAQWO010000003.1:0-768842 GCF_012985525.1 Pseudomonas sp. WS 5059 | reverse complement strand
CAACCACTTGCGCTTTCGATCTCTCGTCAGCGGGAGGCGAATTCTACAGCGTTACACGCTGCTGTCAACACCTCTTTTTCAACTTCCTTTTGGCTTCGATGAACTGAAGCAACCTGCTGCCGAAAACCACATAACTCTTTGTTTACCAAGGAGTTTTCCGTTTCGACTGCGCCGGAAGTGGGGCGAATTATAGACAGATATAAATCGCCGTCAACCGTTACTTTCAGGTTTATTCGGATTTAAGCGTAATCCGCGCAAATGCCTTCTTGCCAGCCTGGCAAACGTGGGTCGCACCCAGCTCGTATATAAAGGAGCGATCGACAACCTCACCATCTATACGCACACCACCGGAACCGAGAAGGTCGCGTGCAACCGCCGAGTTCTTCACCAATCCCGCCTTATTAAGGACAGCCGCGATCGGCATCGCCTCGCCAGCAGTCAATTCAATCTCAGGCAGATCATCCGGCAGCTCACCATCCTTCATACGATTGCCCGCAGCACGATGAGCACTGGCCGCAGCCTCCTCGCCATGGAAGCGCGCAACAATTTCTTCCGCCAGCTTGATCTTGACGTCCCGCGGGTTCGCACCCGCCTCCACATCGGCACGCAATGCGTTGATCTCATCCATCGAGCGGAAGCTCAACAACTCGAAGTACCGCCACATCAAAGCATCAGGGATAGAAACCAGCTTGCCGTACATCACACCCGGCGCTTCCTGGATGCCGACATAGTTGCCCAACGACTTGGACATCTTCTTCACGCCATCCAACCCTTCCAGCAATGGCATGGTCAGAATGCATTGAGCCTCCTGACCATACGCGCGCTGCAGCTCACGCCCCATCAACAGGTTGAACTTCTGATCGGTACCGCCCAGCTCGACATCCGCACGCAGCGCCACCGAGTCATACCCTTGAACCAACGGGTACAGGAACTCGTGAATCGCGATGGGCTGATTGGTGGAGTAGCGTTTATCGAAGTCATCGCGCTCGAGCATCCGCGCAACGGTGTACTGGGACGTCAGACGAATGAAGTCCGCCGGCCCCATTTTATCCATCCAAGTGGAATTGAACGCCACTTCGGTCTTGGCCGGATCAAGAATCTTGAAGACCTGAGTCTTGTAGGTCTCGGCATTATCGAGGACCTGTTCACGGGTCAGCGGCGGGCGCGTAGCACTCTTGCCGCTCGGATCGCCGATCATCCCGGTGAAATCACCTATAAGGAAGATCACCTGGTGCCCCAGCTCCTGGAACTGACGCAGCTTATTAATAAGCACGGTATGACCCAGGTGCAGATCCGGTGCCGTCGGATCAAAGCCAGCCTTAATACGAAGGGGTTGGCCACGCTTGAGCTTTTCGATCAGCTCGGCCTCGACCAACAGTTCTTCCGCACCACGTTTGATCAGCGCTAGCTGCTCTTCAACCGACTTCATAACAGACCCGCAAAGCTCAGATTCAAAGGGAACCAACCATACAAGATCAGGGACTAATTACAAGTTTTGCCCTGCAAACGGACACCATTCGGCGAGCCCGGCATTCGCAAGCTTGCACCACAGATGATTTGGTTATATTTTATACAGTTATTTCATCTTCATCATGTCATTCATCTTTTCCATTTCATCTTTTCAAAGTCAAAATTACCTATGACCACTGAACCGTCTAAAGCGCCGCCGCTTTACCCGAAGACCCACCTGCTCGCCGCAAGTGGTATCGCCGCCCTTCTCAGTCTGGCACTCCTGGTATTCCCTTCCAGTGACGTAGAAGCCAAACGAACGACCCTGAGTCTTGACTTGGAGAGTCCGGTTGAACAACTGACACAAGACCAAGACGCTTCTGACGCCCAACAAGCCACAACCGCGAGCGTCGAGTCACCCTTTGCACAGATTGAAGACAGCACGGATGACACCAAGGAAACCGCCCAGGCAGCACCTGTACCCCAGGTAGCAAAAGGTCCCGAACACCGTGAAGTGATCGTGGCCAAAGGCGACACACTGTCGACACTGTTCGAGAAAGTCGGCCTTCCAGCCGCGACCGTTAACGATGTGCTGGCCAGCGACAAGCAAGCCAAGCAATTCACCCAGCTCAAGCGCGGCCAGAAGCTTGAGTTCGAGCTCAGCCCAGACGGTCAACTGACCACCCTGCACAGCAATCTCAATGACCTTGAAAGCATCACCCTGACCAAGGGCGCCAAGGGCTTTGCCTTCAATCGCGTGACCACCAAGCCGGTAATGCGCTCTGCCTATATTCATGGCGTGATCAACAGCTCGCTGTCCCAGTCGGCGGCGCGCGCAGGCCTGTCCCACAGCATGACCATGGACATGGCCAGCGTGTTTGGCTACGACATCGATTTTGCTCAGGATATTCGCCAGGGTGACGAGTTCGACGTGATCTACGAGCAAAAGGTGGCCAATGGCAAGGTTGTCGGCACCGGCAATATCCTGTCGGCGCGCTTTACCAACCGCGGCAAGACCTACACCGCTGTGCGCTACACCAACAAACAAGGCAATAGCAGCTACTACACCGCCGACGGCAATAGCATGCGCAAGGCCTTCATCCGTACTCCGGTTGACTTCGCCCGTATTAGCTCGCGTTTTTCCATGGGCCGCAAGCATCCAATTCTGAACAAAATCCGCGCCCACAAAGGTGTGGACTATGCAGCACCCCGCGGCACGCCAATCAAGGCTGCCGGTGACGGCAAGGTGCTACTGGCCGGGCGCCGGGGCGGCTACGGCAATACCGTTATCATCCAGCACGGCAACAGCTACCGTACGCTGTACGGGCATATGCAAGGCTTTGCCAAAGGCGTGAAGACCGGCGGCAACGTCAAGCAAGGCCAGGTGATCGGCTATATCGGCACCACCGGCCTGTCCACCGGCCCGCACCTGCATTATGAGTTCCAGGTCAACGGCGTGCACGTCGACCCGCTAGGCCAGAAGTTGCCTATGGCCGACCCCATCGCCAAGGCCGAGCGCGCCCGCTTTCTTCAGCAAAGCCAGCCGCTGATGGCACGCATGGACCAGGAACGCGCCACCATGCTGGCTTCGGCGAAGCGCTAAGCGATGGCGCTCTATATAGGTGTGATGTCCGGGACCAGCCTCGACGGCCTGGACATTGCGCTGATCGAGCAAAACACGGCGGTCAAGCTGATCGCCACGCATTACATCCCCATGCCTGAATCCCTGCGTGCGGAGCTGCTGGGCCTTTGTGCCAGCGGCCCGGACGAGATTGCGCGCTCGGCGATTGCCCAGCAAAACTGGGTCACCCTCGCCGCCCAGGGCATTCATGCCCTGCTTGAGCAACAGCAACTCACGCCCGCCGACATCCGGGCGATTGGCAGTCATGGGCAGACTATTCGCCACGAACCTGCCCGCGGCTTTACCGTGCAGATTGGCAACCCCGCTTTACTGACCGAGCTGACTGGAATAACCGTCGTCAGTGACTTCCGTAGTCGCGATGTGGCCGCCGGTGGCCAGGGTGCGCCACTGGTGCCTGCCTTTCACGAAGCGCTGTTCGGCCAGACCAGCGGCAACCGGGCAGTGCTGAATGTCGGCGGCTTCAGCAATCTGAGCCTGATCGAGACCGGCAAACCAGTAGCGGGGTTTGACTGCGGCCCGGGCAACGTCCTGCTCGACGCCTGGATTCACCAGCAACGGGGCGACACCTTTGACCGCGACGGCCAATGGGCTGCGACAGGAAAGATCGAGCCACAGCTGCTCACCGCGTTGCTCAGCGACCCTTTCTTCCTGACCCAGGGCCCGAAAAGCACTGGGCGCGAAGTCTTCAACCTGTCTTGGCTGGAGCACCACCTCGGTCGACTGCCATCATTCGATGCACAGGATGTCCAGGCCACGCTGCTGGAGCTGACGGCGCAGACTATCGTCGAGTCGTTGAAAACCGCACAGCCGCACACCGAGACCCTGCTGGTATGTGGCGGCGGCGCCTACAACACGACGCTGATGAAGCGCCTCGCC
Source organism: Pseudomonas sp. WS 5059 (assembly GCF_012985525.1). NCBI lineage: Bacteria > Pseudomonadati > Pseudomonadota > Gammaproteobacteria > Pseudomonadales > Pseudomonadaceae > Pseudomonas > Pseudomonas sp. WS 5059. Next base: position 764,875 of record NZ_JAAQWO010000003.1, on the reverse strand, counting down.
GCCATGCTACCGGCCACCCGCGTGAGCAGCACCGCCACCCACGGCGTAGACCCTGACTGGGTGGAAGCCATGGCCTTCGCCTGGCTGGCCCATTGCTGCCTTGAAGGCATCGCCGCCAACCGCCCAAGCGTGACGGGTGCACGCGGCCTTCGCGTACTTGGCGCGATCTACCCCGCCTGACACGCACATAGCAAAACGCCGCCTGGCTCCATAAGAGCCAAGCGGCGTTTTGCCTATCCGCTATCGATCAGATCGAGAACGACGAACCGCAACCACACGTCGTGGTGGCATTCGGGTTCTTGATCACAAAGCGCGAGCCTTCCAAACCTTCCTGGTAATCCACCTCGGCGCCTGCCAAGTACTGGAAGCTCATCGGATCCACGACCAGGCTTACGCCCTCGCGCTCGACGATGGTGTCGTCATCGGCCACATCTTCATCGAAGGTAAAGCCGTACTGAAACCCTGAACAACCGCCGCCCGTAACGAATACGCGCAGCTTCAAGCGATCATTACCCTCTTCATCGACCAGGCTCTTCACCTTGTGCGCAGCACCGTGGGTGAATTGCAAAGCCGTGGGGGTGAAGGATTCAACGCTCATGCTGATAATCTCCCGGCGTAGCGCCGCCATATGCGTGATGGCGGCCATTATCCGCTTCTCCTAGAAAAGCGGTCAACTATTGTTACGGTATATCAATCTGCCCGGCGCCCCTTAAAAACACAAAAGGCCCGATCAACGGGCCTTTTGCACAGCAGCCAACGCCTTAAGGCAGCATGCCGGCGTGGGACAAACCGAGCTTCTCATCCAGGCCGAACAAGATGTTCAAGTTCTGTACAGCCTGGCCCGACGCGCCCTTGACCAAGTTATCGATTACCGACAGCACCACTACCAGGTCGCCATCCTGCGGCCGATGCACGGCAATCCGGCACACGTTGGCACCGCGCACGCTGCGGGTTTCCGGGTGGCTACCGGCAGGCATTACATCGACGAACGGCTCATTGGCATAACGCTTTTCAAACAATGCCTGCAGATCCACCGAGCGATCTACGACCGTTGCATACAGTGTCGAGTGAATCCCACGGATCATCGGGGTCAGGTGCGGCACGAACGTCAGGCCGACGTCACTGCCAGCCGCACGCCGCAGTCCCTGGCGAATTTCCGGCAGATGGCGATGCCCCTTTACGGCATACGCCTTCATGCTTTCCGAGGTCTCGGAGTACAAGGAGCCTACAGCCGCACCACGACCGGCACCGCTGACCCCCGACTTGCAGTCGGCAATCAGGCGCGAGGCGTCCGCCAGGCCAGCTTCCAGCAGCGGTAGGAAACCCAACTGGGTAGCCGTCGGATAGCAACCCGGCACGGCGATCAGACGCGCCTGCTTGATCTGCTCACGATTAACCTCTGGCAAACCATACACCGCCTCTTCAAGCAGCTCTGGAGCACCATGGGGCTGGCCGTACCACTTGGCCCACTCATCGGCATCCTGCAGGCGGAAGTCCGCAGAGAGGTCGATGACCTTGGTCCCGGCGGCCAGCAGCTCGCCGGCCAACGCATGGGCAACACCGTGGGGGGTCGCGAAAAACACCACATCGCAGGCGCCCAGGGTCTTGATATCCGGAACGCTGAACGCCAGGCCGTCGTAATGACCGCGCAGGTTGGGATACATATCGGCAACGGCCAGGCCGGCCTCGGATCGGGAGGTGATGACCACCACCTCAGCTTGCGGATGCTGAGCCAACAGACGCAGCAATTCGACACCGGTGTAACCCGTGCCGCCGACGATACCGACCTTGACCATAAACCTGCCCTCAACGAACCCACTGGAAAGCCGTCGATAATAGGGGCCGTATCGTTCTGCGACAACCGTCAACGTGACGTGCGCGCACTCTAACCTCTACTATCTCCAGTTACCGTGAACCTGGGAATAACTAAAAATGCTTTATCTATGGCTCAAAGCCTTTCATATCGTCAGCATTGTCTGCTGGTTTGCCGGGCTGTTTTACCTTCCGCGCCTGTTCGTCTACCACGCACAAAGCCAGGATGCCGTCAGCCAGGAGCGCTTCTGCATCATGGAGCGCAAGCTGTACAAGGGCATCATGCTGCCAGCGATGATCGCCACGCTGGTATTCGGTATCTGGTTGATCAGCCTTAACCCGAGTGTCTTCAGCCAGGGTGGCTGGATGCACGCCAAGCTGACCTTGGTGGTGATCCTGATCGGCTACCACCATATGTGTGGCGCCCAGGTAAAACGTTTTGCCCGTGGCGAAAACACCCGCAGCCATGTCTTTTATCGCTGGTTCAATGAAGTGCCAGTTCTGATATTGCTGGCTATTGTAATTTTGGTCGTCGTAAAGCCGTTCTAACTCTAATCAGCCGCACTTAACCTGGGGTACTTCCAATGTCGCTGCCCGCTTTGCTAGAACAACGCCTACGCCTGCCCGTGGTGGCTGCGCCGATGTTCCTGATTTCCAATCCGCAACTGGTCCTGGCGTGCTGCCGCAATGGCGTGGTCGGGAGTTTCCCGGCACTCAACCAGCGCGAAAGCAGCGGGTTCAAGGCCTGGCTGGAAGAAATCGAGGCGGGCCTGGCACTGCTGGAAAACCCCGCGCCCTACGCGGTCAACCTGATCGTGCACAACAGCAACCCGCGCCTTGAGGCTGACCTGGCGATCTGCGTCGAGCACAAGGTGCCGATCGTTATCACCAGCCTGGGTGCGGTCAAGGAATTGGTAGACGCCGTACACAGCTACGGCGGCCTGGTGTTCCACGACGTCACTACCCGGCGCCACGCCGAAAAAGCCGCAGAAGCCGGCGTCGACGGACTGATCGCCGTGGCGGCGGGGGCTGGCGGCCATGCCGGCACCTGGAGCCCGTTCTCGCTGATCGCCGAGATCCGCCAGTTCTTCGACAAGACCCTCCTGCTGGCAGGCTGCCTGAACCATGGGCACGAGATCCTCGCCGCACAATTGCTCGGGGCTGACCTCGCGTATTTCGGCACGCGCTTTATCGGCACCACTGAAAGCCACGCCCCCGATGCCTATAAAGAGATGCTGCTCACATCGCGCGCAGCCGATATCGTGCACACTCCGGCGGTGTCGGGCGTGCCCGCAAGCTTTATGCGCCAAAGCCTGGAAAACGCCGGTTTCGACCTTGCCGCCCTGCAAGGCAAGGGCGAAGTGAACTTTGGCTCCAAGCTCAAGCCACTCAGCGACGAGGCAAAGGCCTGGAAGACTGTATGGTCCGCCGGCCAAGGCGTCGGAGAGATTGACGATTTGCCCAGCGTCGATGAACTGGTTGCCCGCCTCGATGCCGAATACCGCAAGGCACGCGAGCAAGCGGCACAATTGCGCTGGCCGCGCTGACTCACCCGCCAGGCCTGCCGATTGAAGCAGGCCTGCATTACCCCTGAAAAGTGACAAGGATGCCCGCATGAGCGACAACCGTTTCAAGATTGTGTTTGATGGAGCCCTGCTCCCGGGTGTCGAAAGCACCACCGCCAAGCTGAACCTGGCCGAATTGTTCAAAAGCGACGTCGAAGCGATTGAAAAACTCTTCACCGGGCGCCCGGTGGCCTTGAAGCGCGACCTGTCTCACGCCGATGCCGACACCTATCTGGCAGCCCTGAAAAACGCCGGCGTCGATGCGCGCATCGAAGCCGAACAACCCGTGGCCTTCAGCCTGGCTGAAACCCATGAGACCGACTCCGCGACCGCCGATTTCTCGCGTCCAGCCGCCTCACCATACGCACCGCCGCGCGCAGTTGTAGGGGAAAACCTTCCAGAGTTTTCCACCCTCAAGGTGTTTACCGTCAACGGGCGTATCGGGCGCTTGCGCTTCCTCGCCTGGACCCTGGTGCTGAGCCTGGCCTTGTTCACCGTCGTGGGCGCCCTGTTTACCGTGGGCCTGGGTATTGCCGCGGTATCTCCCACTGCGGCGATCATCATTGGCTCACTGCTCGGTTTCGTCGTGCTCGTGGCATCTGTGTGGATCAGTGTCCAGATCACCGTGCAGCGCCTACATGACCTGGGCTGGTCCGGCTGGTTATGGTTCCTGAACCTTGTACCGATCGTGGGCAGCATTTTCCCGATCCTGCTGATCGTGCTGCCTGGCAATGCGGGTGCCAACCAGTATGGTGCGCCACCGCCACGCAACTCGACCGCGGTGAAGGTCCTGGCCACCCTGTGGCTGGCACTGCTCCCATTGATATTCGCCGCTACGGTGATGCTGGCCATGAGCGGTTACCTGGACCAGCTCGAAAGCAGCGTGGACGGTGGCTATGAAAACAGCTCCATGACCACCGATGAAGACGCTGATCAGAGCGTCATCGTGGGTGAAGAAGATGTGCAAAGTGCTGACGATGCGGCCGAACCTGTAGACTCTACGCAAGAATGAAGAAACGCCCCACGCCTGTGACGCATCTGTCGCAGGCTCGGTGGCGTTGCGATGGAGAAACGCATGACCCGTTACGCTCTGATCACCGGTGCCTCCAGCGGCATCGGCCTGGCCTTGGCTGAAGCACTGGCCCGTCGCGGCCGCAGCTTGATTCTGGTGGCCCGCCAGCGTGATCAGTTGGAAAGTATTGCCATTGAGCTGACCCAACGCTTTGGCGTCGAAGTGTTGTTCCGCGCCTGTGACCTGGGCGAGCCATTGCGCCTGTCTGGGTTCCTGCTAGAGCTGGAAGAAGGTGAGCGGCAGATCGACTTGCTGGTCAACTGCGCCGGTATCGGCACCAGTGGCCCATTCCTCGCCCAGGACTGGATGACCGAGCAGGACCTGATCGAAGTCAACATCCTTGCCCTGACCCGCCTGTGCCACGCGCTGGGTAACTCCATGGCCCTGCACGGTGGTGGGCAGATTCTCAACGTCGCCTCGGTCGCAGCCTTCCAGCCGGGGCCATGGATGAGCACCTATTACGCCAGCAAGGCCTATGTGCTGCATTTCTCCGAAGGCCTGCGCGAAGAGCTGAAGAGCTGCGGCATCAAGGTTTCAGTGCTCTGCCCCGGCCCGACACGCACCGCCTTCTTCGGCACCGCACAGATGGACACCGCCAAGCTGGACCGTCAGCAGCTGATAAGCCCGGAAGAAGTGGCACTGCACACCGTACGTGCCCTGGCAAAGAACAAGGCGATCATTGTTCCCGGTCGCCGTAATCGCTGGCTGGCGTTCAGCCCGCGCTTGAGCCCACGCTGGCTGACCCGCAAGATTGCCGGCGCCATCAACAAGGCCTATTGCCCGCGTTGACCTGCTGGGTACACTCACCCTGCACTTTCATAATGGAGAAACAGCTGTGGATACTCTGTTCACCAAGATCATCAACAGAGAAATACCCGCGAGGATTATCTACGAGGATGACCAGGTCCTGGCCTTCCACGATATTGCGCCAATGGCCCCCGTGCATTTCCTGGTGATTCCGAAGAAGCCGATCCGCACCCTCAACGACCTGACGGAAGAGGACAAAGGCCTGGCAGGACACATCCTGTTCACCGCCCAGCGCCTGGCCGTGGAGCAAGGCTGCGAAAAAGGCTTTCGCGTGGTAATGAACTGCAATGAAGATGGCGGCCAGACCGTCTATCACATTCATATGCATGTACTGGGTCAACGCCAGATGAACTGGCCACCGGGCTGAAACCCCAATTGTAGGGGCCGGCTTGCCGGCGATGGCGGCCTCAAGAGCCTCATCGCCGGCAAGCCAGCCCTTATAAGAAGCATGACCCAGCGCAAACGCACGCCCCTCTCTTGCGGTAAACTGGCCGCCGAGATTTTTCCCGGAGGTCAGCATGACTACCCAACGTCACTACTCGCCGATTGACCGACTGTTGCTGCAAGCCGACACGGCCATGCGCACGCTGCTGCCCTTCAGCGGCCAGCCGTATCGCCCGTCACCTGCCATCGTGCAACCCGAAGCGCAAATGAGCGAGACGGATACCCGCCACGTCGCAGGCCTGATGCGTATCAACCATACCGGTGAAGTCTGTGCCCAGGCGCTGTACCAGGGTCAGGCATTGACCGCCAAGCTGCCGCAAGTACGCGCAGCCATGGAGCATGCGGCCGAGGAAGAAATCGACCACCTGGCCTGGTGTGAACAACGTATCCGCCAATTGGGCAGCCACCCCAGCGTGCTGAACCCACTGTTTTATGGTTTGTCGTTTGGTATCGGCGCCGCTGCCGGCCTGATCAGCGACAAGGTCAGCCTGGGTTTTGTCGCAGCGACCGAGCACCAGGTCTGCAAGCACCTGGATGAGCATCTGGAACAACTGCCGGCCGAGGACGAAAAGTCCCGGGCGATTCTTGAGCAGATGCGTATCGACGAAGAACATCACGCAGAAAGCGCACTGGATGCCGGCGGTTTCCGCTTCCCGGCACCGGTTAGGTTTGGCATGAGCCTGCTGGCCAAGGTCATGACCAAAAGCACCTACCGGATCTGAGCTGCAAAAAAGGGCGCTTTCAAAGCGCCCTTTCTTTTTTGCCGGTTGATCCAGTGATCAACCCAACTCAACGATCTCGTAATCATGAGTAATGGCCACACCGGCCGCGCCGAGCATAATCGAGGCCGAGCAGTACTTCTGCGCCGACAGCTCGACGGCCCGCTTGACCTGCGCTTCTTTCAGCGCGCGGCCCTTGACCACAAAATGCATATGGATCTTGGTGAACACCTTCGGGTCTTCAGTCGCGCGTTCGGCTTCTAGAAAGGCTTCGCAGCTTTCCACCGCCTGGCGCGACTTCTTCAGGATGCTGACCACATCGAAGTTGCTGCAGCCGCCCACGCCAAGCAGGAGCATTTCCATGGGCCGTACACCCAGGTTGCGACCACCGGCTTCCGGCGGGCCATCCATGACCACCACATGGCCGCTGCCCGATTCACCGAGGAACATGGCTTCGCCCGCCCATTGGATGCGTGCCTTCATCGCCCAGACTCCACTGCTAAAAAAGGGGCGCCAGCTTATCACAGGCCCTCGCGAGCGCAGTGCCCACCCGCAATACGATCAACAGTAGGCCGTGATAGATAAATTCCCTGATCGAGTCAGAATGTGTCTGTTAAGCTGGCGCCAAATCAATGGCGCATTGCCATCCATTGGATGGACCTCGCTCGATAAAAATATAAGTCCAACCACACCGTGCAGTCTTTTCGGGATACAACCATGGTTGCTATTACCCCCATACCCAAGATCAAGAACCTCGATAAGTTGCTGACCCACTGTCAGCGTCGACGCTATCCGGCCAAGCAGAACATCATCTGCGCCGGGGAGCGCTCGGAAACCCTGTTCTTCATTATCAAAGGTTCGGTCACGATCCTGATCGAGGATGAAGACGGCCGCGAGATGATCATCGCCTACCTCAATACCGGGGACTTTTTCGGCGAGCTGGGCCTGTTTGAGCAAGCCGGAAAAGAACAGGAGCGTAGCGCCTGGGTGAGGGCCAAGATCGAGTGTGAGGTCGCGGAAATCAGCTATGCAAAATTTCGCGAGCTGGCCGAACAGGATCCAGACATCCTCTACGCCCTGAGCGGCCAGATTGCCCAGCGCTTGCGCAACACCACCCGCAAAGTCGGCGACCTGGCGTTCTTCGATGTCACCGGGCGTGTCGCCCGCTGCCTGCTGGAGCTGTGCAAGCAGCCAGACGCCATGACTCATCCCGACGGCATGCAGATCAAGGTTACGCGCCAGGAAATCGGGCGCATCGTCGGTTGTTCGCGGGAGATGGTCGGTCGAGTGCTCAAGGATCTGGAGGAACGCAACCTGGTTCACGTCAAAGGCAAGACGATGGTGGTGTTCGGCACTCGCTAGTGCGCAAAGACCTGCGCCAGCATCTGCCGGTACAAACCGTCGAGGCGGCTGATCGCATCCGGCGCCGCAAAAGCTTCATGCAGGGCGATATGGCTGTCAGCGCGCACCCGTTGCTCCAGGCCACACGCCTGATTGAAGCGATTGACCGCAGCAATCAGTTCCTCACGATGGTTATCCAGCAACAGTGCGCCATGCACCAGGCCCACCGGGCGCCCACCACTCTGGCGCCAACGCTGGGCAGTGCCGACCATCTTGCGTCCGTCGAGATTGACGTTATAGCGACCATCGCAAAAGGCACCGTCGATTTCGCCCACGGAGGCATCGCCGCCCAACTCGGTCAGCAAATCGCAGATGGGTTGGCACAGGCGCAAATATCCGGTTTCAATCCGACCCTGGTCGCCCTCACTACGTGGCGGCGCGTAGACCAGTGCAATGTTCACCGTCGCCGCTGACTGCGGCACCGGCTCGCCCCCGGTTTCGCGCAGCAACACCGGCCAGCCGTGGGCCGCCGATACCTGGCTGGCCGCGTCAAATGCGGGCAGGCGGCTCAGACGCCGAGGCATTACCAATGCCTGGTCACTGGGTTGCCAAAACAGCAGGCCGAATGATTGCTCACCCGCGCAGACGGCGGCCAGCAAGTCTTGCTCGGCGGCAAGGCCTGCTTCAACGGTCATCGCTACGGGCTGGATCATCGGGCATCTACCTCTCTGAATAAACACAAAAACAAATGTGGGAGCTGGCTTGCTCCCGATAGCAACGTATCAGTCACCAATGCATTGACTGAAAGTCTGCTATCGCAGGCAAGCCAGCTCCCACACAAGCCAGCTCCTACCGTGACCGCGTTTTGAATCAATCCAGCGTCGAGCCGCTGACCGGCAGACCACGCTCCGGGAAAAACAGGCGCTGCAACTCAGCCCCAGGATTCTCCGCGCGCATAAAGGTCTCGCCAACCAGGAACGAGTAGACGTCGCTGATTTCCATCAGCTCCACATCCGCACGATTGACGATACCGCTCTCGGTAATCACCAGGCGGTCGCGGGGAATGCGCGGCAGCAAGTCCAGCGTGGTTTCGAGGCTGACCTCAAAGGTGTGCAGGTTGCGGTTGTTGACCCCCACCAAGCGTGTGTCGAGGGTTTTCAGCGCGCGTTCCAGTTCGTCACCGTCGTGGACCTCGACCAATACATCCAGGCCCACGCCCTTGGCAACTGCCGCCAGTTCGGCCATCTGCACGTCGTCCAGCGCCGAAACAATCAACAGCACGCAATCGGCGCCCAACGCCCGGGCCTCGACGATCTGGTACGGGTCGATCATGAAGTCCTTGCGGATCACCGGCAACTTGCACGCGGCGCGTGCTTGTTGCAGGTAAGCGTCGGAGCCCTGGAAGTAGTCGATATCGGTCAACACCGAAAGGCAGGTCGCCCCGCCTTTCTCATAGCTGGCAGCAATCTCTGCTGGCACGAAGTGCTCGCGGATCACGCCTTTGCTTGGCGAGGCCTTTTTGATCTCGGCGATCACCGCTGGCTGCTTGAGCTTGGCCTGGGTGATCAGGGCATTGGCGAAGCCGCGCGGTGCATCGGCGCTTTTCGCCAGGCCTTCCAGCTCGGCCAGGCTCACGCGGGCGCGGCGCTCGGCGACTTCTTCAGCTTTACGGGCGAGGATGTTTTCCAGGACTGTTGGCACGCTCATCCTTCATTCTCCATTTTGAATACGGCCGTGAATGCTCCCAGCTCTTCGAGCTTTTCGCGAGCCAGACCCGTATGCAGCGCATCGTGGGCCAAGGCGACACCTTCTGTAAGACTATAGGCGTGATCGGCTGCGTAAAGTGCCGCGCCAGCATTCAGAACAATCATCTCTGCCGCTTTCTGACCGTTTTCAGTCTTGCGACGCCCCAGGGCATCGCGAATCAATTCCAGGGAAGCGGCCGGGCTTTCCACCGCCAGGCCGTGCAGGCTCTGGCTCTTCATGCCCAGATCCTCTGGCTCGACCCAATACTCAGTGACCTGATCGTTCTTCAGTTCCGCCACAAAGGTCGGCGCCGCAAGACTGAATTCGTCCAGGCCATCCTTGGAGTGCACCACCAGCACATGCTTGCTACCCAGGCGCTGCAGGACTTCGGCCAATGGCCGGCACAGTGCCTGGCTGAACACGCCCACCACCTGATGTTTCACACCGGCCGGATTCGTAAGCGGGCCAAGCATGTTGAACAGGGTACGCAGGCCAAGGTCCTTGCGCGGTCCGGCGGCGTGTTTCATCGCACCATGGTGGGACTGGGCAAACATAAAGCCGATGCCAACGTTGTCGATGCAGCGCGCCACCTGAACCGGGGTCAGGTTCAGGTAGATACCTGCTGCCTCCAGCAGGTCGGCACTGCCGCTCTTGCCGGATACAGCACGGTTGCCGTGCTTGGCCACGGTGCAACCGGCAGCCGCCACCACGAAGGAGGAGGCGGTCGAGACGTTGAAAATATTCGCACCATCGCCGCCGGTGCCGACCACATCGACCACGCCGTCGAGGGTCTTGAGTTCGACCTTGTCCGCCAACTCGCGCATCACCGAGACGGCGCCGACGATTTCGTCGATGCTCTCGCTCTTCATGCGCATGGCCATCATAAAGGCGCCAATCTGCGCATCGGTGCATTGACCGGTCATGATTTCGCGCATCACATCGCTCATTTCAGCGGTGCTCAGGTCCAGATGGCCGACGATACGGCTCAGGGCAGTCTTGATATCCATGGAAAGTCCTTAGCGCGTGCCGCCGCTCTGCTTGAGAAAGTTGGCGAACAGCTCGTAGCCCTGCTCGGTCAGAATCGATTCAGGGTGAAATTGCACCCCTTCGACATTCAGTGTCTTGTGCCGCAGGCCCATGATCTCGTCGACCGAGCCGTCTTCCAACTGGGTCCAGGCCGTCAGCTCCAGGCACTCGGGCAAGGTTTCGCGCTTGACCACCAACGAGTGGTAGCGGGTCACCGTCACCGGCAGGTTCAGGCCCTGGAACACGCCCTGATCATTATGGAACACCGGGCTGGTCTTGCCGTGCATCACCTGGCGGGCGCGCACTACGTCGCCGCCGAACGCCTGGCCGATGGACTGGTGGCCCAGGCAAACCCCGAGGATCGGCAGCTTGCCGGCGAAAAACTGGATGGCTTCCAGGGAGATACCCGCCTCGGTCGGCGTGCACGGGCCAGGGGAAACCACAATGCGCTCAGGGTTCAGGGCAGCAATCTGTGCCACGGTCATTTCATCGTTGCGCACCACCTTGACCTCGGCACCGAGCTCGCCCAGGTATTGCACAACGTTGTAGGTAAAGGAGTCGTAGTTATCAATCATCAGCAACATGTGGGTTCAAACCTCTTGAATTCACTGATTTCGAATGACCGCCTTCCAAGAGAGTGACCCGCTGCCAGACGCACTTTCCGGTTGCCGGGGTCAGCCGGCAAGGGGCGTCGAACAAAGGGTGAAGAAGGCAAATCGGTACAGGTCCGGCCGGGCCGGCAGAGAAAATTCAGGCGCGCCAACGCCAACGGGCGTGTGCCTTGACTACTCGCATCAAGAGTTTGCTGATGATCAACACGGGGAGGGTCTCATTCATACGTTCCCGCACAGTAACGTAGCCTCGCCAGCGGTGCAATATGGAGCAGCAAATACGGGGGGCATGACAAAGGGTTTGTAGGAAAAAAACGATTTTCCTCACAGGCAACTCCCACTACATTGCTAGTGTTTCACTTCCGATACAAAAACAATCACATGGAATTGCGTATGCTCAGACCATCTTTTGTTGCGCCCCTTGCCGGCTGCCTCCTGGCGCTGGCCTGCGCGCAGGCGTTTGCAGCCCCTTCACCTTATTCAACCATGGTCGTTTTCGGCGATAGCCTGGCGGACGCGGGCCAGTTTCCCGATGGTCTGTCCGGTGCCACCCTGCGTTTTACCAACCGTACCGGTCCCACATTCCAGGGCGACTACGGCCTGGTTTCCTCGACCCTGCTGGGCTCCAAACTAGGCGTGGCAGCGAACGACCTGAATGCCTCCACCTCGCCGGTTCGCGCGGCCCAAGGCTTGCCTGATGGCAACAACTGGGCGGTCGGCGGCTACCGTACCGACAACATCCTGGATTCCATCACCTCGCTATCCAACACGGCGATCCCTCCGGGCAATGCGGGCGCCGGCACGGTGTTGCGCAGCCGCCAGGGGTATCTGCCGGCAAACGGCGGACGCGCCGACCCCAACGCCCTGTATTTTCTGTCCGGTGGCGGCAATGACTTCCTGCAACAGCGCGTCCTCAGTCCAGGCCAAGCCGTTGCCGCAGGCGGGCGCCTGGCCGACAGTGCCCAGGCCCTGCAACAAGCCGGCGCGCGCTACATCATGGTGTGGATGCTGCCCGACCTGGGCCTGACACCCGCCATCAACGGCACGCCGCAGCAAGCTGCGACGTCCGCCCTGAGTAATATTTTCAACCAGGCATTGGTACAGCGCCTGTCGCAGATCGATGCCCAGATCATCCCGTTGAATATTCCACTGCTGTTGCAGGAATCCTTCGCCGACCCTGGCCGATTTGGCCTGGCGACCGGGCAGAACCTTACCGGCACCTGCTTCAGTGGCAACAGCTGCACCGCCAACCCGACCTATGGCATCGGCGGCACCAACCCGGACCCGACCAAACTGATCTACAACGACTCGGTCCACCCCACCGTCGCCGGGCAACGCTTGATCGCCGACTACGCCTATTCGCTGCTCGCCGCTCCCTGGGAGCTGACGCTGTTGCCGGAAATGGCCCACGGCACACTGCGCGCCCACCAGGATGAGTTGCGCAACCAATGGCAGGCGGACAACGGCAACTGGCAGGCCGTGGGCCAATGGCGCGCAATTGTCGCCGGTGGTGGCCAGCGCCTGGACTTCGACGGTCAAGGCAGCTCCGCCAGTGGCGACGGCAGTGGCTACAACCTGAATGTCGGCACCAGCTATCGCCTCGACGACAGTTGGCGCGTAGGCGTGGCAGCCGGGCTGTATCGCCAGACGCTCGAAGCCGGCGCCAGCGACTCGGACTACAAGCTCAACAGCTACATGGGCAGCGCATTCGCCCAGTATCAGCACAACCACTGGTGGGCTGATGCCGCGTTGACCGGCGGCAGGCTGGACTTCGATAGCCTCAAGCGCAAGTTCGCCCTGGGCGTCAGTGAAAGCTCGGAAAAAGGCGACACCGACGGCTGGCTCTGGGCCTTGAGTGGTCGCGTGGGCTACGACATTGCCGGCGTCGGCAGCGATTGGCACCTGTCGCCGTTCATCAGCGCCGACTATGCGCGAGTCGAAGTCGATGGCTACGGGGAAAAAGGCAACCGCTCCACCGCGCTGACCTTTGATGATCAGCAACGCGACTCCAGGCGCCTGGGCGTTGGCCTGCAGGGTAGCTACCGCGTCACTCCGCAAACCCAGGTTTTTGGCGAAGTGGCTCACGAGCATGAGTTCGAGAATGACACCCAAAAGGTGAATATTTCGCTCAACAGCGTGCAGGGGATCGATTTCAAGCTGGACGGCTACACCCCCCGCAGCAACTCCGATCGCCTGAGCCTCGGGGTCAGCCACAAGCTCACCCAGGAGTTGGCACTGCGCGCGGCGTACAACGTGAGGAAGGATGACAGCCTGACCCAGCAAGGGGTCAGTGTCGGGGTGAGCCTGGATTTCTAAACCGGTCGTAAGAACAACATAAAGCTAATGTGGGAGCGGCAAGTCGAATCGTCGCACCGCCGCTCCCACACAAGCCCAATCCCACATTTAGATCGGGATCGACCGTCAGTCTTGCGGCGTCTGCTCGGCCAACGCCACCGCACGGAACATCGCTCGGCGCTTGTTCAGGGTTTCTTCCCACTCAAGGGCCGGCACCGAGTCGGCCACGATCCCGCCGCCCGCCTGGACGTGCAGTTCACCGTCCTTGATCACCGCCGTGCGGATCGCAATGGCGGTGTCCATGTTGCCATTCCACGCGAAATAACCCACGGCGCCGCCGTAGACACCACGCTTGACCGGCTCCAGTTCGTCGATGATTTCCATCGCGCGAATTTTCGGTGCGCCAGACAAGGTGCCCGCTGGCAGAATTGCGCGCAGCGCGTCCATGGCCGTCAGGCCGGCCTTCAGCTCGCCGGTGACGTTGGACACAATGTGCATCACGTTGGAGTAACGCTCGATCACCATTTTTTCGGTGAGCTTCACCGAGCCGATTTCCGAAACGCGCCCGGTGTCGTTACGCCCAAGATCGATGAGCATCAAGTGCTCGGCGATTTCCTTGTCGTCCGACAGCAGGTCCTCTTCGAGCGCCAGGTCGGCCTCTTCGGTCGCGCCACGAGGGCGCGTACCGGCAATCGGGCGCACGGTGATCAGGTTGTCTTCGACGCGCACCAGTACTTCCGGCGAACTGCCCACCACGTGGAAGTCACCAAAGTTGAAGAAGTACATATACGGCGTCGGGTTGAAGCAACGCAGGGCCCGGTACAAGTCGATGGGCGCCGCCTTGAAGTCGATGGACATACGCTGCGACGGCACCACTTGCATGCAGTCACCGGCGAGGATGTACTCCTTGATGGTATCGACCGCGCGCTCGTAGTCATCCTGGGTAAAGCTGGAACGGAACACCGGATCGGCCGCCGGTGGACGGCTGAGGTCCAGGCCGCGACGCGGGGTGATCGGCTGGCGCAGCTTGTCCAGCAGGGCTTCGAGGCTGGCCTGGCCTTGCTCGAACGCGTCGGCCTGGGCCGGGTCGGCGAGCACGATCGCGTGCATCTTGCCGGCCAGGTTGTCGAACACTACCACCGCGTCGGAAACCATCAGCAAGATGTCCGGTACGCCCAACGGATCGGGGTTCGGGCATTTGCCCAGCCGCTGCTCTACATAGCGCACGCAGTCGTAGCCGAAATACCCCACCAGGCCGCCATTGAAACGCGGCAGGCCAGGGATGGTCGGCACGTTGTAGCGCGCCTTGAAGGCTTCGACGAAGGCCAGCGGGTCTTGCACATCGTGGCTTTCGATCTCGATGCCGTCATGGGTGATGCTGACGTGATGGTCATGCACCCGCAGGACCGTGCGGCACGGCAGGCCGATGATCGAATACCGGCCCCACTTCTCGCCGCCCTGTACCGATTCCAACAGATAGGAATTGGGCTCATCGGCCAGTTTCAGGTAGATCGACAGCGGTGTATCGAAGTCAGCCAGGGTTTCCCGGGCCATGGGGATGCGGTTGTAGCCGGCAGCGGCCAAACGCAGGAATTCTTCGCGGATCATGAGGTGCCTCGTGGCGTGAGGGTCTAACAGTCAGGTATGCAAACGTGCCGCAGCGCGGCCAGGATCAGTCAGGCGCGCCAACGCCAGCGGGCCAGGGCCTTGATGACTTTCATCCAGAGTTTGCGAGTGACCACCACGATGGGATTTCCAGAAGGGGATGGGACAGCGTCGGGCAACGTTATCTCAGCGCCCGCTCCCAAGCAACCGGGGATTAGCCGTCGCAGGTCATCAATGACCAGCGCCGGCGACTCTTCGGCGATCGGCCGGCCATGGTTGTAGCCGTAGCTCAAGGCCACGCACTTGACCCCCGCCGCTTTCGCCGCCAGCACATCACTGCGCGAGTCGCCGACAAACAGCGACTGGGAAGCCGGGATATTGGCCATTTTCATCACAAAGAACAGCGCCGCCGGGTCGGGCTTTTTCTGCGGCAGGGTATCGCCGCCGATGATCCAGCGGAAATACCGGCCGATCTTCATCTGGTCCAGCAACGGAGCGACAAAGCGCTCCGGCTTGTTGGTGATCAGGGCCATTTCCACGCCCTGCTTGTGCAGCCACTTGAGGGTGTCGCGCACGCCGGGGTAAACCACGGTCAGTTCGTGGCCGTCTTCGTAGGCCGCATTGAACAGTTCCAGCGCGTGCTCGGCTTCCACGTCATCGACGCCCTCGGCGTCGATATGGTTGGCCAAGGCACGGCGCACCAGCACCTGCACGCCATTGCCGACCCAGTCGCGCACCGACTCGATACCGACCGGTTTGCGCCCCAGCTTGAGCAACATGTGATCCACCGCAGCCGCCAGGTCCGGCACCGAGTCGACCAGGGTGCCGTCCAGATCGAACATCACCAGCCGCGGCAATTGACCGGGGAACAGCTGCTCAAAACCGCTCATGGACGCGCCAGCGCCAGTTCTGCACGCATTTTGGCGATCACTTCCTGGTAGTCAGGAGTGTTGAAGATCGCCGAGCCGGCGACGAAGGTATCGGCGCCAGCCGCCGCGATGTCACGGATGTTGCTGACGTTGACCCCACCGTCGATCTCCAGGCGGATATCGCGGCCAGAGGCATCGATCAGCGCACGGGCTTCACGCAGTTTGTCGAGGGTGCCGGGGATGAACTTCTGCCCGCCAAACCCTGGGTTGACGCTCATCAGCAAGACCATGTCGACCTTGTCCATCACGTACTTGAGCGTGTCCAGCGGGGTCGCCGGGTTGAACACCAGCCCGGCCTTGCAGCCGCCTTCGCGGATCAGTTGCAGGGAACGGTCGATGTGCAGCGTGGCTTCCGGGTGGAAGGTGATGTAGGTCGCACCGGCTTCGATGAAGTCGCCGATGATGCGGTCCACCGGGCTGACCATCAGGTGCACATCGATGGGCGCGGTCACGCCGTACTTGCGCAGCGCCGCGCATACCATCGGGCCGATGGTCAGGTTCGGCACATAGTGGTTGTCCATGACATCGAAGTGTACGAAGTCGGCACCGGCGGCCAACACGTTGTCCACTTCTTCACCCAGGCGGGCGAAGTCGGCGGAGAGGATCGATGGAGCAATAACGAAGGGCTGCATGACGCACCTTTTCTGAGCTAAATCACGATGGCGCGCATTGTATACCTCATGCTTTGCTGCGCGCACCGTGACCTGACTCAATGGTTAGTAGGCGGCGCGGTAGATTTTCTCGATATCCGCCGCGCTCAGCTTGCGTGGGTTGTTGCGCATCAGGCGCTCGATTCCCGCCGCCTCTACCGCCATGGCCGGGATCGCATCCTCGGGCACGCCAAAGCTGCGCAGGCCGGAAGGGATCTCCACTGCGGCACACAGTCGCGTCATGGCCGCCACGGCCTGGTCCGCCGCATCGTTGACGCTCAAGCCCGTGACGTTCACCCCCATGGCCTGGGCGATATCCTGCATGCGCTCGACACAGGCCAGTTTGTTCCAGTGCATCACGTAAGGCAGCAGCAATGCGTTGCTCACCCCGTGGGCAATATTGAAACGCCCGCCCAACGGGTAGGCCAACGCATGCACCGCGCCCACCCCGGCATTGCCGAAGGCCATGCCGGCCATCAGGCTGGCGGTGGCCATATCGTCACGCGCCTGCAGGTTGGAAGGGTTGGCGTAGGCCTTGGGCAAGGCCTTGGCGATCAACTTGATCGCCCCGATAGCCAGGGCATCGGTGATCGGCGAAGCGTTCAGCGACAGATACGACTCGATGGCATGCACCAGGGCATCCACACCACTGGCCGCCGTGACACTGCGCGGGCAGGTCAGGGTCATTTGCGGGCTGATCAGCGCAACGTCCGGCAGCAGATAGTCGCTGACGATGCCTTTTTTCAATTGCGCGGCCTTGTCCGAGAGAATCGCCACATTGGTCACCTCCGACCCGGTGCCGGCCGTAGTGGGAATGGCGATCAGCGGCGGGCCCTTGCGCGGCACCTGGTCCACCCCGAACAAATCCGCCAGGGCGCCGTGATACCCGGCATAGGCGGCGACGCTCTTGGCAATATCGATGGCACTGCCGCCGCCCACACCGATCAGGCCGTCATGCCCGCCTTCGCGGTACACCTGCATGCAGTCTTCGACGATGGCGATCTCCGGGTCGGGCAGTACCCGGTCGAAAATCTCAAAGGGGCGATCCCCCAACTGCGCCAACGCCAATTGCACCGTGCCGGACTTGACCAGTGCGGCATCGGTGACGATCAGCGGGTTATCGACATCCATCCGGGTCAGCTCGGCGGCCAATTGCTCGATGGCACCTGGGCCGGTGAGCAATTTATGGGCGATCTTGAATGAGGAGATACTCATGTGCGCGGCCTCTTATAAAGTTGGGGGCTGGCACAAGAATAGCTGGGGAATATGGGTTGTCTGCCATTCAGCGGCTGAATGGCCAGATCATTCAAAGCGAACCCGGTCAATGTAGGAGCTGGCTTGCCTGCGATGGCCTCGTACCGAGTCGAGGCCATCGCAGGCAAGCCAGCTCCTACAGATGATAGGGTTTCAGCAGTCAGACCTGTGCCGTACGCAGTTTTTCGCTGCGCCCACGCAGCCATTCCAGGGTCAGCAACAGCACCACCGAGAAGGCAATCAGCAGAGTCGCTGCAGCGGCAATGGTCGGGCTGAGGTTTTCGCGGATGCCGCTGAACATCTGCCGAGGCAAGGTGGCCTGCTCGGGCCCGGCGAGGAACAGCGTTACCACCACCTCATCGAACGAGGTGGCAAAGGCAAACAGCGCCCCGGAAATCACCCCCGGCGCAATCAGCGGCAGCGTCACCCGGCGAAACGCGGTCAGCGGCGATGCCCCCAGGCTGGCCGCTGCCCGCACCAGGTTATGGTTGAAGCCCTGCAACGTTGCCGACACGGTGATGATCACAAAGGGCACGCCCAGTACCGCATGCACCACGATCAGTGAAAAGAAGCTGTTGCCCAGCCCCAGCGGAGCGAAGAACAGGTAACTCGCCACGCCGATAATCACCACCGGCACCACCATCGGCGAAATCACCAGGGCCATCACCAGCGCCTTGCCGGGAAAATGCCCACGGGTCAGGCCGATGGCCGCCAATGTACCGAACACCATCGCCAGCACCGTGGCCGCCGGGGCGACGATGATGCTGTTTTTCAGGGCACGCATCCATTCCGCCGAGGCGAAGAAGTCCTGGTACCAGTGCAGCGAAAACCCCTGCAGCGGGTACACCAGAAAACTCCCCGAGTTGAATGACAGCGGGATGATCACCAGCACCGGCAGGATCAGGAACAACAGGATCAGGCCGCAGAGGATCCGCAAGCTGTAGAACCACACCCGCTCTATGGGTGACATATAAGGACTGCTGGACATGTCAGGCGCTCCTCAGCTCAGGCGCAGGCGGCTGGCGCCCACCAGCCAGTTGTAGATCAGGTACAGCACCACGGTCGCCAGCAGCAGCAAGCCGCCCAGCGCAGTGGCCATGCCCCAGTTGATGCTGGTGTTGGTGTAGAACGCCACGAAGTAGCTGACCATCTGGTCGTTAGGGCTGCCCAGCAGGGCCGGGGTGATGTAATAGCCAATCGCCAGGATAAACACCAACAGGCAGCCGGCACCGACGCCCGCGTAGGTCTGCGGGAAGTACACCCGCCAGAAACTGGCAAAGGGGTGACAGCCCAGCGAAATCGCCGCACGCATATAGGTCGGCGAAATACCCTTCATCACGCTGTAGATCGGCAAAATCATGAACGGCAACAGGATATGCACCATGGAGATGTAGACCCCAAGCCGGTTGAACACCAGCTCCAGGGGCTTATCGATAATGCCCAGGCTCATCAGCGCACCGTTGATCAAGCCGCCGGACTGCAGCAACACAATCCACGCGGCGACACGCACCAGTACCGAGGTCCAGAAGGGCAGCAGCACCAGGATCATCAACAGGTTGCTTTGCCGCGCCGGCAGGTTGGCCAGCAAGTACGCCAGCGGATAGGCCAGCAGCAGGCAGCACACGGTAATCACCAGGCCCATCCAGAAGGTGCGGGCGAAGATATCGAGGTAGATCGCCTGGTCCGGGGTGGCCGGCGCGACTTCACCGAGGTCGTCGATCCGATGATCGACGGCCGCCAGCAGGTAATAAGGCGTAAGGCTGCTGGTGTTGCGGCGGATTGCCTGCCAGTACGCGGGGTCGCCCCAGCGTTCGTCGAGGTTTTCCAGCGCTTCTTTATAAGAGGCCGGCACTTCGCTAAACGGCAGCGCCCGCGCAGTTTTGGTCAACAGGCTGCGATAGCCCGCCAGTTCCATGTTCAGGCGCTTGGACAGGTCGCCCAAGGTCTGGTTTTTACGGGCTTCGCCCAGGTCCTCGCTGATAGCCTGATACACCGGCTCGTCGGGCAAGCCGCGACCATCCCAGGTGGTCACCGCCACCACGGTACGCGGCAAGCCGGCGACCACTTCCGGGTTACCGACGCTTTTGTAGAGCAGCGCAACGATGGGCACCAGGAACACCAGCAGCAAAAACACCACCAGCGGCGCGATCAAGGCCTGGGCCTTCCAGCGGTTAAGCCGCTCGGCACGGGCCAGGCGCTGTTTCAAGCTGGGGGTGGTGACCTCGTTCGAGGGAACGGCGATGGCCATGGCAAACTCCGGAAAATCTACAGTTGAACCCGTGTGAAAGGCCCCTTGTGGGAGCCGGCCTTGCCCGCGATGGCAGCGCCTCGGTGTGTCAGGTCTACCGAGGTGATGCCATCGCAGGCAAGCCAGCTCCTACAGGGGTTTAGCGGTGGGGCTTATTACTTGGCAGCCCAGGAGTTGAAGCGCTGCTCCAACTGCTCGCCGTTATCCGCCCAGAAGCTCACATCGATCTGCACCTGGTTGGCGATGTTTTCCGGGGTGGTCGGCATATCCTTGAGGATGTCCTTGGCCAGCAACGGTACGGCCTGGGTATTGGCTGGGCCGTAGGCGATGTTTTCCGAATAGGTTTTCTGCTGTTGCGGTGCGACGGAGAAGGCGATGAATTTCTTCGCCGCCTCGGCGCGTTCCTTGCCCAGGCCCTTGGGGATCGCCCAGGCATCAAAATCGTAGATGCCGCCGTTCCACACCACTTTCAGGTTGCTCTCTTTCTGCACGGCAGCGATCCGGCCGTTGTAGGCCGAACTCATCACCACATCACCCGAGGCCAGGTACTGCGGCGGCTGGGCGCCGGCTTCCCACCATTGGATCGACGGCTTGAGCTCATCGAGTTTCTTGAAGGCGCGGTCTTGGCCATCTTTGCTGGCCAGCACTTTGTAGACATCCTTGGGCGCTACACCGTCAGCCATCAGGGCAAATTCCAGGGTGTATTTGGCGCCTTTGCGCAGGCCACGCTTGCCGGGGAATTTCTGGGTGTCCCAGAAATCCACCCAGCCGCCTGGTGGCGCCTTGAGCTTGTCGGCGTTGTAGGCCAGCACGGTGGACCACACGAAGAAACCCACGCCGCAGGGCTGGATCGCGCCTTTCACGTAATCTTGCGTGTTGCCAAACAGTGCAGGGTCCAGCGGCTCGAACATGTCTTCGTCACAGCCACGGGACAGCTCCGGCGATTCGACTTCCACCAGGTCCCAGGACACGCTCTTGGTGTCGACCATGGCTTTGACCTTGGCCATCTCGCCGTTGTACTCGCCGGCGATGATCTTGCCGTGGCCCGCGCTTTCCCACGGCGCATAGAAGGCCTTGACCTGGGCCGCCTTGTTCGCGCCGCCAAACGACACCACCGTCAGGTCAGGACCTGCCATGACCTGTGAAGCACCCGCCAGGCCAATGGCCAGGGCGGTCAATTTCAGGGATCTCAACATTTATTGTTCTCTCCACGTGCAGGGTTGGATGAAGCCAAGGGGGCGATCAGTTCGCCTCTAGAAGTGGGTCGAGTGCGCGAACGTGCTCGACTTGCCAGCCAATCGGAACCACATCGCCGACCGTCAGCGCCGGGTCCAGCTCGGCGATCGGTTGTTTCACAAAGAAATCAGCCTTGCCGCAGACTTCCAGGCGCACACGTACGTGGTCGCCCAGGTAGATAAATTCGGCCACCCGACCCGAGAAGCGATTGCTGCAGCTTTCGCTGGAACCGTTGAGGCTGACCCGCTCCGGGCGCACCGACAGCGTCACCGGCCCCCCGATCTGCCCGACATTCACCGCCAGCGCCTCGACCTTCTCGCCCCGCGCCAGCTCGACCACGCAGCGCTCGCCGGTGTGGCTGTGCAGGCGGCCGTTAAGGCGGTTGTTCTCGCCGATGAAGTTGGCGACGAAGGTGTTTTTCGGCTCTTCATACAAGGTGCGCGGCGGTGCGATCTGCTGGATCTCGCCCTGGTGGAACACCGCCACCCGGTCGGACATGGTCAGGGCTTCACCCTGGTCGTGGGTCACGTAGACCACCGTCACGCCGAGGCGCTGGTGCAGGTGCTTGATCTCCATCTGCATGTGTTCACGCAGCTGTTTATCGAGGGCGCCGAGGGGTTCGTCCATCAGCACCAACTGCGGCTCGAACACCAGTGCGCGGGCCAGGGCCACCCGTTGTTGCTGGCCGCCGGAGAGCTGCGCCGGGTAGCGCTGGGCGAAGGCGTCGAGCTGGACCATGCTCAGCACGCGCTTGACCCGCTCGCTGACATCGGTCTTGCTCAAGCCCCGCACCGTCAGGGGGAACGCCAGGTTCTCGGCCACGGTCATGTGCGGGAACAGCGCGTAGTTCTGGAACACCATGCCAATGTCGCGCTTGTGCGGCGGCACGTTATTGATGGAGCGCCCGGCCAGGAGGATTTCCCCGGCGGTCGGCGTTTCAAAGCCCGCCAGCATCATCAGGCTGGTGGTCTTGCCCGAGCCGGACGGCCCCAGCAGGGTGAGGAACTCGCCTTTGCGAATGTCCAGGTTGAGGTCTTTGACGATCAGGTTCTCGCCGTCGTAGCTCTTTTGCACACCACGAAAGCTGACCAGCACATCATTTGAATCCACCTCGCTCATACCCGCACCTTTGTGTTTTGGACTGCTGTGGAGCAAGCGTAGTCCAGGCGCCAGCCCACGAAAATCGGGGCGCAAGAGAGATTGGCATCAGCGCGGTGGAAGGTTCGGGGTAGGGATTGCCCTACACGGATGGCGGGCATGGGACAGTTGGGCTGCCAGGAGGACGCGACAAGCCGCAGGCATGGGCTGCGGGGTGCTGCCGGGGTGTCGCAAATAGATACGCCTCCCTGTAGGAGCCCGGCTTGCCGGCGATGGCGCCCTCAAGATAGCCACCACCGGCAAGCCGGGCGCCTACAGGAGTTTGTGCTCCATCGCGTACTTCACTAGTTCTGCCAGGGAGGTAATGTTGAGTTTTTGCATCAACCGCGCCTTGTGGGTGCTGATGGTCTTGCTGCTCAGGGCCAGTTGCTGGGCGATATCGTTGACGTTGGCACCCTGGGCCAAACGCTCGAACACCGAGAACTCGCGCTCGGACAACAGCGAATGCAACGGCCGGGTGTCAGTGAGGCCGACTTCGAACACCATGCGGTCCGCCAGGTCCGGGTCGATATAGCGCCCGCCCGCGGCCACCTTGCGGATCGCCGTCAGCAATAGCGCCGGATCGCTGTCCTTGGTGGCGTACCCTGCCGCGCCGACCTTCAACGCCCGGGCGGCCATTTGCGCCTCGTCATGCATCGACAACACCAGGATTGCCGGTGGATTGTTCAGCGCACGGATCCGCGCAATCGCCTCCAGGCCGTTGACCCCGGGCATGGAAATATCCAACAGCACCACCTCGCAAGGTGTATGGCGCAAGGCTTCCAGTAACTGCTCGCCGTTCCCCGCCTCGCCCACCACCAGCAGGTCCTTGGCCAGGCCGATCAACTGCTTGATGCCTTCACGGACGATGGTGTGGTCTTCGGCTACCAATACGCGGATCACGGCAATTTCCTCTCTCTATAGCGATTAAACGCCGACATTCAAAATGTGGGAGCAAGACCACAAGGGATCTATGGCGAATCCAACGGCACTGTAACGCTGAGGGTGGTGCCCTCCCCCAACTCGCTGTCGAGGGTCAACCGCCCGCCCATGATCAGCACCCGCTCGCGCATACCCACCAGGCCAAACGATACCGGGCGTCCCGGCGCGGGGACGAACCCTGCGCCATCATCGCTGATGGTCAGGCGCAGATTGGCGCCCTCCACCACCAGGGTCAGCTCCACAGTATGCGCCTGGGCATGGCGCATGACATTGGTCAGCGCCTCTTGCAGGATGCGGAACAGGCCGATGGCCTTGGCGTCGCTCAATGCCGGCAGATTATCCGGCACTTGCACCAGGCAAGGGATCTGCGTGCGCGCTTCGAACCGCCGCGCCTGCCATTCGATGGCCGAGGCGATCCCGGCGTCGAGAATCGGCGGGCGCAGCGCGGTGGCCACATCACGGACCAGTTGAAACAGCTGCGCGATCAGGCGCTTCATACTGTTCAGGCGCTCGTGCAGGCCGGGGTCCAATTGCGCGTAGGCCAACTCGCACATGGACGTTTCCAGCTTCAGCACCGTGAGCATTTGCCCCAGCTCATCGTGGACTTCGCGGGCGATCCGCGCTTTCTCCTCCTCGCGCACGGTCTCCAGGTGGGCCGACAGCTCGCGCAGCTGCGCCCGCGAAGCGTCCAGTTCCAATTCGATGCGCTTGCTATCGCTGATGTCCCAGACGATCCCGTCCCAGACCACCGCGCCATCCTCCAGGCGCCGCGTGACGGCCTTGATCTCGGCCCAGCGCTGCTCGCCTTGCCGAGTGAGGATGCGGCCCTGCCACGACCAGTTGCTCTCGGTGTCGATGGCCTGGTCCTGGGTCTGGTGATAACTGGCGCGATCATCCGGGTGTACCAGGCTACGCAGCCCCACATCGCGGTGGCTGAGCACGGACGGCGAATAACCCACCAGGCGCTCGCTGCCTTCGCTGATGTAGGCAAAATCGATGGCGGCGCTCAACGGCAGGCGCTCCAGGCGAAACACCAACCCCGGCACATTGGCGGCGATGCCTTGCAGGCGCGCTTCACTTTCCTGCAACGCGGCCAAGGCCCGGCGGCGCTCGGTAACGTCGTTGAGGTACACCACCAGGTATTCGCCACCGGCAAAGCGCAGAAAACTCAAGGACACATCCGTGGGCAACAGGCTGCCATCCGCGCGCAGGCACTGGGTGGCAAAGCTCTGCGGCCCGTCTTCACTGGCCCGGGCGCGTTTCCACAGGTTCAGCCAGCGGTCCATGCTCAAGTTGGGTTCGAACTCGATCAACGGGCGTTCGATCAACGCGCCCGGGCCGTAGCCGAGCATCGCTTCGGCGGCGACGTTGGCGTAGCGCACATGGCTGTCCCAATTGACCCAGAGAATGCCGACGGTGCTTTGATCGATGGAAAACTGGGTCAGGCGCAACGCTTCGGCGCCTGCGGCACGGGCAGCGCTTTCCTCGCGCGCGGCCAGCAACTGGTGCTCCAGGGCATGTTTTTGCCGACGCTGCCACACAGCAACCGCCAGGCACGCGAGCAACAACAGGCCCAGCAACAGGCTGAGGTTTTGCCAGAACCCCGGTGATTCCGACAGCCGTGGGTATTTGGCTTGCAGCCAACGGGCGTGCAATTGCTCCAGCTCACGGGCGGGAATGGCCCGCAGGCCGCTCTCGACAATGTCCGCCAAGGCCGGCCAGTCACGCCGAGTGGCCACCCGCAGCAATTGCGGCAAGCCAATATCACCCACCACCGCCAGGCTGGCGAACTCTGGCTCGACCGACAGCCGGCTCAACTGCGCCTCATCGATCACGGCATAGCGCGCCTGCTGGCTGACCAACAATTGCAGGGCCTGGCGCTCCAGGGGCACGCCTTGCAGGTTCAGGTTGGGGTAATTGCTGCGCAGGTAATCAGCCACGGCGCTGGGCATGCGCACGGCGACCCTTGAGTGTTCGTCGAGTTTTTCCAGGTCCACCGCGCCGCTGCCGTCACGAATGCCGACGATGTGCTGGGGCACGCGCATATACGGGTCAGAAAACAACCACAGGCGCAGGCCAGCCGGGGTTTGCAGCAGGCCCGGCGCGAGGTCGACCGCGTCCTCGCGCAAGGCGTCCTCCAACTGTTCTTGCGTGGGGAAGTTGCGCCAGCTCAGCTCGATGTTCAACGCCTTGGCCAATGCCTGCATCAGCTCGACATTGGCCCCGGACAACCGCTGCAGGCGTCGGTCATATTGCGCGTAAGGCGCCTGCAACACCACGCCGACCCGCAGTTGCGGGTGCTGCGCCAGCCACTCGCGCTGCTGGGGGTTGAGCACCGCCGGCGACACCACGGACGCGGGCGCAGCACTTGCCATCAAGGGAAAGCACAGATAGCCGATAACCAGCAGACAGCGAAAAATCATCATTCACATCTCACATCCAACCCATTAGGCTGCCGGGATCACTTCTGGCCGGAATTGCACTATGCCCCTGCTTCACCGTTCGACACTGCCAGCATTGTGCCTGTCGCTCCTGTTTACCAGCACCTTTTGCGTGCAGGCGGCTGACAACGCGCCGGCTGCCGCCGAAAAGCCACCGCAACGCCAGCCTCTGCTCGAGCGCAGCCAGGAGGAAGCCAGCGCCCTGGAGCGACAACTGCCGCCTCAGGAGCAGCAGCAATTGCAGGCTGGCGACGAGTCATTCCTGGCCCTGTGGAAGCCGGCCAACAGCGCCGAGCCGCAAGGCGTGGTGATTATCGTCCCCGGCGCCGGGGAAACCGCTGACTGGCCGCAAGCCGTCGGGCCTTTGCGCCAGAAGCTGCCAGATGCCGAGTGGGGCAGCCTGAGCCTGTCATTGCCGGACCAGAGCCTGGACACCCTGGCGCCCCGAATCATCCAGGCCCCCGACTCAGCCGTCGACACCAGCAGCAAGGATGCCAGCACCGCCGCGCCCAAGCCGATCGAACAGGCCGCTAGCGCCGAAGCCGAAGGCACCGACCCGGCCGTGGTCCCCGGCGCGGATGAGCAGGACAAGACCGATGCGACCCGGATCTTCGCCCGCATCGATGCCGCCGTCGCCTATGCCCAGACCCAGAACGCCCACAGCGTAGTGCTGCTGGGCCACGGCACCGGGGCCTGGTGGGCAGCGCGCTACCTGAGCGAAAAACAACCCGCGCAGGTGCAGAAATTCATTATGGTCGCGGCGCAAACGCCGATAGGCCGCCAACCGAACCTGCAACAGCTGGCGCCGACCTTGAAGCTGGCAACGGCCGATGTCTTCTACCAGGACAATGCCCAGGCCAGGAAAATGGCGCTGGAACGCGGCCAGGCGAGCAAACGACTGAAGAATGACAACTATAAGCAGGTGTCGTTGAAGACTATCCCCGGCAATAGTTCAGCGGCCCAGGAACAGTTGTACCGGCGTATTCGCGGCTGGTTGAGCCCGCAAGGCAGCGGGACTTGACCCACCTCCCCTCGCCGCCAAGCCGGCTCCTGTAAGGTCAGCGGAAATCCCGCTGCTCACGGATCACCGTGTAGGCGCTATGCAGCTCGCGCGTACGCTCCGTAGCCTCGCGTACCTGCGAGGGGCTGGCGCCGCTGCCGGCGATCTTGTCCGGATGATGGCGACTGAGCAGTCGTCGGTAGGCACGCTTGATCACAGCCGGCTCTGTCGTGGCCGTCACCCCCAGAATCCGCAGTGCTTCCTGGTAGGTGCCACCACGAGTGGCCAGGGGCTTGCGCTCCGGCTCGTAGTCGTGGGCCAGGGCCTGGATCTGTTGCGGCGTCCACCCCAGCCACTTGCCCCAGAGGTCAATCAGGTCGCGCTCGGCGAGGCTGGCCTTGCCGTCGGCCCAGACCATGCGCCAGCAGGCACGCAGCACGCCTTCTGCGGCATGGGGCTGGGACTTGAGCACACGCAGGTAACTGCGCACCCGATCGGTCCCCGACTTGCCCCGATTGAACGCCGCAATCGCTCGGCGCTGGGCCGGCTCGGTCATATCCAGCGCGCGCATCTCCACCCGCGCCTGCTGGATATGCCCGTCGACCACTCGCCCGTTGCTCTTGGCCAAACGGCCCAGCAACACAAACAGCAGTTCGTCGTTACGCAGCGCCGGACGGCCACCCAGGCGCTCGCGCAGTTGCGCCCAACTGCGCAATTGCAGGCGTCGATCCAGCGCCTGGCCCAATAGCGCACCCAGCATGGCCCCCGGAATACTGGCGATGGCAAACCCCGCCCCGGCGCCGATCAAAGTCCCTGGCCACAGCATCTTACTGGCCCACGGTCAGCAGGTTTTCTACCTGCGCCAGGCGCTCCAGCGTACCGACGTCAATCCAGCGTCCATCCATGTGTTCCCCCGAGACCAAGCCTTGAGCCATCGCTGCGCGCAACAAGGGCGCTAGCTTGAAGGCACCGGCGCTGCAACCCGCAAACAGCTTGGGATGCAGCAGCGAAATGCCACTGAAGGTCAGGTTATCGGCATCGGGCGCTGCATCATGAAGCAAACCGTCCTTGATATAGAAATCGCCACCACTGGGGTGATGGGCCGGGTTGTCGACCATCACCAGGTGCGCCAGACCGCTCAAGGGCTGCTTGAGGCGGGCAAAGTCGTAGTCGGTCCAGATATCGCCATTGACCACCAGGAACGGCTCGTCTCCCAGCAGGGGCAAGGCCTGGAAAATCCCGCCACCGGTCTCCAGCGGCTCGCCTTCGGGCGAATACTGGATGCGCACGCCGTACTGCGCGCCGTCCCCCAGGTAATGCTCGATTTGCTGGCCCAGCCAGGCATGGTTGATGACGATCTCGGTGAACCCCGCTTTCGCCAGCGCCTCCAGGTGGTACTCGATCAGGCGCTTGCCACCGGCCTGGACCAGTGGTTTGGGAGTGTGCAAGGTAAGCGGACGCATCCGCTCGCCCTTGCCGGCCGCCAGGATCATGGCCTTCATACGTGGGCCTCGGCCGGTTGGCGCAGGCTCGACAGCAACTCGCCAAGGTCGGCCAGTTCCGGCCGATCGGCCAGCACCGCTTCTATATAGCCAAAGAAGCGCGGCACGTCCGCCAGGTAGCGCGGCTTGCCATCACGGTGGCAGATACGCGCGAAGATACCGATGACCTTGAGGTGCCGCTGCACCCCCATCAAGTCGCTGGCACGCAGGAAGTCTTCAAAATCCGCCTGTACCGGAATGCCCAATTGGCCAGCACGCTGCCAATAGCCGCGCTGCCATTCGCGCACCCGTGCCTGGGGCCAACTGAGGAAGGCGTCCTTGAACAGGCAGGTGATGTCGTAGGTCACGGGGCCGTAGACCGCGTCCTGGAAGTCCAGCACGCCAGGGTTCGGCACGCTGATCATCAGGTTGCGCGGCATATAGTCGCGGTGCACCAGGACCTTGGGCTGGGCCAGGGCGCTGTCGATCAACAACTGGCTGACCCGCTGCCATAGGGCCGACTGCTGCGCATCGAACTCGATGCCCAGGTGCCGGCGCACGTACCACTCGGGGAACAACTCCAGCTCCCGGCGCAACAACGGCACGTCGTAGCTGGGCAAGCCGGCGTCCATCGGCAATTGCTGGAACGCCAGGAGCGCGTCGATGGCCTCGGCAAACAATTGGTCGGCATTTTCCCCGTCAATCACATCCAGGTAGGTGTTTTTGCCCAGGTCATTGAGCAAAAGAAAGCCTTGGGACAGATCCTCAGCAAAAATTTGTGGAACATTTATTCCTGATTTAGCCAACATTCGCGCGATATCGACGAAAGGTTTGCAGTTTTCCTGGGGGGGCGGAGCGTCCATCACGACAAATGTGCGACCTGCGCCCTCCCAACGGAAGTACCGTCTGAAACTCGCGTCGCTGCTGGCCGCAGTCAATGTAGCCGGGGGTACGGGGCCCCATCCCTGGGCAAGGAAAAGCTCGGGTAACTGCTGATCGAGCCAGACTTTCAGGTGTTGCAAACGTAGATCTTGGTCGGGCATTACAAGGGTCTCCGACGGCGCTAGCCGTCAAGCGGGTCATGCTTTATTATCACGCATCTTTTTCAGACCATCGAGAGGCGTGCGGCCCACACCGCGGGCAGATGGCACGCAGGAAGCCCGGACTAATAAGATGGCATTGAAATCCCCCGCGTTTCGTAGAAAATTTCCGTTGCTGGTAACCGGCAGTCTGCTGGCCATGCAACCTTTCGCCACCTCATTCGTGGTCGCCGCGGAACAGTATGACTGCTCAGTCTCTGCTTCGGGTGCCTGGGATTGCGCGCCAAAAGCCAGCGCAGCCCCTTTGCCACCGCGTCCGGTGCATGACGGCAGTGCCGTCAGCTCGGCCAATGGCACGCCGCAAGGCGAAGCTGGCGGTGCCGAAGCCGTGCCGCAGACCAAGCTGGTCACCGAATCCAAGGGCCGTGGCCTGCGCTCGCGTAGCGCCGACTACAGCCACCTGGACTGGGTCCCTCGCGAGAAACTCACCGCCGCGCAACTGGCCGAAACCGGTCCTTATTGCGCCGGTGCGTACATCGAGCCGATCCGTCCTGGCATGAACGACAAGACGGACAAGAGCGACGCGCCGACCTTCATCGGTGCCAAGGCCTCTCGTTACGAGCAGGAAACCCAAGTCGCAACCCTGGCCGGTGACGTGGTCATGCGCCAGGGCAGCATGCAGGTCGAGGCCGACGAGGCCAGCCTGTACCAGGCCGAGAACCGTGGCGAGCTGAACGGCAAGGTGCGTTTGCGCGACAATGGCGCGCTGATCGTTGGCGACCACGCCCAGGTCCAGTTGGACACGGGTGCGGCCCAGATCGACAACGCCGAATACGTGATGCACAAATCGCGCATCCGCGGTAACGCGCTGTACGCCAAGCGTGCCGAAAACGCGATCATCCGCCTCAAGGATGGTACCTACACCACCTGCGAGCCGGACAGCAACGCCTGGCAACTGCGCGGCAACAACATCACGTTGAACCCGGCCACCGGCTTCGGTACGGCGACCAACGCGACGTTGCGGGTCAAGAACATCCCGATCCTGTACACCCCGTACATCTACTTCCCGATTGACGATCGTCGTCAGTCCGGCTTCCTGCCGCCGAGCTTCAGCTCGGGTGGGGAAAGTGGCTTTACGCTGGTGACACCGTACTACTTCAACCTGGCGCCGAACTACGATGCCACGCTGTACCCGCAATACATGACCAAGCGCGGCATGTTGATGGAAGGCGAATTCCGCTACCTCACCAAGTCCAGCGAAGGTCAGTTCGGCGGCGCGTACCTGAACGATGACAGCGACGAGCGGAAGAAACAGAGCGACTACAACAAAACCCGCTATATGCTCAATTGGCAGCATAAGGGTGGGTTGGATTCGCGGCTGTTGACTCAGATCGACTACACCAAGATCAGCGATCCGTTCTACTTCCAGGATCTGAAGTCCAATCAGATTGGCGTTGAGTCTCGTGAGTTCGTCAACCAGCAAGGTGCTGCCAGCTATCGCGGCGATACCTATACCGCTCAGTTGAATTTGCAAGCCTACGAGCTGGCGACGATCTCCCAGATCACTCCGTACAACCGGTTGCCGCAGTTAACCATCAATGGTGCACTGCCTTACCGTCCTGGTGGGCTGTACTTTGCTTATGACGCCGAGGCTGTCCGGTTTGATCGGGATTTGAGGACTGGCA
Source organism: Pseudomonas sp. WS 5059 (assembly GCF_012985525.1). Lineage (NCBI taxonomy): Bacteria > Pseudomonadati > Pseudomonadota > Gammaproteobacteria > Pseudomonadales > Pseudomonadaceae > Pseudomonas > Pseudomonas sp. WS 5059. Next base: position 733,789 of record NZ_JAAQWO010000003.1, on the reverse strand, counting down.
ATATCTTCAATAAAGATGGAGGCCCGCTCCCCAACGGCGAACCCCGTCTGGACACCTACGTGAGAGGCCTGACCCGTGCAAACGGCACGCGCTTGAACGCAGCACCAAGCGTATCGTTGCCGATGACCTCGAGTTACGGTTTCATCACGCCAAAGCTCAAGTACGCCTACACCAAATACGATCTTGATCTCGACGGCGCCGGCAAACAGCAAATGATTGACGCGGGCCAGAAATTCAAGAGCTCGCAAGATCGCTCCATTCCAATCGCCAGTGTCGATAGCGGGCTATTTTTCGACCGCAGCACCCAGTGGTTCGGCAAGGATTACACCCAAACCCTGGAACCGCGCCTGTTCTATCTCTATGTTCCAGAGAAAGACCAGTCCGATATCCCGGTATTCGATAGCAGCGAAACCACGTTCAACTACAACTCGCTGTTCCGCGACAACCGTTTCTCGGGCACTGACCGGATCGGCGACGAAAACAAACTGTCCCTGGGCGTGACCAGCCGCTGGATCGAAGAAAACGGCTTTGAGCGTCAGCGTGTGGCCATCGGCCAGGCGCTATACTTCAAGGACCGCGAGGTTCAACTGCCTGGCATCGTAGCCGCCGACCGTGCCGACTCGCAGTCGGACGTCTCGCCAATTGCCCTGGACTACGAGTTCCGCTTCAACCGCGACTGGCGCGCCACTGCCGACTACAACTGGGACACCGAGGAGCACGCCGCCCGTTCCGGCAGCGCGATGTTCCACTATCAGCCAGAAGACAACCCGAACAAGGTTATCAACGTTGGCTACCGCTATCGCAACGACCAGGTCGTCTACAACCAGCTGACCGGCAAATGGCAGTTTGGCGGCGATTACGGCACCGAAGGGCAGCCAGGTTTCGAGAAGGATTACTACAAAATCCAGCAACACGACTTCTCGATGATGTGGCCGATCGTTCCGCAGTGGAACCTGATCACCCGCTGGCAGTATGACTACGCACGCAACCGTACCCTGGAAGCCTTTGGTGGTTTCGAGTACGACAACTGCTGCTGGAAACTGCGCGTGATCAACCGTTATTGGGTTTCCAACGACGAATACACCCAGATCGCCCCGCAGAACGAAAAAGGCGACCACGGGCTCTTCCTCCAAATCGTCCTCAAAGGACTCGGCGGCCTGACTGGCGCCAAGGTAGAGAGCTTCCTCGACAAAGGCATCCAAGGTTATCGTGAACGTGAAGATCAAGCTTTCTGATTGTCTGCGCCCGCTGATGCTGGGCGCGCTGTTCTTGGGTACTGCAGCGGCACACGCTGCAGTGCAACCGTTGGACAAGGTCGTGGCCATCGTCGATAACGACGTGATCATGCAGAGCCAACTCGACCAACGGGTCAAGGAAGTTCAGCAAACCATCGCCAAGCGTGGCGGTGGCGTGCCACCGACCAGCGTCCTGGACCAGCAGGTGCTGGAACGCCTGATCGTCGAAAACCTGCAATTGCAGATTGGCGACCGTTCCGGCATCCGTATCACCGACGAAGAGCTGAACCAGGCCGTCGGCACCATCGCTCAACGCAACAACATGAGCATTGATCAGTTCCGCGCGGCCCTGGCCCATGACGGTTTGTCCTATGAGGACGCCCGTGACCAGATCCGCCGCGAAATGATCATCAGCCGTGTGCGCCAGCGCCGTGTGGCCGAACGCGTGCAGGTATCGGAGCAGGAAGTGAAGAACTTCCTGGCCTCGGACCTGGGCAAGATGCAGCTCTCCGAAGAACTGCACCTGGCCAATATCCTGATCCCGACGCCAGACAGCGCCAACGCCGAGCAGCTCAACGCCGCAGCGGCCAAGACCCAGGCGATCTATGACCGTCTCAAGGCCGGTGCTGACTTTGCGCAGATGGCCATTGCCCAGTCCGGCAGCGACAACGCCCTCGAAGGCGGTGATATGGGCTGGCGTAAAGCCGCTCAACTGCCACCACCGTTTGACCGCGAGTTGAGCGCCATGGAAGTGGGTGGCATCACCCAACCTGCGCGCACCCCTGGCGGCTTCATCATTCTGAAGTTGCTGGAGCGTCGCGGCGGTGAGGCTTCGTTGAAGGACGAAGTGCATGTCCGTCACATCCTGGTCAAGCCAAGTGAAATCCGCACCGAGGCTCAAACCAAGGAGCTGGCGCAAAAGATCTATGAGCGCATCGAAGGCGGTGAAGACTTCGCTACCCTGGCCAAAAGCTTCTCGGAAGACCCGGGTTCTGCCCTCAACGGCGGCGACCTGAACTGGATCGACCCACGAGCCCTGGTGCCCGAGTTCCAGCAAGTCATGAACGATACGCCGCAAGGCGTGCTGTCCAAGCCGTTCAAGACCCAATATGGCTGGCACGTCCTGGAAGTCCTTGGCCGCCGCGCCACCGACAACACCACCCAGGCCCGTGAGCAGCAAGCATTGACCGTACTGCGTAACCGCAAATACGATGAAGAGCTGCAAACCTGGCTGCGTCAGATCCGTGACGAAGCCTACGTGGAAAACAAGCTCCCTGGCGCCGACACAACAGGCACCGACCAGGCAGCCCAGTGAAACCCCAGCGTTTCGCGTTGACACCCGGCGAGCCGGCCGGCATAGGTCCAGACCTGTGCCTGCTGCTTGCCTCGCAAGCCCAGCCTCATCCCCTGATTGCCATTACCAGCCGTGACCTGCTCCTTGAGCGGGCCGCGCAACTGGGCGTGGCTGTCGACTTGTTGCCCGTTTCGCCGGGCAACTGGCCCGACCAGCCGGCCCCCGCGGGCAGCCTGTACGTGTGGGACACCCCGCTGCAGGCCAAGGTAGTCGCCGGGCAGTTGGACAAGGCCAACGCCGCCTTCGTCCTGCAAACCCTGACCCGCGCCGGACAAGGCTGCATCGACGGTGACTTCGCTGGGATGATCACGGCGCCGGTGCATAAAGGCGTGATCAACGAAGCCGGTATCGCCTTTTCCGGCCATACCGAGTTCCTTGCCGAGCTGACCCACACCGAACAGGTGGTGATGATGCTGGCAACCCGTGGCCTGCGCGTGGCACTGGTGACCACTCACCTGCCCTTGCGCCAGATTGCCGATGCCATCACGCCAGAGCGCCTGGAACGCGTCACGCGCATCCTGCACGCTGACCTGCAACAGAAATTCGGCATCGCCCAGCCGCGAATCCTCGTGTGCGGCCTCAACCCCCACGCGGGTGAAGGCGGCCACCTGGGCCATGAAGAAATCGACATCATCGAACCCACACTAGAGCGTCTGCGCCAAGAAGGCATGGACCTGCGTGGCCCATTGCCCGCCGACACTCTGTTTACCCCCAAATATCTGGAGCACTGCGATGCAGTGCTGGCGATGTACCATGACCAGGGGCTGCCCGTGCTGAAATACAAAGGTTTCGGCGCCGCAGTCAACGTGACCCTGGGCCTGCCGATCATCCGCACCTCCGTCGACCATGGCACCGCCCTGGACCTGGCGGGCAGCGGCAAGATCGATACCGGCAGCCTGCACGTGGCCCTGGAAACCGCCTATCAGATGGCCGAGACCCGTATATGACCGAGCATTACCAACACCGGGCGCGCAAGCGCTTCGGGCAAAACTTCTTGCACGATGCCGGCGTTATCGACCGCATCCTGCGCTCTATCCATGCCAAGCCCGAAGACCGCCTGCTGGAAATCGGCCCGGGCCAGGGCGCGCTGACCCAGGGCCTGCTCAATAGCGGTGGCCAACTGGATGTGGTTGAGTTGGACAAGGACCTGATCCCTATCCTCAACCAGCAATTCGCCGGCATGCCCAACTTCAACCTGCACCAGGGCGATGCGCTGAAGTTCGACTTCACCAGCCTCAATGCCGCGCCCAACAGCCTGCGTGTGGTTGGCAACCTGCCTTACAACATCTCCACGCCGCTGATCTTTCACCTGCTGAACAACGCAGGGATCATCCGCGACATGCATTTCATGTTGCAGAAGGAAGTGGTCGAGCGCCTGGCGGCCGGCCCTGGCGGCGGCGATTGGGGTCGCCTGTCGATCATGGTCCAGTACCACTGCCGGGTCGAGCACCTGTTCAATGTGGGTCCGGGCGCGTTCAACCCGCCGCCAAAAGTCGACTCGGCCATTGTGCGCCTGGTGCCACACGCGGTTCTTCCGCACCCGGCCAAGGATCATCGCCTGCTGGAACGAGTGGTACGCGAAGCCTTCAACCAGCGTCGCAAGACCCTGCGCAATACACTCAAGGCATTGCTGAGCAACGCCGAGATCGAAGCCGCCGGTGTCGACGGCAGCCTGCGCCCGGAGCAGTTGGACCTCGCCGCGTTTGTACGCCTGGCGGACCAGCTAGCGATTCAGCCTGCACCCGCTGCCGACTGACCCATCGCCGGCAAGCCGGTTCCTACAAGGGTGGACATCAGGTCATACAGCATGTCTGGCCTAGTGCCCACCTCATGGCCTAGACTGATCCGCATCTGCTGTCCTCCGCTTTTGCTCTTAAGGCCTCTTGCATGTCCGATCCTCGCTATCAGATCGACGTCAGCGTCGTCACCCGCTTCCTGGCGGAACAATCCCAACCCGAACAGAACCGCTTTGCCTTTGCGTACACCGTCACGGTGAAGAACAACGGCCAAGTGCCCGCCAAGCTGCTGTCGCGTCACTGGGTGATCACCGACGGTGACGGCCATGTCGAGGAAGTGCGCGGTGCCGGCGTCATCGGCCAACAGCCCCTGATCGACAGCGGCGCCAGCCATACCTACAGCAGCGGCACCGTGATGACCTCCAAGGTCGGCACGATGCAAGGCAGCTACCAGATGCTTGCCGAAGACGGCAAACACTTCGACGCCATCATTGCTCCCTTCCGCCTGGCGGTGCCCGGAGCCCTGCACTGATGGCAACCTATGCTGTCGGCGACCTGCAAGGCTGCCTGGAGCCGCTCAAATGCCTGCTTGATCGCGTAGCCTTCGACCCGGCCAAGGATCGCCTGTGGCTGGTGGGTGACCTGGTCAACCGCGGCCCGCAATCCCTGGAGACCCTGCGCTTTCTTTATGGCCTGCGCGACTCCCTGGTCTGCGTGCTGGGCAACCACGACCTGCATCTGCTGGCGGCCGGCAATAACATCGAGCGTCTGAAAAAAGGCGACACCCTGCGGGAAATCCTCGAAGCCCCGGATCGCGCCGAATTGCTCGACTGGCTGCGCCGACAACCGCTCTTGCACTACGACGAGGGGCGCAATACCGCCTTGGTACATGCTGGCATTGCGCCGCAGTGGACCCTGAAAAAGGCCCTCAAGTGTGCCGCCGAGGTCGAAACCGTCCTGGCCGATGACACCCTGTTCGCCACTTATCTGGACGGCATGTACGGCAATGAGCCAGTGAAGTGGGATAACGATCTGACCGGCGTCGCCCGCCTGCGGGTCATTACCAACTACTTCACGCGCATGCGCTTCTGCACCGCCGAAGGCAAACTCGACCTCAAGAGCAAGGAAGGCGCCGACACCGCCTTGCCCGGCTACAAACCCTGGTTCGCCCACAAGGAGCGCAAGACCCGCGACACGAAGATCATCTTCGGGCACTGGGCCGCCCTCGAAGGTCACTGCGACGAACCCGGCGTATTCGCCCTCGACACCGGTTGCGTGTGGGGCGGGGCCATGACCCTGATGAACATCGACACCGGCGAGCGCCTGAGCTGCCAGTGTGAATCTCCCCTTCCCGTAACACTGCCCGCTGCCGCCAAGCGCTAGACGCCGCTTGCCGCACGCCCAAGGAGCCCGCCATGAGCGAATTCAAACGTATCCCTCCCGAACAAGCCCAGGCCCTGCGCGAGCAAGGCGCCGTAGTGGTGGATATCCGGGATCCCCAGACCTACGCCCTGAACCACATCAAGGGCGCACGGCATCTGGACAATCACAATATCGCCGACTTCATCCGCGCCGCCGACCTCGACGCACCCGTGATCGTGGCCTGCTATCACGGCAACTCCAGCCAGAGCGCGGCGGCCTACTTGGTCAGCCAGGGCTTCTCCGATGTCTACAGCCTGGACGGCGGCTTTGAGCTGTGGCGTACGACGTATCCTGCGGAAATTGCCACAGGCGATTCGCAATAATTTTTTTAAACCCCGCTACCCCGCGTGACGCTTGGGCTCGCGCCGTTTCTGACGAACGGTGCGCCCAAACTAATTAGGCATCTCGCCTTGACCTCCCGGATTCCCAACTATCATTAAGCGCAGGCCATCCAAAACAGGGGAGAGCCGGTACACCGGCGTGCGGGTCATCGGTAGCGTTTCAGGGTGTTCTGGGGGGAAATGGCCACGGCAAGCGCCACTGGCTGCCAGCATCGACTGATTGATCCGGCGTCGGCTCCACGTATCGAGCGAGGTGACGACGTCATGAGTATTTTTAGCCACTTCCAACAACGCTTCGAGTCCACACAGCAGGAAGAGCTCACGCTGCAAGAGTATCTCGAGCTGTGCAAAAAGGACCGCAGTACCTACGCGTCTGCCGCCGAGCGCCTGCTACTGGCGATTGGTGAGCCGGAGCTGGTAGACACCTCCAATAATTCGCGACTATCGCGAATATTCTCCAACAAGGTCATCCGCCGCTACCCGGCCTTTGAAGACTTCCATGGCATGGAAGAATGCATCGACCAGATCGTCTCCTACTTCCGCCATGCCGCCCAGGGCCTGGAAGAGAAGAAACAGATCCTCTACCTGCTCGGCCCTGTGGGCGGCGGTAAATCCTCCCTGGCCGAAAAACTCAAGCAACTGATCGAAAAGGTGCCTTTCTACGCGATCAAGGGTTCCCCGGTATTCGAGTCGCCCCTGGGCCTGTTCAACGCCACGGAAGATGGCGCGATCCTCGAAGAAGACTTCGGCATTCCACGGCGCTATCTCAACACCATCATGTCGCCCTGGGCCACCAAGCGCCTGGCCGAGTTCGGCGGTGATATCAGCCAGTTCCGGGTGGTGAAGCTCTATCCATCTATTCTCAACCAGATCGGCGTCGCCAAGACCGAACCGGGGGATGAGAACAACCAGGATATTTCGGCGCTGGTGGGCAAGGTCGATATTCGCAAGCTGGAGGAGTTCCCGCAGAACGACGCGGACGCCTATAGCTACTCGGGCGCACTGTGCCGGGCCAACCAGGGCCTGATGGAGTTCGTGGAGATGTTCAAGGCGCCGATCAAGGTGCTGCACCCACTGCTTACCGCGACCCAGGAAGGCAACTACAACAGTACAGAAGGCCTGGGCGCGATTCCGTTTACCGGCATCCTGCTGGCCCACTCCAACGAATCGGAATGGCACACCTTCCGCAACAACAAGAACAACGAAGCCTTCATCGACCGGATCTATATCGTCAAGGTGCCGTACTGCCTGCGGGTCAGCGATGAAATCAAGATCTACGACAAGCTGCTGTTCAACAGCTCCCTGGCCAAGGCCCATTGCGCACCCGACACCCTGAAGATGCTCGCCCAGTTCACCGTGCTGTCGCGCCTCAAGGAGCCGGAAAACTCGAATATCTATTCGAAAATGCGCGTCTACGACGGGGAAAACCTCAAGGACACCGATCCCAAGGCCAAATCGATCCAGGAATACCGCGACACGGCAGGCGTCGATGAGGGCATGAACGGGCTGTCGACGCGCTTCGCCTTCAAGATCCTGTCCAAGGTCTTCAACTTCGACCCCCACGAGATCGCCGCCAACCCGGTGCACCTGCTCTATGTCCTGGAGCAACAGATCGAACAAGAGCAGTTCCAGGCTGAAACCCGCGAGCGCTACCTGCGTTTCCTCAAGGAGTACCTGGCGCCGCGCTATATCGAGTTCATCGGCAAGGAAATCCAGACCGCCTACCTGGAGTCCTACAGCGAATACGGCCAGAACATCTTCGACCGCTATGTGCTGTACGCAGACTTCTGGATCCAGGACCAGGAATACCGCGACCCGGAAACCGGCGAGATCCTCAATCGCGTAGCCCTCAACGAAGAACTGGAGAAGATCGAGAAACCGGCCGGCATCAGCAATCCGAAGGATTTCCGCAACGAAATCGTCAACTTCGTGTTGCGCGCCCGGGCCAACAACAATGGCAAGAACCCTACCTGGCTCAGCTACGAGAAGCTGCGGGTGGTCATCGAGAAGAAAATGTTCTCCAACACCGAGGATCTGCTGCCGGTCATCAGCTTCAACGCCAAGGCCAGCAAGGAGGATCAGCAAAAACACAACGACTTCGTCACACGAATGGTCGAGCGCGGCTACACCGACAAACAGGTACGGCTGCTCTCCGAGTGGTACCTGCGGGTTCGCAAATCGCAGTAAGGCAGCGACAGGCGTGCGCTGCCGGGCCTATGGCCTGGCAGCTGACCGTTTGTCTCTAAGCTTCCAGCTCGCGGCTTGAAGCTTGTAACGTGAAGCTGCCCGGAGGGCTCCCTATGAGCTATGTGATCGACCGACGCCTCAATGGCAAGAACAAGAGCACGGTAAACCGCCAGCGTTTCCTGCGGCGTTACCGTGACCACATCAAAAAGGCCGTCGAAGAGGCGGTGAGTCGCCGCTCCATTACCGATATGGAGCACGGCGAGCAGATCAGCATTCCCGGACGGGATATCGATGAGCCGGTGCTACATCACGGCCGCGGCGGTAAACAGACCGTGGTTCATCCGGGAAACAAGGAATTCACCTCCGGCGAACACATCCAGCGTCCTCAAGGCGGTGGCGGCGGCAAAGGCCCAGGCAAGGCCGGCAACTCCGGCGAAGGCATGGACGAGTTCGTATTCCAGATTACCCAGGAGGAGTTCCTCGAATTCATGTTCGAGGACCTGGAGCTGCCCAACCTGGTCAAACGCAACCTGACCGGCACCGACACCTTCAAGACCGTACGCGCCGGCATCAGCAACGAGGGCAACCCCTCGCGCATCAATATCATCCGTACCCTGCGTTCAGCCCATGCCCGGCGTATCGCCCTATCTGGTAGCAGCCGCGCCAAACTCAAAGAGGCCAAGGAAGAACTGGCGCGATTGAAGCGCGAAGAGCCAGACAATTTCGGCGATATCCAGGAAATCGAAGCAGAAATCGAGAAACTCAGTGCGCGTATTCACCGCGTACCGTTTCTCGACACCTTCGACTTGAAATACAACCTGCTGGTCAAGCAACCCAACCCCAGCTCCAAGGCAGTGATGTTCTGCCTGATGGACGTTTCCGGCTCCATGACCCAGGCGACCAAGGACATCGCCAAGCGCTTCTTTATCCTGCTGTACCTGTTTCTCAAGCGTAACTACGACAAGATCGACGTGGTGTTTATCCGCCATCACACCAGTGCCCGCGAGGTCGACGAAGAAGAGTTTTTCTATTCGCGGGAGACCGGCGGCACCATCGTGTCCAGTGCGCTGAAACTGATGCAGGAAATCATGGCCGAGCGTTATCCGGCCAACGAATGGAACATCTACGCGGCTCAGGCTTCCGACGGCGACAACTGGAACGACGACTCGCCCATCTGCCGCGACATCCTGATCAACCAGATCATGCCGTTCGTGCAGTACTACACTTATGTGGAGATTACCCCCCGCGAGCACCAGGCCCTGTGGTTTGAATACGAGCGCATCGGTGAAGCCTTCGCCGACACCTTCGCCCAGCAACAACTGGTCTCGGCCGGCGATATCTATCCGGTCTTCCGTGAACTCTTCCAGCGCAGGTTAGTGACATGACCGCCAAAGAGCATAAGCGCCAACCCATTTCCACGGGGTCCGAATGGACCTTCGAACTGATCCAGGCCTATGACCGGGAAATCAGCCGTATTGCGGCCGGATATGCCCTGGATACCTATCCCAACCAGATCGAAGTGATCACCGCCGAGCAAATGATGGATGCGTATGCCTCGGTGGGCATGCCCCTGGGCTACCACCATTGGTCCTACGGCAAGCACTTCCTCAGCACGGAGAAGTCCTACACCCGTGGCCAGATGGGGCTGGCCTATGAAATAGTGATCAACTCCGACCCGTGCATTGCCTACCTGATGGAAGAAAACACCATCTGTATGCAGGCCCTGGTGGTGGCCCACGCGTGCTATGGCCACAACAGCTTTTTCAAGGGCAACTATCTGTTCCGCACCTGGACCGACGCCAGTTCGATCATCGATTACCTGGTGTTCGCCAAGCAGTACATCATGCAGTGCGAGGAGCGCCACGGGATCGATGCGGTGGAAGACCTGCTCGACTCCTGCCATGCCTTGATGAACTACGGGGTAGACCGCTACAAGCGCCCCTATCCGATTTCCGCCGAGGAGGAACGGTTACGGCAGAAGGACCGGGAAGAGCATCTGCAAAAGCAGATCAACGACCTGTGGCGCACCATCCCCAAACGCGCCGACAAGAATAGCGACAAGGACAATGCGCGCTTCCCCGTCGAGCCCCAGGAAAACATCCTGTACTTCCTGGAAAAACACGCCCCGCTGCTGGAGCCATGGCAACGGGAGATCGTGCGGATCGTGCGCAAGATCGCCCAGTACTTTTATCCACAGCGCCAGACCCAGGTGATGAACGAAGGCTGGGCAACGTTCTGGCACTACACCCTGATGAACGACCTTTACGACGAAGGCCTGGTGACCGACGGCTTCATGATGGAGTTCCTCACCTCACATACCAGCGTGGTCTTCCAGCCAGGCTTCGACAGCCCCTACTACAGCGGCATCAACCCCTATGCCCTGGGCTTCGCCATGTACCGGGATATCCGGCGCATGTGCGAACACCCCACTGAGGAAGATCGCCGCTGGTTCCCGGAGATCGCCGGCAGTGACTGGCTATCGACCATCAAGTTCGCCATGAGCAGCTTCAAGGACGAGAGCTTCATCCTGCAGTACCTGTCACCCCAGGTGATTCGTGACCTCAAGCTGTTCAGCATTCTGGACGACGACCTCAAGGACGACCTGCTGGTACCTGCCATCCACGATGAAGCCGGCTACCGCACCATCCGCGAGACCCTAGCGGCCCAATACAACCTGGGCAACCGCGAGCCCAACGTGCAGATCTACAGCATCGATATGCGCGGTGATCGCTCCCTGACCCTGCGCCACCAGCAACACGACCGCAAACCCCTGGGAGAATCCACGGACGAAGTGCTCAAGCATCTGCACCGGCTATGGGGCTTCGATATCCACCTGGAGACCCTGCAAGGCGATCAGGTCATGAAGACCCATCACGTGCCGCCGCGCAACGAACATAACGACAACGATTACGGCCGCCTGGACCTGGCCGTGGTTCACCTTTGACGCAGCAATGCCTCCATTGGCCGGCCGCAGGCGTTATCCTGTAGGGCTAATGGAGGCTTTTTCATGCAAATCTACAAAGTCGGTGGAGCGGTACGTGATCGCTTGCTCGGCATCCCCGTTACCGATATCGATCGGGTCGTAGTAGGCGCCACCACTGAAGAAATGCTCGCCCTGGGCTATCGCCCAGTGGGCTCTGACTTTCCGGTGTTCCTGGACCCAAAAAACAACGATGAGTACGCCCTCGCCCGCACCGAACGCAAAAGCGGTCGGGGTTATGGCGGCTTTGTGTTTCATGCCAGCCCCGAAGTCACCCTCGAACAAGACCTAATCCGCCGCGATCTGACTATCAACGCGATCGCCGAAGACGACGACGGCAACCTGACCGATCCGTACAACGGCCAGCGCGACCTGCAAGCAAGGGTACTGCGTCACGTTTCCCCGGCCTTCGCCGAAGATCCCCTGCGCGTACTGCGGGTCGCGCGGTTTGCCGCACGTTATGCCGGTCTCGGTTTCACTATCGCCCCCGAAACCCTGGAATTGATGCGTCAGCTCAGCGACTCCGGCGAACTGGAAGCCCTGACGCCGGAACGCAGCTGGAAGGAAATTTCCCGGGCCCTGATGGAAGATCAGCCACAGGTGTTTATCCAGGTGCTGCGCGACTGCCATGCCCTGAAAACCCTGCTACCGGAAGTGGATGCCCTGTTCGGTGTACCCCAACCCGAAGCTCATCACCCTGAGATAGATACCGGCATCCACACCCTAAGCGTGCTGCAACAGGCGGCCCTCCACGCCCAACCCTTGACGGTGCGCTGGGCCTGCCTGCTGCATGACCTGGGCAAGGGCCTGACACCTGTGGATAAGTTGCCCCGGCATATTGCCCACGAGCAACGGGGCCTGAAACTGATCAAAGCCGTCAATGAGCGCTTCAAAGTGCCCAAGGATTGCCAGGAATTGGCGCTACTGGTCGGCGAGTATCACACCCATGGTCATCGGGCACTGGAGCTGAAGGCCTCGACCCTGCTGGAGTTGCTGCAGAGTTTTGATGTCTTCCGTCGACCACAGCGCTTTGAAGAGTTTGTCGTCGCCTGCGAAATGGACGCACGGGGTCGCAAGGGCCTTGAGCAGCGAAGTTATCCACAGGCGGATTACTTGCGTGCTGCCGCGCAGGTGGCGCGGGCCGTGGCAGTGGCGCCGCTGCTGGAGAAGGGTTTCAAGGGCCCGGAGCTGGGCGAGGCGCTCAAGCGTGAACGGCTCAAGGCTCTGAAAGCCTACAAGGACCAACACTCACTGTAGGCGCTGGCGAGCCGGCTTCTACAGGTCTGGGGTGAGTGGGCGGCCACGCCATTCGAAGGCAACCGGTGCCAGTACCTGGTCGATTTGTGCATCCCGCCACAGCGCGGCAAATGTCTTGCCGACTTCAGGATGCACGCGTTCGGGTGCCATCAACGACAGCGGCCACAACACAAAGGCGTTTTTCAGGATTTCTGCCCGCGGCAACACCAACCCATCAAAATTACCGCTCAGGTCGCCATACAGCAGCACATCAATATCCAGGGGCAAACCCTTGCGATCCGGCGCATAGCGGCCATTGTCGGCCTCGATGGACTTCAGCCGGCGATCCAGTTCCATCAACGGCAAATCGGTGTACGCCGATACCACCAGATTGAAGAACGGCCCGCTCTTGATCCCCACCGGCTGACTTTCGAATACGGCAGAACAGCGCATATCGGTCAAAAAGCCATCCAACGCGTCAAGACCCGCCTGCAAACGGGCCTCGCGCTCGATATTGCTGCCAAGACCAAGGTAAACCTGAGTTAGCGACATCCGCGCTCGATCTCCACGCCCACGCCCTTGGCGGCCGGGACGGCACCGGGCTTGGTCAACTTGAGGTGCAGCCAGGGGATCTGGAATTCTTCCATCAAGACCTGCGCCAGGCGCTCGGCAAACGTTTCCACCAGTTGGAATTGCGCCTGCGCGGCAAAGGCCTGGATGCGCGTGGAAACACTGGCGTAGTCGAGGGCCAGGGTCAGGTCATCACCGGCTGCGGCCGGGCGATTGTCCCAGGCGAAACTCAGGTCCAGGCGCAGGCATTGACGGATACCTCGCTCCCAGTCGTAGGCCCCGATCACGGTGTCGACTTCCAGGCCTTCGATAAACACTCTGTCCAAGCACTCTTCTCCACAGCACGACAAGGGCGCAATGCCCCGTTAGAATCAAGGCGTCCTCGCCCGGAATAGTTAGCATGTCTTGGTTACTGGCGACCCTCGCCTACCTGCTCGGCTCGCTGTCCTTTGCCATCTTGCTCAGCCGCCTGACGGGAAATCCCGACCCGCGAATGAGTGGCTCGGGCAATGCCGGCGCCACCAATATGTTGCGCCTGGCCGGCAAAAAGCTCGCCGTACTGACGTTGTTCGGCGACGTATGCAAAGGCCTGTTGCCCGTGCTGATCGCCGACCTCGCCGGCCTCTCCCTGCAACAACAAGCCTGGATCGGCGTGTGTGCCGTGCTCGGCCATCTGTTCCCGCTGTACTTTCGCTTTCGCGGTGGCAAGGGCGTCGCGACGGCCGCCGGCATGCTACTGGGGATCTACCCTCCAGCGGCGCTGCTGGCCATTGCCGCCTGGCTGCTGACGTTCTACCTGACCCGCACCAGCTCCCTCGCCGCATTGATCGCCACCCCCCTGACCCTGCCATTGCTGGCCTGGCAGGAGCCGGCTGCCCTGCTGCCGATGAGCGTACTCACCCTGCTGATTGTATGGCGCCATCGCGGCAATTTACGCGACCTGTTTGCCGGGCGCGAACGGCATTTTTAAATACGCCCGGTGAACCCGACTCATGTTCGTCGATCACAACGGCGGCAGTTGCTCCATCGGCCAACGCGCCTGCACGCTGATGGCCAGGCTCTCATGCTGGCCCGCCTGCAAGCGCTGGCAACCGGCGAAGGCGATCATCGCGCCGTTATCGGTGCAGAACTCAGGGCGCGCGTAAAACACATCGCCCTTGAGGTCGCCGAGCATTTTTTCCAGTGACAAACGCAATGCCTTGTTCGCGCTGACGCCTCCAGCGATGACCAGGCGCTTCATGCCGGCCTGCTTCAGGGCACGCTTGCACTTGATGGTCAAAGTCTCCACCACCGCCTGCTGGAACGCCAGAGAGATGTCGCAACGGGCTTGCTCGCTGTCGTCCCCGGCGCTGACGCTTTGCTGCCAGGTGTTCAAGGCGAAGGTTTTCAAGCCACTGAAACTGAACATCAGGCCTGGGCGATCACACATCGGACGCGGGAAGGTATAGCGCCCCGCCACGCCTTTTTCCGCCAGGCGCGCGATTTCCGGACCACCGGGATAATTGAGGCCCATCATCTTGGCGGTCTTGTCGAAAGCTTCACCGGCGGCATCGTCCAGGGTCTCCCCCAGAAGCGTGTACTGGCCGATTGCATCGACCTGAACCAGCTGCGTATGGCCACCGGAAACCAACAAAGCGACGAACGGGAACCCAGGAGGGTTTTCTTCCAGCATCGGCGCCAGTAAATGGCCTTCCATATGGTGCACGCCAAGGGCTGGAATACCCCAGGCAAACGCCAGCGCCTGGGCGCAGGAAGCCCCAACCAGCAGGGCCCCGACCAATCCAGGGCCGGCGGTATAAGCGATGGCATCGATCTCGGTGGCGACGCAGTCGGCCTCGTCCAGCACCTGTCGAATCAATGGCAGCATGCGTTTGACGTGATCACGGCTAGCGAGCTCCGGCACCACCCCGCCATAGGCCCGATGCAGATCGATCTGACTGAACAGCGCATCGGCCAAAAGCCCGCGTTCACTGTCGTAAAGCGCGACGCCGGTCTCGTCGCAGGAGGTTTCTAAGCCCAGTACTAACATGGGTTTGCGCCTTGTAGAGGCTGAATTCGAAGGCGCGCATAATAGTCGCCACGTCCCCTCCCGACTAGCGGTTTTCGATCAGAGGCTTTGCATTCCGGGCAATGAGGGGTTAACATCCGCAACCCTTAAAAACCGACGACCTCAGCCGCGAATTTTTTGCGACGAGAACGTTGATTCCCGGTAATGAAAGAAGGTAGCTCTGGATGCCAGCCGTCAAAGTAAAAGAGAACGAACCCTTCGACGTAGCTCTGCGTCGTTTCAAGCGCTCCTGCGAAAAAGCCGGTGTTCTGGCTGAAGTTCGTAGCCGCGAATTTTATGAGAAGCCAACTTCTGAGCGTAAGCGTAAAGCAGCAGCCGCTGTTAAGCGTCACGCCAAGAAAGTTCAGCGCGAACAGCGCCGCGCCGTTCGTCTGTACTAATACACAGACGTTCGTAGCAAGCTTCTGCCAAGCCCGGCCCTCAGCCGGGCTGTTGGCATTTGCGGATATCGCTTGATGCTTCACCGTCGACGCCGCACATGCGACCGAGACAAAGCTTCACACGTCAGGACTGGCTCTTTTGCCAGCGGTGCACGTCTCTTCTGACGAGCCTATCAAGGCTACTGACGAGCACACCCATTTTCCAAGCAGGCGATCAATAGGTCGACTGTGCCCCACGATGAGCTTCCGAGGCCGCCATTGGCCGTGACCGGACTCCAGGGCAACGCTTTCAAACACGTCGAAGACTGATTGGAACTAACGTCAGTGAACGTTCGACAGATACACTTCCTGGCAGCCCAAGCAGACAATCGATGATCAAGCCGCCGCCATGCGCGTCTTGAGTGCGTCACGGGCCCTCATTTACACGCAGTGATGACGAGAACGCCATGGCCGGGCTAATTCCCCAGAGCTTTATTGACGACCTTCTGAACCGCACCGACATCGTCGATGTTGTCAGCTCGCGCGTGCAAATGAAAAAGGCTGGCAAGAACTACACCGCCTGCTGCCCGTTCCATAAAGAAAAGACCCCATCGTTCAGCGTCAGCCCCGATAAGCAGTTCTACTACTGCTTCGGCTGCGGCGCTGGCGGCAATGCCCTGGGCTTTATCATGGACCACGACAACCTGGACTTTCCCCAGGCCGTCGAGGAACTGGCTAAAGCCGCCGGCATGGAAATCCCCCGCGAAGAAAGTGGCCGGCCGCACAAACCGCGCCAGCCTACCGACTCGCCGCTGTACCCACTGCTCACCGCCGCCGCCGAGTTCTACCGCCAGGCCCTGAAAAGCCACCCACAGCGCAAAGCCGCCGTGAACTACCTCAAGGGCCGCGGACTGACTGGGGAAATCGCCCGCGACTTCGGCCTGGGCTTCGCCCCGCCAGGCTGGGACAACCTGTACAAACACCTGAGCAGCGACACCCTGCAGCAAAAGGCCATGATCGACGCCGGCCTGCTGGTGGAAAACGCCGAGACCGGCAAGCGCTATGATCGCTTTCGCGATCGAGTGATGTTCCCGATCCGCGACAGCCGTGGCCGCATCATCGCCTTCGGCGGACGGGTACTCGGTGACGACAAGCCCAAATACCTCAACTCCCCGGAAACCCCGGTGTTTCACAAGGGCCAGGAACTCTACGGCCTGTTTGAAGCGCGCAAGAACAACCGCAACCTCGATGAAATAATCGTGGTTGAAGGCTACATGGACGTTATCGCCCTGGCCCAGCAAGGCCTGCGCAATGCCGTGGCAACCCTCGGCACCGCCACCAGCGAAGAGCACATGAAGCGCCTGTTTCGCGTGGTGCCCAGCGTGCTGTTCTGTTTCGACGGCGACCAGGCCGGACGCAATGCGGCCTGGCGCGCCCTCGAAGCCACCCTCTCGAGCCTGCAGGATGGGCGCCGCGCGCGCTTTCTGTTCCTGCCCGAAGGCGAAGACCCGGATACCCTGGTGCGCTCCGAAGGTACCGATGCGTTTCGCGCGCGCATCCACCAGCACGCACAACCGCTGGCCGATTATTTTTTCCAGCAATTGACCGAGGAAGCCGACCCGCGCTCCCTCGAAGGCAAGGCCCATATGGCTACCCTCGCGGCACCGCTGATCGACAAGGTCCCCGGCGCCAACCTCAAGGCCCTGATGCGCCAGCGCCTGCTGGAGATCACCGGCCTGAGCGGCGAGGCGGTCAGCCAGCTGGTGCACAGCGCGCCCCAGGAGGCGCCACCAGCCTACGACCCGGGCTTCGACTACGACGCCATGCCGGACTACGCTGACTTTCACCAGCCTCAAGAGGCCTTTGTGCCTCAACAGGACTGGACGCCGAAGAAACCCGGCGCCGGCGGCAAGAAATGGGACAAGAAACCCTGGAGCAAAAACGGCAAGCATGGCGACCGCGACGAGGCTTACGCCCCGCGGACACCGGTGGCCGTAGAAGCGCCGACGCTGATTGCCCTGCGCACCCTGATCCACCACCCGCAATTGGCGGGCCGAGTGGAAAGCGCCGAACATTTTGCCAACGAGAGCAACACCTACGCCCAGGTGCTGATTGCCCTGATCGAGGCCGTACAAAAAAATCCTAAGCTAAACTCAATCCAGCTGATGGCCCGCTGGCACGGCACAGAGCAAGGACGTCTTTTGAAAGCACTCGCAGAAAAGGAGTGGTTAATTGACGGCGATAACCTTGAACAACAGTTTTTAGACACCATTACTAGGTTATCCGCGGGTCAGCACACGCAGACCCTCGACGAACTTATCAAGAAAGCAAGGCAGCCAGGATTATCGGCTGAAGAGCAAATTCAGATAGCAAAGCAGATGCGCGACCTCTTAAAACAGAATGTTTCCGCATCAAACCCGACCTCAGCTGGCGTGTGAGGTCATAGCTCGGGTATAATCCTCGGCTTGTTTTTTGCCCGCCAAGACCTTCAGTGGATAGGGTGTTATGTCCGGAAAAGCGCAACAGCAGTCTCGTATCAAAGAGTTGATCGTCCTTGGTCGTGAGCAGGGTTACCTGACTTACGCGGAGGTCAACGACCACCTGCCGGAGGATATTTCAGATCCGGAACAGGTGGAAGACATCATCCGCATGATTAACGACATGGGGATCAACGTATTCGAAGCTGCGCCAGATAAGGATTCTCTTATGCTGGCGGACGCCGATACCGACGAGGCCGCCGCTGAAGAAGCTGCTGCCGCGCTGGCTGCAGTGGAGACCGATATCGGTCGCACCACCGACCCTGTGCGCATGTATATGCGTGAAATGGGTACGGTTGAGCTGCTGACACGCGAAGGCGAAATCGAAATCGCCAAGCGTATCGAAGAGGGCATCCGCGAAGTGATGGGCGCAATTGCGCACTTCCCCGGCACGGTTGACCACATTCTCTCCGAGTACACCCGCGTTACCACCGAAGGTGGCCGCCTGTCCGACGTCCTGAGCGGTTATATCGACCCGGACGATGGCATTACGCCGCCTGCTGCCGAAATACCGCCGCCTGTCGACCCGAAAGCCGTGAAAGCGGACGACGAAACCGACGACGACGAGGCTGAAGCCAGCACCGACGACGAAGAAGAAGTCGAAAGCGGCCCGGATCCGATCATCGCAGCCCAGCGCTTTGGCGCGGTCTCCGACCAGATGGAACTTGCGCGCAAGGCCCTGAAGAAGCACGGTCGTGGCAGCAAGCAGGCTACCGCCGAACTGCTGGCCCTGGCTGAGCTGTTCATGCCGATCAAACTGGTGCCGAAGCAATTCGAAGGCCTGGTTGAGCGGGTTCGTAGCGCCCTTGAGCGTCTGCGTGCACAAGAGCGGGCGATCATGCAGCTCTGTGTCCGTGATGCGCGCATGCCGCGTGCCGACTTCCTGCGCCAGTTCCCAGGCAATGAAGTTGACGAAAGCTGGACCGACGCACTGGCCAAGGGCAAAAGCAAATACGCTGAAGCCATTGGTCGCTTCCAGGCCGACATCGTTCGTTGCCAGCAGAAGCTGACTGCATTGCAGACCGAAACCGGTCTGACGATTGCCGAGATCAAGGACATCAACCGTCGCATGTCGATCGGCGAGGCCAAGGCCCGTCGCGCGAAGAAAGAGATGGTTGAAGCGAACTTGCGTCTGGTGATCTCCATCGCCAAGAAGTACACCAACCGTGGCTTGCAGTTCCTCGACCTGATCCAGGAAGGCAACATCGGCTTGATGAAGGCTGTGGACAAGTTCGAATACCGTCGCGGCTACAAGTTCTCGACTTATGCCACCTGGTGGATCCGTCAGGCGATCACTCGCTCGATCGCCGACCAGGCCCGCACCATCCGTATTCCGGTGCACATGATCGAGACCATCAACAAGCTCAACCGTATTTCCCGGCAGATGTTGCAGGAAATGGGTCGCGAACCGACCCCGGAAGAGCTGGGCGAACGCATGGAAATGCCTGAGGATAAAATCCGCAAGGTATTGAAGATCGCTAAAGAGCCGATCTCCATGGAAACCCCGATTGGTGATGACGAAGACTCCCATCTGGGTGACTTCATCGAAGACTCGACCATGCAGTCGCCAATCGATGTCGCCACCGTTGAGAGCCTTAAAGAAGCGACGCGCGACGTACTGTCCGGCCTCACTGCTCGTGAAGCCAAGGTACTGCGCATGCGTTTCGGCATCGACATGAATACCGACCACACCCTTGAGGAAGTCGGTAAGCAGTTTGACGTGACCCGCGAGCGGATCCGTCAGATCGAAGCCAAGGCGCTGCGCAAGTTGCGCCACCCGACGAGAAGCGAGCATTTGCGCTCCTTCCTCGACGAGTGATCACAAAACCCCCAGGCCCAGGCCTGGGGGTTTTGCTTTGTGCAGATTAAATCCTCCTCGCTTTACCTCCCCCCGCAATGCCCGTCTACACTCGAAATATTCCCCGTGCCATAACGAGACCGTTATGCCCAGACTGCCGACCGTGCTACTGCTGTCGCTGCTGACCTGGACCGCAACGGCTGGCGCGTTGACTCTCACTGATGAAGAGCATGGCTGGTTGGCGGACCACCCGGAGTTGCGCCTGGGCGTTGACGCATCGTGGCCGCCATTTGAATATCGCGACGAAGAAGGCCGCTATCAGGGCCTGGCCGCTGACTATGTACGACTGATCCAGGAGCGCCTGGGCATCAAGGTCAGGTTGATCGAGCCTGCCAACTGGAGCGCCCTGCTGGAGCAGGCCAAGAACAATCAGCTCGACCTGTTACCGGGCATCATGTCCACCCCGGAGCGCCAGGGTTTCCTGGCATTTTCCAGGCCTTACCTCGACTTCCCCATCGTCATTCTTGCCCACGAAGGCGGCGCCCAGCCCCGTTCCCTCAAGGACCTGTATGGACTGAAGATCGCCGTGGTGGAGAACTATGCCCCCCACGAATTGCTGCGCACCCACCACCCCGACCTGAACCTGGTGGCGATGCCCAACGTCAGCTCGACCTTGCAGGCCCTGGCCACCGATGAGGTGGACGCCGTCGTCGGCGACCTAGCCTCCAGTGTGTGGAGCCTGCGCCAGCTTAAGCTCGACGGTTTGTACGTTAGTGGCGAAACGCCTTATCGCTACCAACTGGCAATGGGCGTACCCCGCGAGAACAAAATGTTGATCGGCATCCTCGACAAGGTGCTCGCCGACCTCAGCCCCAGCGAAATCAACGAAATCCAGGAACACTGGGTCGGCAATGTCATCGATCACCGAGCCTTCTGGACCGATCTGCTGCTCTACGGCCTACCTGCCGTGCTGCTGTTGAGTACCGTGCTGGCCATCGTGATTCGGATCAATCGCCGGCTCAGCTCGGAAATTTCCCGCAGGGTGGCCCTGGAACAGGAGCTGCGCAGCAGCGAGTACCATTACCGGGGATTGGTGGAAAGCCTGTCAGCCATCGCGTGGGAAGCAGACATCCGCGATTTCACCTACAGCTACGTGTCGCCCCATGCCGAGGAGCTGCTGGGCTATCCACGGGCGCACTGGCTGATCCCCGGCTTCTGGCGCAACATCATCCACCCTGCCGACCTGACCCGTGCCGACAGCTTCTGCCAACGGGAAACCCGCGCCAACCGCGACCACAGCATTGACTACCGGGTAATCACCGCCGATGGCCGTTGTTTGTGGGTCAGGGACATTGTCAGCCTGATCAAGCATGGGCATGAGCCGGTCATGCGCGGCCTGATGATCGATATCAGCGAGGCCAAGCGCACCGAGGAAGCGCTGCAGCTCTCGCAGGAGAAGTTCGCCTCGGTGTTCCAGCAATGTCCGGACATACTGGTGATCGCCCGCCTGTCCGATGGCTGCCTGCTGGAGGTCAACAAGGCATTCGAGGACCAGATTGGCCTGAGCGCCGCAGACGTGGTCGGTAAAACCGCCACCGAGCTGAACATCTGGGGCATCCAGGGCGTAGGCCCCAACCTGCTCAAGCGGGTGCAGACCACCAGCATCCGCAACCTGGAGATGCCGTTCCTGCGCAGCAATGGCCAGGCGTTCACCGGGCTGATCTCTGCCGAACCCTTCCAGCTCGATGCGACCGAAGCGTTGGTGGTGGTAGTGCGGGACATCACCCAACTGAAGGAAACCCAGCAACAGCTGCAAACTTCCGAAGAAAAGTTCGCCAAGGCCTTTCACGCCTCGCCCGACGGCTTACTGCTGACGCGCCAGCACGACGGCCTGCTGCTGGAGGTCAATGAAGGCTTTAGCCGCATCACCGGTTTCAACAGTGCGATGTCCCTGGACCAATCGACCCTGGACCTGGGCATCTGGGTGGACTTGAACGAGCGCAAGCACATGCTCGACCTGCTACAACGCGACGGCCTGGTGCGCGACTTCGTCTGCCATATCCGGCGCAATGATGGCCAGATTCGCCTGTGCGAGGTATCCAGCCGCCCGCTGCCCATTGGGGATGACGACTGCATGCTGACCATCGCCCGCGACATTACCGAACGTCAGTTGATGCAGGAAAAACTGCAACAGGCCGCGACGGTTTTCGAAAGCACTGCCGAAGGCGTGTTGATCACCGATACCCGGCAGAACATCAGCGCGGTCAACCGCGCCTTCAGCGAAATCACCGGCTACAGCGAAGCCGAAGCCCTCGGCCATACCCCGCGCCTGCTCGCTTCCGGCCTGCACGACAGCGCGTTCTACGCCGCCATGTGGCATCAACTGACGGCCAACGGCCACTGGCAAGGCGAAATCTCCAACCGGCGCAAGAACGGCGAGCTGTATCCCAGTTGGCTGACGATCAACGCCGTGCGCAACCTCGAGCAGTCAATCACCCACTTCGTGGCAGTATTTGCCGACATCTCCAGCCTCAAGCATGCTCAGGCGCGGCTCGATTACCAGGCGCACCACGACCCGCTCACCGGCCTGCCCAACCGCACGCTGTTTGAAAATCGCCTGCAAACCGCCCTCAACAACCAACAGGAAACCGGCAGCCAGGGCGCGGTGCTGTTTCTCGACCTCGACCGCTTCAAACACATCAACGACAGCCTTGGCCACCCGATTGGCGACCTGCTGCTCAAGGACATCGCGGTGCGCCTCAAGGAACAACTGCGCGATATCGACACCGTAGCGCGCCTGGGCGGTGACGAATTCATCATCCTGCTGCCCGGCCTGCAACAAGCCAGCGACGCCCAGCACCTGGCCAATAAACTGCTGGCCTGCTTCACCCTGCCCTTCCAGGCGGGCGAGCACGAGTTCTTTATCAGCGCCAGCATCGGCACCAGTTTCTATCCGCAGGATGGGATCGACGTCGCCACCCTGGTAAAAAACGCCGATGCCGCCATGTACCGCTCCAAGGCCAAGGGCCGCAATCGGGTTGAACGCTACACCCAGGACCTCACCGCCCAGGCCAATGAGCGCGTCGCCCTCGAACACGAACTGCGCCGGGCCATAGAGCGCGATGAGCTGTTTCTGTACTACCAACCAAAGCTGAGCCTGGACACCCAACAACTGATCGGCGCCGAAGCCCTGATCCGCTGGCGCCATCCCACCTTTGGCGACGTACCTCCCGAACACTTCATCGCCCTGGCCGAAGAGAACGGCATGATCCTGCAAATCGGCGACTGGGTCCTGGAGCAGGCTTGCCGGCAACTGCATCAGTGGCGCAAGTGCTACGACGACTTCGGCCCCCTCTCCGTCAACCTCGCCGGGGCCCAACTGCGCCACCCCAACCTGTTGGGGCGCATCGAGCAACTGCTGCGCGACAACCGCCTGGAACCGGACTGCCTGCAACTGGAGATCACCGAAAACTTCATCATGAGCCAGGCCGAAGAAGCCCTGGAAGTACTGCATAAACTCAAGCACCTGGGCGTACAACTGGCCATCGACGACTTCGGCACGGGCTATTCATCCTTGAGCTACCTCAAGCGCCTGCCCCTGGACTTCCTGAAAATCGACCAGTCCTTCGTCCGCGGCCTACCGGACGATCCCCACGACGCCGCCATCGTGCGCGCCATCATCGCCCTGGGCCACAGCATGCAATTCACCATCATCGCCGAAGGCGTGGAAACCCCCGCCCAGCAAGCCTTCCTCGCCGACGAAGGCTGCGAACAAATGCAAGGCTACATCGTCAGCCTGCCCCTGCCTCCCGAGATCTTCGCCGCGACCTTCCTTCACATGACCCATTCGGATTTTTCGGATAGCACAGTGGAGAAACCATCGTTATAATCCGCGACCTACTGAGGGCCTATAGCTCAGTTGGTTAGAGCAGGGGACTCATAATCCCTTGGTCGTAGGTTCGAGTCCTACTGGGCCCACCACACTCAAAGCCGCGCACTGCGCGGCTTTCGCGTATCTGGCATCTATGAACTCGTGGGACTGGAGCCTTTCAAAACAAGGGATGTGTCCAATAAGTGTCCAACCCGCTTTGCCAAAGGGTTTAGGTTGACCACCTCGGCCAGGTGTCCAGGACTGAAGTGCGCATACTTCTGAGTCATGGCCAGGGAAGAATGACCCAACACCTTTTGCAAGGTGATGATGTCCCCACCGTTCATCATGTAATGACTTGCGAATGTGTGGCGTAAGACGTGCGTAAGCTGCCCCGCCGGCAAATCCAACGCCGCCGCATCCACCGCACGCCTGAACGTTTCATAGCAGGGCTCAAATGGCAGCGCTTTTTGCAAACGTTTCTCCAGCTCCCTGGAGATCGGAACTGTTCTGTTCTTGCTGGACTTTGTTTTGCTGTAGTGGATACGTTGCTGACGCACCTGGCGCACCTGGCGCAGCTGTAAGCCCTCGGCCTCACCCCACCGGGCACCCGTTGAAAGACATACCTCAGCAACCAGCAGCACGTCGCCGCCCAACGCCCGCAGGCAATCCAGCAGTAGGTCCATCTGGTCGTTGACCAGGTAGGCCATCTCTGTTTCGTCAAACCGCAACCCACGGACATTGGCGAGCGGATTCGGTTCGCTCCACTCCCCTAGCCGCTCCAACTCGTTGAATACAGCCCGCAGATACGCCAGCTCATGATTGAGCATGTTCGCGCTTGTAGGCTTACCGGGCTTGCCTTCCCTCGTATAACGGGAGTGCTTACCCTCGGCTCGCTCAGCGCGATACTGGGCAAAGTGGGAAGCGTTGAAGTGGGACGCTTTCGGGTTCCCCATCCGTTCAGCCATCGACCGCAGAAGGTCTTTGCGTTGTTCACCGGTTTTCAGGGTCTGGCCATGCAATGTGTACCAGCGCTCGATCAGATCGGAAAGCCTACGAGAATCCGCCTTTACCTTCTTTTCGAACTCCCCTTTTACTCCCTCACCCAGGATTCGACGCTCGAAATAAAGCGCCTCTCCCTTTGTGCGGAAAACCTTACGAACACGCCCACCCTCACTGCCCTCCGGACGGCAGTCGACCTTGTAGCGGCCATCCGCTAACAGTTTGATAGACATGGGCTATTCCGGGCTGATCTGGCCGGACTCAGGCGCAACGTCATCGGTGACCAACCAGAGGGCATATTTCTTGAAGCGTGGGTGATTGGCAATTTTCAAAAGTGCAGGGGCTCCGACCTCAATAAATCCTGCCTCGTATTTCCTGAACGTACTTTCACTGAAGCCCAGGACCTCGCAGAACTCTTTCTGCGTCAATCGCTCAGCTTTTCGAATCAATTTGAATTTCGCGGCAAAGTCCATCAAGCCCTCTTGACTTGTTCCTTACAAGGAATGAAGATGTTCCCTCAAAGGAACATATGTCCCATATTTCCCATAGGGTATCCATCGAGGGTAGCAGAATGAAGATCTGTATAGACACGCCATACGTAACAGTCGCCGAGTTTGTTCGTCGCTCCGGACAGTCCGATTCAGCAATCCGAAAGGCAGTGGACCAAGGAATCTATCTTGCCCTCCCACCTCCACCAGGCTCGAAAGCAATCATGATCAATATGGTCCACCTGGCCATGGAAGCAGCGGAGCAGGCTGAGCGGGTGCGTGGTGCAAAAACAGAAGCCGGTAACGAGTAAGGGGCCGGCATATGCAATTTGAAGACATCTACCGTCTGGAGGTGATCGACGCCCTAGAAAAGGACCTCGATCTGGACTTTAAGGACATCCGCGGCCCCAAGTACTTGCAGAAGGGCATTTGCCCAGGTTGCGGGGAACGCACGCTGTACATTGCCCGTAAGCAACCCTATCAACTCAAGTGCAACCGGCTAAACCAATGCCAGTTCGAAGAAAAAACCCGTGAGCGATATAGCTACCTGTTCGAAAACCTCAGCGAGCGATTCCCGAAAACAGACCTGAACCCCAACGCCACCGCCGACGCTTATCTGCTGCGCAATCGCGGTTTTGATATCAGCAAGATGAAAGGCTGGTACGAACAGGGCCGACGCAAAATGGCCGACGACCAATGGGCCGACACCGTCCGTTTTCCGCTCTGTGATGGCTATTGGGAGCGAATCATCGATGCAACGATGGTCGCAGCCAACAAGGGCGACAAAGCCGGCATCAAGTACAAAATGAGCTACAAGTCTGGCGGCTGGATGCCACCTGCTATGGCCATTGAAGCCGGTGACACGGTGTACATCGTCGAGGGCATCTTTCACGCCGTTGCTTTGCACCTTGCCGGATACAAAGTGATTGCATCGATATCGGCCAACAACTTCCCCTGGGATGTGATCGAGGCCAACAAAGGTAGGAAGGTACGCTGGATCATCGCCCTGGACGACGACAAGGCCGGCCACCTGGTGATCCCCAAGTATCGCCACCAGTTGCTCGCCATGGATGAAATCGCTTGGGTTGCTCTTTCTGGTCCCGATCGTGATTGGGACGACGTGTATCGCGACGGCCAGTTGGACGACGTATTCATGCAGGAGGCCAGCTATCAAGGTCGGTTGTTTGTAGCCCCTAATCCAGCAAAGCGAGCCTATCTGCTACACCTGAAAAAGCCATTGAGCTTCTTCCTGGTGGAATTTGGCAACCGCCTGTACACGGCGAAAGTGAACACCGATGAGCTAAACAAAGAGCTTAATAAAGACCAGGAAGGCGGGACGGTCCCCAAAACCAGAGAGGAACTTTTCGACAAATATTGCGACATCAAACAGGTGGCCAACTGCGTGCCACATTTTGAATACATTCAACGCGATGCACTCAGCGGGGATCAACAGTTCTTCTTTCAGTTCAACTTCCCGAACCCCGTCCAGAACTGCAAAGAGCCTTTGGCGCCAAACTCCATTGGTGACCCGAGAAGTTTCGCCAAGTCGCTGCTGGAGCGCACACCTGGTGGGAACTTTGAGGGCGGCGAAAAAGTGCTGGCCATGCTTCGTAGTCGGTGGCTGGACAACGCCTTAACTGTTCGTGCGCTGCCTTTTGTAGGCTATGACGCAGCTAGCAAGACCTATTGCTATCAAACGTTCGGCTATCACAAAGGCCGCGAGTACATGGCCAACAGTCATGGCTATCTGGAAGTCGGTAAAACAGGGCTGAAAACATCACTCAGCAGCCTGGTACTGACACGCGGGCAGGATTTCGACCCTCACTGGTTTTCAGACTTCGTCGAAGTCAATGGCCTGAATGGCTTGGCAGCCCTGTCATGGTGGACGGCGAGCCTGTTCACCCAGCAGATCCGCAGCAGACAAGAGTCGTGGCTTTTTTTAGAGCTGACCGGGGATGCCGGTGCAGGTAAATCCAGTTTACTGCGATTCCTCTGGCGCCTGCTCGGTCGAGCAAATTATGAAGGCATGAAACCTAACGCCACCGGGGCAAGTGCCATCGGATTGACCCGAGCCTTGTCACAGGTCAGCAATCTACCTGTAGTGCTGATCGAGTCAGACAGCACAATTGTCGATGCCCAAGGCCGTGAGACAACCAGCCAATACAATTGGGAAGACTGGAAAATGCTCTATGACAATAACGCCAACATCCGCACCGTGGGCGTCAAGTCGTCGAGCAATGACACCGACAGCCTGATCTTTCTTGCCGCCCTGTGCATATCTCAGAACGCCAGTGTGAAAGGCTCCGAAGCCATCCTGACGCGAATTGCCCACATGCACTGCACACGTGCTGGGCACACACCGGCTCGCAAGGTCATAGCCACACGTTTGAACGCCCTCCCGGTCGAGGAACTCGCAGGCTATTTACGTCGGTGCCTAGAGCAAGAAGCGAGCTGGTTAGAGCATTACTTTGCAGCGTTTGCAGAGTACGAAGCAAAAATGCAAGCCAACCTGGTCATTCAGCATCAGCGGATCGTGCAGTGCCATGCGCAACTTATGGCGGCCGCCAAAGCCACTCAGGCGCTGTTCCCTGAGTGGACTGACCAGCTCCTGGACCAGCTCTCTAAACACGTAGAAAGTCGCGCCATTGACCGGCAGCAGCGCGTAAGCAGCGAAGACCCAACTGCCGCTAGGTTTTGGCAGATCTATCACTATCTGAATGAAAAGGTGATCACGACCACTGACCAGGACGGGGTCCGGGATGTCACTCGGGAGACGCTGAACCACAGCTCCGATCCCACCTTGATCGCAATCAACATCGAGCACTTCCACAACGCATGCCGGCTCGCGGGCCAAGAGGTCATCCACGCTACCCAACTCCAACGCGCACTGCCGAAAAGCAGCTCGCACACTTACATCGAGGTTCGCAAAGTTCGATCAGTGATTGAGAAACGCCCGCTCAATTGCTGGATCTTCCGCAAGGGGGGGAAAGAGTGATGAACATCGGAGGGATGAAAGTCCGTGTGAGGGTCTACACAGAGAATTTTTTCGAAATGCGTGTGTTGCCACTGGAATGCCGGAACATCCAGAACATTTTTAAAATATATAAAAATATCTATATAAAACATATAGATAAGCAACATACCAAAATCACCACCAGCCGGAACATGCCGGAACGCACCGGAACATTCTTTAGAGACCTGTTCCGGAAATGTTCCGGCAACCCAGTTTTCCTGAACATGGCTACAGCCTTTGTAATTCAAGGTCTCCAGCCAATCAGCGGAAAAAAATGTTCCGGTATGTTCCGGCTTCGGATGCACATCATTAGAACCCATGAAACCCAAGTGGGCCGGTGCCGACAGCCAGTTTAATTTTTATTGTTCCGGATGTTCCGGCGAACTCGTGGGCACACACATTTTTTAGTGCAAACGCCTCACTGCCATTCCCACCAAAAAGGAGCAACACCATGCAAGTACAAGTAATCATCGGCAACGCCGGTCCTGGCAAAAACACCACATTGCAGGAAATACAGGCGGATCTGGCCAGGCAGGAGATCGAAGTTCCGATTGTTGTCGGCGCCGCCTATACCACTCCCTATTTCCTTAACCTGATCGCTAGTCATGCGATAGCCGGCGCCAAGTACTTCCTGGCGGACGACTGCACCAACTTTCAAATCAAGGCCGTGCTGGATCTGGCGGCAAAAGAAGAAAAATCAGGACTGCCCGATTACCTGGTTGTGCACCTGGTGCGCCAAACCTAAGAGGGTATAGCCATGATTATTCGATACAGCGCCAATGCTCTACCTGGCCAACTTCCGCTACCCGACGGATACGTAGATATTTGCACCCCCGAAGACTTAGCAGAGCTGGCCGCAGGTTCTCACTGGAGGGATCACCCTGCAGACATTCCGACCAGCATCACCGTCGTGCATTTGCACGACGTGAGTGGGCACGATTTGGGGTTGTTTGAAGTACGCACTGCACAGCGCACGGTATTCACGGCCACCCAATTACGGCAGGCCTGAAAGAGACGGTGTCGAGGAGTTCCAGCTCCCCGACACCAACCACCACAAGAGGAGCAACACCATGCAAGCACAGCACCCAAGTAGCAGCGTGAGCAAGGCTAACACAGGCCCCTGCCTCAACGCAGGAAGCACGTACAAACCAACGCGGCCGATGCTGGCCACTGCCGTGATCGGCGCGGCTCTGATCGGCTACCTGGTTCACAAAACACCAGACGCCCGCCAGCGCCTAGAAGACCTGGCCGACATGGCCCAAACCCTGGGCGACTTGTCCGAGCGTGATGCAGCTGTGGTCGCCCAGTTGCTCGCGAAGCCCGCAACCTTGAAGGGGACAAAGCATGTCTGAACAAACCAATGTAAAGCGCTACAAGGTCAAAGAAGTCTGGAAAGACTACGAGGTAACCCTTGAAGTCGATCACAACATACTGACTGTTGAGCGGGCTACGATGATTAATGGATTCTGGTCTAACCACAAAAATCGATTGTTTACTGAAAACGGTGACGTAATAAGAGTTGTAGTTCGCTACTTCGGACAAACCATCATTAACATGATGCTGAGCGAGGGTGGTTCCTCTTTTAGTGAGCACACAGGAAACCGAAGTTTTTTCGAAAATCCGGCCCCTATCTGGACCAAGGATTTACACGATGACGAAGGTTGGGGAGGAAGTGTTGAAGGTAGCCCTTATGGGTGGTGTGGTATTCGCGTAGTAGCCGCCGAAGTCGAGTGCCCTAGCTTTTATGATGTTGAGCTGGTGGAGGTGCCCCATGGCTGAGTCGCATGCAAAAGACAAGTTCGTAATCCGACTGCCAGATGGATTACGCCCAGCTATCAATGCTCAGGCGAAAGCTAATCATCGCAGCATGAATAACGAAATCATCCATAGACTTGAACGGTCATTAGAGCTTGAGGTTCTTTACGAAGATCAACTTAAGTTGAACATGATTCTGGCTCAATGCATTCAGAAACTCCAAAACCCACTGATAACCGTGGACCCCACCAACTTAAGACTTCCCGAAAAAGGAGTGTAGCTATGTTTATTGACGGCCGAATGATCGCGATCAGTGAAAATCAGTATGAAAGTGCACGTTTACAATTAGAACTGCCCTCTGACCATGTCATGGTTGAGGCGACAAGTTTCCTTCATCACGACACTGGGAACGGACGCGTAACAATCCCGCTCCCCAAAGATTATCTCGTTGCCGCGTTTGAAGGTCGAAACGGCGCCCGGTCTTATGGAGTGGTTT
Source organism: Pseudomonas sp. WS 5059 (assembly GCF_012985525.1). Taxonomy (NCBI): domain Bacteria; kingdom Pseudomonadati; phylum Pseudomonadota; class Gammaproteobacteria; order Pseudomonadales; family Pseudomonadaceae; genus Pseudomonas; species Pseudomonas sp. WS 5059. Next base: position 703,344 of record NZ_JAAQWO010000003.1, on the reverse strand, counting down.
TAATTAAGAACCTGAGCAAGATGCAAGCTTCAACATAGCCACTGGAAAAACAAACTTACAATATATTCAGGGCGCCCCAGGCGCCCTTTTCTATTCCTTGCGCCCAACGAGCATCAAACGTATTTATTCCAGAAAAACAATAGGGCCTTTCTGAAACCGTCAAAGAATTGTCTGCCGCAGCAAAAACTTATACAAAAAAATATGATTCACAGCTTCAAACCAACTTTACAAGCATCAAAAAAACTGCTTGACCTAACAAAAATAGAACCAATAAGCTTTGTCAATTCGAGCCAAAAAAATGGAGTTTTATATGAAAAGCACCGAAGCGCTTATCGAACTAATAGACGACATAGAAAGGGTCGGAGATAAAATCGTGTTCATCATAAATATTGCAACATCAGAGCAGCAGTTATCCGAGCGGGCTCGTAGGGGCTTTTTAGAGTACGGGATAGATACGATTAATAGCTTTAGCGATATTGAAAGTAAAATTAAGAATTACCGCGACAATTGCGCACCGAGCTGATCAAAAAGCTCGCGTTGTTCGGCCCTCGGCATTGCTTGCAGGCGGTCGAACAATAGTCGATCCGCCATTTTCGCGGATGGGCTCAAGGTGTGGTGAAAGGTCAAATGGGCCACCCAGGAATGCCCGCAATGAACATCAAGGCATTGACAGTAAAGGGTTACAAAGTCGGGCGAATGAAGCGTGCTGTCACGTATCTTACCGATATGCCCGCATTTACATGTAACTCGCATACCTCCCTCCCCAGGGTTCCTTATGAGGCACTATTCTGCCACAAGGTGTAGTGCCTTTGCCCGTATTGGTCACTACATCATGTGATTGTCACTGCCTTCTCCGGCTCCCGCCAAGTAAACCGGCGGTCCTCCCGCAACGTATCGTTGAGCTGATTAAACAGCTGGCAGATCGGGCGTATCTCGTTACTGGTATAGACCCGATCGATCTTTTCGATATCGCCAAAACCGGCGCTGTTCTCTGGGATAATCCCGGCCAGTGCGGGGTTCATGCGCCACGCGGCAATCACGTCGTTACGTGTGATGTTCTTCACTTTCTCCAGCTCGTCCTTGGCCTGAAAGTCACCCACGGGGATGATCTGAATAGCCTTTTCGCTGCCGTTCGGGATATTGACGAACATTGAGCGGAAGTTGCCCACTCCCTTACTGGCACTTATTTGGGTGCGCAGTTCGTCTTCGTCTTCTTCGGTCAAGTTGGCGTCATTGGTATAGAAGATGTACCCCGCGTGCGCGCCGTTGCTGTAGTAACGCCGACGAAATAGGGTCGCAGCTTCGTTAAGCAACAGTGCCTGCAGGCCGCCCAAGTAGTCAGGTACGCCGTAGATGTTCTGTTCCACGTCATAGTTCAAGACGTGTTCAATCTCGTCCTGGTCAAACTCCACTTCTTTTCCGTTCGATTGCAGCATCACAAAACCGCCATCCACTTTCACCCGCATGTTGATAGCCGGCAGGTGTTCCATTTCCAGGATCTGCCCGAACAAGTTCGGTTTGCGAAGGAAATAGGATTCACCAAACACCATAAAGTCCAGGGCGGCGCGGCTCATGGTCGCGGTGCTGCAGCCCAATGACGGGATGAGCTCACGCAACAGCAGGTTGCGCTTGAACCCGGGAATGGCGCCGTGATGCGCGTTGGCGCGCAGCAGCTTGGCCAGCCCCTGGCGGGACACCGGCGGTGTGTAGATCCGGCCGTCGTGGCTGGCGAACACGCCCAGGTACTGCCCGATGTTTTCGGTCAGTACTTGTTCCGGGGCTCCGAACGAAAACGCCCTCATTGCTTGTTGCTTGGGTTGATCTACTTCCTGGGGCTTTCGATTTGGCTTGGCCATGGCTACCTGATCCGCTGAGTGTGTAACGGCTGCGCCGCTGTTTGTTGGTGTTGAGAGGTTCATTGGCCAGGGCGTGCATGACCGCCCAGGCAACGTCCGCGTGGCCCGTGGCGTCGGTACGGGAAGCGCTGTAAGTGATCTGGCCGCTGGCCGTAGCGCCGCGCTTGATCGTCAGGAACGCCTGGGCGATATCGTTCCACCCTGCATCCCATTCAATGCGGCTGCCCTGGATCGTGTCCTGGGCCTTGAGTACCAGGGTGTTTTTGGTTTCCAGGCTGTAGTGGATCGAGGTCGCCCGAGGGTAGAAGTCGCGCACCAAGTCGAACACCCCATAGCCAATACCCGTCGTATCGATACCAATGTGTTGCACGTTAAAGCGTTCGGTAAGTTTCTTGACCTGAGCGGCCTGGTACTTAAAGGACTGCCCACGCCAGCTGTGTTTTTCCAGGATGCGAAACTTGGCGCCCGGCTCCAGCGGCGGGGCGACCACAACACAGGTGGCATCGTCGCGTGTGCGGCTTGGGTCATAGCCCAACCATACTGGGCTGTTGCCATAGGGCCGATCATCGTCGGGGTTGAAGTCGGTCCACAGGTCCAGGTCGGAATAGCAACGCTCCAGGTCCGCCAGGCTGAACACACTTTGGGTGCTGTCGATAAACTTGCACTCGAACAGCTGCTGAAACTTGTCTTCGTCGTACTCCAGCTGCAGCTGCTCCAGGTCGAACAGATCGCAGCCGCCTGCAATGGCATCGGTGATGGTAATCACCTTGCGCCATTGACCGTCAGGACAGAGCACGCCGGCGGCGATCTGCTTTTCGCTGGGCCACGGCGCCTTCGCTGCCTTGCGTTTGCTGTTGCGGAACGCCTCGCCGGTCCAGAACGGATAGGCTTGATGGGTGACCGCGCTGGGCGTTGAAAAGTAGGTTTTACGCCACTTTTTATGGGTGCCCATGGCGCTGGCCACGGTGCTCAGTTTGTCGAAGTCGCGTATCCAGAAATACTCGTCGATGTAGACGTGGCCATGGTGCCCCTGGGCCGTGCTGCTGTTGGTACTGAGAAAGCGAAGTTCGGCGCCGTTGCTCAATACGATCGGGTTACCCGTCAGCTCCAAACCAAACCACTGCTGAGCAAACTGGATGATATAGCTGCGGAAAATTTCCGACTGCGCACGGCTGGCAGACAGGAACATCTGGTTATCGCCGGTCAGCACGGCATCCATGAAGGCTTCGCCGGCGAAGTAGTACGTCAACCCTGACTGGCGGCACTTCAACACATTACGGATGCGGCGGGTAAGCGGGTTCAGCTTGGCCTCAAACAACTCCTTCTGATAGCCGTACATCTTGCTGATGAACTTATCCAGGAAATCGACTTCGGTCAGGCCTGAAACGTCGTTCTTGACCTTCTTTTCCCGTTTCCTACCGCCTTTGTCGCCTCGATCACGGCGCTCCCCACGCTGGCCCTGGCGCGCTCCCTGGTGATCCGCCGGCACATCCGCCACCGGTGCCGGCACTGGTTTGACCGTCTGTTTCAGCAACCGATCGCGGACAGTGGTAAGACGGTCCAGTTCGTCCAGGTCGCCCTTGGAGAGAGTGGTGGTTTTCTCCAGGATCAGGGTGATTCGCCGGCTGACAGCCGTCAGCGGTTCTTCATCCGAAAGCATCTCGTCCCAGCCGCCTTTGGCGATCCAGTAATAAATGATGCGAATGTTGGGCAGCTTGAGTTGTGCCTGTATTTCACGCGGCTTGCAGCGGCGTAAATAGAGGCGCTTGGCGGTTTCTATGAGTTCTTTGGCATAGGGCATGCCGGCAGTCTATGCGGCGAAAACACCCGAAACGCGGGGTTTAAATCGACGTTATCCGTCGGGTGAAATGCGACGGATAACGTCGAAACAAAGCGTTTGTTTGGGGGGCATACGCTCCCTATCGTGGCGACTCAAATCACCGATTGAGCGCAGATAACGCCCATGCCCCGTTCCCTTGTTTCGTTCTGGAAACGTGTCGCCACCAGCGGCAAGACCGCAGATGGTCGCGACATCCCGGTCCAGGACCTGCGCGATATCGCCGCAACCTACAAGCCGTCGTTCTATACCGCTGTTATCTGGTGTGACCACCAACGCTGGCCAGGCTCACACGGCACCGTGTACGCCGTGCGCCTGGTTGAAGAAGGGGACGATCTGGAACCTGGCGAAGTGGCCCTGGAAGCTCAGTTGAAGCCCAACGACCAGTTGCTGTACCTGAATGATCGCGGGCAAAAACTGTTCAGCAGCATCGAAATCACCCCGAACTTTCGAGACACCGGCAAAGCGTATCTGACCGGCCTGGGCGTCACCGACGAACCCGCCAGTGTTGGCACCCAGGAACTGTACTTTTCGAATCGCTCCAACAAGACCGCTTACTACGCCGCCTCGGTGGCTATTGGCTCTTTTCGTGACACCCAACCCCAGGGTGATATCGGTCGGCTCGCTGCCATGTTCGCGGGTCTGTTCAAGCGCTTCGGCCTCGAAGAATCCCCCGCAACCCCGCTAACCCCAACCGAGAGCACACCCCCAATGGATGAAGCTACAGCCAAAGCGCTGAAAGCATTGCTGGAGCAGCTGTTGCTGGTCGCTGCCGGCATTCAAGCAGTGATTGAACCCGCGACTGAAGACGCCGAAGAACCCGACCAGGCGCCGATCGATGACGTTGAGAGTGCCGTTGCCGATATCGTCGAGCAGGCCGAAGCTGATCGCGAATTTGCCCGCCGTGGCAATACCGACAAACGCCTGGCCAACATCGAATCGTTGCTGACCAAAGCGTTCAGCACGGTCAAAGGCCGCCAGGTGCCACGCACTATCGGTGCCGTCAAACCGACCGCAAAGCGGGTGGTCTGACATGAGCAAAACCCTGTCCACCCACGCACTGAATCAATATGGCCTGCTGCGCTTGGCAATCGCTGAAGCGTACAGCGTCGATGACGCAAGCGAACAGTTCAGCGTAGAGCCGTCCGTAGCCCAGGAACTGAACGATAAGATCACGGAAAAATCGGACTTTCTGGGCCGAATCAACGTACTCGGCGTGTCAGAAATCAAGGGCGAGAAGGTCATGTTGGGCGTGTCCGGCCCGGTCACCAGTCGCACCAACACCAAGACAACCGACCGTGATGCCCGGGACGTTTCCGGCCTGGACAAACTCGGATACGAGCTGTTTTCGACAGAGTCCGACGTGGGCCTTCCTTACGCCAAAATCGACGCCTGGGCGAAATTCCCAGACTTTGCCGAACGCTACACCGCGGCTGTTCAACGTCAGATTGCCTTGGATCGAATCATGATTGGCTGGCACGGCACCCATGCGGCGCCGCAGACCGACCTGACCGCTTTCCCAATGCTGCAGGACGTGAACAAGGGGTGGCTACAGATCGCTCGTGAGCAGATCCCGGCCCAGGTACTGAAAGCAGGCAAGACCGCCGGCAAGGTCACCCTCGGCGTAGAGGGCGACTACGCCAACCTTGACGAGCTGGTGCATGACGTCAAACAGATGATTGACCCGGTTCACCGCGACGCCGGCGACCTGATTGCGATCATCGGCAGCGATCTGATGGCCGCTGACAAGGGCAAGCTGTACGCCAAACAAGGCGACACACCCACCGAAAAAGAACGTATCGAAGGCGCCCAGGTAATCGCTACCTACGGTGGTCTGCCTAGCTTCATCGTACCGTTCTTTCCAGTGAACGCGGTTGTGGTCACCAGTTGGGACAACCTGTCGATTTACTTCCAGGACAGCAGCTGGCGCCGCCAGTTGATCCAGAACCCGAAACGCTCCCGAACCGAGGACTACAACAGCCGTAATGAGGGCTACGTGATCGAGCAGTTGGAGAAATTCGCCGCCGCTGAAAACGTAGAAGTCCTTCCAACCCCGGCGCCTAAACCATGAGCCTGGCACTTGAGCATAAGCGGCGAATCCTGGCGCTAGGCCCAGATGCCGCCAGTGGCGGTGTTGACCCGGCTTACTCGGCAGACACCGCCTTGACCAGTCCCGCGAACGCCCAAAAGCACTTAAAGCTGATGGAAACCGCACTGGCCCAGGATCTGGAGCGTCTGAGCGCTATCAAGAGCCTGGATACCCGCCAGCAGCTCAAGCGGGACGAGCTGCTGCCCAAGTACATGGACTATGTGGAGCGCTATCGCGACTCGGGCCTGAACTACCCGAACCCGGTGTTAACCCAGGTGGTCGTGTGGCTGTTCGATACCGTCCAGTTCGACCTGGGTTTGGAAGTGGCGCTGTTCGCCATGGGCCAAGACCAGCAGATGCCGGAACGCTTCCTGCGGCGCGACTTGCAGACCTTCGTCGCTGATGCGGTGATCGACTGGGCCGAAGCGGAACACAAGGCCAAGCGCAGTCCTGAGCCCTATGTCAGCAGCTTACTGCCCTTCGTGGATGGCGAGTGGGATCTGTTCGAAGGCATCACCGCCCGTTACCACAAAGTGCTTGGGATTCAGGCCCTGGACGCAAATGAGTGGACCAAAGCCATCGAACACTTTGAACGTGCGATCGAGCTGTATCCGGAAATTGGCGTAGGGACACGCCTGGGCGGGGCCCGCAAGGCACTGGAAAAGCAGCAAAAAGAACAGGCCGAACAGGCCACCGAATAACCGACTACCCCCCCCCGGCGAGAAACTGTGGATGTGAGCCAACCATTTATGGCCCTGACCCACTGAAACAGTTTCCTCGCCCCTATTCGAGTGCCCCGCGATGAGCTTTTCAGGCCGCACTACCACCTTTGTGGAACGCCAGATTGAGAACGACGGCTTTTGGCCGAACCTCTCCCTGGCTGAATTCCAGAAGGAATATCGCCTGCCGGCGGAGTACCTGGAAGAGCTGCTGGTCAACACCCTGAGCATCGCCATGGTCGAGGTGAACGACGACCTGGCCCGCGTGAAAGCCACCCTGCAGGCTGCAGGCATATCGAGCCTGGAAAAAGCGGCCGGCGTGACTACTCCCGCCGAGTGGAGCTATGCCCACAAGGTCATGCTCTACAAGCGCGCCGTGTACTGCCGCGCCAAGGGCAATTCGTTGCCCCAATTCGCCACCGTCACCCGCCGCGAAAGCGCCGAAAACACCGGCAAGGAAGCCCCTGAACGCCGCGAAACCTTTCTGGAATTCAGCCAGCAGGCCGTTCGTACCCTACAGGGCCGTGGCCGCATCACGGCGGTGCTGTTGTGATCCAGCTCAAGGCGTTGACTGCCTACCTGATGGAACGCCGACTGGTGGAGCCTGAGCTGTTTGACAGTTGGACCGAACAGGTCAGCCTGGAACTGATCTGGAAGCCCGATCGCGACGGCCTGCACATGTCTGATATGCGCTATCGCGCCGTGTTCGCCCTGGAGCGTTTCACCGACCACCCAGCCAGGCTGATGGCCCTGGTCGCCAGTTGGCTGGAAACCCACGACCCCGATCGGCACCGCCACGATCTGCCGGCGCCGCTGTTCGCCGTTGAGCCCCTGGACGCGGACACCTTCGACGTGGAGCTGTCCCTGGAATTCATCGAGCCGCAATACCTGGCCGAAGATCCCACCGGCGAAATTGAGGCGTTCGGCAAGACCTGGGCATTTATCCCGTTCGATCTTTGGATCGCTGAACAGGGCGAGGTCGATCATGGCGCGTAGCACCCTGGAGCTGGACGCCCGGGGCTACCTGGGCGTGCGCGAGCAACTGGCGCTACTGAGCCTGCCGCCGCAGTTGCGCCGGCGTTTGCTCAACAACGTGACCAAGCGCGTGCGGACCATGAGCCGCAAGCGCGTGCGCGATCAGCAGAACCTGGACGGCTCGCCTTTTGAGGCCCGCAAGGGATCGAGCAAGGGCAAAAAGAAGATGGAAGCCGGCCTGGCCAAGCTGCTGCAGGTCACCCGTGTGAGTGCCGACGAGGCCGAACTGGGCTGGCGTAACGCGCTGACCCGGTGGGTCGCCGCGCAGCAACACAACGGCGTGTCAGAGCGGCGCACGGCCGCGCAGATGCGCCGCTGGAACAAGGTTCCACCAGGCACCGCCTGCACCGACAAGCAGGCCAAGCGCCTGCGCCGCCTGGGCTTTCGTACCCGGCAGAAGGGCAAAAAGAGCCTGAGCCGACCGTCAGTGGCGTGGATTCAAGAGCATGTGAACTACGCCCAGGCCGGCCTGCTTATCCGCATTTTGAACGACGAACGAACCGAATCTACCGGCGCGCAGAGCTGGGATATCACCTTGCCCAAGCGCCAGTTCCTCGGCGCGAGCAGCGAACGTGACACCAGCGTGCTGGTTAACCAGGTGCTGCAGCAAATCCTAAATTCACCCCGCTAACGAGGCACAGCATGGCACTTGGCAAAGTCAGCGTTAACAATCTCAATCTGGGCCAAGGCGCCGTGACTGAGATCGAGCGCTATTTTCTGTTCATCGGGGCCGGCCCGAAAAACACCGGCAAATTGCTCGCCCTCAACACCGACAGCGATCTGGACAACGAGCTGGGCATTCCGGCAAGCGATCTAAAAACCCAGATCACTGCAGCACGCTTGAACGGCGGCGATCGTTGGGCGTGCCTGGCGGCGCCGATCGGCACTGAAGGCGATTGGAAAACGGCACTGGATATCGCGCAGCAACAGGGCTTTTCCGTTGAAGCCGTGGTGATCACCAAGCCTGTGACGAAGGGCGACGAACTGTCAGCCATGCACGATGCGGCCATTGGCGTGAGCAATATCTACGGGCGCCGCGTTTTCTTCATGGCAGCGACCGCCGGCATCGCGGCGCAACTCACCTGGGCGCAGTACCTGCTCGAGCAAAAGGCAATCACCGCCGGCCTGGCCGCGCCGCGTGTGCTGGTGGTTCCGCAGCTCCACGGTAATGACCAGGGCGTGCTGGCCGGTCGCCTGGCGAATGCCGCTGTCAGCATTGCCGACAGCCCCATGCGAGTCGCCACCGGCGCAGTGCTGGGCCTGGGGCCGGTGCCGATCGACAGCGAGGGTAAACCGCTGCCGTCGGCAATCCGCGCCGAGCTGGACAAAGCTCGCTTCTCGGTCTCGCAGACCTATCCCGACTACCCGGGCGTGTACTGGGGCGACGGCAACATGTTGGACACCCCGGCCAGCGACTACCAGGTAATCGAATATCTGCGCCTGGCCGACAAGGCGGCGCGCCTGGTGCGTCCGCTGTTGATCCGTCGCGTGGCCGATCGGCGCCTGAACAACACGGCCAACAGCATGGCGGTGAACATCAACGCGCTGATGGCGCCCCTGCGCCGGATGGCCAAGTCGGTCAAATTCGCCGGCGAGGTGTTCCCGGGCGAGATCGAATCGCCAAAAGACGGCGACATCGTGCTGGTCTGGAAGAGCAAAACCGCCGTCGAGGCGTTTATCAAGCTCAAGCCCCATAACTGCCCGAAAGACCTCACGGCGAACATCGCCCTGGACCTTTCCACCGACGATTCGGAGTAACCCCCTATGTCACGTATTGGCGGCAAGAACTTTGACGTGAACCTGGGCGACCTCCTGGTCCACGTCGAAAGCTGCACCCTGGATATCACCGACAACAGCAAGGTCGCACAAACCCGGGGCGTACCTGACGGCTACGTCGATGGCGACGTGTCGGCCGCTGGCGAGTTTGAACTGGACTCGACCAACTTCGGCTTGCTGATCGACGCGGCACGCGCTGCCGGCAGCTTTCGCGAGCTGGAGGCGTTCGACTCGGTGTTTTTCGCCAAGGCCGGCGACGACGAGCTGCGCATTGAGGCGTTCGGCTGCAAGTTGAAGGTGTCGAGCCTGTTGAGCATCGACCCTAAGGGCGGCGAAAAGACCAAGCACAAGGTGCCGTTTGAGGTCACCAGCCCGGACTTTATCCGCATCAACGGCGTGCCGTACCTGAGTTCCACCGAGATCGAGGGCTTGGGCTGATGGGTGATTGGCTCGACGACTCCAAGAAGATCGAGGAACTGGAGCGCGAGCGGTGCATTCAGGCCCACCGCGCCCGTCTGCGCCCCTCGGGGCCGAGCCGTAGCCACTGCCTGGACTGCGACGAACAGATCCTGGCCAAGCGCCAGGCCCTGGGCGGAATCACCCGCTGTACGCCATGCCAGACCACTTTCGAGAAGGGAAACCGCCGATGACCAACAGTCTGCGGCCAAGCCTCAACGAGGCACTTTCAGAGCCCGGCCGTCTGGCCGGCCTGGAGCAAAATATGGCAATCATGGAACACCGCCTGACCTACATGGAAAACCGGCATGAGTCCGTGCCCATCCGTGTCAGCAAGCTGGAACAGCAGTTTGAACACATGTCCGGCCAACTGTCGGAACTCAACGCTGGCCAGCAGAAGCTGACCAGCGTGGTATCCGGCATCGGCACCAAAATTACCTGGGCGCTGGCGGTGGCCAGCACGCTGTGGGCCATCCTGCAGATGTTCGGGCCAGTCCTGTTGCGGGTGCTGTTCCCATGAGCCTGCGCGGCAAGATCGCCGCCGGCGTCCTTGCTCTGTCCAGCTCCACGCTGGTGGTGTTCCTGGGCACCTGGGAAGGCAAAGGCCAGAACACCGTGTATGCGGACAAGCTGGCCCGTGGCCTGCCGACCGTATGCATGGGCATCACCCGGCACACCAGCCCTTACCCGGTTGTGGTCGGTGACTACTGGTCAGACGCCCGGTGCGATGAGGTGGAGCAGCTGGTGATCCGCAAAGGCCAACTGCAGCTGGCCGACTGCATCACCAACCAGGACGTGGGCCAGAACACGTTCGACGCCCTGAGCAGCCATGGCCACAACTTCGGCACGCCCAGCACCTGCGCCAGTCGCGCCGTGGGCCTGATCAATGCCGGGCGCATCAAAGACGGCTGTGAGGCCCTGGCCTGGGCGCCTGACGGCAAAACACCAGTCTGGGCATTCATCACCACCGCCCAGGGCAAAAAGGTGTTTGTCCCGGGCCTGCACGCGCGCCGATTGGCCGAGGTCGAGCTTTGCAAGGCGGGCTTGTGATGCTGCGCAAAGCCCTTTTTCCGTTGGCGCTGTGCCTGGCGGCCTGGTTCGGCTTTGGCCTGCTGGAAGGCCAGCGCGACGACGCCCGCCGCGAGCGTGACAGAGCCTTGTCCGAAGTGGTCGGGCTGCGCGAAGCCGCACGGATCAGCGGCGAGATGCTGGCCGACCGTGACGCCATCGACCTTCAACGAACCCAGGAACTGAACCATGAACGCGCTGAAAACGATGCTTTGCGCCTTGATGTTGGCGCTGGCCGTAAGCGGTTGCCAGTCAAGGCTACCTGTACCGCCCCAACCGCCAGCAAAGCCGGCGCCGGCGGCCTGGCTGATGCAGGAACCGCCGAACTCACTGCAGACGCTCGACAAGATTATTTCACCCTCAGAGATCAGCTCGCCCTTAGTCGGCAAATGATCCTGGGCCTGCAGGACCACGTGCGCCGGATCTGCCTGCGCTGAACCTTACTTTTACCCCTGAACGGAGCAACACCCATGAACGATAAACGCGAGATCACCCTGGAAGTAGGCGACAAGGAATTTACCTTTGAACTGACTCCCCAGGACGTGACTAAGTACTTCAACGCAGTGACCCAAAACAACAAGGTCTCGCCGGCGAACAACCTGTTGGTGACCACCGTCAAGCAGGAACAGCGCGCCACCCTCAAGGCCCAGTTGGGCAACCCGGTGTTGGTCATGCAATTGGCCGGTGCGCTCCTGGAAGAGTACGGCCCGGACGTTGAAATCATCGTAAAAAAGCCCTCGACCACGCCGAACGACTGACCGAAAACGGCCTGGGCCAACTGGTGGCCCTGGCCAGCCGCTGGCTACCTGGTGCCGAGCCCACCGCCGAGGTGATGGGCACGGCCAAATGGTTGGAAGACGAACACTGGCGCCGGATGGAAATCGCCATCGCTAACGGCATCGCCTACGCACTGAAGGGATAACCCTAGATGGCTGACCAAAGCGCCCGCCTGGCCTTTATTTTGAGCCTGACCGATAAGGTCACCGCGCCCTTGGGCAAGGTGAAAATGGGCTTTTCTGACCTGGCCGAACAGAGCGAAAAGAACATCAAGACCATGGGCTTTGGCCTGGCGGGTCTGCTGGGCGCTGGCGCGGCCATCAATCAGTCGTTGCAACCGGCCCTGGAGATGAATCGCGCCCTGGGCGAGGTTCGATCGCTTGGCGTAGCCGAAGATGCGTTGAGCGCGCTGAACCGCAAGTCGCTGGAGTTTTCGGTGGCCTACGGCGAGAACGCCCGGGACTTTGTGGCCTCGGCGTACAGCATCGACGGCGCAATGAAGGGATTAACGGGCAGCCAACTGGCGATGGTGACCAATGCCAGCAACGTGCTGGCCAAGGCCACCAAGTCCGACGCGGACACCATGGGCCAGTACGTCGGCACCATGTACAGCCTGTTCAAAGGCCAGGCCGATTCCATGGGCAAAAGCGAATGGGTTGAAACTCTGGCGGGCCAGACGGCGACGGCTGTAAAGCTGTTCCGTACCAGCGGCGCGCAGATTGGCGAGGCGTTCAAGGCCGCCGGCGGGCTGGCCAGCACCGCCGGCGTGAGCCTAGCGGAACAGATGGCAGTCCTGGGCACCCTGGGCAGCAGCATGGAAGGCGGCGAGGCGGGCGGCCTGTACAAGGCGTTTTTCGAGAACGTCAGCGGCGCCTCGGAAAAGCTCGGTATGTCCTTTGTGGACCAGCAGGGCAAGTTGCTGCCGATGATGGACATCCTGGACAAGCTCAAGGGCAAGTTCGGGGATCTGTCGATCGAGGCCAACGGTAAGAAGCTGCGCGATGCCTTCGGCGGCGAAGCGGCACGCCTGATCACCAGCCTGATGGGCGACACCGGCCGGCTGAAAAACGGCATGGAACAGCTGGGCAACGTGCGCGGCCTGGAGAATGCCGAGCGCATGGCCAAGGACATGGTAGACCCGTGGCAGCAGTTCGCCGCTGCCGTGCAGGCATTGCGCATAGCCTTCGGGCAATCGCTGATGCCGATCCTGGAGCCGCTTATGGCCAGGCTGACGGGCGTGGCCACCACCCTGACACGCTGGTCGCAACTGTTCCCCAACATCACCCGGGTGATCAGCATCGCCGTGTTGGTGGTGTTCGGCATCATCGCCGCGCTGTCGTTACTCACGCTGACCGTCGGTATGTCGAAGATGGTCTGGCTGGGCCTGGTCACGGTCTGGAAAGTCCTCACCATGGTGGGCCTGCGCAGCATCGCCATGTTCCTTTACCACACCGTGATGGCGGTCGCGTTTGTCGCCGGCCTGGTGCTGATGGTGGCGTGGATGGGCCTGGTCAAGGGCGCCATGCTGCTATGGCAAGGGGCGATCTGGCTGGTCAACACCGCGTTGCTGGCCAACCCAGTGACGTGGGTCGTGATCGGCATCGTTGCCCTGGTCGCGGCCGTGGCGGCGGCGATCATCTACTGGGACCAGTGGACCAGCGCGCTACTCAACAGCGAGGCGTTCCAGTGGGTCAGCGGGCAACTGACCGCGCTATCAGACTGGTTTGGCTCTATGGGCGGCTGGGCGGGCATGGCCAGCGCGGCGTGGGACGGCATCGTCAACATCTTTAAACAGGCCATCAATGGCTTGATCGAGATGCTGAACAAGATCCCGGGCGTGCAGATCGACGCCGCGTTCGGGGATATGCCGGCACCGCCGCAAATGCCGGGTATCAGTGCGCCTCAGGTCGAGGCGCCGTTGCTGCCGCAGCTGGTGGGCGCCGCCCAGCAGCCAATCCAGGCGCCGCCCCTGGTGATGGCGGCCACGTCGAAGGTGCCGGCACAACCTGCGCCGATGCTCAACGCCCTACAGCCCCAGGCACAAGCACCGGCCTTGGTCCTGGCCCCGGTACCGAAAGGCCCGGCGCCGATCGCGCAGCCACTCGCCGCCCTGGAGCCGCCGCGTCAACCGCCGGCCCTGGTACTGGCGCCGCCACCTATGCAGCAGGCCGAGCAAAGTCAGCAGCGTATCAACGGCTCTGTGGCCAGCCTGTCACCGAAGCGGCCAGACGCTGTGCCCCGGGGCGGTCTGCTGGCAAGCATCCAGAACAACAACCAAACCCAGAACAAGGGCACCCATGTGGAGAACGTGAACATTCACACCGGCAAGCAAATGAACCCGCTGGAGCTGGAAGGCATGTTGGCCATGGCGGTGGGGGGATGAGCGAATACATCGATCTGCTGATCATCGACAACGACCTGGCGCTGGACCCGTCCCGTCAGCCGCTGCTGATTGATGACCGGGCCAGCATCGCCCAGGACATTGCGCACATGATCCGCGAAAGCGGCCTGCTGGTAACGCTGGTGGCCGAGCGTAGCAAGCTGCGTCAGCGCGACTGCATTCAGCAACTGGAGCTGCTGGTGGAGGCCGACCAACGCCTGGTGCCCGGGACTGCCCTGATTAACCAGGTGCAAACGGGGCAGTACCTGGTCACGGCGAAAACCCTGAAGTTTGGCGACATCGAGGTGACCCTGTGAGCGACGTTGATTTTAAACAGGCGCTGGCAGAGTCCGGCATTCCGGTAACCGAGGAAGGCTTGCGCAAAGCCTGGGAAAAGGAAGTCGCCGCCCAGGGCAGCAAGATGAGCAACACCAGCGCCTATTCGCCGTTCTGGCGGGTGATCACGGCCCTGGTGACCAAGCCGGTCATGTGGCTGATCACTTTCGTCAGCGACACCGTGCTGCCTAACTTCTTTGTCAAAACCGCCGTCCGTAAGTGGTTGGACATGTTGGCCTGGGCGGTCAACGTCGAGCGCAAAGGCGCGACCAAGGCCAAAGGCGTGTTGTTGTTTACCCGCGACGTTGCCGGGGGCGCCCTGGAGCTGCCCGCCGGCATCCTGGTGCAGTCGGCCGCGATCAATGGCCATATCTACCAGTTGGTGACCACCCAGGCGGCGACCTTTGCCGATGGGCTGATGCAGCTGGAAGTGCCGGTGGAGGCCCAGGACGTGGGCAGCGGCTACAACCTGGCCCCGGGTTACTACGCCATCCTGCCGGTGCCGATCGCCGGCATCGCCCAGGTGGTCAACGCTGACGGCTGGCTAATTGCACCAGGCGCAGATCCTGAGCCTGACGAGCAGCTGCGTTTACGGGTGCGCAACCAGTTCTCGGCGGTCAACCAGTGGCACACCGACGCGGTATACCGGGCGATGATCGCCGGCTTCCCGGGCGTGCGGCCCGATGGCGTGTACTTTCTGCATGGCGCTCCACGGGGGCCAGGCAGTGCCAATGCCTATGTGCTGTTCGACGCGGACGTGCCGGCGGCGACGTACCTGGAGCAAATCAACGCGCATATCCGCGACCAGGGCAACCATGGCCATGGTGACGATCTGCTGGTCATGGTGATGCCTGAGACCCAGCACGCGCTGAAGTTGACCCTGTGGCCACGTAGCCTGCTGACCGTCGAGCAGCGCACCAAGCTGCAGGCCGAAGTCGATCTATTCATCCGTGCAGCCTTTCGCGAGAGCGGCACCGGCGACTACCAACCGACACTGACCTATCCGCAGTCACGGTTCTCCTTTAGCCGCCTGGGCGAGGAACTCCACCAGCAGTTCGCCGGCATCGAGTCGTTGCGCTTCGATAACGCCGACATCGTGTCAGAGCTGACGATTCCCCGGATCAGCAGCCTGCAGGTGGTGTACGCATGATCAAGCTCAACTTGCCGTTCTGGTTGGATGGCCCGCAACTGACCAAGCTCAAAGACGCCAGCCAAAAGTGGTGGGAGACAGTCGAGGGCTGGTTGCAATGGCCGCTGCTGCAGATGGATGCCGACACCTGCCATTTGACCGTCCTCGATCTGCTGGCCTGGCAGCGGGATATCAGCCGCTTCAAGGACGAACCCGAAAGCCTCTACCGCCTGCGGGTCAAATTCGCCTTCATCAACGCGGTTGATGCCGGCAGCACGGCCGGGCTTAAACGCATCCTGCAGCGCCTCGGCGTGGGGTACGTCGAGATCGACGAACGCATGCCCGATCGGGACTGGGACGTGGTGCTGTTGCGTCTTTCCGACTCCCAACTGTCGCAGAACCCCGAGCTATTGCGGGTTTTGATCCAGCAATACGGCCGCACCTGCCGGCGTTATGACTTCGTGACCATCACCCCCGTGTCACTGCGCATTGTCGCGGTGGACTTCAACGACGACCAGCAAACGCTGGTCGCCAGCCTGTAGGAGCCCCCATGGGAGCCAGCATTACCCTTGCAGGTGAAAGCCTGATCGCGCAAAAACAAGGCGCACAACAGCCTCTGATCGTTTCCCGGTTTGTCCTGGCCAACGTGCCCGGGCTGGACCCGAACGGCCAGGTAGATCGAGCGGCACCGAAGCCGGCCGCGCACCTGGTGGCGAGCTATGACGTCACGCAAAAAGGCTTTGTGAACCCCAACCAGATTGTTTACAGCCTGATGCTGGGCAGCGATATCGGGGATTTTGATTGGAACTGGATCGGCCTAGAGACCGCCGAAGGCGTGTTGCTGGCCGTGGCCTACGTGCCACTGCAGCAGAAGCGCAAGAACATCCCGCCGCTGCAGCTGGGCAACAACGTCACCCGCAACTTCCTGGTGGTGTTCGACGGCGCCCAGGCGCTGACCGGGATCACCATCGACGCCAAGACCTGGCAGCACGACTTCACCGTGCGCCTGCATGGCATCGACGAGCGCGAGCGCCTGAGCAACCGCGATACCTTCGGCCGGGCCTGCTTTTTCAGCGACGGGCTGAAACTGGCCAAGGTCGGCAACAGCTACCAGGTGCAACCCGGGACCGCCTACATCGAGGGTGTGCGGGTGCTGGTGGCTGCTGCCGTCGCCGTGGCACCGCCGGGGTTTCCTGCCAAAGCCTGGCTGGATGTGAGCCTGGAGCGCCAGTTAAGCGATGTGGTGGCCCGCTGGGAAGTGCGTTTCGGCGCCGCTCTGGCCGACTTCACCGACAGCGCCGGCGTGCGCCATTTCTGCGTGCCGCTGGCGGATCTGCCCGATTCCAACACCGTGGTGGATTTGCGTCAGGCCGAGCCGATCAGTGATTCCCTGGTGAAGCATTTTGCGGGGAAAAAGTGGGTTGAAGGCGAACTGGACAAGAAGGCGAACAAAGGCACGAAACTCGCTGATTACGCGATCGATGACGCCATTCCCAATCGCAATCCACTGGGCGACAGCCTGGATATTCACGGCGGCTCCTATGGCTTTTTGACCGCGCTCAATGAAACGCACCTGTGCCAGAACTGCTACTGGAACGGCGCCGACTGGGTACGTCATGACGAAAAACGGGCAGCGGTGTCATTGATTGCCGGCTCTGGCACAGTTCGGGTGCAGCGGGTTGGCCCAGGCAAAAACCCGATCGTCTGGGCGTCAGTGTTCGACGTGCGCGACAGTGGCAACACCTACACCTCCGACAAGATCGATCAGTTGATTAAGGCCATTGACGAGGCGATCGCCAAGAAGGCGAACAAAGGTACAAAACTCGCTGATTACGGGATCAATGATGCCATTCCGAACGTGAACCCGCTGCCCGGCAACAGTCTGGATATTCACGGCGGAACCTATGCTTTTCTCACCTCGGCGGTTGAGACCAACCTGGCCCAAAATTGTTACTGGGACGGCCACTACTGGGTGCGCCACGACGAATCAAAACCGTGCGTTACGGTGTTTGCCAACGCCGGTAACGTGTATGTGCGTAAAGCCGAAGCAGGCCTGAACCCGATCAGCTGGAGCTACAGCGAGAAGCTACGGGACAGTGGCGACACCTACGATAAAACGAGCATCAATAGCTTTTTGGATCAACTGCGCCAGTCGTTGAACCAGCATCACCAGTGGTTGATCCAGATCGATGCTGAATTGAAGAAGAAAGCCGACAAGGGCACCAAGCTGGCCCACTACGGGATCGATGACGCCATCCCGAATTTGAACCCACTGCCTGGGAACAGTCTGGATATTCACGCTGGTTCCTTCGGGTTTTTAACAGCTCTGGAAGAAACCCACCTGGCGCAAAACTGCTATTGGAACGGTGTCCACTGGATGCGCCACGATGAATCCCGCTCAGCGGTCGTGCTGATTGCCGGCGGCGGAGCTATGCGTGTGCAGCGAGTCGCACCTGGACCAAATCCGATTGTGTTTACGGGATCCTCCGAGGTGATCGACAGCAGCAAAAAGGCCCTTCCTGGTGTGGCCGGCATCGCGCCGATCGCCAACCTGGAACAACTGGACGCCGGGGCCGATGAAGCCAGCATCGTGACGCCGCGCACCCTGCGTTGGGGCTTTTCGATCAGCCTGGCAGACAACGGCTACATCGCGTTCCCCCGTTGGATGGGGGGATTGATCATCCAGTGGGGCAATGCCTACATCGCAACCAACGGCAGCCAGTTCCTATTCCCGATCGGCTTCCCCAATAGATGCTTTGTTCTCGACGTGGGCAGCGGTGAAGACACTACGGGACAGGCCGAGGTGATGAATATTGTTCCCGGCTCCCGCACCCGTACCGGCTTTGCCGCCAACGCCACGGCGACATCCACCTACGGCTACATCGCGATCGGCCATTAAGGACTCCCATGAGCAAATACTTTTACAGCCCGTCACTGCACACCTTTCTGGTGGATGGCATTCACCCAAAACGCCCGGGCGACAGCGTTCCGATCAGCTACCAGCACTATTCCTACTTGCTGGCCAAGCAGTCCGAAGGCTTGCAGATCGTGTTCGACAGCGAAACCAAACAGCCTGTGGCGCGCCTGGCGCCCGGGACCAGCAAGCCCGAGCAACTGCAGAGCCTGTACCGGCAGAAGAACAGCGAGATCAATACCGCGTGTGAAACCGCGATCACCGGCGGCTTCTGGTCGCCAGCGTTGGGCGCGCTTCACCAGTACCCCAGCAAACTGGATGATCAACTGAACCTTACCAGTGTGATTCTGCAGGGCTTTGACAGTCCGTACGGCTGCCGCGACGAGGCGGGCGTTAAAGAGCTGCGCCAGCACACGGCCAAGCAGCTGCGCCAGGTCAGCGAAGACTTTACTACCTTCAAAATGGAGCTGCTGCAGCGGGCCAATGTGCTTAAACAGCTACTGGACCAGGCCCTGGCCAATGGCGACTTGAACGCCATGGAGGTGGTGACCTGGGAGAGCCTGCAGCCATGAACTGGGCGCCGGTGACTATGCGCTGGCCAAGTCAGGCCACGCAATGGATGGGCCAGCTGTCAGCGGCCAAGGATCTGGCCAGCACCGAGCAGGCCAGCACGGCCAAGCGTCTGGCAGACCTGGGCGGCAAGACCAGCACCAATCCGGGACCAGTCGGAGATGCCGCCCAGGGTGCGATCACTGCAGGCCGTGACGCGCTTGCCACACAGATGGGCGAGGCGCCGGCGTGCCTGGTGGTAACGCCATTTCAAAGCGGCATTGGCCAGGGCCGCGGATATCAGCGTTTCCTGTCAGCGCCGAACTTGCTGCAGCAGCTCGCCGGCAAACTGGTGGACGTGAGCGACACCGGCCGGCCCGATGGCCCCCAGTTCGCCCTGTGTCTGATGTTCCTGGCCACGCGCTTTGATCAGTTGGCCGAGAGCCTGGCGCGCTTCAATGCGTTGTTGCCGATGCCTGACCTGGTGCGAGCCGAACGCCGAGCGCGGCACTTGTCGAAGCTGGAAACGGAAAAGTGGGAGATCCCCACCGCCGGCGCGTTGCCCCGCTGGCAGACACTACCCCTGGAGCGCTGCACGGTGGTGAAGGCCGCCCAGCAATCCATGGCCGGCCAGCTTTCTGTCCTGGAGAGCTACGCCGCCGACAGCTCGCCCATGGCGGATCTGTCGGCCCTGGCCACGCGCAAGGCCGCCCAGCAGCAAAGCCGCGATAAACAGCTGGATGACCTGAAAGCGCTGCTGGCCAACGGCAATCCCGACAGCAGCATGCGCGCGCGCCTGATCGGGCCCGGCAATGCCACCGAGCTGCGCCAGGCGCTGTTGCAAGGCGAGGCCCCGGGGCATGAGTGGGTGTTGTGTGCCGGCGCGCTGCTGGTGGGATCTGAGCAGGGTCTGAGCTTCGTTCGCGAGCTGGTGGGCCTATGACGCTATTACTCGACGGGCAAGAGGTACGCGGGAAGAACCTCAAGGTCACCGGCAATCTGCGCATTGAGAGCGACGACCTGTCAGGCCAAACCAGCAACACCGACAAGGGCCACAAGGGCTTCAAGCCCAAGACCCTGACGGTCACGCTGATGATTCCATTTGTTGACCAGGTGCAACTGCGCGACCTGATGCGCCTGGTGGAAGCGACCGCCGGCGGTGGCCAGCTCAAGACGTACCGCATCGTCAACGACACGGCGGCCGCGTTCGGCATGCGCCAGGTGACGTTCACGGAAGGCGTGAGCGCCCGGGAAGACGACAACCTGCGCGGTTGGCTGATCCAGTTCACCCTGACCGAAAAGCTGTCCAACCCCGAGAAAGTCGAAGGTAGGCGCCCAGGTAACAAGGTGACAGCCCAATCAGGCCCCGGCGGGGCGGTGGGCGGCACCGGCGACGGTGGTGGCTCCAGCGAAGGCCCCGAGGAACTGACAGGCTTTGAAGCCACGCTGAAAAAGGTGGATGGCTGGCTGGGCGGGAGTAACACCCCATGAAGCTTCACAAAGTGTTGGCCATCGGTGGTGCGCCCTATGTCCTGGTCAAAAACGAAGTGCGGCTGGATGCCAAGAGCCCCGGCCGGGCGACCTTCACCATCCAGGCCAACGCCCCGGTCAAAGGCCTGGTGACGCTCGATATCGGCTACAACGACAGCACGCTGCGGCGCCACTTCATTGGCTACGTCGAACGCTCCACCACGGCCAGCAGCACCCAGCAGGTGCTGTTCTGCCGCGAGCTGGCGGCAATCCTGGCCAACCCGCTGCCGCTGAACCTGCGCCACGTCGATCTGCGCGCCGTCCTGGTCGAAATCAGCCAGCACACCGGCCTGCGTTTTCGCGTGCCGGACAAGCCCTACGCCGGGGTCAAGGCGCCGTTCTTCTACAGCCTGGCCGCCGGTTACCAAGCGATGGACAGCCTGGCCCGGGTGTTCAACATCCCCGACTTTATCTGGCAGCAGCAGGGTGATGGGGAGGTGTTCGTGGGCAGTTGGGCTGACAGCTTCTTTGGCGTTCGCCCGCCGCTGCAGTTGCCGGCGGAACTGTTCGACGACTACCAGGGCAACCAGAGCGCGATGATTGCAGCCCTTCCCGGGTTGCGACCAGGTGCAACGATCAAGCACGGCGAGCGCATCACCAGTGTGGCCCTCGTCGATAACCAGATGGCCATCCGATGGACGACGCAATAAAGCGAAGCGTAGAACGACAGTTCCCCGAACTCACCGGCGGTTACCACCTGCCACGCTTTGCCCGGGTTGTCGGCGTGGCCGATGCCCCGGCCGGCGCCGGGATCTGTGACGACTTCCGGCCGCGTTATGCGGTGGATATCGAGGTGCTGGGGCCGGATGGCGAGCCAGACAGCAAGCTGCCGATCCTGGCGGGTGTGCCGTTGCCGCTGCCCACGGGTGGCGAGGAAATGGGCATCTATGCCTTTCCCGAGGAAGGCACCCGGGTGGTGGTGTGCTTTGCCTACGGCCTGCCGCACAAACCCTATATCCAGACGATCCTGCCCCACGGCCTGAGCATGCCCAGCGTTCCGAAGGGGGACCAGGTGTGGCAGCACAGCGAGGCGTGCCAGCAGCGTGTAGACGCCGACGGCAACTGGCTACGCCAGACTGACGGCAAGATCCAGGACAAGGCGATCGAGCGGGAAGTGGAGGCCATGGGCAACACGGAGCGCTACCAGAACCACACCAGGACGGTGGACGACCATTCCAAGGAGTCGGTAGGGGGTATAAAGACGATCGAGGCTCTGGGCGCGCTCAAGCTGTTGTCGGGCGGATCTGCGAGCCTAGCGGCAATGGATGATCTGCACCAAGCGACCGGGCGCGACTTGAACCTGGTGGTAGGGCAGAAGCACAACGCCACGGTGGGTGGCGACATGGAGGAAAGGATTGAAGGCGTTCGGCAGAGCCTGGCAGCTGTCAGCCAACAACTGATAGCGCCGAAGAACCATGTCGGTTCTCAGAGCGTGAACATCTTCCAGGTGGTGTGTGACTTGCTCGACCTGGTGCAACAGATGAACACCCAGTTGGCCGGTCACACCCATGGGCCTACACCGGTACCAGGAAACGCTGGGGCGTTCACAGGTAACGCAGCTACGGCCATCGCACTGGCCGGACAATTAAAACCCATCACGTTATAAGCCCGGTTATGCGTAGTTCAGCCAGTCACCTGCCCCTGTAAACGCAGGTGGATACTGGCGAAACCCCATCAATCATGGAATCATGCACTTTATTCGCAGCTAACGGTCGCTAGCCTGTTCGTTCCTTCGGAAACCGTTAACGAACGCCAATGCAAATAGTGTTTTAAATACCAGACTGGTAATTCAGTAAATGGTTAGTTTGCTGGTAAGGGTTGCACGAGTAGGTGAGCACCTTATTTTAATAAGCCCTTTTTAGGGTGGAAAACTTGAGATTTTAATGTTGAACAATATGGACGTTAAAGGCAGTAACTTTAGGGGTGATATAAATGGGTTACGTGCCTGGGCGGTAGTTTCAGTAGTTCTGTATCACTTTGGCGTGTTCGGTTTTTCTGGAGGTTTCATCGGTGTAGATGTATTTTTTGTGATCTCTGGTTATTTAATGACCGGCATAATCGCGAAAGGCCTATCTAACTCCCTGACTTCAAATAAGCGGTTTTCGGTGCTAGAGTTTTATGTATCTAGAGCCAAGCGCATCCTACCTGCGCTAATTGTTTTATGTGGCTTCGTTTTGATTCTTGGGTGGGCCATTTTATTGCCGGGAGAATATCGTACGCTTGGCGCTTATACGCTTAGTGCGCTGGGATTTTTTTCGAATATAAAATTTAGACGTGAGTCGGGGTATTTTGACGCCGCCTCCCACGAAAATTTACTGTTGCATACATGGTCGCTTTCGCTTGAGTGGCAGTTCTATATAATTCTCCCGCTAGTAATGCTGGGAGCGTGGAAGCTCCGGCCAAAAATATCAACTCTAAAAATAGTCGTACTTCTTTGGCTTGCGCTATCGCTTTATTGGTCGCTTACGATAACTCCGCACAAACCCACAGCGGCATTCTATCTTCTTAAGAGCAGGGGGTGGGAATTGCTCGCGGGCGGGATTGTTTATCTGTGGGCTAACAATATTTCGATGACGGCGAATCTTAAAAGGATTCTTGAGGGGCTTGGCTTTTCATTAATAATTTTATCAATTTCTTTATTTGATCAAAACAGCCAGTGGCCAGGTTGGCGTGCAATAGTGCCAGTACTTGGGACGGCATTAGTGTTAGTTGCAGCAAGGCAGGATTCGTGGTGGACCGGCTCAAAGCTAGCACAATGGTTAGGAGACTGTTCTTACTCCTTGTATCTTTGGCATTGGCCAATAGTAGTGGTTCTGATGTTTTTGAACCTGAAAGGTCACACATTCGCTGTACTGATCGGATTGGTGTTGTCTCTGTTTTTCGGTTGGATATCTTACCGATATGTTGAAACACCTGTGCGTATAGGCTTGTCCAAAAAGCCTATGATCCCATCGGTGATATTTTTGTTGATTGGGGCCCTAACAATAAGTGCCTTTAGCACGCTGATTCGCCAGAAAGATGGTTTTCCAAGCCGGGTATCACCACAAACAAACGCAATATTTAATGAAGCGCTTAATAAGAATCCGCGTTTAGAAGAGTGCGCATCCGCATCATTTGGTATCGGTTCTAAAGACAACCCTGTACCCAACTGCAAATATGGGAACAATGACATAATCAAAGCGGTAATGATTGGTGACAGTCACTCTTCATCCCTGATTACATCACTGAAAGCAGCCATTGGAGATGGTGATGTATTGCAGTGGGCTGCCAATGCATGTCCTCTGGCTAGCGGCATATACAGCAAGAACGAAGAGCATAAGTGTCCTGATTACTTGACTTGGGCGCTAAAAGAAGCCAAGAAGCTACCAAGCAATGTACCTGTTGTTTTAGTAAATAGATTCTCACTTTATTTGTATGGGCCAAATGAAATTGACCCGCCACTGGCAAAACTAATGTCTCAGTCCACCTCTAAAAATGGAGACATAAAAAGCGATGAATATGCTGCTGAAATGAGAGTGGGCATACTTAAAACCGTGTGCGAGCTTTCTAAAGACAGAGATGTTTACATCGTCAAGCCTGTGCCAGAGCTAGGCTTTAACGTTCCTGCCAGTATGGGGCGGTCGATGATTTTTAATGTGCCCACAAGGGTTTCAGTAACGCTAGATCAATACAATAAAAGAAATTCCTTCGCCTTAAAAACACTCGATTTGGCGGCAGAACAATGTGGTGCAAAACTCCTTGACCCAATTCCATATTTGTGTGGCGAGGATACATGCTGGGGTGATGTTAATGGACTTCCAATTTATTTTGATGACGATCATTTGAATGAAAGAGGTAGTGAGATTCTAATTCCTATGTTTCAAGCAATAGGTAAGCCAAACTCATAGAAGCAATGCAACTTTCGATTCGGTGGTCGGGAGACAGCAACCAAAAACATATAGGCACTCACACCATAACGATTACCTGAACATTTAAAGACAAAGGGCGCCATTTGGCGCCCTTTCTGTAAGTCATTTCGGTTGGTTAAGCGCACAACTCCCGTAGTGCTGCAGTGGCTAGAAAGCCTGATCGCGATGCGTATCGATGATCCTTCTGCACCTTTTCATCGATCCGATTCAGCAGATGCTCAGGCAACGAGGCATTAAATCTTACCGACTTGCCCAGGTATGGGGTCAGATCGAAGTCGATCACTGCCCACACGCCATCCGCGTAATCTGGATTGCTCAAGTGTGCATCTACTTCTTGTGCTTGAGGTAAAGCCTCATCGTCCGCAACGAGCCCTTCCAAGTGTAGCGCCAGTGCCTCGCGTACATTTTCAAGCGCTTCTGAGAAGGTGGTACCAGCCGAGAAGCATCCAGGCACGTCGGGCACGGTCACACTAAAATCAGAGTCGGCGTCTTTATGTATTACGACTGGAAATTTCATTTACGCAATTCTCCCTTGAGAATTAAAGCGCTCGTTACGCAGAGCGCTTGAGATTCAGTATCTGTAGGTTTGAGGGCTTCATAAAGCCCCCTGTCGCCCAGTACCGCCTCACCGGAGCCCTTGTAGGGGTCTTCGGTGGTCAAACCGGCCTCACTTGAGGCCGGCGCTTTTCAGTATGTTGTGCAGCGTTCCTTTAGCTATTTCAGACTTGGGGTGTGGAACCGTCACCCGGCCTTTTTTGGTTGGGTGTTTGAACTGGTGGTGACTCCCCTTTACCGCCACTTCAAACCACCCATCCGCCTCGATTAACTCAATGACCTCTCGACTTCGCATCAACCCCCTCCCTTCGCTTCAATGTTGTGTATGGTACACACGATTGACGCCGCAGTCAAAGACTAATACACACGATACACACGAAAAATCTGCGTGTGGTAAAAGATTGCCGCACAAGAAAAAACGAGATGAAAAAGCACTTATCCCCCTCCCGCCGACGGGCTTTGCGTCCCTTTTTTGTGCAAACCCGCATGGTGGTGCAATCAGGGCGCCAGGCCACGCCAGCCGTGGGGCTTCGCGGGGTAAGGGTGATTGCACGATGTGAAAGGTTTTGCAAAGAAGTGCAACGAACGAGTCGGAGAGTGTCCAAAAAGTGTCCAAAACTTTTATCACCCCGTGGGAAATATGGGGCAAAAGGCCAATAAAAATGGCAGTTCCTAGAGTTTTCCCAATAGGCACTGGTGCTTTTTTTGGGCTCATAATCCCTTGGTCGTAGGTTCGAGTCCTACTGGGCCCACCAAATTGAAAGCCGCGCACTGCGCGGCTTTTTTTGTTTCTGGAGGCTGGAAATCCAAGAGGCTGGCCGCTAACTCTCAGGGCCCACATTCAGCGCGCAGGGCATACATACCGCCAAGCCATGGAGAGGCCTGACTACTGGGACACACCAACATATTCGTCCCTCCACTTTGCGAAGTCGGAGCGAGTCTTATAAATAACGTCATCAACTATATAAGCCCCTCTGGCAACTTCGCCAGGAAAATCAATAATAAACGCAAACCTTAAGCTATAGCTTTCTGACGGTTGATGGCGATATCTCTCTTCTTCAGAAAGATCCTTAATGTACATTTTATTTTCACCAGGTCGTTTTTTTGAAAACGATTCCCAGTCGATGGCAACTCCATCTGGATTAATTATTCGATACCTTTCTGGCTGACTATCAACATTCCACACAATAAACGCACCATTCGGACCGTCAGCAACATTGCGAACAATACCAATCACACCTGGCTTCAAAATATTATTGTTTGCCCTATTCTTCGGCTCCAGCAGTGTAGTCCTATGACCATCAATAAAAACCTCAACCAATGCTTTAGTACTCATGACGGACTCCATCAATTAGACTTTTAAACTTGAGTCTAAAATGCACCTACCGCCCCAACAACTGTGAAAACTAACAGGGCGCAATAACTATTTTGAATATTTTCCATAACCCTCAGGAATTACGACTTTGAATATTCCTGGTGCACTCGCCGCTGAATAATTTTCGGTGTAGCGCACGCGCAAGACTCGAAGATCTTTTTTGATCCAGTCGGCCAACGCGTTAACGAATGCTCCCCCCGTGAAATATGAGCCTGTAACATGCCCCAACCGCCACCCGCATCGGAGCCGCACTTGTCTACCCCCCGCCCGCCCCTCCTCGATGAAATCGACCGCCAACTAATCGCCGCCTTACAGCTCAACGCCCGCGAGAGCGTGGCGATGCTCGCCCGGCAATTGGGGATTGCCCGTACCACGGTGACCTCGCGCCTGGCGCGCCTGGAAAAGACCCAGGTGATTACCGGCTATGGCGTGCGCCTTGGCCAGCGTGTGGTGGATGGTGGGTTGCAGGCGTATGTGGGGATCACGGTGCAACCGCGCTCTGGCAAGGAAGTGCTGCGTCGACTCAGCGCCATGGCCCAGGTCCAGCAGTTGTGTGCGGTCAGTGGTGAGTTTGATTATGTGGCCTGGCTGCGCACCGATTCGCCGGAGCAACTTGATCAACTGCTGGACCAGATCGGCAGTGTCGATGGGGTAGAAAAGACCACCACCTCGATCATCCTCAGCAACAAATTGGATCGCGGGCAGCCAATCTGACCGCCATTTTCGTCACTTCGACTAAAAACAATCCAAAACGACGACACTTTGCGTCTTATTAACGAGCGCTACGCTCCCTAGAATGGCTGCCATCTTTTCCTATACTCCACGGGTCGTGCCCCGTGCAGTTGCCAGCAAGGTCAGCCATGAACGCCACTAACAAGAACAATCGCCACCCTGCAGACGGTAAAAAACCCATCACCATCTTTGGCCCGGACTTCCCGTTCGCCTTCGATGACTGGATCGAACACCCGGCTGGCTTGGGCAGTATTCCTGCCGCCCACCATGGCGCCGAAGTGGCGATTGTCGGTGCGGGTATCGCCGGGCTGGTGGCCGCCTACGAGCTGATGAAGCTGGGCCTCAAGCCGGTGGTGTACGAGGCCTCAAAAATGGGTGGGCGCCTGCGGTCCCAGGCGTTTGAAGGGGCCGAAGGCATCATCGCCGAACTGGGTGGCATGCGTTTCCCGGTATCCTCGACGGCGTTCTACCACTATGTGGATAAGTTGGGCCTGGAGACCAAGCCCTTCCCCAACCCGTTGACACCGGCCTCCGGCAGCACCGTGATCGACCTGGAAGGCCAGACCCATTACGCACAGAAACTCGCCGACCTTCCTGCGCTGTTCCAGGAAGTGGCTGACGCCTGGGCCGATGCATTGGAAGCCGGTTCGCAGTTCAGCGATATCCAGCAGGCCATCCGCGACCGCGATGTGCCACGCCTCAAAGCGCTGTGGAATACCCTGGTGCCGCTGTGGGACGACCGCACGTTCTACGATTTCGTCGCCACTTCCAAGGCGTTCGCCAAGCTGTCGTTCCATCACCGCGAAGTGTTCGGTCAGGTCGGTTTTGGCACCGGTGGCTGGGACTCGGACTTCCCCAACTCGATGCTGGAAATCTTCCGCGTGGTGATGACCAACTGCGACGATCACCAGCACCTGGTGGTCGGTGGCGTGGCGCAGGTGCCCATGGGGATCTGGCGCCATGTGCCTGAGCGTTGCGCCCATTGGCCAGCCGGCACCAGCCTCAGTTCCCTGCACCACGGCGCGCCGCGGGCCGGGGTCAAGCGCATTGCCCATGCCGCCGACGGTCGCTTCGCGGTGACCGACAATTATGGCGACACCCGGGAATACGCCGCCGTGCTGACCACCTGCCAGAGCTGGCTGCTGACCACCCAAATCGAATGCGACGAAAGCCTGTTCTCGCAAAAAATGTGGATGGCCCTGGACCGCACGCGCTATATGCAGTCGTCGAAAACCTTTGTCATGGTCGACCGGCCTTTCTGGAAGGACAAAGACCCGGAAACCGGCCGCGACCTGATGAGCATGACCCTCACCGACCGCTTGACCCGTGGCACCTACCTGTTCGACAACGGCGACGACAAGCCGGGGGTCATTTGCCTGTCTTACTCGTGGATGAGCGACGCCCTGAAAATGCTGCCGCAGCCCATTGATAAACGGGTCAAGCTGGCCCTCGATGCGCTGAAAAAGATCTACCCGAAAGTCGATATCAAGGCGCGCATCATTGGCGACCCGATCACCGTTTCCTGGGAGGCCGACCCGCATTTCCTCGGTGCTTTCAAGGGCGCGTTGCCGGGCCACTATCGCTATAACCAGCGCATGTACGCGCACTTCATGCAAAAGGATATGCCGGCCGAGCAGCGCGGGATTTTCATCGCCGGCGACGACGTATCCTGGACCCCAGCCTGGGTCGAAGGCGCAGTGCAAACCTCGTTGAACGCGGTTTGGGGCATCATGACCCACTTCGGTGGCAGTACCCACCCGCAAAACCCGGGGCCTGGGGATGTGTTCGATGAGATCGGCCCCATCGCCCTGGCCGAATAAGGAGTCAAGCCATGCGTGTCGCCCTGTACCAATGCCCGCCATTGCCACTGGATGTAGCCGGCAATCTCAAGCGCCTGCACCACGTCGCCCATGAAGCGGGCGATGCAGACCTGTTGGTGCTGCCGGAAATGTTCCTCACCGGCTACAACATTGGTGCGGAAGCGGTGGGCGCGCTGGCCGAGGCGCAGGATGGACCGGCGGCGCAAACCATTGCCGAACTGGCGCGCAATGCGGGCCTGGCGATTCTTTATGGCTACCCGGAGCGGGCCGAGGACGGACAGATCTACAACTCTGTGCAACTGATCGATGCCACTGGCCAGCGCCGGTGCAACTACCGCAAGACGCACCTGTTCGGCGACCTCGATCACTCGATGTTCAGCGCCGGCGGCGACGAGTTCCCTATCGTCGAATTGAACGGCTGGAAGCTGGGGCTCCTCATCTGTTACGACCTGGAGTTCCCGGAAAACACCCGGCGCCTGGCCCTGGCCGGTGCCGAGTTGATCCTGGTACCGACGGCCAACATGGTGCCCTTCGACTTCGTTGCGGACGTCACCGTGCGGGCACGGGCCTTTGAAAACCAGTGCTATGTGGCCTACGCCAACTACTGTGGGCATGAAGACCAGATCCAGTATTGCGGGCAAAGCAGCATCGCCGCGCCGAATGGCCAGCGTGTCGCCCAGGCCGGCCTGGATGAAGCGCTGATCGTCGCCACCCTCGACCGTCAGCTGATACGTGACGCACAAGCGGCCAATCACTACCTCGCAGACCGGCGCCCCGAGCTTTATGCCGCGCTGCACAAGCACTGACCACCGCGCTTTGCGCTAGCATAGGCACTTCCTACGTTCTGGAAGTGCTCATGCCTGTGCCGGCCCACCCTCATCACCTGCAACTGACCCTGGCCAATGGCCTGCGCGTTTCCCTGCGTCACGCCCCACGTCTCAAGCGCTGTGCCGCGGCCCTGCGGGTAGCGGCCGGCAGCCATGATGTGCCGTTGGCCTGGCCGGGGCTGGCGCATTTTCTGGAGCACCTGCTGTTTCTCGGCACCGAGGCTTTTCCTGCACCTGACGGTTTGATGGCCTACGTGCAACGCCACGGTGGGCAGGTCAACGCCAGCACCCGCGAACGCACCACCGACTTCTTCTTCGAAGTGCCCACCCCAGTGTTTGGCGACGCGCTGCAGCGTCTGGTGGATATGCTCGCTCACCCGCGCCTGGCGATGGACGATCAGTTGCGCGAGCGTGAGGTGTTACAGGCAGAGTTTGTCGCCTGGGCCCAGGATGCCGAGGCACAGCATCAAGTGGCGATGCTCGAAGGCCTCGCTGCCGCGCATCCACTGCGGGGTTTCCATGCGGGCAATCGCGACAGCCTGCCGGTGCCACACGAGGACTTCCAACACGGTTTGCTGGGGTTTTATCAAGACTTCTATCACACAGGGCAAATGACCCTGAGCCTTGCCGGCCCGCAATCGCTTCAGGAGCTGCAAGCCTTGGCCCAGCACTTTGGCGATCGCCTGCGCGCTGGCCCGCTGCGCCCGCAGCAGGCACCGCCGGCGTTGATGGACAGCAATAAACATCGCTATCAATACCTGGATCAACATCATCTGCACCACCTCATCGCCTGCAACGCGCCCCGCGAAGCCTTGGACTTCCTCTGCACCTGGCTGAATGCGCAGGCACCTGGTGGTTTGCTGGCCGAGTTGAAAACCCGTGGCTGGGTAAGCGCGCTGCACGCCAGGGTGCCGTACCAGTTCGCCGGGCAGGCGCTGCTGGATATCGAGTTCACCCTGGGGCCCAAGGGTTCACAACAAGTCCCGGCAATCGAAGCACTATTGAACGACTGGTTAAGCTTTTTCGCCCACAGCGACTGGGCTGCGCTGCGCGAAGAATATGCCCGGCTGATCGACCGCCAACAGCAAATCAGTGGCGCCTTGGGCCTGGCCCGTCAGGACAGTGAGAACCTTCAAACTCAGTTGTCCGAGCCGCACTGCCAAGCCCTCAAGGCCATGCTGATTGCACTGCAACCGTCGCTCGCGCAACAGGCCTGGCAGCTCCCGCCAGGCAACCCATTCCTGCAACGGTTACCCCAGGAACACCGCCCCGGGCTGATTCGCGGGCAGACCAGCGCCCATCGGGGCTTGCGCACCTTCGCCCAGGATCGCTCCCGTGGCCGGCGCGAACTGCCAGGCCTGTCGTTCAGCCAAGCATTGCCGGCCGATAGCGACGAAGGCGCCCTCTACCTGCGCTGGCAACTGGATTCGCCCGCACATGGCTTGGGCAACAGCCTGCAAACACTGCAAACCAACGCCCGTCAGGCCGGGGTGCAAGTGTCCTGGGAAGCCGTAGGCAATGCCTGGCTGCTGAAAATGAGCGGGCTGCATGAACCCATGCCCGCTATCGTCGAGCAACTGGCACGCGACCTGACCCAGCCTGACGCCGACCTTTGGCAGGACGCACTCGCCAGGCCGGCGCCGCAGATGGCCATTCGCGAGCTGCTCAAGGCATTGCCGGCCTGCTTTGCCGACATCGCTGACGTCACCGCGCCACCTGACCGTTGGGCCACCGCCCGCTGGCAAGGCTTGGGCATGGGCCTGCCGGCTGCGTGCGAAATGGCCATCAAAAGCGCGGCGGCGCGCCTACCCGGGCACTGTGCCGACAGTGAACACAAAGCCCAGCCCATCAACGGCCCGCATCGCTGGCACACCGTAGCAACCGATGGCGACGAAGACGCCTTGCTGCTGTTTTGCCCGACACCCAGCCAGTCCCTCACCGACGAGGCCGACTGGCGGTTGCTCGCTCACCTGGCGCAAACCCCGTTTTACCAACGCCTACGTGTCGAGTTACAAGTGGGCTACGCAGTATTCAGTGGCATCCGACAGTTCAATGGGCAAACCGGCCTGCTGTTTGGCGTGCAGTCACCCAGTGTCGCGCTTGCGGGCCTGTTCGAGCACATCCAGGTCTTTCTCAAGCAACTGCCAGCGTTGATCGGTGGGAGTAACGACTTGGGCAACACCACCCTGGCCCAGCAGTTCTCGCCACAAACACTGCCCACCGCCCAAGCCGCGGAGTTGCTCTGGCAGGCGCATTTGGCGGGGCGTGGCGCGGACTATCTTGAGCAACTGCAACAGATGATCCAGGCGCGCAACCGGCAGAACCTGGTGGATGCGGCGCAGCGACTCGAGCAAGCCGCCGGCGGCTGGCACTGCCTGGCCAATGGTGCGGCGGTGAGCGATGACTGGCAGATATGATTCTGATCGTTGCCGATGCTGCAACAGGCTTTTTCCACCAAGACAGCGCTAGCTTGACGAGAAATGAGTAATATTCCGCCACGCATCTGAACATCTCCGCTTGGAGGTGGACTATATGTATTACTTGGTAGTAAACGTCCCATCCCTTCGTAGGAGTATGAATATGACTTGGTCCAAACCTGCTTACACTGATCTGCGTATCGGTTTTGAAGTCACCATGTACTTCGCCAGCCGCTGAGTGCTTTTGTATTGCAATGCAACGCCTCGGCTCGCCGGGGCGTTTTTATTTTGAGTCTTGTGTGAAGGAGCGGCGATGTTTGTCCAGATTCTAGGTTCGGCGGCCGGTGGCGGTTTCCCGCAGTGGAACTGCAACTGCGTGAACTGCGCCGGCTTTCGCGACGGCAGCCTGCGGGCCCAGGCACGAACCCAATCGTCCATCGCCCTGTCCGACGATGGCGTGAACTGGGTGTTATGCAACGCCTCGCCGGATATCCGCGCGCAACTGCAAGGTTTTGCGCCGATGCAACCGGGCCGAGCACTGCGCGATACCGGGATCAGCGCAATCATCTTGATGGACAGCCAGATCGACCACACCACCGGCCTGCTCAGCTTGCGCGAAGGCTGCCCGCACCAGGTGTGGTGCACCGACATGGTCCACGAAGACCTGAGCACCGGATTCCCGCTGTTCACCATGTTGACTCACTGGAATGGCGGCCTCGATTGGCAGCGCATCGAGCTGGATGCCAGCTTCACTATTCCCGCCTGCCCCAACCTGCGCTTCACCCCGCTGCCTCTGCGCAGTGCCGCGCCGCCCTACTCGCCCCATCGGTTCGACCCGCACCCCGGTGACAATATCGGCCTGATCGTCGAAGACCTGCGCACCGGCGGCAAACTGTTCTACGCCCCCGGCCTGGGCAAGGTAGACGCGCCGCTCTTGGAGATCATGGCCGGCAGCGACTGCCTGTTGGTGGATGGCACGATGTGGGATGACGATGAAATGCAGCGCCGTGGCGTCGGCACCCGTACCGGCCGCGAAATGGGCCACCTGGCACAGAACGGCCCCGGCGGCATGCTGGAGGTACTGGAGCAACTGCCCAAGCAGCGCAAGGTGCTTATCCACATCAACAACACCAACCCGATCCTCGACGAAGACTCTGCCGAGCGAGCCGAGTTGGCGCGACGCAATGTAGAAGTAGCCTACGACGGCATGAGCATTGAACTGTAGGAGAGCCCCAATGACCGATACACCGCTGAACCCCGCCGACTTTGAACAGGCCTTGCGGGCCAAGGGCGCCTTCTACCATATCCATCACCCCTACCATGTGGCGATGTATGAAGGCCGGGCCACCCGCGAGCAGATCCAGGGCTGGGTCGCCAACCGGTTCTACTACCAGGTGAACATTCCGCTGAAAGACGCCGCGATCCTGGCCAACTGCCCGGACCGGGAAATCCGCCGCGAATGGATCCAGCGCCTGCTCGACCATGATGGCGCCCCCGGCGAAGACGGCGGTATCGAAGCCTGGCTGCGCCTGGGCCAGGCCGTGGGCCTGGACCCGGATCAACTGCGCTCCCAGGAACTGGTGCTGCCCGGCGTGCGGTTTGCCGTCGATGCCTACGTCAATTTCGCCCGCCGGGCCAATTGGCAGGAAGCCGCCAGCAGCTCGCTGACCGAGCTGTTCGCCCCGCAGATCCACCAGTCGCGCCTCGACAGCTGGCCCCAGCATTACCCATGGATCGACCCTGCCGGCTACGAGTATTTCCGCACCCGCCTGGGCCAGGCCCGACGTGATGTCGAGCATGGGCTGGCGATCACGCTTGCGCACTACACCACCCGCGCCGGCCAGGAGCGGATGCTGGAGATTCTCCAGTTCAAACTGGACATCCTTTGGAGCATGCTCGATGCCATGAGCATGGCCTACGAACTGAACCGCCCGCCTTATCACAGCGTGACCGCGCAGCGGGTCTGGCATAAAGGGATCACCCTATGAGTTTTGACCGCAGCAAAAAGCCGACGTGGCGCCAGGGCTATCGCTACCAGTACGAGCCGGCGCAGAAAGGCCATGTGTTGCTGTACCCCGAAGGCATGATCAAGCTCAACGACAGTGCTGCGTTGATTGGTGGCTTGATCGACGGTGAGCGCAGCGTGGCAGCGATCATTGGCGAGCTGGAGCAGCAATTCCCCGGCGTGCCCGAACTCGGTGAAGACATCGAGCAATTCATGGAGGTCGCACGTGCAGAGCACTGGATCGAACTTGCCTGAAAAGCCCGAGATTGGCCTGCCGCTATGGTTGCTCGCCGAGCTGACCTATCGCTGCCCGCTGCAGTGCCCGTATTGCTCCAACCCGCTGGACTTCGCCGAACAAGGCAAGGAGTTGAGCACCGAACAGTGGATCAAGGTGTTTCGCGAGGCCCGGGAGATGGGTGCGGCACAGCTGGGGTTTTCCGGCGGTGAGCCGCTGGTGCGCCAGGATCTTGCCGAACTGATCGGCGAAGCCCGCAAGCTGGGGTTCTATACCAACCTGATCACCTCCGGCATCGGCCTGACCGAGCAGAAGATCAGTGACTTCAAAAAGGCTGGCCTGGACCATATCCAGATCAGTTTCCAGGCCAGCGACGAGCAGGTGAACAACCTGCTGGCCGGCTCCAAAAAGGCCTTCGCGCAGAAGCTGGAAATGGCCCGGGCGGTCAAAGCCCATGGTTATCCGATGGTGCTGAACTTCGTCACTCATCGACACAATATCGACAAGATCGACCGCATCATCGAACTGTGTATTGCCCTTGAGGCGGACTTTGTCGAGCTCGCCACCTGCCAGTTCTATGGCTGGGCCCAGCTTAACCGCGTCGGCTTGCTACCGACCCAGGCACAACTGACCCGCGCCGAACGCATCACCAACGAATACCGCGCCAAGCTGCAAGCCGAAGGTCACCCCTGCAAGCTGATCTTTGTCACGCCGGACTACTACGAGGAACGCCCGAAGGCCTGTATGAATGGCTGGGGTAGTATCTTTCTGACAGTCACACCAGACGGCACCGCCCTACCTTGTCACGGCGCCCGACAGATGCCGGTGCAGTTTCCCAATGTGCGCGACCACAGCATGCAGCACATCTGGTACGACTCGTTTGGTTTCAACCGCTTTCGCGGCTACGACTGGATGCCCGAGCCGTGCCGCTCGTGCGACGAGAAGGAAAAGGACTTCGGCGGCTGCCGCTGCCAGGCTTTCATGCTGACTGGCGACGCCAGCAACGCCGACCCGGTATGCAGCAAATCCGCCGATCACGGGATCATCCTCAATGCCCGGCTCGAAGCCGAGCACGCCACGCAGACTATCGAGCAACTGGCTTTTCGCAATGAGCGAAACTCCCGGCTGATCGCAAAAGGCTGAAGGTTTCAGCGCTTGGCGATGATGTATACCGCGTGAATGATGCCCGGGAAGTAACCGCACAAGGTCAGCAGGATATTCAGCCAGAACGCGCCGGCGAAGCCCACTTGCAGGAACACACCCAATGGCGGCAACAGGATGGCGATGATGATACGAATGATATCCATGGGTTCAGCTCCGAAAAATCGGCTCGTGTGAGCCGTACAGCTAATCGACCCTGGCCGCGCGTGAGGGTTCAGTGGAATCTGGCACCGGGCCATCCTCCTCAGGCGAGGATCTCCAACCCGTGCTTTTGCACGATGCTCAGCAACTTGAGCGCCATGCCGCTGGGCTGCTTCTCGCCGGATTCCCATTGCTTGATTGTCGACGCACTGGTGTTCAGGTAACGGGCGAACACCGGTTGGCTGACATGACTGCGCTCGCGCAGTTGCTTGATCTGGTCGGCAGGTATCTGCGCCGGCACAGGCGCAATGCACATCTCATCGAACTCACGAAGGGTGGTCTTGCTGATGGCGCCGATCGAATGCAGCGCGCTGGCCGATTGGTGGATGGACTCCAGCGCTTCACTTTCATATTTTTTGCTCATGATGTATCTCCACAAACTCCCTGAGATCCAGTAACTGCTGGATCTGTATTTCGTTTAAGCCCTCATAGGCCTTTGCCAACGCCCTAAACCCAGCCAATTCCTTGTGGCTGATTTTGCTCTGGTCTTGTTTGGCGAACAGAAACTGATAAACCCAGTAATGCCTGCCCTTCGCCAGGACGATCGAACGATGACGGTTGTGATTGAGGCGTTTCTTCCAAACTCCGCCGCCCATATTATCCGCCTGCCCCCTGAGCATTTGGCCAAATGCCTCGCCCAATTCCATATCACCGATCCAGGCTTTGCGGGCAGCTTCAGCAAAATGCCGGCTTTTGAACAGCCTGAGTTTCATAGGCATCCATTCATCACAAACATACCACCCAGTGGTATAGATTAGAAAGAGCGCATACAAAATCCTTGCGCCCTACCGGCACTCCCTGCCGGTGCCCGCTAAAAAGCCATTTATTTCGATGAGGCTCAAGCCTCCTTTTCAATCCAAAAATTACACACAAAAAAACGCCCCCAACCAAAAAAATCAGGCTGGAGGCGCCGCGTATAACGCGAGACGGTTCAGGAATAAAGGTTAAACAGCAATGCCCTTGCGGCACTGCAGTTGGGTGGTATGCACACGGGAAAAAGCGCGGGCCAGACGCAGCAGCATTTCGTCAATATTGCTCTTGCTCACCGTCAGCGCCGGGGTAAAGCGCAGGCAGTCGGGTTGGGGAGCATTGAGGATAAGACCTTCATACAGTGCCGCCTTTACCACCGCATCTGCCGAATCATCTGACAAGCCCAGGCCCAACAAAAGGCCCTGGCCCCGCAGTTCGCCCTGGCCATAGCGGTGGGCAAGGCGCGCCAGGCCTTCGCCCAGGTATTGGCCGGTATCACGCACGTGTTCGAGGAAGCCGTGACCCAGCACGCTATCGAGCACGGCGACGCCGGCAGCGGCCATCAGGGCATTGCCGTGATGGGTACCTTCCAGCTCGCCCAGCTCAAAGCAGCAGGCCTTGCCGCGAGCCAGCAGCGCCGCCAATGGCACTCCGCCGCCCAGGCCTTTGCCCAGGGTGACGATATCGGCGCGCACGCCGTAGTGTTGTTCGGCCAGCAAGGTGGCGCAACGGCCCATGCCGGTCTGCACTTCGTCGAGGATCAGCAGGATGCCCAGCTCCCGGCACAGCCGCTCCACGCCCTTGAGGTAATGCTCGGTGGCCGGAATGACGCCGGCGTCGCTCTGGATCGGCTCCAGCATGATCGCCACGGTGTGCGCATCGACTGCGGCATGCAGGGCTGGCAGGTCGTTGAACGGTACGTGGCAGAAGCCCGGCAGTTGCGGCTCGAAACGATTGTCGCCAGAGGCCGCCAGTGTAGACAGGCTGCGACCATGACAAGCGTTGCTGGCAGTGATGATGCGATAGGCGCCACTGCGATGCAGTTGGCCCCATTTGCGCGCCAACTTGATGGCCGCCTCGCAGGCTTCCGCACCGCTGTTGAGCAGGTAGGCCTGGTCGCTGCCGGTGCTGTGGCACAGGCGGTCCACCAGGTTCAGTTGGCTGCGGTTGTGCAGGCCGCTGCCAGGGTTGATCAGCGCCTGCGCCTGGTCGGCCAACGCGCGCACCAATACCGAAGGGCTGTGGCCAAGGCTGTTGGCAGCACCGCCTTGGGTAAAGTCCAGGTAGGCACGGTCTTCACTGTCCCATAGCCAGGATCCCTGGCCGCGTACGAAAACCTGTGGCGGACGGGCCACGGTGGGCATCAATGATTGGCTGGAAAGCTCATCACGCAGCATCGGGGTTTTCGCGTCCAGTAACAGATCATCCAGGCTCGGTGCCGGGCGTCGCAGGTTGAACAGGTTCATGCCTGCACACCCCGCAGGTTGTTGGCAACCCTGGATTGGCGCAAGCCCGTCACGTCGTTTTTTGCCTTGCCTATGTAAACACCATCGCTGTAAACGGTATTCATCTCGCTTCTTGGCCCTGTAAGCCCTGTGAATAGGCGCTAGACTAGGCGCCTTGGGGGCGTACAGCCATTTCGATTTTCCAGCTTTTTCGATAAGCATTACTTATGGATTTCAAGCAACTGCGTTATTTCGTCGCGGTGTACGAGGAAGGCCATGTCGGCCGGGCTGCAGAGCGCCTGTCGATCTCCCAGCCGGCCTTGTCACAGCAAATCCGCCAGTTGGAGCAGAACCTCGACGTGAGCCTGTTCGAGCGCAGCAGCAAACGCCTGTTGCCGACCCTGGCTGCCCACACCTTGTACAACCACGCCCTGCCATTGCTCGATGGCATGCAGCAAGCCGTCGAGGCCCTGCGCCACTTCAAGGGCCAGGCGCTGCGTACCTTGGCCATCGGCGTACTGCAAACCGTGCATACCAGCCTGGTACCGCAGATGCTGGAACGGGTACGCAAGGCCCAGCCGCACCTGGTGGTGCAGATCTACGAGTTGACGGGCCTGGAGATCGAACGCCGCCTGCTCAACGGCTCGCTGGACATCGGCATCAGTTACTTGCCGGCACGCCAGCCCGGTTTGCACGGTGTGCTGCTGTATGAAGATGAACTGAAAGTGGTCATCCCATCCGACCATCCCTTGCGTGAATTCAAGAAGGTCTCCCTCAAGCAAGCGGCGGAACTGCCCATGCTGCTGTTGGGGGAAGAGTTCCAGGTCAGGCAGATCTGGCAGGCACAGTTGGCGAACCTGGGGCGCCGGCCACAGGTCCAAGCGGAGCTGAACACCATGGTGGGGATTCTCGACAGCCTGCCCCATACCAAACTGGCGACGGTACTGCCTGGCCGCTCCCAGGACGAACATAGCAGCCAAGCGCTGTTGTGGAAGCCCTTGAGCGAGCCACGGGTGCCGCTGAAGGTGGGGCTGGTGTGTCGGGATGTGCAACGGCAACAGGCGACGCTTGAGTTGCTGCGCACCTTGCTCGAAGACGTGATGAACGGTCCCCATGGGCCGACGGCCACAGTAGACGGGCTGGCCTGAACTTTTTCGCAGGCAATAAGAAAACCCCGCCGAAGCGGGGCTTTGCAGACTGTTTCCCTGACATCCATTTCACTCCGCCACCCTGGCAGAATCCTACGTGTCCCTGTTGTTGCTTTGCGCTTCCTGCGCGACGTCCATGTGAAGTAGATTAGCTGTGGATCCAATCTGGCGATAGAGGACGATTAGCAGCACGTCACGTAAGAGAATGCTTACACGCCCTCCCCCGCTTAGAACTGCGCTTCGTCCAGCAAGAACAGCGATTCACTGCCGGCTTTGACCGAGGCGCTCAGGGAGTTAATGCGCGGCAGCAGGCGGGCAAAGTAGAAGCGCGCCGTCCCCAATTTGCTGGCGTAGAAGTCTTCCTGGGCCTCTTTACCCAAGGCCGCCTTGGCCATCAGCGCCCACATGTAGGCATAGGCCATGTAGCCAAAGGCGTGCAGATACTCCACCGAGGCCGCGCCGATTTCATTCGGGTTGGTCTTGGCGCGGTCCAGCACCCAGGCGGTCAAGGTGTCGAGCTCGTCCACCGCAGCGCTCAGGGGCTGGGTGAACTCAGCCAGGTCGCTGCTGGCAGTGCTGATGAAATGGCGGATCTCATCGGCAAACAGGGTGTAGAACGCCCCGCCGCTGCCAACGATCTTGCGCCCCATCAAGTCCAGCGCCTGGATACCGTTGGTGCCTTCGTAGATCTGGGTGATGCGCACATCACGCACCAGTTGCTCCTGGCCCCACTCGCGAATGTAACCATGGCCGCCGAAAATCTGCTGGCCGTGCACGGTGGTTTCCAAGCCCAGGTCGGTGAGGAACGCCTTGGAAACCGGGGTCAGCAGCGCCACCAGGTCATCCGCGCGCTTGCGGGTCGCGGCGTCTTCGCTGAACTTGGCGGTGTCCAGTTGCATCGCCACATAAGTGGAGAACGCCCGGCCGCCTTCGTTTGCCGCCTTCATGGTCAGCAACATGCGACGCACGTCAGGGTGGTTGATGATCGGGTCGGCGATCTTGTCCTTGGCCTTGGGGCCGGTCGGCGAACGGCTTTGCAGACGGTCACGGGCGTACTCAACAGCGTTCTGGTAAGAACGCTCGCCAGTCGCCAGCCCCTGGATGCCGACGCCCAGGCGCTCGTAGTTCATCATGGTGAACATCGCCGCCAGGCCACGGTTCGGCTCGCCGACCAGGTAGCCAACGGCTTCGTCGAAGTTCATCACACAGGTCGCAGAGGCCTGGATGCCCATCTTGTGTTCGATCGAGCCACAGGTCACCGGGTTGCGCGCGCCCAGGCTGCCATCGGCATTGACCATGAACTTGGGCACCAGGAACAACGAGATGCCCTTGGGACCGGCCGGGGCGTCCGGCAACTTGGCCAGCACCAGGTGGATGATGTTTTCGGTGAGGTCATGTTCGCCACCGGTGATGAAGATCTTGGTGCCGCTGACCTTGTAGGAACCGTCCGCCTGAGGCTCAGCCTTGGTGCGAATAATCCCAAGATCGGTGCCAGCATGCGGTTCGGTCAGGCACATGGAACCGGCCCACACCCCTGCGTACATATTCGGCAGGTAGGTGGCTTTGAGTTCGTCACTGGCGTGGGTATTGATCGACACGCAGGCGCCGGACGTCAGCATGGGGTACAGGCCAAACGCCAACCCCGAGGAGTTGATCATTTCTTCGACCTGGGCCGATACGGCCTTGGGCATGCCCATGCCACCGTAGGCTGGATCGCCACCAACGCCGACCCAGCCGCCTTCAGCGTAGGTCTTGTAGGCTTCGGGGAACCCGGCCGGGGTAGTAACCACGCCGTTGTCCCAGCGGCAACCTTCTTCGTCGCCGCTGCGGCTCAAGGGGGCGATGGTCTTGGCGGTGACTTTGCCGGCTTCCTCAAGGATCGCCTCGACCGTTTCAGCATCCACGGTCTCGGCCAGGGCCGGCAGTTGCGCCCACAGCTTGGCAACCTCGAATACTTCGTTGAGGACGAAGCGCATATCGCGCAGCGGCGCTTTGTAGTCAGCCATGGCAAACCTCGTGAGAACGTTAAAAGTGATTCGGTAGGATCGGTTTCACAGACCCAGAGTGTAACCGAACAACTTTTGTGACACATAGGGTCTGCTTGTGACCAACAAGTATCTTTCAGTCACAACGATCCCTGTAGGAGCCGGTAGCCCGGCGCCTACAGGGCGAACAGTTCGGCAGGCAGGCTCATCAGGCAGTCACTGCCCGCTTCCACCGCCGCGCGATGGGCACTGGTGCGCGGTAACAGGCGCTTGAAATAAAACTCGCAGGTCGCCAGCTTGCCCCGGGCGTAATCGCCATCGCCATTGCCCGCATCCAACTGCGCCTGGGCCACCAGGGCCATGCGCAACCACAGGTAGGCGTGGATGATGTAACCGCTGTACATCAAGTAATCCAGGGCGGCGGCGCCGACTTCATCGGGGTTTTTCATCGCGGCCATGCCGACCTTGGTGGTCAATTCGCCCCATTGCTGGTTCAGCTCATTGAGTTGCGTGACCTGGGCCTTGAGTTGCGGGTGCTCGGCATGCGCCGCGCAAAACTTATGCACAATTTTGGTAAAGCCACGCAGCAACTTGCCCTGGCTGCCCAGCACCTTGCGCCCCAGCAAATCCAGGGCCTGGATACCGTTGGTGCCTTCGTAGATCGGCGCGATCCGACAATCGCGCACCAGTTGCTCCATGCCCCACTCACGGATAAAACCGTGGCCACCAAACACCTGCATGCCGTGGTTGGTCACTTCCAGGCCGGTTTCGGTCATAAAGGCTTTGCAGATCGGCGTGAGGAATGCCAGCAGGTCCTCCGCTTCCTGGCGTTGCTGCGGGTCGTCGCCCAGGTGCGCGGTGTCCAGCAGTTGCGCGGTGAAGTAAGTCAGGGCGCGGTTGCCTTCGTTGAAGGCTTTCATGGTCAGCAACATGCGCCGCACATCGGGGTGCACGATGATCGGATCTGCCGGCTTATCCGGCGCCTTGGCGCCCGTCAGGGAGCGCATCTGCAAGCGGTCGTTGGCGTACTTGATCGCGCCCTGGAAGCTCGCCTCCCCCAGGCACAGCCCCTGCATGCCCGTGCCCAGGCGCGCATGGTTCATCATGGTGAACATGCAGTTCAGGCCCTTGTTGGCCTCGCCAATCAGGTAACCCTCGGCACCATCGAAATTCAGCACGCAGGTGGCCGAGGCCTTGATCCCCATCTTGTGTTCGATGGAGCCGCAACTGACCCCATTGCGCGCCCCGGAATCGGCGAGGAACTTGGGCACGATAAACAGCGAAATACCCTTGGTGCCAGCAGGCGCATCCGGCAACTTGGCCAACACCAGGTGGATGATGTTTTCGCTCATGTCATGCTCGCCGGCGGAGATGAAGATTTTGCTGCCGGTTACCGCGTAGCTGCCATTGGCCTGGGGCACGGCGCGGGTCTTGATGATGCCCAGGTCCGTGCCGCAATGGGCTTCGGTCAGGCACATGGTGCCCGTCCACTGGCCGGCGGTGAGTTTGCTCAGGTAGGTGTCTTTTTGCTCTGCGGTGCCGTGGGCATGGATCGCCGACATGGCGCCGTGGGTCAGGCCCGGATACATGCCCCAGGAGGTGTTGCTGGAGCCGATCATCTCGCTGAGCACCAAGCCCAGGGAAGACGGCAGGCCCTGGCCGCCGTAGGCCGGGTCCGCCGCCAGGCCGTGCCAACCGCCTTCGACGTATTGTGCGAAGGCTTCCTTGAAGCCTTTGGGGGTGGTCACCACGCCATTATCGAAATGGCAGCCTTCTTCGTCCCCCGGACGGTTCAACGGCGCAAGCACGTTCTCGCAGAACCTGGCGCCTTCTTCGAGGATCGCGCTGACCATATCCGGGCTGGCCTCGGTGGCCCCCAGGGCAGCGTAGTGAGCTGGGAAATCAAACACGTGATCGATCAGAAAGCGCATGTCACGCAGGGGGGCTTTATAGGCAGGCATGGTGATGTCTCCGGCGGCAGATTGTTTAAACCTACTGCCGCCAGGGGCCCCGGACAATCACTGTACAGGCGCTGAATACATCACCATCACTCAACCGGCAGCGCCCTGCATGCGCACCGCGCCACGGCGATTCTGGCCGGCCGCCACCACGCAGTTACGCCCGGCGCCCTTGGCGTTGTACAGCGCCTGGTCGGCGCACTTGAGCACTTCTTCCGGGGTGCGCTGCTCGGCCTGGCGCTCGGCGACGCCGATGCTCACGGTCACCGAGACACTGGAATCGCCGCCGCCCGAACGGCGCTGGCGACCTTGGTGGTCGTCCTGGGGGCGACTGTCCTGATTGCGCAACTTGATGTGGTAGTTGGCAATGATCTCGCGGATTTCTTCCAGGTGCGGCAGGCATTCATCCAGGGTCTTGCCGGCAAACACCACGGCAAACTCTTCGCCGCCATACCGATAGGCCCGGCCACCGCCGCTGACTTTCGACAGTTTGCTGGCGACCAACCGCAGCACCTGGTCGCCGACGTCGTGGCCGTGGGTGTCGTTGAATCGCTTGAAGTGGTCGACGTCGCTCATCGCCAGCA
This sequence comes from Pseudomonas sp. WS 5059, assembly GCF_012985525.1. Lineage (NCBI taxonomy): Bacteria > Pseudomonadati > Pseudomonadota > Gammaproteobacteria > Pseudomonadales > Pseudomonadaceae > Pseudomonas > Pseudomonas sp. WS 5059. Next base: position 659,787 of record NZ_JAAQWO010000003.1, on the reverse strand, counting down.
CATAGTTGCGCCCCAGGCGCTGCATGCGTTCATTGAGGGCGCGGCGTCCCGGCAGTCCGGTGAGCTCATCACGAAAGGCCATCTGATAGGCCTCATGGGACACACCCGCAGCAATCATCAACATCACCTGGCTGCACATGATGTTCAGGGTGAACGGCAGGATGAAGGTCTGCGGCAACATCCAGAACATTCCCAGCAACCCCACCAACTGCGCGGCGTGCAGCGGCCGAGGCTCGCGCCAGTACTGCGCCGCCAATGCGACAAAGCCCAGCAGGAACATCGGGTACGACAGTTGGATCAAGCTCATCCACGCGCCATGCAGCGCCGGCCAGCGAATCTCCGCCAGCCAGTTGAGCAACGGCCCCGGGTAACTCTGCTCCAGGCCCAGGGCCACGCTGCCGACGGCAAGCAGCACCGCGCAGCGTGCGACAAAGTCGCGGAACAGGTGGGTTTTCTCCTGCCACAAGGCATAGATGCTGAACAGCAGCGGCAACAGCAGGCACACCAGGTGGAACACCACGGCGGCGTCTTCGCGCACGCGGCCATGGTCACGATAGAAATCGGTCTGGGTGTCCAGCAGGAAGTAGGCGACGTACACCGTCACCATCAGGAACAGTTCACGCTGGCGACGGTACACCGCGCAATAGGCACCGCCCAGCAACAGCACCAGGGTCGGCAGGACGTTGAACAGCGAGGTGAAGAAAACGCTGAGGTCCTTGACGTAAGCAGCCGACAACCCCGCTAGCAATAACAGCAACGATGGTAGGAAATGACTGAAACGTACAGCGGACGCGCGCGACAAGGGTAAAGCTCCGACCCACAAAAAAAGATGGCATAGTGCCTTCATTGCTCACAGTTAAGCACATTCAATGTGACCTGCATCACATTGCCATCACTGTAACGGCAGCAAGGAGCAATCCCTGAGCGCGCCGCTCAGGTTTTTTCAGCCTCCCGCAAAAAAGCCGCCGCTCCCGAAAGAGCGGCGGCTTGGCAGGGAACCGGCCTAGGCTTAGTAGCCCAGGTCGAAGTTCTCTTCTTTCATGTCCATCAGGTTGTTGGCGCCCGACAGCATGGTGGCCACGTGGGTGCGGGTACGCGGCAGGATGCGCTGGAAGTAGAAGCGCGCTGTCTGCAGCTTGGCGGTGTAGAAGCCTTCTTCGCTGGTGCCGGCAGCCAGTTTTTCGGCAGCCAGGCGTGCCATGTCGGCCCAGAAGTAAGCCAGGCAGGCATAACCGGAGTACATCAGGTAGTCCACGGAGGCGGCACCGACTTCTTCACGGTCCTTCATGGCCGCCATGCCGACCTTCATGGTCAACTCGCCCCATTCCTTGTTCAGTGCAGCCAGCGGTGCGACGAACTCGCTGACCGCTGCGTTGCCTTCGTTGGCCTGGCAGAACTTGTGCACGATCTTGGTGAAGCCCTTGAGCGCTTCGCCCTGGGTCATCAGCACTTTACGGCCGAGCAGGTCCAGGGCCTGGATGCCGGTGGTGCCTTCGTACAGCATCGAGATGCGGCTGTCGCGAACGTTCTGCTCCATGCCCCACTCGGCGATGAAGCCGTGGCCGCCGTAGATCTGTACGCCGTGGTTGGCGGATTCAAAACCGACTTCGGTCATGAACGCCTTGGCGATCGGGGTCATGAACGCCAGCAGGCCATCTGCCTGTTTCTTGGCTTCGTCGTCGGTGCCGTATTTGACGATGTCCACTTGCTTGGCGGTGAAGTACACCATCGCACGGTTGCCTTCGGCGAAGGCTTTCATGGTCAGCAGCATGCGGCGTACATCAGGGTGCACGATGATCGGGTCAGCGGCCTTGTCAGGCGCTTTCGGGCCAGTCAGGGAGCGCATTTGCAGGCGGTCACGGGCATATTTGAGGCCACCCTGGAAACCGATCTCGGCGTGGGACAAGCCTTGCAGCGCGGTACCCAGGCGAGCGGTGTTCATAAAGGTGAACATGCAGTTCAGGCCTTTGTTCGCCGGGCCGATCAGGTAACCGGTGGCCGCGTCGAAGTTCATCACGCAGGTGGCGTTGCCGTGGATGCCCATCTTGTGTTCCAGGGAACCACAGGACACCGCGTTGCGCTCACCCACCGAACCATCGGCGTTGGGCAGGAACTTAGGCACGATAAACAGCGAGATGCCTTTGGTGCCAGCCGGAGCATCCGGCAGGCGGGCCAGTACGATGTGGACGATGTTGTCGGCCATGTCGTGCTCACCGGCCGAGATGAAGATCTTGGTGCCGGAGACTTTGTAGGAACCGTCGGCCTGAGGTTCGGCCTTGGTGCGCAGCATGCCCAGGTCGGTACCGCAGTGCGGTTCGGTCAGGCACATGGTGCCGGTCCACTCGCCCGAGACCAGTTTGGTCAGGTAGGCATCTTGCTGCTCGGGGGTGCCGTGCTCGGAAATGGTATTCATCGCGCCATGGGACAGGCCTGGGTACATGCCCCACGACCAGTTGGCTTCACCGACCATCTCGCTGACGGCCAGGCCCAGGGATTCCGGCAGGCCTTGGCCGCCGTGCGCGACGTCGTGGGCCAGGCTCGGCCAGCCGCCTTCGACGAATTGCTTGTAGGCTTCTTTGAAACCAGTAGGGGTTTTAACGCCTGACTCGCTCCAGGTGCACCCTTCGATGTCACCGACGCGGTTCAACGGGGCCAGCACTTGCTCACAAAACTTGGCGCCTTCTTCGAGAATGGCGTCAACCATGTCTGGGGTAGCGTCCTGGCAAGCCGGCAGACTCTGATAGTGCGCTTCGTAGCCGAGCAGTTCGTCACGAACGAAGCGAATATCACGCAAGGGGGCCTTGTAGTCAGGCATAGCGATAAACCTCTGCTGATGAATCCTGGAATGAACAACCGCGTGGATTTGTTGTAGCGGTCAAACAGTTGTTTGAAACATACGTTTACGACCAATCCTTGTCAAGCGCCCAGCGGCTGCCGTTTGTCATGACGCAGGTCAACGCCAGGCGCGACGAGGCCTGCAGCGTGATGCCGCACAGGATTTCCAGGGGGAAAAATGGCAGGAGCCGGCTGGCCGGCGATTGCGGTGTGCCAGGCAGGCCGCGATCGCCGGCCAGCCGGCTGCTACAGGAGAGTCAGGGGGATCAGGCGTAGGTGTCGATCAATGTGCCGAGCATTTCGTCGGAAGCCTTGGCGACTTTCGCGCCCAGCTCCACCTGGAACTTGCCTTCGGCCAGTTCCACCATATTGCTCGCCGAGTCGGTCGGCTGGCCGCGATTGACCGCTTGCAAACGGTCATTCTGCGCATCCGAAGGCTGGCTGGTGGCGGCACTGGCAATTTTGCCGGCGGCCTGGTCGACGCGGTTCTGCCCGGCCTGGATAGTGTTCAGGCCCGAATAAAACGCGCTACTTCCAGAGATGTCCATGGCGTGCACCTGCCTTGCAATCAATCGTGAACCCTTATTGAAGCAGACAATCTGGCAAAAGGCCCGTCAATAACACTAATGGCATAATGCCTTATCGCTAGGAAAAACTAATCAAGCAAGTCCAGTTGCAGGTACTCGGCCACCGCTTCGGCCGTGGGCTGCTTGAGGCGCGGCACCCGGCCCAGGCACGGCGCCGGCAGGCGTTCGGCCAAGGTGGCGAGGTTTTCTTCCAGACGGGAGGTCTTCGGGTCGATGATATTGGCCACCCAGCCCGCCAACGGCAGACCGTCCCGGGCGATGGCTTCGGCGCTCAACAATGCATGATTGATACAGCCCAGGCGCACGCCCACCACGAGGATCACCGGTAGCTGCAAGGCCTTGGCCAAGTCCGACAGGTTGTCCTGGTCAGCCAGCGGCACGCGCCAGCCACCTGCACCTTCGATCAGGGTGAAATCCGCGTGTTTTTCGAGGATGTGCTGCATCGGCTTGAGCAGGGCCTGCACGGTCAACGCCACGCCAGCTTCACGGGCCGCCAGGTGCGGCGCGATGGCGGGCTCGAAGGCCAGTGGATTGACCTCGGCATAGGTAAGCGGCAACGAGCACTCGGCCAGCAAGGCCAGGGCATCGGCGTTGCGCAAGCCACGGGGCGTTACTTCACAGCCCGAGGCCACCGGCTTGCCGGCGGCGGTACTCTTGCCCGCTTGCCGCGCGGCGTGCAGCAGGCCGGCCGCAACGGTGGTCTTGCCGACATCGGTGTCGGTGCCGGTAATGAAATAGGCAGCGCTCATAGTGGTTTCTCCAATACGGCGTACACGACTTGATAGGTTGCCGGCAGGCCCTGAGCCTGGCGGAACTGCTCATAGGCCTGCACCAGTGCAACAATCCGCGCGCGGCCCGTCAAGCCACCCGGGCGTCCCGGGTTCAGATTATGCGCGCCCAAGGCTTTCAATTCGTGGGTCAGGCTGCGCACATCCGGGTAATGCAGTACATGGGGGCGCTGCTCCAGGCTCACCACACGCAAGCCACTGGCCGCACACAGCTGTTGATAAGCACTGAACGGGCGGAAGCGATTGACGTGCACCATCCCGTCCGCCGCCCGCCAACTTTCGCGCAGCTCATCCAGGGTGCCGACGCACAGGCTGGCAAACGCCAGCACCCCGCCAGGCTGCAGCACGCGCCGGGCTTCGCTGAGCACCGCGGCAAAATCGGCACACCACTGCACCGCCAGGCTGGAAAAAATCAGCTCGCTGCTGCCGTCCTGTAGCGGCAAGCGCTCGGCATCCCCGGCGATAAAATGCTCGGCACCGCCCAAGGGCCGTGCGTGATGGAGCATACCTTCGGCGATATCCAGCGCCAGGCCTTGGCCCTGGGCAAATGCCTGGTTCAATGCACGGCTGAAGAACCCGGTGCCGCAGCCCAGGTCGAGCCAGCGCCGGGGCTGCAACGCCGACGGCAAACGCCCGAGCAACTCGCGGCCCACGTCCCGCTGCAACGCGGCCACGCTGTCATAACTGGCCGCCGCCCTGGAAAACGACGCCGCGACCTGGCGCTTGTCGGGCAAGGCGCCCGGCAGTGGAGGATGGGACAAATCAGTCATCACCGCACTCATGCAAAAAAGCCTGGATCGCCCCCGCCACTCCGTGGGGGTTATCCAGTAGGAAAGCGTGGCCGGCCTGCTCAATCAGACCGACTTCAACATCTGGCAGTAACTTCAACAGGTCAGTGGCCGCCTCACAGGGCACCAACTCGTCCAGGCCGGCAAACAGATGCAACTGTGGGCCACGAAAAGCCTGCAAGGCCTCGCGGGTGTCCAGTTGCGCTAGCAGCTCAAGGCCGCTCATCAATACACTGGACGGGGTAGCCGGCGCGCTGCTGACCAGCAAGCGCGCGATGCCCCGTGGGTCTTGCGTACCCTTGGCGCACAGCAGGCCGAAGCGTTTGAGGGTGACTTGCGAGTCGGCATGGCAGCCGGCCAGGAACCCATCGAAAGCCTGCGCCGCCATCCCATTGGGCCAGCCCTCATGCGCCACAAAACAGGGGTTGCTGGCCAAGGTCAGCAAGCCGCAGCAGCGCTCGCCGCGCCGTGCCGCCAACTCAGAGGCGAGCATCCCGCCCAACGACCAGCCGCCCAGCCAGGCGTTATCCGGCAAGGTGGCGTCGAGTTCGTCGAGCCATTCGTTCAGGTCGCCGCCCGGCAGCGCCGGCAGTGGTTCGATATCCACCCGCAGGCGCTCGTCCAGGCCGCGCAAGGCGGCGGCCAAGGGCTCCAGCGGCGAGACACCCAGGCCCCAGCCGGGAAGCAATATCAGTCGGTCACGCATGGTCGGACTCCCGGCCTGACAAGCGGAAACACTCATCCAATGCGTCTAACAATAGTCGTACCTGCGCCTCGCTGTGGGCGGCGGTCAAGGTCACGCGCAAGCGCGCGCTGCCGGCCGGCACCGTGGGCGGGCGGATGGCTGTGACCATGATCCCGCGCTCGCGCAGCATCTGTGACAGGCGTATCGCCCGGCCACTGTCGCCAACCATGATCGGCTGGATCGGCGTGAAGCTGTCCATCAACGCCAGGCCGATCTGTTCGGCGCCCTGGCGGAACTGGCGGACCAGCGTGCGCAGATGCTCGCGCCGCCAGTGCTCGCTGCGCAGCAGCGCCAGGCTTTTCAGGGTCGCGCAGGCCAGCGCCGGCGGTTGGCTGGTGGTGTAGATGTACGGGCGGGCGAACTGGATCAGGCTTTCGACCAGATCCTCACTGCCAGCCACAAACGCCCCGGCGGTGCCAAAGGCCTTGCCCAGGGTGCCGACCAACACCGGCACATCCTCCTGGCTCAGGCCGAAATGCTCGACGATCCCGCCGCCCGTGGCGCCCAGCGGTCCGAAGCCATGGGCGTCATCCACCATCAACCACGCGCCTTTGGCCCGGGCTTCGCGGACCAGGGCCGGCAGGTCCGCCAGGTCGCCGTCCATGCTGAACACGCCGTCGGTCACCACCAGGGTATTGCCGCAGGCCTTTTCCAGGCGCTTGGCCAGGCTGACCGCATCGTTGTGCAGATAGCGATTGAAGCGCGCACCGGACAGTAAACCCGCATCCAGCAGGGACGCGTGGTTGAGCCGGTCTTCGAGCACCGTATCGCCCTGCCCCACCAAGGCGGTGACGGCACCGAGGTTGGCCATGTAACCGGTGGTGAACAGCAGCGCACGCGGGCGCCCGGTGAACTCGGCCAGCGCTTCCTCTAACTCATGGTGCGGGGTGCTGTGGCCAACCACCAAGTGCGAGGCGCCACCTCCCACGCCCCAGCGGGCCGCGCCGGCCTGCCAGGCCTCGATGACTTGCGGGTGATTGGCCAGGCCCAGGTAGTCGTTGTTGCAAAAGGCCAATAACGGCTGGCCGTCCACCACCACCTGCGGGCCCTGGGGGCTTTGCAGCAGCGGGCGCTGGCGGTAGAGATGGTCTGTACGGCGGGCAGCGAGGCGCGCGGCGAGATCGAAAGACATGCTGGCCTCGATAAATCAGGTTGAATCCGACCCACTGTGGGAGCTGGCTTGCCTGCGATAGCGCAGGGTCAGTCGATCAATCAGGTGACTGATCGGTCGCTATCGCAGGCAAGCCAGCTCCCACATTTGGATTGCATTCCAATAGGGAGATGGGGTTCAGACGGCAGCGTTGTAGAACTGCTCGCTGCTTTTCTGCTCGACCAACGCCTGCTCAATCGCCGCCTGGTGCACTTCATCGGCATGTTCTTCGCGGGCTTCGGGCAGGATGCCCAGGCGCGAGAACAGTTGCATGTCCTTGTCCGCCTGCGGGTTGGATGTGGTGAGCAATTTATCGCCATAGAAGATCGAGTTGGCACCGGCAAAAAATGCCAGGGCCTGCATCTGCTCGTTCATCGCTTCGCGGCCAGCAGACAGGCGCACATGGGATTGCGGCATCAGGATGCGCGCCACGGCGAGCATGCGGATAAAGTCGAACGGGTCGATATCCTCGGCATTCTCCAGCGGCGTACCGGCCACCTTGACCAGCATGTTGATGGGTACCGACTCCGGATGCTCCGGCAGGTTGGCCAGTTGGATCAGCAGGTTGGCGCGGTCGTCCAGGGACTCGCCCATGCCGAGGATGCCGCCCGAGCAGATCTTCATCCCCGAATCACGTACATACGCCAGGGTTTGCAGGCGCTCGCTGTAGGTGCGGGTGGTGATGATCGAGCCGTAGAACTCCGGCGACGTATCCAGGTTGTGGTTGTAGTAGTCCAGGCCGGCCTGGGCCAGGGCCTCGGTCTGGTCCTGGTCAAGACGCCCGAGGGTCATGCAGGTTTCCAGGCCCATGGCCTTCACCCCTTTGACCATCTGCAACACGTAAGGCATGTCTTTGGCCGACGGGTGCTTCCAGGCCGCGCCCATGCAGAAGCGGGTCGAACCGATGGCCTTGGCGCGCGCAGCCTCTTCGAGGACTTTCTGCACTTCCATCAGCTTTTCTTTTTCCAGGCCGGTGTTGTAGTGGCCCGACTGCGGACAATATTTGCAATCTTCCGGGCAAGCGCCGGTCTTGATCGACAGCAAGGTGGACACCTGCACGCGGTTGGCATCGAAATGCGCGCGGTGCACGGTCTGCGCCTGGAACAACAGGTCATTGAACGGCTGGACGAACAGGGCTTTGACTTCGGCCAAAGACCAGTCGTGACGCAAGGTGGCAGTGAGGCTGGCGCTCATGGGCGATTCCTTGTTTATGCTTGGGCAAGCGCTGTGGGTAGGGCAATACCCACAGGCACGACACGGATGCTCGGCATATTTAAGGAAGATTCATGCACTGTCAACCTGACTACAAACATGAGGTTTACATCTGGCTAAAAAGCAACCAGATGTGCCTGCTCTGCGACGAAGCCACACATTCAGCCGCGACCCTGTGCAATACCTGCGAAATCGACCTGCCGTGGCTGACGGACGGCTGCGAGGTGTGCGCGCTGCCCTTGCCGATCAGCGGGCTGGTCTGCGGCCAATGCCAGCGCTCGCCGCCCGCATTCAGGCAAGTGGTCGCGCCCTGGACCTATGGCTTTCCGCTGGACAGCCTGATCAGCCGCTTCAAGCACCAGGGCAGATGGCCGCTGGGGCAGATGCTGGCGAGCCTGTTGCGCCAATGCCTGCAAGACCGCTTCGACAACGCCGAACTGGCCCGCCCCGACCGCTTACTCCCGGTGCCGATGGCCGCCAAACGCCTGCGCCAACGCGGCTACAACCAGGCCGCCATGCTCGCCCGCTGGCTGAGCCGGGACCTGGACCTGCCCCTGGATGAACACCTGCTGTTGCGCCCCCATGACACCGTTGCCCAGCAACAACTGGACGCCAAACAGCGCCAGCGCAACCTGCTCAAGGCCTTTGCCCTGGCCCCCGGCGCGCAGGTGCAGGGCCAGCACCTGGCACTGGTGGACGATGTGCTGACCACCGGCGCCACCGCCCACAGCATGGCCCGCCTGCTGATGCAGGCCGGCGCGCGCCAGGTTGACGTGTATTGCCTGGCGCGCACGCCCAAGCCCGGCACATGACTTGACTCTGGCGGCGCGTGCCCGCAACGTCCCGGGTATTCCAAGCCAGTGTGCAGCCGTTCGCCATGCCTTTACCGTCCCTGTTGAGCCAACATATTGTCCGCCGCCCGCAGCGCATCGCCTTGCTGCAACATATCGCCGAGCAAGGCTCCATCACCCGCGCCGCAAAAAGTGCCGGCTTGAGCTACAAGGCCGCGTGGGATGCCATCGATGAGCTGAACAACCTGGCGCAAAAGCCCCTGGTCGAGCGCAGCGTCGGCGGCAAGGGCGGCGGTGGTGCGCGACTCTCGGCAGAAGGTGAGCGGGTGTTGCGCCTGTATCAGCGCCTGCAAACCCTGCAAGCCCAGGTGCTGGAAGCCGCCGAAGACGCCAGCGACCTCAACCTGCTGGGCCGCCTGATGCTGCGCACCAGCGCGCGTAATCAATTGCATGGCCAGGTGGTCGCCATCGACAGCCACGGCCGCAATGATCGAGTACGCCTGGAACTGGCCGGTGGCTTGACCCTCGATGCCCAGATCACCCATGACAGCACCCTGCGCCTGGAACTGGAAACCGGTACGCAAGTAGTGGCCTTGATCAAGGCTGGCTGGCTGGAGCTGATCGCGGCTGACCAGGCGCCGGTGCCTGGGTTTAACTGCATGGGCGGCCAGGTCGAGGCCATCCTTGATGCCGATGATGGGCCCAGTGAGGTGCGCATTGTCTTGCCCAGTGGCCTGGTGCTGTGCGCGTTGGCAGCGCCCGAGCAGCTCAAGGCGCTGGGGGCGGGTGAAGGCACGCAGGTTCAGGTGCAGTTTGCGCCGAGCAATGTGTTGTTGGGCACGCCGGTTTAGCTGATCTTCAGGGCCCATCGCGGGCAAGCCCGCTCCCACACGATGGCACACGCGCCACCTATCCACGGCCCGGTGCGCTACCATACCCGGCCGGACGCGGCGACCTGCTGCGCGCAGGAGTTCGCATGGCCCACCCGTTTGAAACATTGACCCCCGACCTGGTTCTCGACGCTGTCGAAAGCATCGGTTTTCTCAGCGACGCCCGCGTCTTGGCGCTCAACAGTTACGAGAATCGTGTCTATCAAGTCGGCATCGAAGACTCCGAGCCGCTGATCGCCAAGTTCTACCGGCCCCAGCGCTGGACCAACGAGGCAATCCTCGAAGAACACCGCTTCACCTTCGAACTGGCCGAGTGCGAAGTCCCGGTCGTGGCGCCGATGATCCACAACGGCGAAAGCCTGTTCGAACACGCGGGTTTCCGTTTCACCCTGTTCCCCCGCCGTGGTGGCCGGGCGCCGGAGCCAGGCAATCTCGATCAGTTGTACCGCCTCGGGCAGTTGCTTGGGCGCTTGCATGCTGTCGGCGCCACCCGCCCTTTCGAGCACCGCGAAGCCCTGGGCGTGAAGAACTTCGGCCATGACTCCCTGAACACCTTGCTCGAAGGCAATTTCATCCCCAAGAGCCTGTTGCCCGCCTACGAATCCGTGGCCCGCGACCTGCTCAAGCGCGTTGAGGATGTGTACAGCGCCACGCCACACAAGAACATCCGCATGCATGGCGACTGCCACCCCGGCAACATGATGTGTCGCGACGAGATGTTCCATATCGTCGACCTCGACGACTGCCGCATGGGCCCGGCGGTGCAGGATCTGTGGATGATGCTGGCCGGCGATCGGCAGGAATGCCTGGGGCAGCTGTCGGAACTGATGGACGGCTACCAGGAATTCCACGATTTCGATCCCCGCGAACTGGCGCTGATCGAACCCCTGCGCGCCCTGCGCCTGATGCACTACAGCGCCTGGCTGGCGCGGCGCTGGGATGACCCGGCGTTCCCCCACAGCTTCCCGTGGTTCGGCAGCGAACGGTACTGGGGCGACCAGGTGCTGGCGCTGCGCGAGCAACTGTCTGCACTCAACGAAGAACCCCTGAAATTGTTCTGACCCCGGTAGGAGCCGGCTTGCTGGCGATGGCATCCTCAACAGCCCCCCCAACCCGAGGGCGCCATCGCCGGCAAGTTTTGTGGCGATTGAGTTTTCAGCACACATTTGCTGACAAACATCCTTACAATCGCCGCATTGTTAGTTGCCTAAGCAAGGATTCTGCATGCAAGCCGCCAACCCGCGTCGCGGGTACATCCTGGGCCTGAGTGCCTACGTCATCTGGGGCCTGTTCCCGCTCTACTTCAAAGCCATCGCCAGCGTGCCGGCTGCCGAAATCATCGTCCACCGCGTGCTGTGGTCGGCGCTGTTCGGCGGTTTGCTGCTGCTGGTGTGGAAACACCCCGGCTGGTGGCGCGAACTACGGGACAACCCCAAGCGCCTGGCGATCCTGGCGTTGAGCGGCTCGTTGATCGCGGGCAACTGGCTGACCTATGTGTGGTCGGTCAACAGTGGGCGCATGCTCGAAGCCAGCCTGGGGTACTACATCAACCCGCTGGTCAACGTGCTGCTGGGCATGCTGCTGCTTGGCGAGCGCCTGCGGCGCCTGCAATGGGTGGCCGTCGGGCTGGCCGCCGTGGGTGTGGCGCAACAGGTGTGGCAGGTGGGGAGTCTGCCGTGGGTCTCGCTGGTGCTGGCGCTGACCTTTGGCTTCTACGGCTTGATCCGCAAGCAGGCGCCGGTCAAGGCGCTGCCCGGGCTGGTGGTGGAAACCTGGATGCTGGTGCCGATCGCCCTGGCGTGGCTGCTGCTCAACCCCACCGCCCATAGTGCCAACCTAGCGTTCTGGAGCACTTCCGAAGCCTGGTGGCTGGTGGCTGCAGGCCCGGTGACGTTGATCCCACTGGTGTGTTTCAACGCTGCGGCGCGGCATTTGCCCTACACCACCCTCGGCTTCCTACAGTACCTGGCACCGACCCTGGTGCTGCTGCAGGCGGTACTGCTGTTCGACGAACACATGACGCCCGCCAGCCTGGTGGCCTTTGTGTTTATCTGGGCGGGGCTGGCGGTCTACAGCGTGGATGCGTGGCTCAGCCTGCGCAAACGCTGATCAAATAACGTACAAAACCCTACAAGCCACGGCCGGTGTGGCTTGCAGGGTTTCACCCCAAGGTTATCCACAACCTGATCCCCGGCGTTTGTGCACAAGCCGTTGAAATTGCTCGTTTTTTGCTCAAAGCGCCACAAGCCACGGCCGGCGTGGCCTGGCGCCGGGTCTCTACAGCTTATCCACAGGCCCATGCAAGATTTCCATGAACAACCCTGTGGACGGTTATTCCTCGCTGCGCAGCTGCAACTCCACCATTAGATCGTCGGCCAGGGTTTCCAGGGCGGCTTGCAGCGTGTCCAGCGCCAGGCTGGACGGCACGGCCAACGCAGCTTCGGCGTGAAACAACGGGTCGCTGCTCATGGGCGCCGGGCGCACGTCGGTGCTCAGGCGTTCCAGGTTGACCCCTTGCTTGCTCAACAGTGCGGTGATCTCGCGCACGATCCCCGGCCGGTCATTGCCCACCAGGGTCATCAGGATCGGCTTGCTCGCCGATGCCTGCGCGCCGCTGCTCTCGCCCACCAGCACACGGATGCCATGGGTAGACAAATCCTCCAGGGCGCTGACCAACTCGCTGCGGTTTTCCATCGGCACGCTGACCCGCAGGATCCCGGCAAATTGCCCGGCCATATGAGCCATGCGACTTTCCAGCCAGTTGCCACCGCGCTCGGCAATGCAGTGGGCAACACGTTCGACCACGCCGGGTTTGTCGGCGGCGATCACGGTGAGTACGAGATGGTCCATGGCAACAGCCCTCTTTTATGGATTAGCCAGTATAGGCAGATGTGCTCATGTAGGAGCCGGGAACCATCGCAGGCAAGCCAGCTTCCACGTTGACCCCATGGCAGTGAAGAAAAACAAATCGTGTACCATTTTTATATTTATCTGGAACAATCCATTGGTTTTTTGAGAACATCCCATACCCCGCTGTGACCGTACAACCAAAGTGGGTCGCTAAACGACGTATTTAGTCTAATTTTCACAACCGCAACTCATCATGTAGTATGCCTCGGCGCGCACTACATAACGTTAGGTCGATGTCTGCCCAGGCGCCGTTAGAACCCCGAACACCCCGTCAGCAAGCCTTGCGCCGTTGATTGGAACCGCCCAGCCGCCGTTGATGGCATGTACTGGTGCCTTGGGTTTGTGGTTTAAATGGCCAGAGGCTTCATTGGTAAATTGAAAAGCTGAAAAGCGAATTAGCTCCGCAGAGTGAGGCAAGCAATGACTGAACACGTTCAAGTCGGTGGCCTGCAGGTCGCCAAAGTCCTGTTCGACTTCGTGAACAACGAAGCCATTCCCGGTACCGGCCTGACCGCCGACCAGTTCTGGGCCGGTGCCGACAAGGTCATCCACGACCTGGCACCGAAGAACAAAGCCCTACTCGCCAAACGCGACGATTTCCAAGCGCGGATCGATGCCTGGCACCAGACCCACGCCGGCCAGGCCCACGACGCGGTGGCCTACAAAGCCTTCCTGCAAGATATTGGCTACCTGCTGCCAGAAGCGGCGGATTTCCAAGCGACCACCCAAAACGTCGATGACGAAATCGCCCGCATGGCCGGCCCCCAGCTGGTGGTGCCGGTGATGAATGCGCGGTTCGCCCTCAACGCCTCCAACGCCCGCTGGGGCTCGCTGTACGACGCGCTGTATGGCACCGATGCCATCAGCGAAGCCAACGGCGCCGAGAAAGGCCAGGGCTACAACAAGGTGCGTGGTGACAAGGTTATCGCCTTCGCCCGTGCGTTCCTCGACGAAGCCACACCGCTCACCGCCGGCAGCCATGTCGACTCCACCGGCTACAAGATTGTCGATGGCAAGCTGATAGTCAGCCTCAAGGGCGGCAGCAACAGCGGCCTGCGCAGCGATGCCCAGTTGATCGGCTACCAGGGCGATGCCGCCCAGCCCATCGCAATTTTGTTGAAGCACAACGGCCTGCATTTCGAAATCCAGGTCGACGCCAGCACCCCGGTCGGCCAGACCGACGCCGCCGGCGTCAAAGACATCCTGATGGAAGCCGCGCTGACCACCATCATGGACTGCGAAGACTCGGTGGCCGCCGTCGATGCCGATGACAAAGTGGTGATCTACCGCAACTGGCTCGGCCTGATGAAGGGCGACCTGACCGAAGAAGTGGCCAAGGGCGGCAAGACCTTCACCCGTACCATGAACGCCGACCGCACCTACACCGGTGTCGATGGCAACGCGGTGACCTTGCATGGTCGCTCGCTGCTGTTCGTGCGTAACGTTGGCCACCTGATGACCATCGACGCGATCCTCGATGCCCAGGGCAATGAAGTGCCCGAAGGCATCCTCGACGGCCTGATCACCAGCCTGGCCGCGATCCACAGCCTCAATGGCAACAACAGCCGCAAGAACAGCCGCACCGGCTCGGTGTACATCGTCAAGCCGAAAATGCACGGCCCGGAAGAAGCGGCGTTCACCAACGAGCTGTTCGGGCGCATCGAAGACGTGCTGAACCTGCCGCGCAACACCCTGAAAGTCGGGATCATGGACGAGGAGCGCCGCACCACGGTCAACCTCAAGGCCTGTATCAAGGCGGCCAGCGAGCGCGTGGTGTTTATCAACACCGGCTTCCTCGACCGTACCGGCGACGAAATCCACACCTCCATGGAAGCTGGCGCGATGGTGCGCAAGGCCGCGATGAAGGCCGAAAAGTGGATCGGCGCCTACGAAAACTGGAACGTCGATATCGGCTTGAGCACCGGCCTGCAGGGCCGTGCGCAGATCGGTAAAGGCATGTGGGCCATGCCCGACCTGATGGCCGCGATGCTCGAGCAGAAGATCGCGCACCCGCTGGCGGGCGCCAACACTGCGTGGGTACCGTCGCCGACCGCCGCTGCGCTGCACGCGCTGCATTATCACAAGGTCGACGTCTTTGCCCGCCAGGCCGAACTGGCCAAGCGCGAACGCGCTTCGGTGGACGATATCCTCACCATCCCCCTGGCGCAGAATACCGACTGGTCCGAGGAAGAAATCCGCAACGAACTGGACAACAACGCCCAGGGCATCCTCGGTTATGTGGTGCGCTGGATCGACCAGGGCGTGGGTTGCTCGAAAGTGCCGGACATCAACGATGTAGGCCTGATGGAAGACCGCGCCACCCTGCGTATCTCCAGCCAGCACATCGCCAACTGGTTGCGCCATGGCGTGGTCAGCCAGGCCCAGGTCATGGAAAGCCTCAAGCGCATGGCGCCGGTAGTGGATCGGCAGAACGCCGGGGATGCGCTGTACCGCCCGCTGGCTCCGGACTTCGACAGCAATATCGCGTTCCAGGCCGCGGTGGAGTTGGTGATTGAAGGGACCCAGCAGCCCAATGGTTATACCGAGCCGGTGTTGCATCGTCGGCGGCGGGAGTTCAAGGCCAGGAATGGCCTTTAAGTAATTGATAAAACTAAAAAGCCCTGTTCAATAGATCAGGGCTTTTTATTTGCAAAGAAAAAAGGTCAACACCTAGATAGTAATATCGTAAGTGCCGTTGAGCCGTACGGTTCCGGTTCCCCCCGCGACGTCTACATTATTCAGTTCGCCACTAAAGGTCCCACCTGAAACATGCACCGTGATTGACCCGCCTGTTACGGTTTCATAGAAGTTACCTGATGGACTGAGAAACTCCACACCAAAAGTTTCATGTGCTAGCACATGTGTGCCCTCCGACAAACTCTTGCCGTAATCAATACGCAGTTCTGCATCGATAGATGTCATAAAAACATAGAACCGAGAACCGGATAAATGATTCGCGCTAAAACCCTGAGTATGCCCACCTATCTTGAACTGGATGTCTGAAGACCCCGTGCCACGGCGCAGTGCCTCAATTTTTCCACCGGCTTGTTTTTCAGTACTCATGGTGAACTCCTGTTCGCTTCATTAGTTGGGGCACCGATCCCAAACCAGCACCCTCTCAACGATTAAACAGGCCCCCCTCAAACACCCGATACTGTGAAATCTGACAGTGCCGACCAACGGTCCCTCGGCTACGGAGCCATCCCCAACTCGCGCTTGACCATCTTCGCCAACTTCACGCTATCAATCGGCTTGAGCAAAAAGTCCACCACACTCAAATGCATCGCATCAATAACATCCGGCGCCTCGGCATCCCCCGACATGATGATGATCGGCAACGCCGCGCGGGTGGAGCCACGCACTTTTCGGATCAACTCCAGGCCATTGCTGGGCGCCATGCGCAGATCCGTGATCAACAACCCGATGGAGGTACTGGAATTGAGCAGTTGCCATGCCGCCTCGCCACTGTCCGCCGTCATGCAGCGAATGCCATCGAGCCCGAGAATTTCCGCCAGCAGTTCACGGGCGTCTTTATCGTCATCGACGATCAGCACCCGTTGCGGCGGTAGATCAGGCTCCAGCATCACGGCGCTCAGCGCCTCGCGCTCGGCATCACTCAAAATATCTTGGTCGGGCATAGATTTCTCGGCAGTTTCTCTCAATCTCCCAGCACAGAAGTCAGACATCGCCGGAAGGGCGAACAATGTGCACTTCGTCGGATAGATTTCCTAGTGGGAGATCTACGGGGTTTGGACCATATTCATGTAAGGTTTTTCCCTAGTCATTGAAGGCCGGATAGCTACCTAGACTTACGTCCAATGGGCACCCGCCGCGTGGGGGTCGACCATGAGGGACGATAACGACAAAAAAACTGCGGTCATGGTTATGAGTAAAGCTGATGCTTTCACCCAGGCAGGGAAAACTGCGGTGTTGCAGAACATTCACGGCACCCTGCAATTCCTGCAACGCTTCCCGCCGTTCAACCAAATGGAAAACGCCCACCTGGCGTTTCTGGTGGAACAGTGCCAATTGCGCTTCTATGGCCCCGGCGAGAGCATTCTCAAGCCCTCGGCAGGCCCCGTGGAGCACTTCTACATCGTCAAGCAAGGGCGTGTGGTGGGCGAGCGGCCGGATTCGGCGCAAACCACCTTCGAAATCACCACCGGCGAATGCTTCCCCCTGGCCGCGCTGCTGGGGGAGCGGGCGACCCGCACCGAGCACAAGGCCGCCGAAGATACCTTCTGCCTGCAATTGAACAAGCCGGCCTTTATCAAGCTGTTTGCCCTGTCCAGCCCGTTCCGTGATTTTGCCTTGCGCGGGGTCAGCAGCCTGTTGGACCAGGTCAACCAGCAGGTGCAGCAAAAGGCCGTGGAAACCCTCGGTACCCAATACTCGTTGAACACCCGCCTGGGCGAGTTGGCCATGCGCCACCCGGTGACGTGCAGCCCGCTGACGCCGCTGCGCGAGGCGGTCACGCTGATGCACGAGCAGCAGGTCGGCAGCATCGTGGTGGTCGATGAACACAAGGCGCCCCTGGGGATCTTCACCCTGCGCGACCTGCGCCAGGTGGTCGCCGATGGCACCAGCGACTTCAGCCAGGCCATCGAACAGC
The DNA here is from genome assembly GCF_012985525.1 of Pseudomonas sp. WS 5059. Classification (NCBI taxonomy): domain Bacteria; kingdom Pseudomonadati; phylum Pseudomonadota; class Gammaproteobacteria; order Pseudomonadales; family Pseudomonadaceae; genus Pseudomonas; species Pseudomonas sp. WS 5059. Next base: position 642,479 of record NZ_JAAQWO010000003.1, on the reverse strand, counting down.
ACATGACCCAGGCGCCGTTTTTCCTCAGCCCGGATCACAGCGCATTTGATGCCGCGATTGCCATGACCGAACGGCATATCGCCCACGTGTGCCTGGTCAAGGATCGGCGCCTGTGTGGCGTGGTGTCCGAGCGCGATCTGTTTTCCCTGCAACGGGTCGACCTGGTGCACCTGGCGCGTACCATCCGCAACGCGCCCCGGGTCGACAACCTGGTGGCGATCCGTGGCGAAATCGGCCAGTTGGTCGAACGCATGCTGGCCCATGGCGCGTCCTCGACCCAGATCACCCATATCATCACCCTGCTCAACGACCACACGGTGTGCCGGGTCATCGAGCTGAGCATCGCCGACAAGGGCGACCCCGGCGTGCCGTTCAGTTGGCTGTGTTTCGGCAGCGAAGGCCGCCGCGAGCAGACGCTGCACACCGACCAGGACAACGGCATTCTGTTCGACGCCCGTGACGCGGCCCATGCGGCCGAGATTCGCGGCCTGCTGTTGCCGCTGGCGCAGCAGATCAACCAGAGCCTGGCGCTGTGCGGCTTTACCCTGTGCAAGGGCAATATCATGGCCGGCAACCCCGAACTGTGCCTGTCCCGCGCCGAGTGGGCCCGGCGTTTTGCTGCGTTTATCCGCGAGGCGACGCCGGAGAACCTGCTCAAATCCAGCATCTACTTCGACCTGCGGGTGGTGTGGGGCGATGAACAGGGTTGCGAGCAACTGCGCCAGGGCATTCTTGACCAGGTCGCGGACAATCGCCTGTTCCAGCGGATGATGGCCGAGAACGCCTTGCGCCAGCGCCCGCCGGTGGGGCGCTTCCGTGACTTCGTGCTGACGCGCAAGGGCTCGGACAAGGCCACCCTGGACCTCAAGGTGCAGGGTTTGACGCCCTTCGTCGATGGCGCACGCCTGTTGGCCCTGGCTAACGGGATCGCAGCCAACAACACCCTGGAGCGTTTACGCCAACTGGTGGAGCACGAGGTGATCGAACGCCTGGACGGCGCGGCCTATGAAGAGGCCTACCACTTTATCCAGCAAACCCGCATGCAGCAGCACCAGTTGCAGACCCGCGAGAACCAGCCGTACTCCAACCGGGTCGACCCCGACAGCCTCAACCATCTGGACCGGCGCATCCTGCGTGAATCCCTGCGCCAGGCCCAGCGCCTGCAAAGCAGCCTGGCCCTGAGGTATCAACTGTGAGCCTGTTCAGTTGGCTGCGCCCTGCGCGGCCGGGCCTGGATGCCGCTCAACAGGCGCGCCTGCAACACCTGGCCGCCCCCAAGGCGCTCGGCGAACACAGTTTGCGCGAGCAGCGCTGGGTCGTCCTGGACCTGGAAACCAGCGGCCTGAACCTCAATCGCGACCTGGTGCTGTCGATTGGCGCGGTGGTCATTGAAGACGGTGCCATCGACTTTTCCCAGCAGTTCGAACGCACCCTGCTGCGGGCTCAAACCAAACTCAGCCCCAGCGTACTGATCCACGGCCTCGGCCCCAGTGCGATCGCCGCCGGTTGCGATCCGGCCGAGGCGTTGCTGGACTTCATGGATTTTGTCGGCGACAGCCCGCTGCTGGCGTTCCATGCACCGTTCGACCAACACATGCTTGGGCGCGCGCTCAAGGACAGCCTGGGTTATCGCCTGGCTCATCCATTCCTCGACGTGGCGGACCTGGCGCCGCTGCTGTGCCCGCAGGCGCATATTCGCGAAGCGGGCCTGGATGACTGGGTCGGCCACTTCAACCTGCAAGTCGGCGAACGCCATCACGCCAGCGCCGACGCCCTGGCCACCGCTGAATTGATGTTGATTCTGTTCAGCCGCGCCCGCCAGCAAGGGCTGGACAGCCCGGCGGCACTGCAACAGCGCCTGAGCCAATGGAAACGCCGCAAGCAGGCCCCCTCCCTATAGGAAGCATCACCCGACCAACGCCAATTGCACCCATCCGCTGCCTCTGCCACAATCGCGAATAATTCTCGTTAGTTTAAACATCTCGATTGGTGATGCCTTGTCGTCAGCCCAAAGTCCCCACAGTGAGCTTGTTGGCACGTTGTACCGTGACCATCGCGGCTGGCTGCTGGCATGGCTGCGGCGCAACGTGGCCTGCCCCAGTCGGGCCGAAGACCTCAGCCAGGACACCTTCATGCGCCTGCTGGGCCGTGAAGAACTGCGCGAACCCCGCGAGCCCCGGGCGTTCCTGGTGGCCATCGCCAAGGGCCTGTTGTTCGACTATTTCCGCCGCGCCGCGCTGGAACAGGCCTACCTCAGCGAACTGATGCTGCTTCCGGAAAGCGAACACCCGTCCCCAGAAGAACAGCACCTGATCCTCGAAGACCTCAAGGCCATCGACCGCCTGCTCGGCAAACTCTCCAGCAAGGCCCGCGCCGCCTTCCTCTATAACCGTCTCGATGGCCTGGGCCACGCCGAAATCGCCCAGCGCCTGGGGGTTTCCGTGCCGCGGGTGCGCCAGTACCTGGCCCAGGGTATTCGCCAGTGCTACATCGCGCTGTATGGCGAGCCGCTGTGACTCAGATCAGTTCCAAACCGGTTTCGGCACGAGTGCTGGATGCTGCGATAGCCTGGCAACTGTCCCTGGATTGCGGGGATCGCAGCGCCGTAGAGCAGGAAGAATTCAATAAGTGGCTGGCCAGCAGCGACGAACATGCCCGCGCCTGGCGCCAACTGGGCATGCTCGACCAGCGCTTCAGTGTGGCCAGCGGCCCGGCGCGGGCGGCGTTGCTGCAATCGCGCGAAAGTATCCGCCGCCGGGTGCGCAAGCTCGGCAGTGGCCTGGCCAGTGTGGTGCTGGTCTGCGGCCTGGCGCTGTTCGCCGGCCAGCGCTACGCGCCCCTCGACTATTGGCTGGCCGACCAACGCACCGCCACCGGCGAACAACGCACCCTGAAACTGGCCGATGGCACGCTGATCAACCTCAATACCCACAGCGCCATTGATGTGCGCTTTGACGAAAAACGCCGGGTGATTGTGTTGCAGGACGGCGAGATTCTCGTAGAGACCGGCCATAACGACGCGCGCCCCTTTTTCGTCCAGACCCGCGACGGCAGCCTGCGCGCCCTGGGTACGCGGTTTATCGTCGAGCGCGAGGACGACGGAACGCGGCTCAGCGTGTTGCAGTCGGCCGTCGCGGCGCAGCCCGAGGCGGTGCAGCAGGAGCAGGTGTTCAAGGAAGGCCAGCAGGTGCTGATGCGCCATGACGGCCTTGGCCCGTTGCTCGCCGTCAGCCCCGGCACCGACGCCTGGACCCGCGGCATGCTGGTGGTCGACAACGCGCGGCTGGCGGATGTGGTCGAGGAACTGTCGCGCTACCGCACCGGCTACCTGGGCGTGGACAAAAACGTCGCCGACCTGCGCATCACTGGCAGCTTCCCGCTGCACGACACCGACCTGGCCTTGAATGCCCTGCTGCCGACTTTGCCGGTGCAGATCCAGCAGCGTACGCCATGGTGGGTAAACGTGGCCGCCGGGCCCGCGCCAGGCAGCGCTGCTAGTAACAACTGAATAAAGACAATTTCGAAAAAGTCCAAAAAACTGTCATTTTTCACAGGTTATGAACACTACCTTTTGCCATCCAATAAGCCTTCGCTTTGCCGGCAACCCGCTGGCTAAAGCGTTTCTGTTAGGCCAACGAGGATGGACCCATGTCAACCCAACTCAATGTTTACCGTCAGAACTATGTCTTTAGCTTTCCTGGCCAAGGCAGCGACCCCTGTGGCGCTTTGGCAGAGTTGTATCAGTGCGTTCCCCAAGCGCGGGAGCAAATTGACGCGACCCTGACGATCATCGAACACCAGGCGGCCCAATACGAGCCAGATCCGCACCCTGGATTAGTGACCCAGGTTCTGCTGACCCATGATCACGCACTCCCCCTGCCTTCCGGCGTTGCCCAGTTGGCGCTATATGGCGCAGCGGTGGTACTCAATCAATTGCTCCAGGCGGCAGGTGTGGTCCCTGCCCTGATCGTAGCGCAAAGTTTCGGCGAAATTGCGGCCAGGGTCTGTGGCGGCGTGCTCGACATTGCGCAGGGGGCACGCGCGGTGTGCGCTCTCAATGCCGCCTACCGCGACGAGGAGGGCCGAGGCAGCATGCTGCTGATCAACCTTTCGGCGCCGGCCACCCAAGCACTGCTGGACCGCTTCCCCGAGCGCAACCTGGTACTGGGCTCGGTCAACGCACCGGCGCAATGCATCATCAGCGGCGAGACGGCAGACCTTGAGCACCTGCGTGCCCACCATGACGGCAACGCGCCGCCCTTGCGCCCGATCCCCATCGCGTACGCTTCCCACTACCCCCCTCACCTGGAAGTTGCCCGCAAGCTCTACGAAAACCTGCAGCCCCTGATACCCCAGCCGTTCCATACACCGATCTACTCCACCGTACTGGGGCGCCGCTACGAACCCGAGGATGACCTGCACCACATGTTTACCCGGGGTGTCACGCAGCCGACCAACCTGCCCCACACCTTGGCGCAGCTGCCGACGGACGAACACACCGTGTTTATCGACCTCGGGGTGAACAACGGCCTGTCCACGTGCATACACAAGAGCTTGCCCGATGCACAGGTCTACGCGCCGCTGGCACAACCCATCGAAATCCTGCGCCTGTTGCTGACCAAGACACCCCTCGAACACGAAGCGATCATGGCCCTGCGCGGCCTGGCCAATGGCCCGGTCGATGCCCAGGTTCACGCACACATGGCGAAAATTTTCCGCGACCCTGAACTGCGCCCCCGCGCCAACCAGAGCTTTCACGACGGCCACCGCCATACCTACCAGCGCTTGCAGCACCTGATGCGGCAACTGCCCGAAGGCATTCACGGGTTTGCACAACCGCAGTTACTGATGGCCGTGGCCTCTCACGCGGCGATCAACGACCCCTCGCTTTTTATGGGCTGCGTGATTCAGCAAGGGCTGTGCATCGGCACACTCCTGGCGTTCGAACAGGATCACCCGCACGCTGCGCAGTGGCGACATCAACTGGAAACGGGCGCGAGACTTGGGGTGTACGCACTGACTGAGATAGGTCGCAGCAACTCCCATATGGGGGCCTGTGTCGAAGCAGTATTCGACCCCAAAACCCGCACGTTTGTGCTGAACACGCCAAACAAAGCGGCGCTGAAATTCGCCAACGTCGGCATCAATAACCTGGACAAGATGGGCGTGGTGTTTGCCCAGGTAACCGTGCAGGGCCAGGCCTGTGGCGTGTTCGCGTTTGTACTGCCACTGAGTGACGCCAAGGGCCCGCGCCCAGGGGTTTGCATGTCGTCACCGGCGGAGATTCGCGCAGTGCCGCTCGATTATGGCCTGGCAAGCTTTGACCGGGTGCGTCTACCGTTCGACGCGTGGCTGTGCGATGGCGCTTCGATCGACGCGGCCAATCACTTCCACGACCCATTGGGCAGCACCGACCGCCGCCTGATTCGCTCACTGTTTGCGCCCAAAAATGTCTGGGCCATGGTCGGTATCGGCTTGAGTTCGGTGATGCTGGCCTGTGCAACCCTGGCCCTGACCCATGCCAACCGGCGCACCACCCAGGCGCGGATCGGCAACGGCACCGGCTTGCTGGCTTTTCGTACCCAACGCCGTGCGCTGTTCGGCTGCCTGGCCACGGCCTACGTCATGAAGTGCTTTGCCAATGACTCCGCGCGCCTGTGGATCGAAGGCACGGCCAGCCAGGCATCGCTGCAGACCACCGGCAGCGGCGACGCGACGTGGACCCCATGGGCCGCCATCAGCCAGACCCTGGCCCTGACCAAGGCCCTCTGCGCCCCCGCCGCCGAGGCGCTGGCCACCGAATGCCGATTGCGCTGCGGAGTGGCCGGCGCGCTCAACCTCAATCGCTTCGCCGACTACGAAGGCATGGCCAAGATCTACCAGGATGCCGGGGGCAATAACCGCATGATCCTGTTGGACGCAGCCAAGGTCCTGATCGGTCAGCCCTTGGACGAACCCACCCGGCCAGACCCGCAAGGTGCACTGGATGATGCCGCGTACTGGCAGGCCATGGCGCACACCCTGGAGTATCGCTTGCTCAAGCAAGTGGCCGAGCATGTCGCCCAGCATAGCGGCGAGGGTGAGGACGACATGCAGGTATGGAACTCGCAATTGATGATCGTTGCCCGCGCGGGTGAGGCCTACGCCCAGCGCCTGGCCATCCAGAGCGCGGTGCAAGCGAGCCACTCGCTGCCCCAGGGCCTGGCCAGGGAACTGGGTAGCGCGTTGTGCGGGATGTATGTGCTGGAATACCTGAATAAACACGCCGCCTGGTTTATCAGCGAAGGCCTTATGGACATTGCGCGCTACCGCGCCCTTGAGGAGCGCCTTGATGCGTTGAGCGATTTCCTCACCGCGCACGTTGAGCTATTGATTGAGGCGTTCGGCCATGGCGAGGCCACCCGCGCGGCAATCGCCGATACAGCGCCATACCCCGATGCACTGGCCAACAAACTGCAGTGGGCCGTCGGCTGAAAAACACCGCTATCCTGAGCCTTGAGGGCCATGCATTACGAAGAGTTGTGAGCATTCACAGATTTATTTTCACTTGGCCCTATCACTTTTTGATTCTCATCCGGCACCTAGGCAATTGAGAAATATTTCCATTCCGGAGCCGCCCTATGTCCCGCACACTAGACACCTTGTTGCGCCCCAGCCTGCTAGCCGTGGCGATCGCCCTCAGCGCCCCGCTGGCCAGCACTGCGCTGATCGCTGCCGAACAGGCATCCAGCGTGCGTGCCTACAACCTGCCGGCCGCACCGTTGGCCAGCACCCTGAACCAGATCGCCAGCCAGGCCGGCCTCGCACTGACCCTCAGCCCGGCACTGGCCGCCGGCAAGACCTCGGCCCCGGTCAAGGGCCAGTTCGATGCCCCGGGCGCACTGCGCGAGGCCTTGCGTGGCACTGGGTTGCAGCTGGAGCAAAGCAGCGCGGGCACCTACAGCCTGGTGGCGATTCCAGAGGGTGTGGTGTCGTTGCCGCAGACCAATATCACCGGGCAGGGGAATTACGAGAGCGCGTGGGGGCCGGTGGAGGGTTATGTGGCTACGCGTACGGCGGCTGGGACCAAGACCGATACGCCAATTGCCGAATTGCCGCGCTCCGTGACAGTAATCACCCGTAAACAAATGGAAGACCGCTCAGTTCTGAACCTCAACGACGCGCTGCGCTACACCGCAGGGGTGCAGAGCAGCGGCTATGGTTCTGACTCGCGCAGCGATTGGTTACTGGTACGCGGTTTTGTACCGACCCAATTCCTCGACGGCCTGCCTTTGCCAAAGGGCAACTACGCTACGCCAAAAGTTGACACTTGGAGCCTGGAGCGTATCGCTGTACTGCGCGGTCCGGCTTCCTCCGTCTACGGTCAGACGCCTCCCGGTGGCTTGCTGGATATGGTCAGCCGTCGCCCACAAGCTGAAAGCAGTCACGAGGTCGAGGTACAAACCGGTACCAATAACCACAAGCAGATCAACTTCGATAGCACCGGAAAAATCGATGACGAAGGACAATTCCTCTACCGTATCGGTGGCGTGGTGCGTGACAGCGATACAGCGGTCGATCATATCCCTGACAAACGCTACAACGTCGCGCCCAGCCTGACGTGGAACATCAACGACGACACCAAGCTGACCCTGCTCTCGCAGTTCACCCGCGACGACACCGGGATCACGGGTCAATTCCTGCCGCTACAGGGCACCAAATTGTCATCGCCTGCCGGCAAAATTTCCCACCACAAGAACCTCGGTGATCCGGACTGGGAATTCTACGACCGCACTTACTATGCGCTCGGCTATGCCTTTGAAACTCGCTTGAACGATACCTGGCAGTTCCGGCAAAACCTGCGCTATACCAAAAACGACCTGTCGTTCCAGGGCATCACGGCAGGGGGTAGTTTTTGGCCAAACGGGCCGGAGTTGGCCGTAGACGCCGATGGCAACGTGAGCCGCTCAGCCGGCAAGGTCGATGAAAACATCGGGCAGTTTGCCGTCGACAACAACTTCCAGGCCGACTTCCAGACCGGCGCTGTAAGCCACACCTTGCTGCTGGGTCTGGACCACCAGCGCTCCGATGCCGATGCGCGCTGGCTATGGGGTTCCGCCGGTGTTCCGACCATCAACTTCAATCGACCGGTGTATGGGCAGGACTTCTCCAAAGTCCAATACTTCACCATGTATGACTACACCCAAAAGACCCAGCAGACCGGCCTGTACGTACAGGATCAAATGGCTCTCGACAATTGGCGCCTGACTCTTGGTGGACGTGAAGACTGGGTGCACACCGGCACCACGTTCCACAACCAGAACGACGCCACCAACACCCAGCGTGACAAAAACTTCAGCGGTAATGCGGCACTAAGCTATGTGTTCGACAACGGCGTCACTCCATACCTCTCCTACGCCGAATCGTTCCAAGCGGGCTCAGGGACACAAGTACTCAGTACTGGTGCATTCAAACCCACAGAAGGCAAACAGTACGAAGCAGGGATCAAATATCAGCCGCCTGGCACCAAGGCGTTGCTGACCGCTGCCGTGTTCGATCTAACACAGACAAATACGTCGGTTACCGAGGGCGGCATTACCCGTCAAGTAGGCGAGGTGCGTGTGCGCGGCCTGGAACTGGAAGCCAGCGCCGACGTCACCGAAAGCCTCAAGCTCGTAGGCTCGTACACCTATAACGACAGCGAAATCACCAAGGGCGCTGCCGCAGAAAAAGGCAACCGCATGAATCAGGTACCTCGTAACCAAGCCACCGCCTGGGCCGACTACACCTGGCACAGCGGTCCGCTCGACGGCTTTGGCGTGGGTGCAGGCGTGCGTTATGTCGGCGATACCTACGGCAACGCTGCCAATACCGACTGGGGCCATGTTGGCTCCTACACGGTGTACGACGCCTCGGCCCATTACGATCTTGGCCGCGTAAGCAGCGCTCTGAAAGGTGTCACCGTGGCGGTCGATGCCAAGAACATCTTCAACAAGGACTACCTCGCCACCTGCGATGGTTTCTACTGCTACTACGGCGACCAACGTAACGTCGTCGCCAGCGTGAACTACAAATTCTAAGACGGTTAAAAACCGCAGATGAAGGGCCGCCCCAATTGCGGCCCTTCTGCCTTTTGGAGCCGTGATGAAAAGCACAACCATCCGCCGCTGGTCCTTCATCCACACCTGGACCAGCCTGATCTGCACCGTGTTCCTGCTGATGCTGGCGCTGACCGGGCTGCCGCTGATCTTTCACCACGAGATCGATCACCTGCTGGGCAATGAACCCGAGCTCAAGCAGATGCCGGCCGATACCCCGCAGCTCAATCTCGAGCAACTGGTGGCCAAGGCCCAGGCCCATCGCCCTGGCGAAGTCATGCAGTACCTGGCCTGGGACGAAGACGACAAGAACGGTGTGATTGCGATCATGGCGGCCACCGCCGGGACCGAGCCCAATTCGTCCCACACCTTTATGCTCGACGCGCGCACCGGCGAAAGTGTGGAGATGCCGTCGGCCAATGGCGGCTTGACGATGTTCCTGCTGCGCCTGCATGTGGATATGTTCGCCGGGCTGCCGGGCAAATTGCTACTGGCGTTCATGGGGGTGCTGTTTGTGCTGGCGATTGTTTCCGGCACGGTGTTGTACCTGCCGTTCATGCGGCGCTTGAAGTTCGCCACGGTGCGCCAGGACAAGTCCACGCGCCTGCGTTGGCTGGACCTGCATAACCTGATCGGTGTCGTCACCCTGACCTGGGCGCTGGTGGTGGGCGTCACCGGGGTGATCAGCGCCTGCGCCGACCTGATCATCGCCGCGTGGCGCAACGACAGCCTCACCGCGATGATCGAACCCTACAAGAACGCGCCGCCGCTGACCTTGCGTGCGCCGGCCACCAACCTGCTGAACATCGCCGAACAAGTCGCACCGGGCATGACCCCAGACTTTATTGCGTTCCCCGGCACGCGGTTTTCCAGCGAGCATCACTACGCGGTATTCATGAAAGGCAGCACGCACCTGACCTCGCACCTGCTGACCCCGGTGCTGATCGACGCCAGCGACCTGAGCGTCACCGCCGTGGCCGAGCGGCCGTGGTACATGGACGCCATGGGCATGTCCCAGCCCCTGCACTTTGGCGACTATGGCGGCATGCCGATGAAAATCCTCTGGGCGGTGCTGGATGTGCTGACCATCATCGTGTTGGGCAGCGGTGTGTACCTGTGGTGGGTGCGGCGCAAGGCGGCCAAGCCATGAGGCCCCGGCAGTCGAATTTCTGGAAGGTGTTCGGGGTGCCCTTGGTGATCGGGCTGCTCAGTGCTGCCGGGTTGTTTGCGGCGTTGCTGGGGGATGGGGGTTGGGATTCCCTCAGCTGGCTTGGGCTGGGGATCCCGGCGGCAATCGGTGTCTGGGGGTTGCTGCGGCGGCCGTGAGGACGCCATCGCAGGCAAGCCAGCTCCCCCACTTTGATGTGCGAATACCGTCCAATGTGGGAGCTGGCTTGCCTGCGATGAGGCCCGCAAAAACAACCGAGATCCCCCTCGCCAGTCACCTCGCAACTGTCTAGTCTATGGCCGACCCTTTCCGAGGATTGCCCATGTTCGCGCCCAGCATGACCTTGTTCCACAACCCCGCTTCGCCGTTTGTCCGCAAAGTTTTGGTGCTGCTCCACGAAACCGGCCAGCAAGAGCGGGTTGCCCTGGAGACCGTGCTGGTCACGCCGGTCAACCCGATCACCGCGTTGAACGAGGGCAACCCCCTGGGCAAGATCCCGGCCCTGCGCCTGGCCGATGGCAATGTGTTGCACGACAGCCGGGTGATCCTCGACTACTTCGACCACCAGCACGTCGGCAACCCGCTGATCCCCCGCGACGGCTCGGCCCGCTGGCGCCGCCTGACCCTGGCCTCGACGGCCGATGGGATCATGGACGCGGCGGTGTTGGTACGCTATGAAACCGCCCTGCGCCCGGCCGACAAACACTGGGACAGCTGGCTGCAGGAGCAGCGCAACAAAATCCGCCGCGCCCTGGCCGAGTTGGAACAGGACGCCATCGCTGAGCTGGCCAGCCATTTCGACATCGCCGCCATCAGCGTTGCCTGCGCCCTGGCGTACCTGGACTTTCGCCACCCGGACCTGCGCTGGCGTTCAAGCAATCCCAAACTGGCTACCTGGTACGCCGAGGTCAGTCAGCGGCCTTCGATGTTGGCGACCCAGCCGCCGGCCTGAGTGGTGCCTCCCTTGTAGGAGCGAGCTGGCTCGCGAAGGTATTCCAGGCGCATTGTCGAGGGGGAGGCACGCCCGCTCCAAGGGTCGGGCAGCAATGCCCTGATCATCGCCACCAGCTCTCCCCTCTCCCGCTGATCCTCACGTAAGCCGATCATTGCACCGCCTCCAGGTCAAACGCCAACGGCTCGGCCACCTTGCGTTTGCCCACGCCATACCAGTCCAGTTTGCGCGTCAGGACCATCACCGTGCCCAGCAGCCCGAACAGCAACAACGAGCCCATCAGCAGCGCGTAGTCCTCGGCGCTCAACAACCCGTACAGCAAGCCATACAGCGCCGCCAACCCCGCCGAGAACCCCAGGCCGTGGGCCACGCTGCGCAGCACATGGCACACATAAAAACCGATCAACAACACACAGGCACTGGCCGAAATCAGGTACGCCAGGGCAAAGCCGATATGCTCGGACAGCGACAACAGCAGCAGGTAGAAAAACGCCAGGGCCACCCCCACCAACGCGTACTGGATCGGGTGTACCGCCAGGCTCTTGAGCACTTCGAACAGGAAGAAGCCGGCGAATGTCAGGGCGATAAACAGCAGCGCATATTTGATCGCGCGATCGCTCTTGAGGTACTGGTCCACCGGGTCGATAAAGTTCACGCCGAAGCTGCGCTGGTTGAAGTCCTCGCAGCGACTGCCGACCACACAGCCTCCCAGTGATTCTTCAAGGTTGGTGGAGAAAAACGAGGTCTGCCAGCTGGCGCTAAAACCTTGGTCGTTGATCTCGCGCTGCACCGGTAGGAAGTTGCCGACGAAGCTTGGATGGGGCCAGTTGGAGGCCAGCTTGACCTTACTGGTCTTGCCCACCGGCAGCACCAGCAGTTGTTCGGTACCTTGCAGCCGCAGGTCGAACGCGAAGTCCAGCGGCGCGGGGTTCTTGCTGTCCTGGGCGGGCAACGGTACATGCACGCCAGCGCCAAGGAAGCTCACCTGGGTGCCCGGGGCAAACTCCAGGCGCTGGCTGCCCAGCTCCAGTTTCAGGGCGTTTTCAATGCCGCGGATATCGCTGATACCGACCGCCAAAAATGCCTGGCCAAACGTGTAATCGGCAAAGTCCTCCTTGATGCCCATCTGCGCCGGCAGCACAAAGCGGCCGCTGATGCGGTTGTCGGCATGGAACAGCCGCGCCTGGTAGATCCCCCGGGCGCGCAGTTCGGTTTGTACCTTGCCGTCGAGTTCGAACTGCTCCGGCAGGAAGTACAGGCGGCCATCTTCTTCGCTGAGCACTTCATAGCGTTTGTTGAGTTTTTCGTTGAGCTTCCACTCACGCACGGTCTTGCGATACGGCACCACCATCAACGGCCCGCTGACCTGCTGGCTGTAGCTGGAGCTGCGGGCAATGTCCATCAAGACGCCGTCGCGCAGTTCCTGGCGGTCGTTGATGATGCCGTTGATCATCAGCAACGGAATCAGCAATAGCAGGATCAGCAGCGCGATGGCGCCCAGTTTGAATAGCAGGCTGCGGTTCATGGGTCTCTCCCTGTTTTGATGGGGAGAGTCTGGCGGCGGCCTGTGGGGGATTTATGAGGGCAATGTGGAGACTGTGTGGAGATGCAGCACCACTTGCACGCCACCCGGGACGTTGCCGATCTGCAATGAGCCGCCGTGCAGCTTCACTACTTCTTCGACAAAATTCAGGCCCAGGCCGGTGCTTTTGCGCCCGCTGGCCGGGCGCGGCAGGGAGTAGAAGCGCTCGCTCAGGCGTGGCAGCGCGTATTCGGGGATCGGTGCGGCCTGGTTGAACAGGCACACATCCACATCGTGATGCCGCTCCTGGGCACTAAAGCGCAGAGTGCCGCCGGGCGGGGTAAAGTCCAGGGCGTTTTCCAGCAGGTTGCCCAAGGCCTGGCGCAGTAAAAACGGCTCGCCATACAGCTTCACATCCGCTTCGATCAGGCGCTCGACCTGCAACCCGGCCTGTTCGATCCGCGCGCATTGCGCCTTGAGGACTTCATCGACCAAGGCGGCCAACGGTACCGGGACTTGCTGCTCCAGCCCCTGGCGTTGCTCGACCTGGGCCAGGTTCAGCAGGCGCTCGATCAACTGCTGCAAGCGCGCGCTTTCGCTGGCGATATTGCCGACAAACCGCTGTTGCTGGGCGACAGTCATTTCCCCCTGCAACAACTCCGCCGCGCCGCGAATCGCCGCCAACGGGCTTTTCAGTTCGTGGGTCAGGGTGTGCACGTAACGCTCGACGTAGGCCTTGCCCTCCAGTTGCGTGCGCATGTGCTCCACAGCGGTGGACAACTGCGCCAGTTCACCGCCGCGATAATGCGGCAACTCGGCGCGCCGCCCCTCGCTGACCGCCTGGGCATAGGTGGTCAGGCGGCGTAGCGCAGCACTCAACCACCATGACAGCAACGCCCCCAGCAACAAGCCCAGCGCCACCAGGCCGGCGCCGTACCACAGCAGGCGGCGCTCGGTGCGGTCGACATAGGGCTGTAGCGAACTGTTGGGCTTGGCCACGGTAACGGCGCCGATGATCTGCCCGTTATCGCGGATCGGCGCGCCGACATGCATCACCGACGACGCCGGGTCATCGGCATCGCTGCGGGTCGAGCGGGCGCCGTACTCACCGCGCAGGGTCAGGTACACGTCGTTCCATTTCGAGTAGTCCTGGCCCACGGCTGTTCCTGCCGAGTCCAGCAGCACAACGCCCCGGGCGTCGGTCACATAGATGCGGTGGTTGACCTGATTCTTCGCCAGCCCCCAGATCGTCGCGCCCGGCTGGCGCTCGCCGTACGCCTTGAGCACGGTAGGCCAGTGGCTTTGGCCAAGGGTGCCGTTTTTCACATCGTCACGCAGGATTTCCGCCAGCAGGTTGGCGGTATCTACCAGGGTTTCCTCGGTGGACTGACGCACGCCGGGGCGGATTTCCTTCATCACCGTGTTGAGCACAAAGTAGCCGGTGAGGCCGATAAACAGCGCATACACCAGGAAAATCCGCAGCCCCATGCGCATCAGGCGTGGCTCGGGCTGTAGCTGTAGCCCAGGCCCCGATGGGTCTGGATCGGCTCGGCCTCGGCGGCCACGCCACGCAACTTGCTGCGCAGGCTTTTGATATGGCTGTCGATATTGCGCTCGTAGCCGGCATCGGCGGCCACGCCGACGGCATCCAGCAGTTGCTCGCGGCTGAATACCCGCCCGGGCTGTTCCAGCAGGCAGTTGAGCAGGCGAAACTCATGCCGGGTCAGGCCCAGCAACTGGCCGCGATAGAGGATTTGCACCCGCTCGTGGTCCACCTGGAACGGCCCGCCGCTGGCCGGCGCTGGCACCGGTGCCACGCGCTTTAAGATCGCCTTGACCCGCGCCGCCACTTCCCGCGGGCTGAAGGGCTTGACCACATAATCATCCGCGCCGATTTCCAGGCCCACCACACGGTCGATTTCACCGTCGCGGGCACTGAGGAACATCACCGGTACTTCGCTGAAGCGGCGCAGTTGCTTGCAGGTTTCAAAACCGCTGATGTCCGGCAGGCCGATGTCGAGGATCAGCAGGTCGGCCGGGGTTTGGCGTTGATGCTCCAGCGCCGCCTGGCCGAGGGTCAGCCAGGTGGTGGTAAAGCCTTCGCCTTGCAGGGCAAAAATCAGCGTATCGGCTATGGCCGCTTCGTCTTCGACAATCAGGATATGAGGCATGGCGTCCGAGCACTGGGAGCTAAAGGTGAACGGTGCCCCATGCCTTATGCGGCGTCAATCAGCAGTCGGGCTTGTCCGCGGTATAGCGACGAGCCGGGTTCACGGCGGCGCCGAACTCACGCAGGGCCTTGGCCCCGATCAGCAGCGGGTAGTTGAAGCTGCTGCGGTCGGTAAGGTTGACCTCCACCGTGCGCTTGACGTTGCCCAGGCACATTTCCAGGTCCACCACCGGGCGCTTGGCCACGCTGGTTTCTTCGCCGTCTTCATCTTCGTCGGCGCGGTTCTTGATCTTGCTGATGCGCGCCACTTTGTGTTCGTAGACCTTGTTGCTCACGTCCTTGCCGCTGAGACGGAACCGCACCCAGTCCTCGCCATCGCGGGTGAAGGTCTCGATGTCGCGGGCCGACAGCGAGGCGGTCAACGCGCCGGTGTCCATCTTGGCCTTGAAGGTCTCGCCGATTTCCGGCAACTGGATATATTCGTAGCGCCCGTACAGGGTCGGCTCGGCGGCCATCACGGGCAGGGCAACCACGGCTAATAGGGCAAGGAGGGATTTCACGTAGGAGGATTCCTTGAAGTAAGTAGACGAATACTAGACTGCAAACGCTGCCTAAAGTTGGATCGTTGCCCAGCATACGCAACACAAAGTGAAACATTCGTCAGGCCATTTGCGATTTGGCCTCTAGACTCAAGCTGCTTATCATGGCCCGTCCAATCGCTTGCAAGAGTTGCTTATGCGCCGCCTGCTCACCGGCTGTTTCGTCACACTGCTGCTGTTACTCAACACACTGATCCTGATCGGCCCGCTGCTGGTATTCGCCCTGCTCAAGCTGGTGGCGCCCGGGCGGTCACGCGATTACGCCTCCTGGGCCGTGATGTGGATCGCCGAGACCTGGGCCGAGATCGACAAGCTGATCTTTGCCCTGTGCATCCCCACCCAATGGGATATTCGCGGCGACACTGGGCTGAGGGTCGACACCTCATACCTGGTGATCAGCAACCATCAGTCCTGGGTGGATATCCCGGCGCTGATCCAGACCCTCAACCGGCGCACGCCGTTCTTCAAGTTCTTCCTGAAAAAGGAGCTGATCTGGGTGCCGTTCCTGGGCCTGGCCTGGTGGGCCCTGGATTACCCGTTCATGAAGCGCTACAGCAAGGCGTTCCTGGCCAAGCACCCGGAACTGGCGGGCCAGGACCTGAAGATCACCAAACAGGCCTGCGAGCTGTTCAAGCGCCAGCCGGTGACGGTGGTCAACTACCTGGAAGGCACGCGTTTTACCGAGGCCAAGCGTGCCCAGCAGGGCTCACCTTTCACTCACCTGCTCAAGCCCAAGGCCGGTGGCGTGGCGTTTGTGCTGGCCGCGATGGGCGAACAGCTGGATGCGATCCTCGACGTGACCGTGGTGTATCCACAGCAGAAGATTCCAGGGTTCTGGGACTTGATCAGCGGCGCGGTGCCGCGCGTCATTGTTGATATCCGCACCCGCGAGCTGGATCCGGCGTTGTGGCAGGGGGATTACGAGAATGATCCGGCGTTTCGCCAGACCGTCCAGAACTGGGTCAACCAGCTCTGGATGGAGAAGGATGCGCGCATTGCCCAACTGCGCGCCGAGCGACCTTAGCTACCGGTACCCCAGGCCTGGGCCAGTTTGCCAAGCAGTGAGCTGTCGGCACCCTGGCCGCCCAGGTATTGCAGGATCACCGGGGCAAACTGGCCGATCATGCCGCTGTCCATGCCCAAGGCGCTGAACGCGGTGTTCAGGTCGTTGGTGTTCTTCACGTTACCCAGCACGCCGTCCAGGCCGCTGGTCTTGCTGCCACCGTTCTGGCCAAGCATGCCGCTCAAGGCGCCAAGGCTGCCCAATGCGTTGTTGCCCGACAGCTTGTCCAGGCCCGGTACGCTTTTGCCCAACTGCGAATAATCGGTGCTGCTCAGTTGGTTCTTGGCCAGGCCCAGCATCGCACCGGTACCGCCGACGGCCTGCTCCGGGGTGACATTCAGTTGCTGGGTCAGTGCGCCCAGCAAGCCAGCGGTCTGTGAGGTCGGCGCAGCGGCGGCGGCCTTGTTGGTGCCCTGGGCGCCAGAAACGGCGTTGGCCACATCGCCCAGGCTGAAACCTGCTGCAAATACCGGGCTGGCCGCCACGGTCAGGAGGCAGGACAGGGCAAAACCGCGTGAAATCTTCATCGAGACAACCTCGTAAATGTAGGAGCTAAAGCAGCCGTTTGACTCAGCATCCAACAGGTTGTTCCACGTCACAGATTTGTTCAGAAAAGCACCAAAGCCCGGCACCATCAAACTGCCACTAGGAACCCATCGCCTGCCACAGGGTCAATCAACACACTACAAAACTTGTCAGGAAGAGCCTTATGACTGCGTCCCAACCCCCAGTGATCGAGCACAAGCCCTCATTCTGGACCCGCCCGCGCCTGTTCATCGGCGTCTGCGTGGTGGTGGTTGCCGGTATCGGCGGCGCGCTCTACACCCAGGACAGCGTCAAGTCCGCCGCGACCCTGGTCAGCAGTACCCAACAACCGGCGGCGCAAATTGTGGCGCACAAGGATTACCTGGAAGTCCAGCCCATCGCCGCCACCGCGCCTGAGCCGGACCGCAGCCTCGAACTGTGGGCCCTGCCGGCCGGCGGCACGCCTGTGTCTTTGGGCCTGTTGCCTGAAGATGGCAAAGGCATCATCGGCCTCAACCCACGCCAGCAGGAAACCATCAGCCAGCCGGTGGAGTTAATGGTCAGTTCGGAAACCAAAGGTGGCTCGGTGAGCAAGCAGCCTACCGGCCCGACGGTGTACCAGGGCGCGCTGGCAATTCGCTAACCGCCCTGCCTCCCCTCAAAAACGGGCTTGCCCGTGATAGCGCACGCGCCGTGAAGTTCGCAAAAAAAACCTGCTCCTTTGCAGGTTTTTTTGCGCCTGCGCATTTGCTCGGTCGCAGTCGCGGCGTTTGAAATAAGACACGTACTTTTAATTGCATTTAATTTTATCTAACTGTCATTTCCCACAGTAGGCACCCTCCAACTCCCGTTGCAACATGAAGCCTCCCACAACAAAGGAACGTTGATCATGCACAGCAAAATTTCAATCGGAGCACTCGTCTTCATGGCCCTGACCGGTCAGACCCTGGCGGCAGACATTAGTAGTTGTCCCGACGTAAGCGCGATCAAATCGTCACCCTACAGCGACCCCACGCTTGGAACGTTTGCTGATGGTTTCAAATACGAAGCCAGCAGCAACGGCAAGAAGTGGGAGGGCGTAACGGCCGGCACCGACGATGACTACCTTGATCCCAAATACAAACTCAAAGCTGAAGGCTTCAACCAGGCAAATGGCAAGCTGACATGTATTTATGGTGGCGAGGCGGTGAAGGCGGGCGAACCTGGCAAAGAAGTCTATTCCAACCCCTTCCTGAAATTGCATGCCCCCGAGTAGTCCGCCCCGGTATCAAAACGCAAAAACGATGACCGTTGGATCGAATGCCGATCAGTCAAGAGAAGGCGCAGACAGGCCGCTGTTCGCTCTTGGTTGGTCGGCATTAACCTCGGGTCACCGTTTTGTATTACGAGTGCCTACGCCGCGCTGAACAGCTTGTGCGGATCAATCACAAACTTCTTCGGCACCCCGGCATCGAACTCGCCGTACCCACGCGGCGCGTCATCAAGGCTGATCACCTGCACGCCGACGATCTCGGCGATGTTGATGCGGTCCCACATGATTGCCTGCATCAACTGGCGGTTGTACTTCATCACCGGGGTCTGGCCGGTGTGGAAGCTATGGGACTTGGCCCAGCCCAGGCCAAAACGAATGCTCAGGCTGCCCATTTTCGCGGCGGCATCCACCGCCCCTGGATCTTCGGTGACGTACAGGCCGGGGATGCCGATCTTGCCTGCGACGCGCACCACCCCCATCAGTGAGTTGAGCACCGTGGCCGGCGCCTCGTGCTTGACGCCATCATGCCCGTGGCCGCGCGCCTCAAAGCCCACGCAGTCCACCGCACAGTCCACTTCCGGCTCGCCCAGCAACGCGGCGATCTGCTCGTGCAGCGGCGTGTCCTTGGACAAATCGGCGATTTCAAAACCCTGGGCCTTGGCGTGGGCCAGGCGGATCGGGTTGACGTCACCGATGATCACCACCGCCGCGCCCAGCAAACGCGCCGAAGCGGCGGCCGCCAGGCCTACAGGACCGGCGCCGGCGATGTACACGGTACTGCCAGGGCCAACGCCAGCAGTGACGGCGCCGTGATAGCCGGTGGGCAGGATGTCGGAGAGGCACGTCAGGTCACGGATTTTCTCCATGGCCTTGTCGCGATCCGGCAGTTTCAGCAGGTTGAAGTCGGCGTACGGCACCAGTACGTATTCGGCCTGGCCGCCGGTCCAGTCGCCCATGTCGACGTAGCCGTAGGCACCACCGGCACGGGCCGGGTTGACGGTCAGGCAGACGCCGGTGTGTTGTTCCTTGCAGGAGCGGCAGCGGCCGCAAGCAACGTTGAAGGGCACAGACACCAGGTCGCCGAGCTTCAGGTTCTCGACGTCGCTGCCCTTCTCGATCACCTCGCCGGTGATTTCGTGACCGAGCACCAGGCCGGTCTGGGCGGTGGTACGGCCGCGCACCATGTGCTGGTCGGAGCCGCAGATGTTAGTGGAGACCACGCGCAGGATGACGCCGTGCTCGATCTTCCTGCCACGGGGGTCCTGCATTTTGGGATAGTCGATTTTCTGTACTTCGACCTGACCGTTGCCGAGATACACGACACCACGATTACCAGACATGCTTTCACCTCGCTGTTGTTTTTATGGAACTGCGGTGCCCGTTCGAGTGGGCAGCGCGTTTAAGTGCTCGGGTTACAGATGCTGTTTTTGCGTTGTTTGTAAGGGCCTCATCGCGGGCAAGCCCGCTCCCACATTTGATCGGGTTCACACATCACCCTGTAGGAGCTGGCTTGCCTGCGATGGCGTCAGTCAGAGCACCACCGTTCTATTGGCATTCAAGAACACCCGCCGCTCAATGTGGTACCCCACCGCCCGCGCCAATGTCAGCCCTTCGATATCCCGCCCCTTGGCAATCAGGTCCTCGGGATAGTGGCTGTGATCCACCACCTCCACGCCCTGGGCGATGATCGGGCCTTCGTCCAGGTCGTTGTTGATGTAGTGCGCAGTGGCGCCGACCAACTTCACGCCCTTGTTGTACGCCTGGTGGTAAGGCTTGGCGCCCTTGAACCCCGGCAGCAATGAGTGATGGATATTGATCGCCTTGCCATCGAGCTTGCGGCACAGCTCCGGCGACAGCACTTGCATGTAGCGCGCAAGGATCACCAGTTCGGCACCCGCGTCTTCAATCACTTGCCACACCTGACGCTCCTGGGACGGCTTGTCGTTGGGGTCGAGGGGGAAATGGTAGTAGGGAATCTGGTGCCAGTCGGCCAACGGCTTGAGATCGGGGTGGTTGGACACCACCGCGACCACATCCATCGACAGTTGGCCGATACGCTGGCGGTACAGCAGGTCGTTAAGGCAGTGATCGGCCTTGGACACCATGATCACTACTTTTGGCCGGTAGTTCGGTGCCGTCAGCTCGAAGATCATCCCAAAGGCTTCGCCTCGCGTGGCCAGGCCATCGCGAAAACCTTGCTCGTCGAAGCCATCGGGCTGACGGAACTCCACGCGGATAAAAAAGCGCCCCGAGAGGCGGTCATCGAACGAATGGTGCTCGGTGACGTAGCAGCCCTGCTCGAACAGATAGCGGGTGACCGCGTCCACCGTGCCGAGCACGCTGGGGCAGTCGGCGGTCAAAATCCATGTATCGGGTGCGCGGCTCATTACAGTTGACTCCTCAGGGATGCGTTCCCACGCAGCGCATGGGAACGATCATCAGGCTTGGACATTCAGGCCGAATTCGGCCGAGGCATCCTGCAACCACAACCACCAATAGTCCGAGAAGCTGCGACGAATCAGCAGTTCCCAGGTGTCTTCGGCGGTATGGCGGATCACCAGCTGCGACTTGGCGAACACCGTGCCCACTGCCTTGCCCACCGGGAAGTTGTCGGGGTGCACGTCGTAGCTGGTGGACTTCATCAGCACATCGCGCACGTTCGGGCCGCTGAGTTCGAGGATCTGCTGGCCGCCGCTGACGTTGACGACCTGGATGTGCAGATCGCCCAGGGCGGCCCGCAGGTTTTGCTCGGCGGCAAATTCTTCACCGCCTGGCACGATCAGCAACCACTCATCCGGGCCGAGCCATTGCAGGCTGGTTTCGCCCTTGACGATGACCTGCAGGGCGCCGGGCAGTTCGATGCCCAGGGCCTTGTGCACGCCGGCGGCGAAGGCCGCATCGTGGCCATCGCCGCGCAGGGTCAAGTGGCCGAGGAGTTTCTTTTCGCGCACGGTCACGCCGGCGTTCTTGCGGCCCTTGCCCACCTGGCTGGCGAGGTCGGCATGGTGCAGCGACGACTCGGCCTTGGCGCCGGAGGTGGGGCGTTGTTGGTACACATTGGCTGCTGTCATAAAGCACCTATCTGAATTCCAATGAACACCACAACCCCTGTAGGAGCCGGCTTGCCGGCGATGAGGCCCTCAAGCCTGGCGGCGATTTCCGAAACGCCATCGCCGGCAAGCCGGCTCCTACAGGGAGTGGTGTCAGATGTTTTGGCGATCGCCTTTCGGGTCGAAGAACACCGAAGACACAATCTCCGCCTCGATCACGCTGCCATCGGCCTGGGGCGAGAACACCCGCTCGCCCAATCGCTTCAAGCCGCCCTTGACCACCGCCATCGCAAACGAATAGCCGAGGGAGTTGTGCGCATAGCTGGAGGTGACGTGGCCGACCATCTTCATCGGGATGCTCTGCTTCGGATC
Organism: Pseudomonas sp. WS 5059; assembly: GCF_012985525.1. Taxonomy (NCBI): domain Bacteria; kingdom Pseudomonadati; phylum Pseudomonadota; class Gammaproteobacteria; order Pseudomonadales; family Pseudomonadaceae; genus Pseudomonas; species Pseudomonas sp. WS 5059. The sequence goes on along the minus strand of NZ_JAAQWO010000003.1, from coordinate 620,729 downwards.
AAACACCAGTTGCGCGCCTTCCGGCAGCCACACCTTCGGATCGATCGGCTTCAAGCCCACCAGTTGCTTGCGCTCTTCACGCACGCAATCCTCACGGTTCATCCCACGCCAGCCGATCCACGAGAACGGTTTGGTACGGCCCACGCACCAGCCCATGTTCAGGTCGTCCGGGGTCATCGAGCCGTCGGTGTCCTGGCCGACGATGATGAAGCCCTTCTCGGCCCGCAGCACGTGCATGGTCTCGGTGCCATATGGGGTCAGGTTGTACTGTTTGCCGGCCTCGACGATCTGTTCGAGCACGCCCATGGCGTAGTCGGCCTGCACGTTGACTTCGTACGACAGCTCACCGGTAAACGAGATCCGGAACACCCGCGCCGGCACACCGCCCACCAGGCCTTCTTTCCAGGTCATGAACGGGAAGCCGTCCTTGTCCAGGTCGATATCGGTGACCTCGCTCAACAGCTTGCGGCTGTTGGGCCCGGACAGGGTCATGGTCGCCCAGTGATCGGTGACCGAGGTGAAGTACACCTTGAGGTCCGGCCATTCGGTCTGCTGGTAGATTTCCAGCCACTGCAGCACGCGGGCGGCGCCGCCGGTGGTGGTGGTCATCAGGAAGTGGTTGTCGGCAAGGCAGGCGGTGACGCCGTCGTCGAAGACCATGCCGTCTTCCTTGCACATCAGGCCGTAGCGCGCCTTGCCCACGTCGAGCTTGGTCCAGGCGTTGCTGTAGATGCGGTTGAGAAACTCCCGGGCATCCGGGCCCTGGATGTCGATCTTGCCCAGGGTCGAGGCGTCCAGCAGGCCGACGCTGTCGCGCACGGCCAGGCATTCGCGCTTGACTGCCGCATGCAGGTCTTCACCGTTGCGCGGGAAGTACCATGGGCGTTTCCACTGGCCGACATCTTCGAACTCGGCGCCGTTTTTTACGTGCCAGGCTTGCAGCGCGGTGTAGCGCACCGGCTCGAAGATATGCCCGCAGTGCCGGCCCGCCACGGCGCCGAAGGTTACCGGCGTGTAGTTGGGGCGGAACATGGTGGTGCCCATCTGCGGGATGGTCACGTTCAGCGAGCGCGCGGCAATCGCCAGGCCGTTGACGTTACCCAGCTTGCCCTGGTCGGTGCCAAAGCCCAGCGCGGTGTAGCGCTTGACGTGTTCCACCGACTCGAAGCCTTCGCGGGTCGCCAGTTCGATGGCGGCGGCGGTGACGTCGTTCTGCAGGTCGACAAATTGCTTGGGCGCCCGTGCAGTGGCTTTTTCGTGAGGCACCTGGAACAAGGCCAGGGTCGGCTCTTCCAGGCGCGTCAGGGCCTTGGGCAGCGTACCTTCCACCGGGGCAAACCCGGCCTCGCTGGCCGCGCGCACGCCGCCTTCAAAGCCATCGGCCAGGGAATCACCCAGGCCGTAGACACCGTTGATACCGCCCACGCACACGCGTTTTTGCGGTGCTTCACCCGGTACAAAACCAAGGATATCTTCACGCCAGGTTGGCTTGCCGCCCAGGTGCGAGGCCAAGTGCACCACCGGGCTGTAGCCGCCGGAGCTGGCCACCAGGTCGCAGTCCAGCCACTCGCCGGGGCTGGTGACCTTATGTGCTTTGACGTCGATGGCCGCCACACGGGCGCCAGTGACGTGCTTGCTGCCACGGGCTTCGATCACGGCGCTGCCGGTAAGGATGCGAATGCCTTTGGCGCGCGCTTCTTCCACCAGCGCGCCGCGTGGGTTGTGGCGTGCATCGGCCACTGCGACCACGCTGAGGCCAGCGTCGAACCAATCCAGCGCCACACGGTAGGCGTGATCATTGTTGGTCGACAGCAGCAGCTTTTTACCCGGCGCCACGCCATAACGGCGCACGTAGGTCGAAACCGCACCCGCCAGCATATTGCCCGGCACATCGTTATTGCCGTACACCAGCGGACGCTCGCAGGCGCCGGTCGCCAGCACCACACGCTTGGCACGCACACGGTGGATACGCTGGCGTACCACGCCAATCGGCGCACGGTCGCCGAGGTGATCGGTGAGGCGCTCGTGGATGGTCAGGAAGTTATGGTCGTGATAGCCATTGACGGTAGCGCGAGGCAGCAGCACCACATCCGGCAGGGCCTTGAGCTCGGCGATCACGCTGGCGACCCACTCGGCCGCCGGCTTGCCGTCGAGGCTTTCGCGCGAGTCGAGCAGCGACCCACCGAATTCTTCCTGCTCATCGGCGATGATCACCCGCGCCCCACTGCGCGCAGCAGCCAGGGCCGCTGCCAGGCCCGCTGGGCCTGCGCCGACGATCAGCACGTCGCAATGGCGGTTCATATAGTCGTAGGTGTCCGGATCGTTCTCGGTCGGCGAGCGGCCAAGCCCGGCGGCCTTGCGGATGTACTTCTCGTAGGTCATCCAGAACGATTGCGGGTACATGAAGGTTTTGTAGTAGAAACCCGGCGGCATCAGCTTGCCGCCGACCTTGCCGAGGATGCCCATCATGTCGTTGTTCACGCTCGGCCAGCCGTTGGTGCTGGTGGCCACCAGGCCCTGGTACAACGCCTGTTGCGTGGCGCGCACGTTGGGGATCTGCGTGGCTTCGGTGGCACCGATCTGCAGCACCGCGTTCGGTTCTTCGGCGCCGGCAGCAAAGATGCCGCGCGGGCGCGAGTACTTGAAGCTGCGGCCGATGATATCCACGCCGTTGGCCAGCAGGGCGGCGGCCAGGGTGTCGCCTTCAAAACCTTTGTAGCTCTGGCCGTTGAAGGTAAACGTCAGGACTTTATTGCGGTCGATGCGGCCACCGTTGGACAGGCGATTGATCTGGCTCATACCTTCTCTCCAGAAGCCTTGGCGGTGAATTGCGGCTGGGTGCCAATCTTGTAGGTTTCAAGAATTTCGTAGGTCAGGGTGTCGCGGGTGGCGTTGAAATACTGGCGGCAACCGGCGGCATGGATCCACAGCTCGTGGTGCAGGCCGCGCGGGTTATCGCGAAAGAACATGTAGTCACCCCACTCTTGATCGGTGCAGGCATTCGGGTCCAGCGGGCGCGGGATGTGCGCTTGGCCGGAGGCGTGGAATTCCTCTTCGGAGCGCAGTTCGCCACAGTGAGGACAGAAGATATGCAACATAGGGAATTTCTCCTGTTAGTGGGCGACGGCCGCAGCGCCGTGTTCGTCGATCAGCGCACCGTTGTGGAAACGGTCGATGGAGAAAGGTGCCGCCAGCGGGTGCATCTCACCCTTGGCCAGGCTCGCGGCAAATACGTTGCCTGAGCCGGGGGTGGCCTTGAAGCCACCGGTGCCCCAGCCGCAGTTGAAGAACATGTTCGGCACCGGGGTCTTGGAGATGATCGGGCACGCGTCCGGCGTGGTGTCGACGATGCCGCCCCACTGGCGGTTCATGCGCACCCGCGAGAGCACCGGGAACATCTCGACGATGGCCTGGATGGTGTGTTCGATCACCGGGTACGAGCCGCGCTGGCCGTAGCCGTTGTAGCCGTCGATACCGGCGCCGATCACCAGGTCGCCCTTGTCGGACTGGCTGATGTAGCCGTGCACGGCGTTGGACATGATCACGCTGTCGATAATCGGCTTGATCGGCTCCGACACCAGCGCTTGCAGCGGGTGGGATTCGATCGGCAGGCGGAACCCGGCCAGCGAAGCCATGTGCCCGGAGTTACCTGCGGTGACCACCCCAACGCGCTTGGCGCCGATAAAGCCCTTGTTGGTCTCCACGCCGATGCACACGCCGTTTTCCTTACGAAAGCCGATCACCTCGGTCTGCTGGATCAGGTCCACGCCCAAGGCATCGGCAGCACGGGCAAAGCCCCAGGCCACGGCATCGTGACGGGCCACGCCGCCGCGCCGCTGCACGGTGGCGCCGAGGACCGGGTAGCGGGTGTTTTTCGAGCAGTCGAGGTATGGGATCTCGTCCGCGACCTGCTTGGCATTGAGCAGCTCGCCATCCACGCCGTTGAGGCGGTTGGCACTCACGCGGCGCTCGGAATCGCGAATGTCCTGCAGGGTGTGGCACAGGTTGTAGACACCACGCTGGGAGAACATCACGTTGTAGTTCAGGTCCTGGGACAGACCTTCCCAGAGCTTCATCGCGTGCTCATACAGGTGCGCCGACTCATCCCACAGGTAGTTGGAACGCACGATGGTGGTGTTGCGCGCGGTGTTGCCGCCGCCCAGCCAGCCTTTCTCGACCACCGCCACGTTGGTGATGCCGTGCTCCTTGGCCAAGTAGTAAGCAGTCGCCAGGCCATGCCCGCCGCCGCCGACGATGACCACGTCGTAGACCTTTTTCGGGGTCGGCGTGCGCCACATCTTCTGCCAGTTTTCGTGGTGGCTGAGGGAGTGTTTGAAGAGGCCGAAGCCCGAGTAGCGTTGCATAGGCATTACTCCAAAACCGCGCTCAGCGATAAACCGGGAAATCCGCGCACAGGGCAGACACGTGCTTGGCCACGTTGGCCTCGACGTCGGCATCGCCGAGGTTGTCGAGGATGTCGCAGATCCAGCCGGCCAGCTCCACACATTGCGCCACCTTGAAGCCACGGGTGGTCACCGCCGGGGTGCCGATGCGCAGGCCCGAGGTCACGAACGGCGACTGCGGGTCGTTGGGCACCGCGTTCTTGTTGACGGTGATGTGGGCGCGACCGAGGGCGGCATCTGCGTCCTTGCCGGTGAGGCCCTGGCGGATCAGGCTGACCAGGAACAGGTGGTTATCGGTGCCGCCGGAGACTACATCGTAGCCACGCTTGATAAACACGCTGGCCATGGCCTGGGCGTTGTCGATCACCTGCTGTTGATAGGCTTTGAAGCCTGGCTCCATCGCCTCCTTGAAGCACACAGCCTTGCCCGCGATCACGTGCATCAGCGGGCCACCCTGTGCGCCGGGGAACACCGCGGAGTTGAGTTTTTTCTCAATCTCTTCGTTGGACTTGGCCAGGATCAGGCCACCCCGCGGACCGCGCAGGGTTTTGTGGGTGGTGGTGGTGACCACATCGGCGTAGGGCAGCGGGTTCGGGTACAGGCCAGCGGCCACCAGGCCGGCGACGTGGGCCATGTCGACGAACAGAAGCGCGCCGACCTTGTCGGCAATCTGACGAAAGCGTGGGAAATCCAGGGTCTTGGAGTAGGCAGAGAAGCCAGCGACGACCATCTTCGGTTTGTGTTCCACGGCCAGGCGCTCGACTTCGTCGTAGTCGATCAGGCCGGTGTCGGTGTTGATGCCGTACTGCACCGCGTTGTACAGCTTGCCCGAGGACGACACCTTGGCGCCGTGGGTCAGGTGGCCGCCGTGGGCCAGGCTCATGCCGAGGATGGTGTCACCGGCATTGATCAGCGCCAGGTATACCGCGCTGTTGGCCGACGAACCGGAGTGCGGCTGCACGTTGGCGTAATCGGCGCCGAACAGTTGCTTGGCGCGCTCGATGGCCAGGGCCTCGACTTTATCCACATGCTCGCAGCCGCCGTAGTAGCGCTTGCCAGGGTAGCCTTCGGCGTATTTGTTGGTCAGGCCGCTGCCCTGGGCCTGCATCACGCGCTTGCTGGTGTAGTTCTCCGACGCGATCAGCTCGATATGATCTTCCTGGCGCTGCTCCTCGGCATTCATGGCCGCCAGCAGTGCGTCGTCATAGCCCTGGATCTGGTCTTGTTTGCTGAACATCGCGTCTCTCCCAGCCTTTCGTATTGTTGAGGCCCGTGCAGGGCCCTTTGATGCGATGGTAGGGCTGGCGCAGGCAGGTCAAATGCCTACGCACGCCACGCAAAGGTGCGTTTACGACATGGCGGCAACAACACTGAACAAATGTGGGAACGCTTGTGTGGGAGCTGGCTTGCCTGCGATGGCAGCACCGCGATTTTGCTGACACACCGCGCTGCTCGCATCGCAGGCAAGCCAGCTCCCACAAGGATTAGGCGATGATCTGGCGCACGAGTAGCAGCAGCAGGAAATGCAGGGGATAGAGAGCGTAGGCCCAGCGGCGCATGGCCGGGGGCGAGGCGCCTTGGGCATGTCGCAACAAGACCAATCCGACCAATGGCGCAATCAGGCATGCGGCCAACCCGAGCATCGCGACGAGATTGCCGCTATTGAGTAAGACCTGCCATTGATTGGCAGCTACACACACCAACCCCGGCAACACGCTGAAATACCAGGGGCGACTGAACACCAGCAACATCGCCAGCGGCAGTAATACACCAAAAAAGCCGAACATCAGTTGCGCCGAGAACGTACCGGCGATCAACAGCGCGATCAGCGCCAATCCGCGGTCAAAATTCGTCTTCTGCTGCCATCCCCTGGCAACCAGCAGCCCCAGCGCCAGGGTCGGCAGCACGTTCAATGTATCGGCATCGTCGATAAACATCCGATACGGCACCTCGCTGATCACGCTGAACAGCAGCAACCAGCCCAGGTAACGCCATTGCCCGCTGACCGGCGCATCCCGGACCCGCTGCAAATTGGCCGCAATCGCCAGGCAAAACCACGGGAACGCCAGGCGCCCCGGCACGTACAGGCCATCGAGGCTTAAACCGACATAGCGCAGGTGGTCGAGCACCATGCTCAATAGCGCCAGCCATTTGAGCAGGTCCAGAGCGCCATCGCGCCCGCGCTGCAAAGGAATCGTTTCAGTACCGTGCATAATTCCCCAGAGACTTTGCATTAACAGTGCGTGCGCCCGCCGGATATTCTTGGTTAAAGTGCGCACCAACATCGACCACAGGAACAGGCCATGACCGACAAGAGCCAACAATTTGCCAGCGACAACTATTCCGGGATCTGTCCGGAAGCCTGGGCCGCCATGGAACTCGCCAACCAGGGCCATCAACGCGCCTATGGCGACGATGAATGGACCCATCGTGCTGCCGACGGTTTCCGCAAACTGTTCGAAACCGACTGTGAAGTGTTCTTCGCCTTCAACGGAACAGCGGCCAACTCCCTGGCCCTGTCTTCCTTGTGCCAGAGCTACCATAGCGTGATTTGCTCGGAAACCGCCCACGTCGAGACCGACGAATGTGGCGCACCGGAGTTTTTCTCCAACGGCTCCAAGCTGCTCACCGCGCGCACCGAAAACGGCAAGCTGACCCCCGAATCCATCCGCGAGATCGCCCTCAAGCGCCAGGACATCCACTACCCCAAGCCGCGCGTCGTGACCCTGACCCAGGCCACCGAAGTGGGCAGCGTGTACACCCCGCAAGAAATCCGCGCCATCAGCGTCACCTGCAAGGAACTGGGGCTGAACCTGCACATGGACGGTGCGCGTTTCTCCAACGCCTGCGCGTTCCTCGGCTGCTCACCTGCCGACCTGACCTGGAAAGCCGGTGTGGATGTGCTGTGCTTTGGCGGCACCAAGAACGGCATGGCAGTGGGTGAAGCGATCCTGTTCTTCAATCACAAGCTGGCGGAAGACTTCGACTACCGCTGCAAACAGGCCGGCCAGTTGGCGTCGAAAATGCGCTTTTTGTCAGCCCCGTGGGTCGGCCTGCTGGAAAACAACGCCTGGCTCAAACATGCACGCCACGCCAACCACTGCGCCCAGTTGCTCAGCAGCCTGGTGGCGGATATTCCCGGCGTGGAATTGATGTTCCCGGTACAGGCCAACGGCGTATTCCTGCAACTCTCGGAGCCGGCCATCGCCGCGCTGACGGCCAAGGGCTGGCGCTTCTACACCTTCATCGGCAAGGGCGGCGCGCGCTTCATGTGTGCGTGGGATACCGAGGAAGAGCGGGTACGAGAACTGGCGGCGGATATTCGTGAGGTGATGGGAGCCTGATCTCCCCCCCGAAGTAGCCGGCGTGCCGGCGATGGCGACCCTGAGGGCGCCATCGCCGGCACGTTGTTGCCTACAACTGGAGGGGTTGTAATGCGTCCCACTGATCAATCGGCCCGGGATTGTGTTCGATCGTCCCACCGCCAAACTTGACCGCCAACTTGTTCACCGCATTCAACGCCGTCGTCACCCCGCCCTCGGCCCAGCCCCCGGTCCAGGAAATATCATCTCCAGACAGAATGAAACCGTCCGGCGCGCCCTCCTTTACACCACTCATGAACTGGGAAAACAGCAGTCTTTGATACTCATACTGCCCCGGCAGGTTCATCTTGAAGGCACACAGGTAGAACGGCTCATTTTCCCAGTTGATCTCGATAAAAGGGTCAACCATGCCGAACTCGGCCGCCAGGTTTAGTTGCGTGTCGGCATACACCGTATCGAGTAAGGTCGTACACAAATCGACATGAGACGGCAACGGCGCGCTGCGGTCGCCAAGGAACTTCAGGCTGTCATCGTTCCAGGTATATGAGAGAAACATGCCGCTGCCCTTGTTCACCCCGTTGCTTGGGGCATAGTCCAGCAGATAGGTGCCACGGGTAAGGCGGTCCGACAAGGTCACACTCATCTTGTAGCGACCATTCTCGACATCATTCCAAAACGGCCGTCGAGTGTTGGCGAAGATCTTTGCCGATTGCATGTAATGGGTATACATCACCGCTTCCCAGGTAGCCTGGGGCAGTAAGTTGCTCATCGGCGTAAAGCGCTCTTTGCCATCCATATAGCGGAACTTGTCGAGCACCCGCACGTGAGGCGTATAAATCACACTTTTAAAGTTACGCAGGGTGTCTCCACCCTGTTTGTTGTCATGCAGGTACACATCGAACGTGCCATCGGCCAGGCGGTGGATCTGCCGGACTTCCTGGTTGAGGGGGTCAGCAATCTCCCGCCGCGTCAAACTCTCCACCGTCGTGCCTGCCGGCCAATGGACCTGGGTGTCGCCGAACGAAGCCGGCGTGCGGCTCCATAGGCGCAGGGGCAGCTCGCTGGAGCCGTCATACATCAACGTGTGGTTGGTATCCAGGCCGGTGTACAACACCCGCAACACTTCCAGGAAACAGTTCGGATAGTCGGTGTTCCAGCCGCCAGTGCCGAAGCCTATCTGGCCAAACAGGTCAATGTCTTCGCGGCTCCACTTGGCTTGCTCGACCATGGCGGCATAGAAACTCAGGTCATCCCAGCCCGCCCTGAGGATCGTATTCCAGATCGCTTTGATTTCACCTTGGTCCACTGCAGTTTCCTGCATCGCGTTTTCCATGTCGGTGAACCGGATCGGGTCTTGTTCAAGGAATTCGCCGAAGAACATATCTTCGATTCGCCTGTATTTTTGCGGCAGGTCATTGCGTTCGTAGTAGGTCTGCTCGTTCTCGTAATCGACGAGGGTACTGGGGGCGGCGGGCGAGCCGGGGTTAGGGAAATCCGCCGAGTTGGCGCTCATCCCGACCTTGGCAAAGTAGTGCATCAACGCCTTGCCGGACTTGGGGAAGCGCATCGCCCCCAGTTCACAGATCACCCGGCCTTGTGGGTCGTTGCGATCACCCAGCACATGGGAATAGAGCCGCCCGCCAATACGCCCCGAAGCTTCCACCACTATCGGATGCAGGCCCATGCGCATCGCCTCGTAGGCTGCCACCAGCCCGGACATGCCGGCACCGACGATCAACACCTGCTCGCCAAGATGCTGCGCGGCAACTTGGGCCAGGGGCTTTTTAAGGATCGCGGCCTGCCATAAATAGCGGGCGTAATGAAACGGAAAGTCAGGAATCAGCGCCGTGACATTTTTGTTCAAAAGCCGCTGAGCACCTTGGGAGCGGGAGGGAATCGCAGACATGATGGCGTCCTTGCAGGTTGGGTAAATGTCCACCCTCTACTACAAGGCTAAAGGCGAATGCGACGAGACTAAGAGCCAGCCTAGTAGACCGTCCTCGCCACAATTAGATCGCTTTGCAATAAGAAAGAACGGCTCCATCGCCCCCCACGCGCAAAAGCCATTACTTAAGGAAAGTCTGAAGTGATTATTTATAGATCAGGATTTAATCGGGCCATCAGTTGCCCGATGCTGCGGCACTCACTATAAAAACAAGCCGTGAATCTATGAACGCCCTATCTGACAAGACGGTTCCCTGCGTCGCCCCTCGCCCAAAAATCGAGACCCGTTCCATTGACTATGTGCCGCGCAACGAACGGCACGGCAAAGTCTGGCATCAGGGACCCTTCTGGTTCACCGGCAACTTCGTCCTCACCACCATGGTCACCGGGTTCACCGGCGCCGCACTGGGCTTGAGCCTGGTCTACGCGATCCTGGCGATTGTCATCGGCGTGGGCCTGGGCACCTTTGCCATGGCCTTCCACGCCAACCAGGGCCCGCGCATGGGCTTGCCGCAGATGATCCAGTCACGGGCCCAGTTCGGGCTGCGCGGCGCTATCGTGCCGTTTGTGGCGGTGATCTTTGTGTACATCGGCTTCAATGTGTTCAACGTGATTCTCGCCACCGACGCCATCAACACGGTGCTGCCGGGCAGCCGGGCGCCGTGGTATGCGTTGATGATCATCCTCGCGGTGATGATTGCCGTGATCGGCCATGACCTGCTGCACACTGTGCAACGCTGGCTGACCTACGTGATGATCAGCGTATTCGCAGTGCTGACCGTTGCCGCCCTGATGAGCCTGTCGGCCGATGCCGCAGTGGCCGAGGCGCATTTCTCCTGGTCGGCGTTCCTGATCCAGCTCAGCGCCGCTGCCGGTTATCAGATCAGCTACGCCGTGTATGTATCGGACTACTCGCGCTACCTGCCCCATCAAACCCCCTCGCGCCGGGTGATTTTCTGGACCTACCTGGGGGCTGCCGGCTCGGCCCTATGGCTGATGTCCCTGGGCGCGTTCCTGGCCTCGGCCCTGCCCTCGCCCGATGCCATCGCCAGCGTGCGCACGGTGGGCAACCAGGTGATTCCTGGCTTCGGCACCTTGACCGTGCTAATCGCGGTGCCGGCGCTGATTGGCATCATGGCGGTCAATTGCTATGGCGCGATGCTGACCGGCATCAGTGCCATCGACGGTTTCGTGAAGATCCAGCCGCGCCTCAAGAGCCGGGTCATTGGCATCGGCCTGGTGGCAGTGATCATTTTCCTGATCGCCTTGAGCATTCCCGACAGCTATCTGGCCAGCTTCAACACGTTCGTGCTGCTGATGTTGTACTTCCTGGTGCCATGGACTGCCGTCAACCTCGCCGACTTCTACCTGGTGCGCAAAGGCCAATACGCCATCAGCGATATCTTCAACCCCGCCGGCATCTATGGCCTATGGGGCAAGGCGGGCTTGGTCGCGTACTGCCTGGGCCTGGTGTCGATGATCCCGTTCATGTCGTTGAGTTTCTATGAAGGACCGGCCGCCGTGGCGCTGGGCGGGGCCGATATCGCCTTCGTGATCGGCCTGGGCGTTTCCGCGCTTATCTATTGCCTGATGAGCCGCAACCTTGACCGCGATGCCGAACACCGTGCCATTGCCGCCAGCGAGGCCATGTTGGAAGGTGGTAAGCCATGAACACCCTACGTGTCGTCTGTGATCAACTCGCCCCGCGTATCGCCGATGTGGAACACAACCGCGCACTCAGCGCCAAGGCCATTCGCGGTGCGGCGGCGCTGGGCGCGCAAGTGCTGGTGTTGCCGGAGCTGATGCAAAGCGGCTACGCGTTCAATGACCGGGAGGAAGCCCTGGCAGTGTCCGAGGAGCTGGACGGCCCGACACTCACCCGCTGGAAAACCCTCGCGAGCGAACTGGGCATCATTGTCGTGGCCGGCTTTTGTGAGCGCCTGGCGGCAGGCCAGGTGGCCAACAGCGCCGCGCTGATAGAGCCGGGCGGCAGGCTGACGGTGTATCGCAAGGCGCACTTGTGGGATCGCGAGAAATTGATCTTCACCCCCGGAACTGAACCGCCACCGGCGGTGGAAACCGCCGCTGGACGGATCGCTGTCATGATCTGCTACGACCTGGAACTGCCGGAGTGGGTACGCCTGGCCGCCCTGGCCGGGGCTGACCTGCTCTGTGTGCCGGTGAACTGGCCGGACGGCCCGCGCCCAGCCGGTGAAAGACCGGCAGAAATCGTGCGGGTCCAGGCCAATGCGGCGGTCAACCGGATGTTTATCGCCGCATGCGATCGCCATGGCGAAGAGCGGGGGGTCAACTGGATTGGGGGATCCGTCATTGTCGATGCCGATGGCTACCCATTGGCCGGGGCGGTCTCACATCAGAACGAACAACGCCTGGTGGCCGACCTGCCCCTGGCCCAGGCCAGGGACAAGTTCATCAGCGAGCACAACCACGTGCACCAGGACCGTCGGCCGCAGTTGTACTGATCCGCCCGTTAACTCCCCTGATCGCTCCCACGCGCCACGTGGGAACGATCACACGATCTATCAGAACTCGATCCGCACATCGCCCTTCGGCACGCTGCAGCACGACAGGATGTAGCCCTCGGCTTCGTCTTCCTCGGTAATCCCGCCGTTGTGCTCCATTTCTACTTCCCCGCCCAGTTTCATCACCTTGCACGTGCCGCAAATGCCCATGCCGCAGGCCTTGGGGATCAGCAGGCCGAGCTTGGCCGCTGCCGCATGCACGGTTTCCCCTGGGGCCACACGGATACTTTTGCCCGACGAGATGAACTCCACCTGGTGCAAATCCGCCAGGTCGATTTCTGGCGCATCGGCCGCCTGTTCGGCTTGCTCCACCGCATCGGCACGCGCCTCTGGCGGGGTCGCACCGAAGGACTCCTCGTGGTAGCGGGTCATGTCAAAGCCATTGGCTTCCAGCAGGCGCTTGACCGCGTTCATATAGGGCGTAGGGCCGCAGCAGAACACTTCGCGCTCAAGGAAGTCCGGCACCATCAGTTCGAGCATTTTCTGGTTGAGGTAGCCCCGATATCCGGCCCACGGTTCGCCCAGGCCGTGCTTCTCGCAGATCAGGTGCAGGCTGAAGTTGTCGATGCGCGAGGCCATATGCTCCAGCTCGCGGTGGTAGATGATGTCTTTGGGTGACCGGGCGCTGTGCACGAACACCATGTCGACATTGGCGTTGGTGTCGTAATACCAGCGCGCCATGGACATCACCGGGGTGATCCCCACGCCGCCGCTCAGGTACAGCACCTTGGGGTTGCTGAAGTCGATGGCGTTGAACAGCCCGACCGGCCCGTGTACTGCCAGTTCCTGGCCTTCGTGCAGGGTGTCGTGCAGCCAGTTGGAAACCTTGCCACCGGGCACGCGCTTGATCGTCACCGAGAAGCTGTAGGGCACCGACGGCGAGCTGGAGATGGTGTACGAGCGCATGATCGGCTGGCCGTCGATTTCCAGCTCCAGGGTGACGAACTGCCCCGGCTTGAAAAAGAACAGGATCGGCTGGTCGGCCATAAAGCAGAAGGTGCGCACATCCCAGGTTTCCTGGATGACTTTGACGCAACGGACGATGTGCCGACCATTGGCCCAGGTCTGGGTGGTGACAGGATTCAGGAAGCTGTTGGACATGCTGTTCTCCACGGCCGTAGTTCGGCTTGATGCTGGCGATTCTGCGTAAGGCCGCAACCTGCCATTTACCTATCTGCGACATTCGCATACTTATCGCGACCAGCCCCCATACCACTGGGGTTGCGCGTCGGGAACAGAGTGGGCCATGTCGTTAATGGACAAGGTTGCGGGCAGCGCCGGGCCCACACTCGCAGCCAACAACGACGCTTTCTTTACGCCTTGCTGCAAACCTGATTAGCCACTTATCGCGGCCACACAGAATGGCCTTGAGGACACACACGATGGACGTCACCGCAACCTTGAGCTTGGGCGATCCGCTGGAACCCGCACGCAAGGCCACCGCGCAAATGCTGCAGGAGCGCGAGCGCACTTTTTCACTGCCACAGCCGTTTTACTCTGACCAGCGCCTGTTCGATATCGACATGCAGGAGATCTTCCAGAAGGAATGGTTGATCGCCGGCATGACCTGCGAGATCCCCAGCAAGGGCAACTACCTGACCCTGCAGATCGGCAAGAACCCGATCATCGTGATCCGTGGCGCCGAGGGCGTGGTGCATGCCTTCCACAACGTCTGCCGCCACCGCGGCTCGCGCTTGTGCACCAGCGACAAGGGCAAGGTCGCCAAGCTCGTATGCCATTACCACCAGTGGACCTACGAACTGGACGGGCGCCTGCTGTTCGCCGGCACCGAGATGGGCGCTGACTTCGACATGAAGCAGTACGGCCTCAAACCGGTGAACGTGAAGACCGCCGGCGGCTACATCTTCATCAGCCTGGCCGAGAACCCGCCGGCCATCGATGACTTTTTGTCGACGCTGAACCACTACATGGAACCCTACGACATGGAGAACACCAAGGTGGCGATCCAGACCACCTTGTTCGAAAAAGCCAACTGGAAACTGGTGCTGGAAAACAACCGCGAGTGCTACCACTGCAACGCCTCGCACCCCGAACTGCTGAAAACCCTGCTGGAATGGGACGACGTCACCGACCCACGGGCCGACCAGGCCTTCAAGGACCATGTCGCCGCCTCCGCCGCCGCCTGGGACGCCGAGAAGATCCCTTACGCCCACGCTAGCTTCGGCCTGCGTAACCGCATCGTGCGCATGCCGTTGCTCAAGGGCACCGTGTCCATGACCCTGGATGGCAAGCAGGGCTGCAAGAAACTGATGGGCCGGATCAAGAACCCCGACCTGGGCTCGATGCGCATCCTGCACCTGCCCCACTCGTGGAACCACTGCATGGGCGATCACATCATTGTGTTTACCGTGTGGCCGATCAGCGCCCAGGAAACCATGGTCACCACCAAATGGATTGTCCACAAGGACGCCGTGGAAGGCGTGGACTATGACGTCGACCGCATGCGCCAGGTGTGGGACGCCACCAACGACCAGGACCGGCGCCTGGCCGAAGAGAACCAGCGCGGGATCAACTCCACCGCTTACCAGCCGGGGCCGTACTCCAAGACCTATGAGTTTGGTGTGGTGAACTTTGTGGACTGGTACAGCGAGCGCATGTTGAACAACCTGGGAGCGGCGCCGGCGCCGTACCTTAAAGGTGTCGCCGCTCACGAATAACGGACACACCAGAGATCAAACTGTGGGGCTTGTGTGGGAGCGGGCTTGCCCGCGATAGCGGTGTATCAGTCACAGATTTGTTGGCTGACCCACCGTAATCGCGGGCAAGCCCGCTCCTACATTTGGTTACTCATCTGGTCAGAAATTAATCATCGCGCCTCCAGCCCGCTATTACCCTGCCCTCCAGCCATCCCCCAACAACTTATCCACAAAGCCACCCACAGTAATTGTGGGCAACTGCCTTATCTCCTTGAAATAAAACCAAGAAAATCCGTGACTTATTCAAAGCAGCGGGTTTGATCGAACATTGATCATTTTTTAATCAGAAGCGTACAAGCCACGTTTTATATGGCCTGTAGCGGATCGCAAACACCTTATCCACAGAAGCGCCAACAGACTTTGGGGGCAACTTCGGCCATTCTGTGGAAAACCGCCTGCAACCGAGCAAAATCGAGGCTTTACGCGCGTAAACCGATTGAAATGGCGATATTGATCATATTTCAACCAACTCACTGCAAGCCTCTATTCACATGGCCTGTAGCGGGTAGCGAACATCTTATCCACAGAAGCACCAACAGACTTTGGGGGCAACTATGAGCCGAGCTTTTTCCTTATCCACAGAAAAAGCCCAGTAAAAACCGTCGCTTAGGTTGGTTGTTTTTCGTACAGAGGGCTACAGGGCTTGATTTACATGGGGTGTGGACAGCCGCGAACAGGTTATCCACAGCTGGGCTAACAGGGATTGTGGGTAACACCGCAAACCCTGTAGGAGCTGGCTTGCCTGCGATGCAGGCACCGCGGTTTTTCAGTTACACCCAGGTGACGCCATCGCAGGCAAGCCAGCTCCTACAGGGTCAGCGCACCACGCCCTCTTCGACCAACAGCTTGAGAATCGCCTCGGCACCCGCCTCAGGGCTCACCCCCTTGAGCACCTGCCCACCGCCACCACTGGCCTTGGCCGTGGCAGCTTTCATGCGGTCGGCGCCGCTCTTGGCCTTGATCACCTTGAGTCGCTTGGGCCGAGGCTTGGCCGGTTGCAGCACGGCGCCTGTGAATAACTCATCGTCCACCACCTGCACGTCGTGCTCCTGCAGCACGCCACGCTGGGCCGGGCCGTAGGCGCTTTGCCGAGGCTTGGGCGCGGCGTTATCCACCGTGGCCAAAAAGGGCAGGCGCACCTTCAGGCGCCGCCGCTGCCCGCGAGGCAGCGCTTGCAGCACAAGGGCCACGCCGCTGTCGATGGACTCTACCTGGGCCAGGCCGACGATCAGCGGCCAGCCCAGTTGCTCGGCCAACAGGAACGGCAACATGCCCGAGCCTTCGCCGGTTTCGGCCTGGCTGCCGGAGAGCACCACCTGGGCGCCAGCGTCCCGCAGGTAGTCACCGAGTACCGGCAAGGCATCGGCGCCAGCCGGTTGTTCCAGCACGTGCAACTGCGCCAGCCCCATGCCCAGGTAGGCGCGCAGGGTCGGTTCGGCGATGTCGCCGGCATGCAGGACTTGCAGGTTATCCCCAGCCAGTTGCAGCCCCAGCTCGACGGCGCGGGCATCCTGTTCGGCACGACGCGGCCGGCCGGAGGTCGGGTGGGCGCCTATGGATACCAGGCTGATTACATGGGTGGTCATGGCCATATCCTTTGTTTAAGCCGCATCGCGCTTGGCGCCGTTGCGGTGGGCCTGGACCGCTGCAATCAAGGCCCGGAGAATGTCACCGCTGTCGCCGATTACCGACAGGTCGGCGCGCTTGATCATGTCGCAACCCGGATCGAGGTTGATCGCCACCACCTTGTCGCAGGCCCCGATGCCTTGCAGGTGCTGGATCGCCCCGGAGATCCCCACCGCCACATACACCCGCGCGGTGACCCAGATACCACTGGCGCCGACCTGGCGATCACGGGCCATAAAACCATCGTCCACCGCCACCCGCGACGCACCTTCGGTGGCGCCCAGGGCAGCGGCGGTCTGGTGGAACAGGTGCCAATCCTTGACCCCGTTGCCACCGGAGAAAATAAACTCGGCCTCGGCCATGGGAATCGCACCGGGATCCACCGCCACCGCGCCCAAATCCTCGATACGCGGCAAGCTGCGCGCCAGGGCTGTGGATAACTCCACAGGCAACACTTCGTGACGCGTATCGCTGACCGGATCGGCGCATTCCACAGCAGCCAGGATCAGCCGTGGCAGCGCGCGCGCCAGGTCTTCCCGGCCTGCGCCGGCACGGCCGATGCACTCAGAGCCCTTGATCTGCCACACCCGGGTGGCCGGGCGTTCCTTGAGGCTGGCGGCAAAGCGCCGCCCCAGTTCGCCACCGCCACTGCGGCTGTCGGGCAGCAGCCAATGACGCGGGCTGAACTGGTTATCCACAGCCCGCAGGCCATGGACCCGCTGCTCCGGTGAATAACCGTCGAATTCGTGCCCGTCGAGCACCAGCAGGCGGTCCACGCCGGCCGTGTCGAAGGCACTTTCCTTATGCTCGCCAAACACCACCGCCAGCACCGCGCCGTCGCTGCCGGCCAGTTGCCGCGCCAGGCCGAGCAAGTCGCGGTCGTGGCTGCTCAGGCGGCCGCCGACCATGTCCGGCACCACGTTGATGTAGAACGCCGGGGCTGGCACCTGGTGCAACGGCAACTGCACTTGCGCCGCTGCCGTACGTTTGGTCGCACCGCCCTGCTGGGCGCCGCTGCGGTCGATACGCTTGATGCCGTTGGGCCCGATAAAACCTATGCCATGCACGTTTTTACGGAGGATGCCGTTAGGCCCCATCCAGCTGTGCTGTTCCGGTTGCATCGCCGCATGCAGCGGGTGCAAGCGGTTGCGGGCGATCCATTCGGCCCGTGGGTCGCGGCGGATAATGTCGCTCATCAGTGGACCTCCGCTGGTACACGCGTGTTCTTGGCCGGTACAGCCTCTTCGAGCAAGGCGTCCGCCACCAACTCGGCAATGTCCTTGATCAGTGGGCGGGGTTCGACCACCCCTTCGAGCATCGCCGTGCACTGTGGACAACCCACGGCCACCAGTTCGGCGCCGGTCTCGCGGATGTCTTCCATGCGCATGTCGGGGATGCGCTGCTTACCGGGAATATCGGTGATCGGCGCGCCGCCACCGCCACCGCAACAACGGGAACGGAACCCCGAACGTTGCATCTCCTTGACCTCGATCCCCAGCGCCCGCAGCACTTGGCGCGGTGCCTCGTACTCACCGTTATAGCGGCCCAGGTAGCACGGGTCGTGGTAGGTCACGCTGTTGCCTTTGTGCTGGTCCAGGTTCAGCAGGCCTGCGTCGATCAGCTCGGCCATGTAGGTGCTGTGGTGCTGCACCCGGTAGTTGCCGTCGAAGGCGCCGTATTCGTTTTTCAGCACATGGAAGCTATGGGGATCGCAGGTGACGATGCGCTGGAAGCGGTACTTGGCCAGGGTCTGGATATTGCGCGCGGCCAGCAGTTGGAACGTTGCCTCATCGCCCAGACGCCGGGCCACGTCGCCGCTGTCACGCTCCTCAAGGCCCAGTACGGCGAAGTCGACCTTCGCCGCCTTCAGCACTTTGACGAAGGCGCGCAGGGTGCGCTGGTTACGCATGTCGAAGGCGCCGTCGCCGACCCAGAACAGCACGTCGGTGCTGCCTTTATCGCCGAGCAGCGGCAGGTTCAAGTCCGCCGCCCAGTTCATCCGCCCACCCGGGGCAAACCCGCCAGGGTTGTCGGTGGCGATCAGGTTCTCCAGGACTTCGGCGCCCTTGTTCGGGGTCGCGCCTTTTTCCAGGGTCAGGTGGCGGCGCATATCGACGATGGCATCTACGTGCTCGATCATCATCGGGCATTCTTCGACGCAGGCACGACAGGTGGTGCAGGACCATAATGTCTCGGCATCCACCAGGCCATTGACGATCGGTTGGTGCGGGTTGCCGCTGTGTTCGCCGATGGCCTTGCCCGGGTAAGGGCTGCCGGCGAACTTGGCATCGGTGCCGCCGGCCAGGCCGACCACCATGTCCTGGATCAGTTTTTTCGGGTTCAGCGGCTGGCCGGCGGCAAACGCCGGGCACGCGGCCTCGCACTTGCCGCACTGTACGCAGGCGTCGAAGCCCAGCAGTTGGTTCCAGGTGAAATTCTTGGGTTTTTCCACGCCCAGGGGCGCGCTCTTGTCGCTCAGGTCCAGCGGCTTCAAGCCGGTAGAGCGGCCCCCGCCAAAGCGTTCGGCGCGGCGGTGCCAGGCCAGGTGCAGGGCGCCGGCAAAGGCGTGTTTCATCGGGCCGCCCCAGGTCATGCCGAAGAACAGTTCCGACACACCCCACAGCACGCCCACACCAAGCAGTACGGCCAGCAGCCAGCCACCGAAGTCGGCGGGCAGGAGCCCGGCCACCGGCAAGGTCAACAGGAAGAAGCTCACCGAGAACGCCATCAGGCTTTTCGGCAGGCGCATCCACGGGCCTTTCGACAGCCGCGACGGCGGGTTGCGCCGGCGCAGATAGACGAAGGTGGCGCCGACAAACATCAGCACCGACGCCAGCAGCAAGGCGTAGCCGAGGATGCGGTTATGCAGGCCGAAGCCGTGCACCAGGATCGCCAGCAATGCCGACAGCACAAAGCCCAGGGCCGTGGCGACGTGGGTGTTGGCGATGTATTTGTCGCGGGCGACCACGTGGTGCAGGTCGACCATATAGCGCTTGGGCATGGCCAGCAGGCCGCCCAGCAGGTCGACCTTGGCAGCACGGCCCCGGCGCCACATGTTCATCCGGCGCACAGCACCGAGGACGGCCAGGCCTATCGCTGCGAACAAAAGAATAGGAAGCAAGGTGTTCAACATGGTGAAGCTCCCACAGACCACGCAAGTCTCGCGTGGGACCCGGCTCAATGTGGGAGCTGGCTTGCCTGCGATGGCATCACCCAGGTCTCACTCGAGACCGAGTTGCCTGCATCGCGGGCAAGCCCGGCTCCTACATAAAGCAGCTCCCACATTTTTGACCGAGTCCACATTGGTTCGGTGTTGGGTCAGAAATCCTTGCACAAGCGCAGGGCGTCGTAGATCGCAGCGTGGGTATTGCGCTGGGCCACACAGTCACCGATGCGGAACAGCAAGTACCCTTCCCCCGGCTCGCTCAGGCACGGTTGCGGCTTGATCGCGAACAGCGCCTCGACGTCCATCTGCCCCTTGTTGCGCGCCCCTTGCTTGAGGGCGTAGTAGATTTCTTCGTCCGGACGCACGCCGTTCTCCACCACCACCTGGTCCACCACCCGTTCTTCCTTGGCGCCGGTGTATTCGTTCTCCAGCACGGCTATCAGCTTGTCGCCCTCGCGGTAGACTTTCTCCAGCATCATGTCGCCGGTCATGATCACTTCCTTGGGATACATGCTGCGGTAGTAGGTCGGGAATGACGTACCGCCGATGGCCACGCCAGGCTTGATGTCGTCGGTGACGATCTCGACCTGGCAGCCCTTGTCGGCCAAAAAGTCGGCCACCGACATACCGGTGAATTCGCAGATGGTGTCGTACACCAGCACGTTCTTGCCCGGCGCCACCTTGCCGTCGAGCACGTCCCAGCTGCTGACCACCAGGCCTTCTGCCGCGCCCCAGTGTTCGTTCTGCTCGATGAACGGATGCCCGCCCACCGCCAGCACCACCACATCGGGGCGCAGGTCGAGAATGGTCGCGGCATCCGCCGCCACGCCCAGGCGCAGGTCGACGTTCAGCCGCGCCAGTTCCAGCTGGAACCAGCGGGTGATACCGGCGATCTGGTCGCGCTGCGGCGCCTTGGACGCCGTGGTGATCTGCCCGCCGATAAAGTCTTTTTTCTCGAACAGAGTCACCTCGTGGCCGCGCTCGGCAGCGACCCGCGCCGCTTCCATCCCGGCCGGGCCGGCACCGACCACCACCACTTTGCGCTTGGGCCCGGTGGATTTTTCGATGATGTGCGGCACGCCCATGTATTCACGGGAGGTTGCCGCGTTCTGGATACACAGCACGTCCAGGCCCTGGTACTGGCGGTCGATGCAATAGTTGGCGCCGACGCACTGCTTGATCTGGTCGATCTGGCCCATCTTGATCTTGGCGATCAGGTGCGGGTCGGCCATGTGCGCGCGGGTCATGCCGACCATGTCCACATAGCCGCCTTCGAGAATGCGCGTGGCCTGGTTCGGGTCCTTGATGTTCTGCGCGTGCAGCACCGGGGACTTGACCACTTCCTTGATCCCGGCCGCCAGGTGCAGGAACGGCTCCGGTGGATAACTCATGTTGGGGATCACGTTGGCCAGGGTGTTGTGGGTGTCGCAACCTGAGCCGACCACGCCGATGAAGTCGAGCATGCCGGTGTCGTCGTAGTACTTGGCGATCTGTTTCATGTCCTCGTGGGACAGGCCGTCCGGGTGGAATTCATCCCCGCACAAACGGATACCCACGCAAAAGTCCGGGCCGACCTCCGCACGCACAGCCTTGAGCACTTCCAGGCCGAAACGCATGCGGTTTTCAAAGCTGCCGCCCCATTCATCGGTGCGTTTGTTGACCCGTGGGCTCCAGAACTGGTCGATCATGTGCTGGTGCACCGCCGACAGTTCCACGCCATCCAGGCCTCCGGCCTTGGCCCGGCCTGCGGCGCTGGCGTAGTTGCCGATCACCCGCCAGATTTCTTCCGGCTCGATGGTCTTGCAGGTCGCACGGTGCACCGGCTCACGCACGCCCGAGGGTGACATCAGGGTCGGCCAGTTGAAGCCGTCCCAACGCGAGCGGCGCCCCATGTGGGTAATCTGGATCATGATCTTGGCGCCATGCTTGTGCATCGCGTCAGCCAGGTTCTGGAAGTGCGGGATGATGCGGTCGGTGGACAGGTTCACCGAACTCCACCACTCCTGCGGGCTGTCGATCGCCACCACCGAGGAGCCGCCACAGATCGCCAGGCCAATGCCGCCCTTGGCTTTCTCTTCGTAATACCTGATGTAGCGCTCGGTGGTCATCCCGCCGTCGGTGGCATACACCTCGGCGTGGGCGGTACTGAGCACGCGGTTACGGATGGTCAGTTTGCCGATCTGGATCGGCGCAAACATTGCTTCGAAAGCCATGGCACGGTCCTCGGCTTACAACGGCTTGACGGTGAACAGACCGTCGTCGTGGCCCTCTTCGGAGCCTCCGTAGACTTGTTCGGCGACGGTGCGGATGTTGCTGCCGCGCGCTTGCAGAATCTGGTCCATGGCACCGGCAAACCAGCCGGTGAACATGTAGTCGACCTTGCGCCCGACCTTGCCGTACACATAGACGAAGGCCGAGTGTTCGAGGGTGACGCTGGCGGTGCCTTTATCGAGGTCGATGTCCTGGATCTTGAACAGGCCCCAGCCGCGCTGCGACAGGCGCTTCATGTAGTGTTCGAACACCGCGACGCCTTCCAGGCCGTGGCATTCTGCTTCTTTTTCACACCAGTGCCAGGCGGACTTGTAGCCGGCCTTGTAGAGGATTTCGGCGTAGGCGTCAGCGCCCAGGACCTCTTCGATACCCATGTGGTTGTTGACGAAGAAATGGCGCGGCACGTACAGCATCGGCAGGGCGTCGGAAGTCCAGACACCGGTTTCGCTGTCGACTTCGATAGGCAATTGCGGGGCGATCTTGGCCATGGAAACTCAACTCCAGAAAATTCGGTTTGGTGCCCGCTGCACGGATGGCAGCGGGAAAGAATGCAGGGCTTATTCGCCCCAGACGTCCTTGAGAACGTTGACCCAGTTCTCGCCCATGATCTTGCGCACCACGCGCTCGCTGTGGCCGCGCTTGAGCAGGGTCTCGGTCAGGTTGGGGAACTCGCCCACGGTGCGGATGCCCAGCGGGTTGATGATCTTGCCGAAGCTGGTCAGACGGCGGGCGTAGCCCTTGTCATGGGTCAGCATTTCGAAGAAATCCTGGCCATGGCCCTGGGTGAAGTCGGTGCCGATGCCGATGGCGTCTTCGCCGACGATGTTCATGGTGTACTCGATGGCTTCGGCGTAGTCGTCGATGGTCGAGTCGATGCCCTTGGCCAGGAACGGCGCAAACATGGTCACGCCGACAAACCCGCCGTGGTCGGCAATGAACTTGAGTTCTGCATCGGACTTGTTGCGCGGATGCTCTTTCAGGCCGGACGGCAGGCAATGGGAGTAGCACACCGGTTTCTTCGATTCGAGGATGACTTCTTCGGATGTCTTGGAGCCGACGTGGGACAGGTCGCACATGATCCCGACACGGTTCATCTCAGCAACGATCTCACGCCCGAAGCCCGACAGGCCGCCGTCACGCTCGTAGCAGCCGGTGCCCACCAGGTTCTGGGTGTTGTAGCACATCTGCACCACACCGACGCCGAGCTGCTTGAAGATCTCGACGTAGCCGAGCTGGTCCTCAAAGGCATGGGCATTCTGGAAGCCGAAGATGATGCCGGTCTTGCCCTGCTCCTTGGCGCGGCGGATGTCGGCGGTGGTCTTCACCGGGATCACCAGGTCGCTGTTCTCGCGGATCAGGGTCTGGCTGGCCACGATGTTATTGATGGTGGCCTGGAAGCCTTCCCACACCGACACCGTGCAGTTGGCGGCGGTCAGGCCACCCTTGCGCATGTCCTCGAACAGGTCGCGGTTCCACTTGGCAATGATCAGCCCGTCGATAACGATGCTGTCGGCGTGCAGTTCGGCTGGGCTCATCAGGCGTCCCCTTATTGGCGATTCATGCGCCGAATCGTCTGCCGGCGCTTTGGGGCCAGCATATGCCCAGGGGCTGACAGAGCCGGGTGCAAAAACGACAGGGGAATTGCCGAAAGCGTCAATCCACGACAAAGGGTGCACGCAGGTGTCTGTCCTGCATCTGTTCTTTGGCCTACGCTTGAGCCAGAATTCGACCCATCCACTGATATGAGAAGGCGCAATGAAACCGATTTTCCTGGCTTTGGCACTCCTCGCCACCGGCGTCCACGCAGCCGAAGACACCGACAGCACCCCGTGTGATGGCATCGAAAACGACAAACAGACCCTGGAATGCGCCTCCTACAACAAAACCACCGCCGAACAGTTGCTCAAGGATAACTACCAGGGCCTGCTGGAACGCATGGGTTCCACCTACGCCAGCAACAAGGCGCAGTTGGCGGACATCACCGCTCGTCTGAAGGATGCCCAGCAGAAGTGGGAAAAACTGCGGGATGCCGACTGCGCGGTGGACACCTTCCCGGCAGTCACCGGCACCAAGGCCTACGCCATTGCGCAAAATGACTGCCTGGCGCGGATGAGTGATGAGCGGTCGGAGTTTTTGGAGTCGATCGGGCAGGAATAAGCGACAATCGCGCCCATCCTTTCCTCTGAACCAAGGCCACCCATGACTCTCTGCGGCATCGAAATCAAAGGCAGCGAAGCCATCATCGCCGTTGCCACCCTGGATCTGGCCCACGTCGCCCTGGCCACCAAGAAAATCGCCCTCGAGGACGATGACGAGGCGGCCAACGTCAAAGCTTTCGCCAGCCAGGTGGCCGCGTTTGTACGCGACAACGCCATCACCCGTATCGCGATCAAGAAACGCAGCAAAAAAGGCGAATTCGCCGGCGGCCCGACCACGTTCAAGATTGAAGGAGTGCTGCAGTTGCTGGACGGCGTTGAAGTGACACTGCTGTCGCCGCAGACCATCAATGCGCAGAACAAGAGGCACGACTTTGCGTTGCCGGCGACGCTGAACAAGTATCAGCATGAGGCGTTTAAAACCGCGTGCTCGGCCTTGGTAAAAAAGTAAGCCCCACCACAAATCCGATGTAGGAGCTGGCTTGCCTGCGATAGCGGTGGGTCAGCAACTTATTCTGCCAACTGATACACCGCTATCGCAGGCAAGCCAGCTCCTACATGGGGTCGGCGTATACGCAATAGACTTACACCACCTCCCGTCGCCGATCCTCCCGCGGGCACTTGGCAAACCGCGCCCGGTAGCTTCGAGTGAAATACGACGGCGACTCGAACCCACAGGCAATGCTTACTTCCAGCACGCTCATGCCGCTCTGGCGCAGTAACTGCCGGGCTTTTTCCAGGCGCAGGCAGAGGTAGAAGTTGCTCGGGGTGTCATTGAGATGCAGGCGGAACAGGCGCTCCAGTTGGCGCCGTGTGACCTTGATCATCTGCGCCAGCGCCAGGGTGCTCAGGGGCGGTTCGGTGTGTTGTTCCATCTCGCCAATCACCTGCACCAGTTTCTGGTTGTTGATGCCGTAGCGCGTGGCGATCTGCATGCGCTGGTGGTCTTTGCGCGGGCGGATGCGGCCCAGCACGAATTGCTCGGAAACCTGGATCGCCAGCTCCGGGCCGTGGGCCTGGCTGATCAGGTCGAGCATCAGGTCGATGGACGCGGTGCCGCCGGCGCAGGTGATACGCCGGCGGTCGATCTCGAACAGTTCCTGGGTCACGGCCAGTGCGGGATAGGATTCCTTGAAGGCATCGATGGCCTCCCAATGCAGGGTCAGGCGGTAGCCGTCGAGCAGGCCGGCCTGGGCCAGGACGAAACTGCCGGTGTCGATAGCGCCGAGGGTCACGCCGTCATGGTCGAGGCGGCGCAGCCAGTGCTCCAGGGCCGGCGTGGCGAATTCCAGGGGCTCGAAGCCGGCGACTACCAACAGAGTCGCACCTTTTTTCAGAGGCTCAAGCCCGGCGTCGGCGTTGACCGACATGCCGTTGCTCGCCAGCACTGCACCACCGTCAGCGCTCAGCACATGCCAGCGATACAGCTCGCCGCGAAAGCGGTTGGCCACGCGCAGCGGTTCGATGGCCGAGATAAAGCCGATGGCCGAGAAACCCGGCATCAGCAGGAAGTAGAAATCCTGGGACATGGTGCGCACTCGTGGGACGGGTAGCGTGGTCACTGTGATACGCCAGTTCCAGCGCCCATTCAAGGGCACAGGTCGCTGCAGTGCAAGAGTGGGTCGCCGCCGTGCGTTTTGCCGCGCCGCAAGCTGGGTAACTTGGCGGCACGGTGCACAAAGACGCCGGAACCCACAATAACGACCTGCCGAGGGATCCATCATGAACCGACTGATCAGCCGCTGCGTGCTCGCACTCAGTGCCGTCTTGAGCACCAGCCTGTGGGCCGCCGATGCCGCTTCCTGTAAGAACGTGCGCATGGGCGTGGTGAACTGGACCGACGTGATCGCCACCAGCGCCATGACCCAGGTGCTGCTCGACGGCCTCGGCTACAGCACCAAGCAAACCAGTGCGTCCCAGCAAATCATCTTCTCCGGCATTCGCGACCAGCGCCTGGACCTGTTCCTCGGCTACTGGAACCCGCTGATGACCCAGACCATCACCCCGTTCGTCGACGCCGGGCAGGTCAAAGTCCTCGAGGCGCCCAGCCTCAAGGACGCCCGCGCGACCCTGGCGGTGCCGACCTATCTGGCAGACAAGGGCCTGAAAACCTTCGCCGACATTGCCAAGTTCCAGAAAGAGTTGGGCGGCAAGATCTACGGCATCGAACCAGGCTCCGGGGCCAACACCCAGATCAAGGCGATGATCGCCAAGAACCAGTTCGGCCTGGGCAAATTCCAGTTGGTGGAGTCCAGCGAGGCCGGCATGCTCGCCGCCGTGGACCGCGCCGTACGCCGCAACGAAGCCGTGGTGTTCTTTGGCTGGGCGCCGCACCCGATGAACGTCAATGTGCAGATGACCTACCTGTCCGGCAGCGAGGACGCCCTGGGGCCCAATGAAGGCATGGCCACGGTCTGGACAGTGACCACCCCGACCTACGCCGAGCAATGCCCGAATGTGCACAAGTTGCTGACCAACCTGACGTTCACCGCCGCCCAAGAGAGCCGGATGATGCAGCCGTTGCTGGAGCACAAAGATGCGTTCGAGTCGGCCCGCCAGTGGCTCAAGGATCACCCCCAGGACCAGCAGCGTTGGCTGGAGGGCGTGACCACGTTCGACGGCAAGCCCGCTGCCGCCCATCTGCAATTGACCAGCAAATAACCTCTCTCGAATCACCGTTTCGCGGCCAACAACGGCCGCGAACGGCACTACCACGCCTGTAAGGAACCTGCCCCATGAACCACGACGTCATCATCACCTGCGCACTCACCGGTGCTGGCGACACGACCGCCAGAAGCCCCCACGTGCCGGTCACCCCCAGGCAAATCGCTGCAGCTGCGGTAGAGGCCGCCAAAGCCGGCGCCACCGTGGTGCATTGCCATGTGCGCGACCCGCACACCGGCAAGTTCAGCCGCGACGTGGCGCTGTACCGCGAGGTGATGGAGCGCATCCGCGAGGCGGATATCGACATCATCGTCAACCTCACCGCCGGCATGGGCGGCGACCTGGAAATCGGCGGTGGCGAGAACCCCATGGCGTTCGGCCCCAATACCGACCTGGTCGGCCCGCTGACCCGCCTGGCCCACGTCGAGGCACTGCTGCCGGAAATCTGCACCCTGGACTGCGGCACCCTGAACTTTGGCGATGGCGACACTATTTATGTGTCCACCCCGGCCCAACTGCGAGCGGGCGCCAAGCGCATCCAGGAACTGGGGGTGAAGGCCGAGCTGGAGATTTTCGATACCGGCCACCTGTGGTTCGCCAAGCAACTGATCAAGGAAGGCCTGCTCGACAACCCATTGTTCCAACTGTGCCTGGGCATCCCCTGGGGTGCGCCGGCCGATACCACCACCATGAAAGCCATGGTCGACAACCTGCCCGCCGCCGCGGTGTGGGCCGGCTTTGGCATCGGGCGCATGCAGATGCCGATGGCGGCGCAGGCGGTGCTGCTGGGCGGCAACGTGCGGGTTGGGTTGGAAGACAACTTGTGGTTGGACAAGGGCGTGCTGGCGACCAATGGGCAACTGGTGGAGCGTGCCGGGGAAATCCTCAGCCGCCTGGGCGCGCGGGTTCTGACCCCGGCTGAAGGCCGAACCAAGATGGGCCTGACCAAACGTAGCTAATCCCCTGCCGCAACCGGCTCAAAAATGTAGGAGCTGGCTTGCCTGCGATAGCGGTGTATCAGTTGATGCATTTGGCACTGACCCACCGCTATCGCAGGCAAGCCAGCTCCCACAATGAACCTCTTTAGCACTGGAAATTACCGAAATGAGCTTTATCACCGAAATCAAAACCTTCGCCGCCCTGGGCAGTGGTGTCATCGGCAGCGGCTGGGTATCCCGCGCCCTCGCCCATGGCCTGGATGTGGTGGCCTGGGACCCGGCGCCCGGCGCCGAAGCGGCCCTGCGCAAGCGTGTCGCCAATGCCTGGGCCGCCCTGGAAAAGCAGGGCCTGGCACCGGGCGCCTCCCAGGACCGCCTGCGGTTTGTCGCGACCATCGAAGAATGCGTGCAAGACGCCGACTTCATCCAGGAAAGCGCCCCCGAACGCCTGGAGCTGAAGCTGGAGCTGCACAGCAAGATCAGCGCGGCAGCCAAGCCCAATGCGTTGATCGGCTCCAGCACTTCGGGGCTTTTGCCCAGCGAGTTTTATGAAAGCGCCACACACCCGCAGCGCTGCGTGGTCGGCCACCCGTTCAACCCGGTGTACCTGCTGCCGCTGGTGGAAGTGGTCGGCGGCAAACACACTGCGCCCGAAGCGATCCAGGCGGCGATAAAAGTCTACGAATCCCTGGGCATGCGCCCGCTGCATGTGCGCAAGGAAGTCCCCGGCTTTATCGCCGACCGCTTGCTTGAGGCGCTGTGGCGCGAGGCGTTGCATCTGGTCAACGACGGTGTAGCGACCACCGGCGAGATCGACGATGCGATCCGCTTTGGCGCCGGTTTGCGCTGGTCGTTCATGGGCACGTTCCTCACCTATACCTTGGCCGGCGGCGATGCCGGGATGCGGCATTTCATGGCGCAATTCGGCCCGGCGTTGCAGCTGCCGTGGACGTACCTGCCGGCACCGGAACTGACGGACAAACTGATTGATGATGTGGTCGATGGCACCCGCGAGCAGCTGGGCAGCCATAGCATTGCGGCGCTGGAGCGCTATCGTGATGATTGCCTGCTGGCGGTGCTGGAGGCGGTGAAGACCACCAAGGCAAAGCACGGCATGAGCTTCGCCGAATAACGGCTGTTTATTTCTGTGGGAGCTGGCTTGCCTGGGATAACGGTGTTGGATTGACCACCACCATCGCAGGCAAGCCAGCTCCCACAGTTGACCGAGTACAGATCTGGAATTGACGACATGCCCGCACTGACGACCTACACCACCCACATCATCCCCGACTGGGTCGATTACAACGGCCACCTGCGGGATGCGTTCTACCTGCTGATCTTCAGCTACGCCACCGATGCGTTGATGGACACCCTGGGCCTGGACAGCGACAACCGCGAAGCCAGCGGCCACTCGTTGTTTACCCTGGAACTGCACCTCAATTACCTGCACGAAGTGAAACTCGGCGCCGAGGTCGAGGTGCATACCCAGTTGATCGCCCATGACAACAAGCGCCTGCATCTGTATCACAGCCTGCACCTGGTGGGCGAAGAGCGGGAGCTGGCGGGCAATGAGCAGATGCTGCTACATGTCGACCTTGCCGGGCCACGCTCGGCACCGTTCAGCGCAGCGGTGGCACAGCGCCTGGCGGCAATCAGCAGCGAGCAGGCAGACCTGCCCCGGCCTGCCCTGCTCGGGCGTGTCATCGGCCTGCCGGTCAAATAAAAAAAGCCCCGATCAAGCCGTGACAGGATCGGGGCAGAGTGCTTTGTGCGAGCGTGCGGGCCGAGGGTGACCAAACCTTCAATCTGCTTGCTTGAGCCTGAGTGTGCCCACAACCACCCTTGGCAACTGGCCCGAAAACGACCTGTTCATAGTCGTTCCAGCCATCGCGCCATTCAGGCCTTGCCGACCCGCTGACGGCCCACCAGAATCGAACCTGATCGAAGTCTCCCCTAACCAGGATGAACATCATGATGCACGCGGATTTGATTGATCAGGATGACCTGCTGAGCCAACTGCGCTCCCTGGGTTTCGAGGTGTCCAGCGGCGCCACTGCCGAGCAGGCCTGTGAATGTGCGGTACGCGGCTTGAGTGAAGCGCGGGCCAAGGCACTCAAGGGCATGGTCGAGCAGATGTACACCGGCAGCGCGACGATTCTGCCGGCGGTGCGCCAGGCGATTGATAAGCAGTTGTTGCCTGCTTTGGTGGCATTCAGGAAGAGTTCCGGGGCCTGATACACCGCTATCGCGGGCAAGCCCGCTCCCACAGGGGAATGCATTCCAAATGTGGGAGCTGGCTTGCCTGCGATGCAGGCGACTCGGTCTACAGCCTTACACTGGCAAACGTCGATTCATTGCGCGCCTGGCTCAACGCCGACATCGGCCCCGCCAACGGTGACAACACCAACGCCTGCGGAATCGGCATCATCGCCACTTGCTGGGTGGTGTTGGAACCGACGCGTTCATCCCGTGGCGGAATGCCGAAATACTCGCGGTAGCACTTGGAGAAGTGTGGCGTGGACACAAACCCGCACACCGAGGCCACTTCGATGATCGACATCGGCGTTTGCTTGAGCAACTGCCGGGCACGGATCAGGCGCAGCTTGAGGTAGTAGCGCGACGGCGAGCAGTGCAGGTATTTCTGGAACAGGCGCTCCAGCTGGCGCCGCGAGACGGCGACGTAGACGGCCAGTTCATCGAGGTCGATCGGCTCCTCCAGGTTGGCTTCCATCAGCGCGACGATTTCCTGCAGCTTCGGCTGGTTGGTGCCGAGCATGTGCTTGAGCGGCACACGCTGGTGATCCTGTTCATTGCGGATACGTTCGTACACAAACATCTCGGAAATCGCCGCCGACAGTTCACGGCCGTGGTCGCGGCTGATCAGGTGCAGCATCATGTCCAGCGGCGCGGTGCCGCCCGAACTGGTGAAGCGATTGCGGTCGAGGGTGAACAGGCGCGTGCTCATCGACACCCGAGGGAAAGCTTCCTGCATCGACGCCAGGCATTCCCAGTGCACGCTGCAATCAAACCCGTCGAGCAAGCCGGCGCAGGCCAGGGCCCAACTGCCGGTGCACACCGCGCCGAGGCGGCGGGACTGGCGCGCCTGGCTTTGCAGCCACGACACATGTTCGCGGGTCACGGTGCGCTGGATACCCACGCCGCCGCAGACAATCACGGTGTCCAGGGCCGGGGCTTTGTGCATGGAGCAATCGGGGGTGATTTGCAGGCCATCGCTGGCCCATACCTGGTTGCCGTCGACGCTCAAGGTGGTCCAGCGATACAGCTCGCGACCGGACAATTGGTTGGCCATGCGCAGTGGCTCCACTGCGGACGCCAGGGAAATCAGCGTGAAATTGTCCAGCAGCAAAAAGCCGATGGATTGAGGCGCACGGTTCTGGGGTTGAGCCCCGGAGTTGAACGACGTCATCGCGGTATCTCCTCACACAAAGCAGGTGATGGCCTCAGGCGAGGCTCTTGTTATTGCACTCTTCGTCCGTCAGGAGAGAGGCTTTGAATTGATAGAGCAAATGCCATGCCTAAAGTTGAATAGGTATTCAATAACTCCTGAAAACGACCTATTGAGGTGTCTATATAAGCCCGCGCCCGGCGTGAGGATATGAGTCGGAAAAAGCCTACGCTTACGGTCTGTGAGCAGATCGGTAGCACTTGTGGGAAGGCGCTTTCAGGGCGTAGGAAAAGTGTGTCACCACACGCACAGGTGACGGGTGGTCGGGAGGGAAATCGTTTGGGGCTACTTATCTGTTTGCGACGCGCTAAAAGGTGGCGTGTTGGGGGTGAAGTGTTCACTTTATGAGCAGTGGGGTTTGACACTGCGTCATCGCGGGCAAGCCTCAATGCCAGTCAGTTAAGCGCAGATCCCCTGTGGGAGCGGGCTTGCCAGCGATAGCGGTAGTGAATCCAACACCGCTATCGCTGGCAAGCCAGCTCCTACATTTGATCTTCACTGCTTTGAGCATTGGGTTCGCTTAACACTCGACAGCACTCACCGCCAACCCACCCCGCGAGGTCTCCTTGTACTTGTCATGCATATCCGCCCCGGTATCGCGCATGGTGCGGATCACCCGGTCCAGGGAGATAAAGTGCTGGCCGTCGCCACGCAATGCCATCTGCGCGGCATTGATTGCCTTGACCGCTGCAATCGCATTGCGCTCGATGCACGGCACTTGCACCAGGCCGCCCACCGGGTCGCAGGTCAGGCCGAGGTTGTGCTCCAGGCCGATTTCGGCGGCGTTGCACACCTGCTCCGGCGAGGCGCCGAGAATCTCGGCCAGCCCCGCCGCCGCCATGGCGCAGGCCGAGCCGACTTCGCCCTGGCAACCGACTTCGGCGCCAGAGATCGACGCATTCTTCTTGCACAGAATGCCGATGGCCGCCGCACCGAGAAAGTAGTCCACCACATTGGCCTCGGTGACTTCCTCGCTGAACTTCATAAAGTAGTGCAGCACCGCCGGAATGATCCCCGCCGCCCCGTTGGTCGGGGCCGTGACCATGCGCCCACCGGCAGCGTTTTCTTCGTTGACGGCCAGGGCGAACAGGTTGACCCACTCCATGGCGCTCAAGGTCGAGCCGATCACATTCGGCTTGCCCAGCTCCTGCAGGCTGCGGTGCAACTTGGCGGCGCGGCGGCGCACATTCAAGCCGCCGGGCAGGATGCCTTCGTGCTTGAGGCCCTGCTCGACGCAGTCCTGCATGGCACGCCAGAGTTTCATCAGGCCGCTGCGGATTTCTTCCTCGGAACGCCAGACCTTTTCATTGGCCAGCATCAGTTCGGCGACGCGCAGGTTGTGGGTCTTGCACAACTGCAACAACTCCACCGCGCTGGAGAAATCATAGGGCAGTTCGGTGCGGTCCATATCTGCCACGCCGCTGCGCGCCTGGGCTTCATCCACCACAAAGCCGCCGCCCACCGAATAGTAGGTATCGCGATGCAACTCGGTCTGGGCGCCGTAGACCACCAGGGTCATGGCGTTGGGATGGAATGGCAGGTTTTCGTCGATCAGGCGCATGTCCCGCGACCACACAAACGGCACCGGGAAGCGGTTGTCCAACAGCAACGTCTGCGTCTCACGCAGGGCCTCGATACGCAGGCCGATCTGCGATGGATCAATCGCGTCTGGCCACTCGCCCATCAGCCCCATGATCACCGCGTTGTCGCTGCCGTGGCCGATGCCGGTGGCCGATAACGAGCCATACAGCTGCACTTCGACACGCCGCACCTGATCCACAAGCGCACGTTCCCGCAAGCCCTGGACGAATAACGCCGCGGCGCGCATGGGGCCGACGGTGTGGGAACTGGACGGCCCAATGCCGATCTTGAACAGGTCGAAAACGCTGATAGCCATTGCGCGAAACTCCTCGATAGCACAGGCCAGGCGCAATAACGCCTGGTGGCGGAGCTGCTACGCTCAAGTCGCCCAGATGGCGGCATCATCAAGCTTTCACTGCGCCGTCCGGCGTCTCACACCGACATACCCATGCTCACCAGCGTCTTCCCCGTGCAATGGGACGTAATCGCCGTTTTTTGCGGCGCAGATCGAGAAAAAGTGCAGTTTTGCCTATGGAAAAATCTGTAAGCGACGTCACCGACACTGGATACGACCATCCCTGTACTGGATACGACCCACCCTGTAGGCGTCAGATTTTCACTGGTACATGATCAGTCTCGACTCGTTTGCAAGGCACCGAGGCTGCACATCGCTCGCACGCCCCAACTGCAACACTTATAAGCGCGGTCAAGCACCGCCGGAAAAACACCAGGAGTCCAAACCCATGAAAGGTTCCCCCCCGTTGTTGTTGGCCGCCATGCTGAGTCTTCCCCTTGCGGCCCTCGCTGCTGATCCTGAGCAGTGCAGCACCGTCAACTTCTCCGATGTCGGCTGGACCGATATCACCGTCACCACCGCCACCACCAGCGAAGTCCTCAAGGGCCTGGGCTACAAGCCCCGCACCACGATGATTTCCGTACCCGTGACCTACAAGTCCCTGGCCGACGGCAAGAACATGGATATCTTCCTCGGCAACTGGATGCCGACCATGGAAAACGACATCAAGCAGTACCGTGATGCCGGCACCGTGGAAACCGTGCGCGCCAACCTGGAAAACGCCAAATACACCCTGGCCGTGCCACAAGCGCTGTACGACAAGGGCCTGAAGGACTTCGCCGACATCGTCAAATTCAAGGACGAACTGGGCGGCAAGATCTACGGTATCGAGCCGGGCAACGACGGCAACCGTACGATCCAGAGCGTGATCGACAAGAATCAGTTCGGCTTGAAGGACGCAGGCTTCAAGGTGGTGGAGTCCAGCGAAGCGGGGATGCTCTCGCAAGTGGACCGTGCCACCAAGCGCGGCCAGGCCATTGTGTTCCTCGCCTGGGAACCGCACCCGATGAACACCCGCTTCAAACTCAAGTACCTGACTGGAGGTGACGATTCATTCGGCCCCAACTACGGCCAGGCCACCATCTACACCAACACCCGCAAGGGCTACGTGCAGGAGTGCAGCAACGTTGGCCAACTGCTGAAAAACCTGTCGTTCACCCTGGACATGGAAAGCACCCTGATGGGCAACGTCCTCGACGACAAGATGAAACCCGACGTAGCCGCCAAGGCCTGGCTGAAGAAGAACCCGCAAGTACTCGACACCTGGCTCGCCGGGGTCACCACCCTTGATGGCAAACCAGGACTTGCCGCCGTGAAAGCCTACCTCGACAAGTAACCGCTGACCCTGGGCCGGCGTGCCGGCCCGGGATGTTTTCCCTCTTCGCATGTGGACATTCACTACCATGCTGACTGAACAGAAAATCCCACTAGGCCAGTACATCGCTGCCTTCGTCGAATGGTTGACGCAGAACGGCGCCGATTATTTCGACGCGATCGCATCGACACTGGAAACGATGATCCACGGCGTGACGTTTGCGCTGACCTGGTTCAATCCGCTGGCATTGATCGGTCTGATTGCGCTGCTTGCTCACTACATTCAACGTAAGTGGGGCCTGACCGTATTTGTCATCGCCTCCTTCCTGCTGATCCTCAACCTGGGGTACTGGCAGGAAACCATGGAGACCCTGGCGCAGGTGCTGTTCGCCACCCTGGTCTGCGTGGTGATCGGCGTGCCGCTGGGCATTGTTGCCGCGCACAAGCCGATGTTCTACACGATGATGCGGCCGGTGCTCGATTTGATGCAGACCGTGCCAACCTTCGTCTACCTCATCCCGACCCTGACCCTCTTCGGGCTGGGCGTGGTGCCTGGCCTGATCTCCACGGTGGTGTTCGCGATTGCCGCGCCGATCCGCCTGACCTACCTGGGCATCCGCGATGTGCCGCAAGAGTTGATGGACGCCGGCAAGGCCTTTGGCTGCTCGCGCCGCCAGTTGCTCTCGCGCATCGAACTGCCCCACGCCATGCCGAGCATTGCTGCCGGCATTACCCAATGCATCATGCTGTCGTTGTCGATGGTGGTGATCGCGGCCCTGGTGGGCGCCGACGGCCTCGGCAAACCCGTGGTCAACGCGCTGAACACCGCCGACATTGCCCTGGGCTTTGAAGCCGGCCTGGCGATTGTGCTGCTGGCCATCATGCTCGACCGCATCTGCAAACAACCCGACGCCAAAGTAGGGGGTGATGCATGAGCATTATCCGATTCGACAATGTCGACGTGATCTTCTCCAAAGACCCACGCGAAGCCCTCAAGCTGCTGGACGAGGGGATGCACCGCAACGAAATCCTGAAAAAGACCGGGCAGATCGTCGGCGTGGAAAAGGCCAGCCTGGATATCGAGAAAGGCGAGATCTGCGTGTTGATGGGCCTGTCCGGCTCCGGCAAATCCAGCCTGTTGCGCTGTATCAACGGCCTTAACACCGTGAGCCGTGGCCAGTTGTTTGTCGAGCATGAAGGGCGCCAGATCGACATCGCCTCATGCACCCCGGCAGAGCTGAAAATGATGCGCACCAAGCGCATCGCCATGGTGTTCCAGAAGTTCGCCCTGATGCCCTGGCTCACGGTGCGCGAAAACATCAGCTTTGGCCTGGAGATGCAGGGCCGCCCCGAGAAAGAGCGGCGCAAGCTGGTGGACGAAAAACTTGAGCTGGTGGGCCTGACCCAATGGCGCAACAAGAAGCCCGACGAACTCTCGGGCGGCATGCAACAGCGCGTCGGCCTGGCTCGCGCCCTGGCGATGGACGCCGATATCCTGCTGATGGACGAACCCTTCTCGGCCCTCGACCCCCTGATCCGCCAAGGCCTGCAGGATGAGTTGCTGGAGCTGCAACGCAAGCTGAGCAAGACCATCGTGTTCGTCAGCCACGACCTGGATGAGGCGCTCAAGCTCGGTAGCCGGATCGCGATCATGAAAGACGGCAAGATCATCCAGTACAGCGTGCCGGAAGAGATTGTGCTGAACCCGGCGGATGACTATGTGCGCACCTTCGTCGCCCATACCAACCCGCTGAACGTGTTGTGCGGCCGCAGCCTGATGCGCACCCTGGACAACTGCAAGCGGGTCAACGGCTCGGTGTGCCTGGACCCAGGCGGCGATTCGTGGCTGGACCTGGCCGAAGGCAACACCATCCAGGGCGCGCGGCAAAATGGCGTGGCAATGAACCTGCAGAACTGGGCGCCAGGGCAAGCCGTGGAAGGCCTGGGGCGGTTGCCGACCTTGGTGGATTCGAATATCGGCATGCGCGATGCGTTGCAGATTCGCTACCAGACCGGCAACAAGCTGGTGCTGCACGACAACAACAAGGTGGTAGGGATTCTGGGGGATAGCGAGCTGTACCACGCCCTGCTGGGCAAGAACCTGGGCTAAAGACCCAACTGAAGGAACTGGGTCATTGTAGGAGCTGGCTTGCCAGCGATAGCGGTAGTGAATCCAACACCGCTATCGCTGGCAAGCCAGCTCCTACATTTGAGCGCATTGCCAAGTTTGAACAGGCGGTGTCAGTGACGACACCGCCGGCTTTTTTCAGCTATAGACACGGCCAAGGAGCTGCCGATGGCTTTCAAACTGATCGAGCACATCCCGGGTGATCTGCTCCTGGGTGAAGCCCATCAGGTCGTATTCCTGGCCGCCGTTGTGCAGGTAGACCTCGGCGCGGTAGTAGCGCGCACGCTCCTCGTCCGCCTCGATCGACTCACTGGGCGCCGCCAGGTAGCCGTCCAGGCTCACCTCGTAGACAAACGGGTTGCCTTCCATCTCGATCCGCACGCCAATGCAGCGCTTGGACTTACCCAGCAGCGTCTGCACATCCAGCCCTTGGGCGCGCAATGCCACGGCCGCTTCTTCCAGCGCCGGGGTGACTTTCTTGTCCATAAAGCGTTGCACCACCGCCTGGCTCGGTTGCAGGTCCTGGGCGGTGAGGCGCTCGCTGAAACCGCGACGGCCGCGTTCGGCCAATTGCGCCTGCTCCTGTTCGATGGCCACATCCTGGCGCATGGCCTTGTGCAAACCGAACATAAAGAAGATCAGCACCACCGAGAACGGCAGGCCCGCCAGTACCACCATGGTCTGCATGGCTTCAAAGTTGCCGGCAAACAGCAAGCCGATGGTCACCAGGGTGATCACCGCCGACCAGAAGATCCGCAGCCAGTGCGGCGCATCCTCATCCACATTGCCGCCCTTGCACGACAGGTTGGCCATCATCACCGCGCCAGAATCCGCCGGCGTCAGGAACAGCACAAAACCGACAAAGATCGACACGCCGATCACCACTTTCGACGCCGGGTAGTATTCCAGCAACTGGTAGATCGCCATGGATGGCTGCTCCAGCGCGGTCTTGCCCAGCTCCACCGCACCGTGGTTGAGCACCAGGTCCAACGCCGAGTTGCCGAAGATCGACAGCCACGCCAGGGTAAAGCCCAGCGGGATCAGCAATACGCCAGCCACCAGTTCACGCACGGTACGGCCACGGGAAATACGCGCGATGAACATGCCTACGAACGGTGCCCAGGAAATCCACCAGGCCCAGTAGAACAGGGTCCACAGGCCCATCCAGCGCTCGGACTTCTCGCCATCGCCTTCGTACACGTAGAGGTCGAAGGTTTTGAGCACCAGGCCGTTCATGTAGTCGCCCAGGTTCTGCACAAAGCCGTTGAGCAGGTGCAGGGTCGGGCCAAACAGCAGCACGAAAATCAGCAGGCCGCTGAACAGCACGATGTTCAGGTTGGACAGGCGGCGAATGCCATTTTCCACGCCCGACACGGCGGCGATGGTCGCCACGGTGCTCATCACGATGATCACGATCAGCAGGTTGGTGTTGCTGTGCTCCATGCCGAACAGGTTTTCCAGCCCGGACGACACTTGCATCGAACCAATCCCCAGGTTCGTCACCAGGCCCAGCAGGGTCACGAACATGCCGAAGCCATCCACCGCATGACCGGCCGCACCCTTGACCCAGCGCTCGCCCATCAACGGGTACAGCGCCGAACGCAGGGCCAGCGGCTGGTTATGGCGGTAAGCAAAGTACGCCACGGCCAGGCCGACCAGCGCATAGATCGCCCAGCCATGCAGGCCCCAGTGCAGGAAGGTCAGCTGCAACGCCTGGCGCGCGGCCATATGGGTGGCGGCGGCGCCTTCGGGCGGGTTGAAGTAGTGGTCCAACGGCTCGGACGCGCCGAAGTACAGCAACGAGATGCCGATGCCCGAGGAGAACAACATGCCGGCCCAGGCGCCGTAGCTGAAGTCCGGGGTATCGGCCTTGCTGCCCAGCTTCAATTTGCCGTAGGACGAAAACGCCAGGCCCACCACAAATACCAGGTAGGCGGCGATAACCACCATGTAGTACCAGCCAAAGCTCTTCGAGAGCCAGGTCTGGGCGACTCCCAGCATTCTGCCGGCCTCTTGCGGGGCGATGATCAGAACGGCGGTCAACAACAGGATCAGCGCGGTGGAGGTGTAGAACACCCAACCGTTGACCCGCACCTTTTCCGGTGGGGTCTTTATAAGAGAGGCAGAACTCATGGCACAGAGGCTCCGGGCAGTGCGAGAGAGGACACAAGGCAGCGCGTGACCCGCGCCATCGATTTTTCGGCAGTCGACGGACGGGTGTTATAAAGACATCCCGAAAATCCCCGAACCCCAGCGACCCAGGGTCATGGGCGGTTTCAAGGGTTTTTACGGATGTCAGATGTGCCTGCCGACATGTAGGAAATACCTGTAGGCAGCGACCATTTGTCGCAGATCTTATTCTTTGTTGATTGAACGTTCAATCAAAACAAAATAGACTGGCCTTCAAGCCGACGAACGTTTACGCCCGTCGGCAGGCCTAAGGAGAGGTGCTACATGCCCAAGGTCGGTATGCAACCCATACGCCGCCAGCAGTTGATCGAAGCCACATTGACGGCCATCGATCAGGTTGGGATGGGAGATGCCAGCATTGCGCTGATCGCCCGTCTGGCCGGCGTCTCGAACGGCATCATCAGTCACTACTTTCAGGACAAGAATGGCCTGATCGCCGCAACCATGCGGTACCTGATGAATGTGCTGATCGAGAACGTCCACGAACGCCGGCAGGCATTGAAGGAAGACAGCCCCCGGGCGCACCTTCAAGTGATTATTGGCGGCAACTTCGACGCCAGCCAGGTCAACGGCCCGGCAATGAAAACCTGGCTGGCCTTCTGGGCCACCAGCATGCACCACCCGTCTTTGCACAGGTTGCAGCGGATCAACGATCACCGCCTGTATTCCAACCTGTGCTGCCAGTTCCGCCGTGTGCTGCCGCTGGAAGATGCACGCAGCGCAGCCCGAGGCCTGGCGGCCCTGATCGACGGCTTGTGGTTGCGCGGCGCCCTGTCGGGAGACGCTTTCGACACGGAGCAGGCGCAACGGATCGCTTACGAATACATGGATTTCCAATTGGCCAAGCAGGTGAGTTAGAGCCCACATAAACGCTCAACCCCTGAACTGCTGCTGAGCGGGCTATGCCCCTTCAGTGGTTAACGCCAACCACTTATGCACTTGCGAGGACTTTATGGCCCGTTTCGAACTGCAAAAACTCTACATTGACGGCGGCTACAGCGACGCTGGCAGCGATGCCACCTTCGAAGCCATCAACCCGGCTAACGGTGAAGTTCTCGCCAACGTGCAGCGCGCTACGTTCGAAGACGTTGAGCGTGCGGTGGTCAGCGCCGAAAAGGGCCAGAAAATCTGGGCCGCGATGACCGCCATGGAGCGTTCGCGCATCCTGCGTCGCGCCGTGGAAATCCTGCGTGAGCGCAACGATGAACTGGCCGCCCTGGAAACCCTGGACACCGGTAAATCCTTCTCTGAAACCAAGTACGTCGACATCGTCACCGGTGCCGACGTGCTGGAATACTACGCCGGCCTGGTGCCCGCCATCGAAGGCGAGCAGATCCCGCTGCGTACCACTTCGTTCGTCTACACCCGCCGCGAGCCGCTGGGCGTGGTCGCCGGTATCGGCGCGTGGAACTACCCGATCCAGATCGCCCTGTGGAAGTCTGCCCCAGCCCTGGCGGCCGGCAACGCAATGATCTTCAAGCCAAGCGAAGTGACGTCGCTGACCACCCTGAAACTGGCCGAGATCTACACCGAAGCCGGCGTTCCGGATGGCGTGTTCAACGTCCTGACCGGCAGCGGTCGTGAAGTCGGCACCTGGCTGACCGAG
This sequence comes from Pseudomonas sp. WS 5059, assembly GCF_012985525.1. Classification (NCBI taxonomy): domain Bacteria; kingdom Pseudomonadati; phylum Pseudomonadota; class Gammaproteobacteria; order Pseudomonadales; family Pseudomonadaceae; genus Pseudomonas; species Pseudomonas sp. WS 5059. The sequence goes on along the minus strand of NZ_JAAQWO010000003.1, from coordinate 580,338 downwards.
CACCCACGCATCGAAAAAATCTCCTTCACCGGCGGCACCGACACCGGCAAGAAGGTCATGGCCAGCGCTTCGAGCTCCTCGCTCAAAGACGTGACCATGGAACTGGGCGGCAAATCCCCGCTGATCATCTTCGACGACGCCGACCTGGATCGCGCCGCCGACACCGCGATGATGGCCAACTTCTACAGCTCCGGCCAGGTCTGCACCAACGGCACCCGCGTGTTTATTCCAAAGCACCTGCAAGCTGCCTTTGAAGCCAAGATCGTGGAGCGTGTTGCGCGCATCCGCGTCGGCAACCCAGAAGACGAGAACACCAACTTCGGCCCACTGGTCAGCTTCGCCCACATGGAAAGCGTGCTGGGCTACATCGCCAAGGGTAAGGAAGAAGGCGCACGCCTGCTGTGCGGCGGCGACCGCCTGACCGACGGCGACTTCGCCAAGGGCGCGTTCGTGGCACCGACCGTGTTCACTGACTGCACCGACGACATGACCATCGTGCGTGAAGAAATCTTTGGCCCGGTAATGAGCATCCTCACCTACGAGACCGAAGAAGAAGTGATCCGTCGTGCCAACGACACCGACTTCGGCCTGGCCGCGGGCCTGGTGACCCGCGATCTGAACCGCGCTCACCGCGTGATTCATCAGTTGGAAGCCGGTATCTGCTGGATCAACGCCTGGGGCGAGTCCGACGCCAAGATGCCGGTGGGCGGCTACAAGCAGTCGGGTGTTGGCCGTGAGAACGGCATCAGCTCGCTGAACAACTTCACCCGCATCAAATCGGTACAGGTTGAGCTGGGCGACTACGCCTCGGTGTTCTAACCCGGCTACCGCCAATCGCCCGCAAGCGGGCTCCTACAAGGATTGCGCACGACCTGTAGGAGCCGGCTTGCCGGCGATCGAGGGCAACGCCCTCGCCTGACCTGACCATCTCCAAAGAGGGTGCATTTATGTCCCAAGAATACGACTACATCATTGTGGGTGCCGGTTCCGCCGGTAACACCCTGGCGACCCGTCTGACCGAAGACGAAGGCGTCACCGTCCTGCTGCTGGAAGCCGGCGGCCCGGACTACCGTTTCGATTTCCGTACCCAGATGCCCGCCGCCCTGGCGTTCCCGCTGCAAGGCCGCCGCTACAACTGGGCCTATGAAACCGATCCAGAGCCACACATGGACGGCCGCCGCATGGAATGTGGGCGCGGCAAGGGCCTGGGTGGCTCGTCGCTGATCAACGGCATGTGCTACATCCGTGGCAACGCCATGGACTACGACAACTGGTCGAAGCTGCCAGGCCTGGAAGACTGGAGCTACCTCGACTGCCTGCCGTATTTCCGCAAGGCCGAAACCCGCGACATCGGCCCTAACGACTACCACGGTGGCGAAGGTCCGGTCAGCGTGACCACGCCTAAAGCCGGGAATAACCCGCTGTTCCACGCCATGGTTGAAGCCGGCGTGCAGGCCGGTTACCCGCGTACCGAGGACTTGAACGGCTACCAGCAAGAAGGCTTCGGCCCGATGGACCGTACCGTGACGCCCAAAGGCCGTCGCGCCAGTACCGCCCGTGGCTACCTGGACACCGCCAAGAAACGTTCGACCCTGACCATCGTCACCCATGCCCTGACCGACAAAGTGTTGTTCGAAGGCAAGCGTGCGGTCGGCGTGCGTTACCTGATCGGCGCCGCCGAAGAACGTGTTGAAGCCCGCGCGCGCAAGGAAGTGCTGGTGTGCAGCGGCGCCATCGCTTCGCCGCAATTGCTGCAACGCTCCGGTGTAGGCCCGGCCAAACTCCTGGAAAGCCTCGACATCCCGGTGGTCCACGACCTGCCAGGCGTCGGTGAAAACCTGCAGGACCACCTGGAGCTGTATCTGCAATACGCCTGCACCCAGCCGGTCTCGCTGTACCCGTCGCTGCTCTGGTACAACCAGCCGGCCATTGGTGCCGAATGGCTGTTCAACGGCACCGGCATCGGCGCCAGCAACCAGTTCGAGGCGGGCGGTTTTATCCGTACCCGTGAAGAATTCGAATGGCCGAACATCCAGTACCACTTCCTGCCGGTCGCGATTAACTACAACGGCAGTAACGGTGTGAAAGAGCACGGCTTCCAGGCGCACATGGGCTCCATGCGTTCGCCGAGCCGTGGCCGTGTGCAAGTGAAGTCGAAGAACCCACGGGACTACCCGAGCATCCTCTTCAACTACATGGCCACCGAGCAGGACTGGCAAGAGTTTCGCGATGGCATCCGCCTGACCCGTGAAATCATGCAGCAGCCGGCACTGGACCCGTACCGTGGCCGCGAGATCAGCCCGGGCATCGACGTGCAAACCGACGAGCAACTGGATAAATTCATCCGCGAACACGCCGAAACCGCGTTCCACCCCTCCTGCTCGTGCAAGATGGGCACCGACGAAATGGCCGTGGTCGATGGCGAAGGCCGCGTGCATGGCATGCAGGGCCTGCGGGTGGTCGATGCATCGATCATGCCGATCATCACCACCGGCAACCTGAACGCGCCAACCATCATGATCGCCGAGAAAATCGCCGACAAGATGCGTGGCCGCCAGTTGCCACGCAGCACCGCGGACTACTACGTGGCCGGCGATGCGCCAGTGCGTGGCAAGCCGTTGCGTGAAGTGGGTCCGACCGCGCGGTAAGCGTTACACCGCGGCGCTCCTATCGCAGGCAAGCCAGCTCCCACATTTGAATGTATTCACCCATCAAAATGTGGGAGGGGGCTTGCTCCCGATGAGGCCCGCCCAGCCAACACACATCTTCCCAGACTCTTCCTACACTGCCCCGCCCTTGATCCCACCCCCCGCGCCGGCCTAATCTAGTCCCTCGCGCAAACGTTTCACCTTCCTACCGACACGCCGGCTTCTGCCTGGCCACGAGGCTTTCTCATGTTTGATGTCGTTTCTTCGAGCAAATGGCCTACCGGCTTCCTGATCAATCCAAACGTTGAACCGCTGGACCCGAAATGGCTGAAGGAATTCAGCAAGATTCCGGCCGCGGCCGTCAGCGACTGCCTGGGCCGTAACGTCGGTGGCCTGGGCCTGAAGGCCTTCCACGGCAATGCACCGATGCTCGGCAGCGCGCTGACCGTGCGAGTGCGCCCCGGTGACAACCTGATGATTCTCAAAGCCATGCAAATGGCCCGCCCGGGCGATGTGCTGGTGATCGACGGCAGCGCCGACCTGACCCGTGCGGTGTTCGGCGGCATCATGCGCGCCATGGCCCTGAAGGCCGGTATTGTCGGGGTGGTGATCAACGGCGCCCTGCGCGACCTCGACGAATGGCAGACCGGCGAACTGCCAGCCTACGCCATCGGCGGCGTGCATCGTGGCCCGAGCACTGACGGCGGCGGCGAGATCAACGTACCGATCTCCTGCGCCGGCATGCTGGTAGCACCTGGCGACCTGATGATCGGCGACGGCGACGGCGTGGTCGCCGCCTCGCGCAGCGAACTGCCGGAATTGCTGGTGCGCTGCCATGACCTGCTGGCCCGCGAGAAAGCCACACTGGCCGCCATCGAAGCCGGCACCCTGGACCCTGATCGCTTTGACGCGATTTTGCGCGCCAAGGGTTGCCCGGTCTAAAGTCAAAAGCATCGCAGGCAAGCCAGCTCCCACATTTTGATTTGTGAACACATTCAAAAGGTGGGAGCTGGCTTGCCTGCGATGGGGCCCTCAAAGCCATCACCGCCCACAAGGAAGGCCCCATGTTCGACAAACACCCGCAACTCAAACAACATTTCGCCGCCCTGCGTACCCGCGCCGAGTTCTTTTCCCTGCGCTACGTGCGCGAGTCCGGCCAGTACCTGTCGGTGCGCAAGAACGTCGCCGAACCGCCACACCTGAGCCGCGACGAAGGCGCCATGCTCACCGTGCGCCTCGACGGGGTCGAAGCCTACGCGGCCACCAACGATATTTCCCTGGCCGGCCTGCAAGCCGCCCTCGAGCGTGCCGAGCAGCAAGCCCGGCGGATCAGGCCCCACGCCCTGCTCGACCTGCGCGACCAGCCGGTGTCCAGCGACGTCGCCGACTATCTGTCGCCAGAACTCGAGCAACCCTTCCCGTCCCTGAGCGACTGCTACCAACTGCTCGGTGCCGAATCGGCCGCCGTGCCCAAGGACGAGCGCCTGGTGAACTGGGAGGTCAGCCTGGGCACCACCCGCGTAGAGCAGATTTACCTCAACAGCGCCGGCGCCGAGTTGCGCCAGGCCCAGCGCTTTGTGTTCCCCGGCGTCAACGTGACCGCCTACGACGGCAACGACAGCCAGACCCGCACCCTGGGTGGCAGCAACTTTGGCCAGCAAGGTGGCTTTGATGTCATCAGCCGCTTCGGCCTGGTCGGAGCCGCACCCCGAATTGCCGACGAGGCCCTGCAACTGCTGCTGGCCCCCAACACGCCCCAAGGCCCGCGCGACCTGCTGCTGATGCCCGACCAGATGATCCTGCAGATCCACGAGTCCATCGGCCATCCCCTGGAGCTGGACCGCATCCTCGGTGACGAGCGCAATTACGCCGGCACCAGCTTCGTCAAGGCCAGCGATTTCGGGCACCTGCAATACGGCTCCAACCTGCTGAACGTGACCTTTGACCCCGACATTCCCGAGCAACTGGCCAGCTACGCCCATGACGATGACGGCACGCCCGCCAACAAGCAGTTCCTGATCCGTAACGGCCTGCTGCTCAAGCCCCTGGGCGGGGCGCTGTCGCAATACCGCTCGGGCATGGGCGGCGTGGCCAACAGCCGCGCCAGCAGTTGGAACCGCGCGCCCATCGACCGCATGGCCAACCTCAATATCGAGGCCGGCGACCAGAGCCTGGGGCAACTGATCGGCGGCATCGAGCACGGCATCCTGATGTCGACCAACCGTTCCTGGTCCATCGACGATGCGCGCAACAAGTTCCAGTTCGGCTGCGAATGGGGCCAGTTGATCGAGAACGGCGAGCTCAAGGGCGTGGTGAAGAACCCCAACTACCGGGCGATTTCCGCGCAGTTCTGGCGCAAGCTCAGCGCCGTGGGCGATGCCAGTACCTTCAAGGTGCTGGGCACGCCCAACTGTGGCAAGGGCGAGCCGAACCAGGTGATCCGCGTCGGCCATGCATCGCCGGCGTGTGTCTTCAGTGATGTGGATGTGTTTGGGGGAGACGCCTGATGAAGGCTTTCAAGGACCTGGTGGAGTGGCTCAAGCAGGCCATCACCGAAGGGGAACAGTTTCATCTGGACTACGCGGCGGAGTCGTCCGAATTCGTGCGTTTCAACCACGCCAAGGTGCGCCAGGCCGGCCAGGTACAGCAGGCCAGTGTCAACCTCAAGCTGATCAACGATGGCCGGCACGCCGACCTCGGTATCACCCTGGCCGGAGACCCCGAGGTGGACCGCCAGCGCCTGGCCGAGAGCCTGCAGCAACTGCGCGAAACCTTGCCCTTGCTGCCCAAGGATCCTTACCTGCTGCTCAATCACACGGCCTGGCAAAACAGCAGCGAGCAGGCCCAGGCGCTGCCGGACCTCGATCAGGTCCTGGGCGAAATCAGCCAGGGCGCCCAAGGTTTCGACCTGGTCGGCATTTATGCCGCCGGGCCGATCAGCCGTGGGTTCGCCAGCTCGTCGGGGGCTTTTGGCTGGCATCAGGCCAATAGCTTCAACTTTGATTTCAGCCTGTTCCATGCCAATGGCGAGGCGGTCAAGGCCAGCTACGCCGGCGATGCCTGGGACAGCGCGGCCTTTGCCCAGCGAGTGCAGCAAGCCCGCGAACAACTGGAGTTCCTTGGCCGGCCCTTGCACACCCTGGCGCCCGGTCAATACCGCGCGTACCTGGCACCGGCGGCCATGGAAGAAATCATCGGCATGCTCGCCTGGGGTGGTTTTTCTGCGCAAGCCATCGCCAGCAAGGGCAGCCCGTTGCAGCGCCTGTATGCCGGCGACCAGGCCCTGAGCCCGCTGGTGGACATGAGCGAACAGATCACGGCCTCCTTGAGCCCGGCGTTCTCCCGTGACGGCTACCCGCGCAGCGACGTGACCTTGATCGCCAATGGCCAGGCGCAAGGGCAACTGGTCAACTCGCGCAGCGCCGCCGAATACGGTTTGAGCACCAACGGCGCCAGCGCCGATGAGTCCCCCAGCGCCTTGCAGATGGCCGCCGGCAGCCTGGCCCAGGCCGATATCCTCAAGCAACTGGGCACCGGCCTGTACATCAGCAACCTGTGGTACCTGAACTACTCCGACCAACCGGCGGCGCGCCTGACGGGCATGACCCGCTTCGCCACGTTCTGGGTGCAAGACGGTGAGATCAAGGCGCCGGTCAGCACCATGCGTTTTGACGATAGCGTCTACCAACTGCTGGGCTCACAGTTGGAGGCATTGACTGCCGAGCGCGAGTTGTTGCTGTCGGCCAGCACCTATGGCGAGCGTAATACCTCGTCCAACCTGCTGCCCGGCGCGCTGGTAAAACGTCTGACCCTGACCTTGTAAACGCCCGGCTTGGCGGCGATGGCGGCCAGACGATCGCCGTCAGGCTCCCGGGCCTGATCGCCGGCAAGCCGGCTCCTACAGGGGAATGCCCTGGGTTCTGATGAACCGTCCCTTGCCGCACCCCGTTGGTTGGCGGGCTGTTGTCGACACTCCAAAACCTCGTTATAACGGTTGGTGGCATCCCGCCACCTTTCAACCCGCTTGCGCGCAAGCGATGCATGACCTCGCCCGGGATAGGGCGAGCCGGAGCGTTGACATGTACCAAGGAAGTTTTGTCATTGATAAGTTGTTCAAGCACTACAACGTTCACGTAGAGCAACTGGGTAACGATCCGCAACGCAAGACCGTGCTGTTGGTCAACGGCGCGCTGTCCACCACCCGCTCATTCGCCCGCACCAGCAAGTGCCTGGCCGAGCATTTCAATGTGTTGATGTTCGACTTGCCGTTTTCCGGCTATTCGCGCCCCCACAACGCCGATCTGGACCTGGTGACCAAGGACGACGAAGTCGAGATCCTGCGGGCGCTGGTGGAGCGTTTCCAGGTCAACCACCTGGTGTCGGCCTCCTGGGGTGGCATCTCGACCCTGCTGACCCTGGCGCGCAACCCGCCTTCTATCGAAAGCTCGGTGGTGATGGCCCTGGCGCCCAATCTCAACCAGGCGATGCTCGAATACGTGGAGCGCGTGCGGGTGCTGATCGAGGCCGATGACAAGTCCGCCGTCGGCCACCTGCTCAATGAAACCGTCGGCAAATTCCTCTCCAGCCGGCTCAAGCGCAATAACCATCGGCACCTGTCGACCATGGCCACCACCGAATACCGCCAGGCGCGCTTTCATATTCATCAGGTGCTTGCCCTGGGCGATGGCAACTACCTGCCGCAATTGCGCCAGATCGAAACCCCGGTGCATTTTCTCAACGGCACCCTGGACGAATACACCCCGGCCAATGAAGCCCAACTGTTCAAGCAGTACGTGGGCCGCAGCAGCTTCGCCAGCGCCGAGCACACCGGCCATTTGCTCGACCTGGAGTCGCGGGAGGCGGCGCTGGCGGTGCACCGGGCGTTGATCGATTTCCTGGTGGGTAAAGACGTTCCCCTGTCAGATATAGACGAACCGCCAGTGGGAAAACCGGCGGAGGTTAGCGCATAATCGGCAACACATAGCCTGCTAACAAAAAGGGATCCCATGCCCAATCGTGTCGTGCTCGATGCCAAGACTGCCCGCTGGTTGCCCTGGGTGGTCGCGATTGCCTTCTTCATGCAGTCACTCGACGGCACGATTCTCAACACGGCACTGCCCGCCATGGCCGAGGATCTGGCGGAAAACCCGCTGCGCATGCAGGGCGTGATCATCGCCTACATGCTCACCGTGGCCTTGCTGATCCCGGCCTCGGGCTGGATCGCCGACCGTTTCGGTACCAAGAAGATTTTCTTTGGCGCGATCATGCTGTTCAGCATCGGCTCGCTGCTGTGCGCCCTGTCCAGCAGCCTGACCATGCTGGTGGGCGCGCGGGTGATCCAGGGCCTGGGCGGTGCGCTGATGCTGCCGGTCGGCCGGCTGGTGGTGCTGCGCGCCTACCCGCGCTCGGAGCTGGTGCGGATCATGGGCTTTATCACCATCCCCGGCCTGCTCGGCCCCTTGCTCGGCCCGACCATGGGCGGCTGGATGGTGCAATACCTGACCTGGCACTGGATCTTCCTGATCAACCTGCCGGTAGGCATGATCGGCTGCTACGCCGTGTGGAAGTTCATCCCCGACCTGCGCGGCAGCGAGCGAACACGCTTCGACAGCCTGGGCTTTTTGCTGTTTGGCGCGGCGATGGTGCTGATCACCATTGCCATGGAAGGCCTGGGCGAGCTGCACCTGCCGCATTTGCGCGTGATGTTGCTGCTGTTCGGCGGCATGGCGTGCCTGGCGGCCTACTGGCTGCGCGCCGGGCATATCGAAAACCCACTGTTCTCGCCGGTGCTGTTCAAGACCCGGACCTTTGCCGTGGGCATTCTCGGCAACCTGTTCGCGCGCCTGGGCAGCGGCGCCCTGCCGTTCCTCGTACCGCTGTTGTTGCAGATCGCCCTGGGCTATTCGCCGTCCCAGGCGGGGATGAGCATGTTGCCCCTGGCGGCGGCGGCCATGCTCGCCAAGTCCATCGCCCGGCCGCTGATCGAACGCCTGGGCTATCGCATCGTGCTCACCGGCAACACCCTGGCGCTGGGGATCATGCTGGCGAGCATGGGCCTGGTCAGCGAGCAGACGCCGTACCCGCTGCTGCTGGCAATGCTCGCAGTGCTGGGGGCGATCAACTCCCTGCAATTTACCGCGATGAACACCGTGACCCTGATCGACCTCGACGACGCCCAGGCCAGCAGCGGCAACAGCCTGCTGTCGGTGGTGGCGCAACTGGCCCTGAGCCTGGGGGTGGCCTGCGCCGGTGCCCTGCTTGGCGGATTTACGGCCGAAGCCGGTAACGATGGGGTCAACACCGTGCTTGAGGCATTCCAGTTGACGTTCCTCACCGTGGGCATCATGGCGATGCTGGCGGCGGCGATCTTCCTGCAATTGTCGCCAAAAGACGGCAAACGGGTGGTCAGCCGCGAGCACGACATTGAGCATTAAGCAGCGACTCGTCTAGAACTTGCAGGGAAATTCCCACGGGGCTGGTACACTGCGCGACATTTTGTTTTGCAGAGCCAGTCCCGTGACCACCATCGCCACCGCTTTTAATACTTTGCCGCTCTCCGCCGCCATGCTGGCTAACCTCGACTCGCTGGGTTATGCCGAGATGACGCAGATCCAGGCGCAAAGCTTGCCGGTGATCCTCAAGGGGCTGGACCTGATCGCCCAGGCCAAGACCGGCAGCGGCAAGACCGCTGCCTTTGGTATCGGCCTGCTGAACCCGATCAACCCGCGCTACTTCGGTTGCCAGGCCCTGGTGATGTGCCCGACCCGCGAGCTGGCAGACCAGGTGGCCAAGGAAATCCGCCGCCTGGCCCGCGCCGAAGACAACATCAAGGTGCTGACCCTGTGCGGCGGCGTGTCCCTCGGCCCGCAGATCGCCTCCCTGGAACATGGCGCCCACGTCATCGTCGGCACCCCGGGCCGCATCCAGCAACACCTGCGCAAGGGTTCGCTGGTGCTGGACGGCTTGAACACGCTGATCCTCGACGAGGCCGACCGCATGCTCGACATGGGTTTCTACGACGCCATCGAAGACATCATCAGCAAGACCCCGGCCCGTCGCCAGACCCTGCTGTTCTCGGCCACCTACCCGGTGAGCATCAAGCAACTGGCGTCCAAATTCATGCGCGCGCCGCAGCAGGTCAAGGCCGAAGCGTTCCACTCCGATGAGCAGATCGAGCAGCGTTTCTACGAAATCTCCCCGGAAGAACGCATGGACGCAGTGACCAAGGTGCTGTCGCACTTCCGTCCGGCCTCTTGCGTGGCCTTCTGCTTTACCAAGCAGCAAGTGCAGGAAACCGTGGATCACCTGACCGCCAAGGGCATTTCTGCGGTCGGCCTGCATGGCGACCTGGAACAGCGCGACCGTGACCAGGTGCTGGCAATGTTCGCCAACCGCAGTACTTCGGTACTGGTGGCCACCGACGTGGCGGCCCGCGGCCTGGACATCGACTCGCTGGACATGGTGATCAACGTCGAACTGGCCCGCGATTCGGAAATCCACATCCACCGCGTCGGCCGTACCGGTCGTGCCGGTGAGACCGGGATCGCCATCAGCCTGGTGGCACCGTCCGAGGCGCACCGCGCCCAGGCCATCGAACTGCTGCAAAAGGCCCCGCTGAACTGGGACCAACTGAGCAACCTCAAGTCCCAGGGCGGCGCGCCGCTGCTGCCGGTGATGAGCACGTTGTGCATTGCTGCCGGCCGTAAAGACAAGGTCCGCCCAGGTGACATCCTTGGCGCGCTGACCGGTGAAGCCGGGATTCCGGGCGCCCAGGTCGGCAAGATCGCGATCTTTGACTTCCAGGCCTACGTGGCGGTGGAGCGCAGCGTCGCCAAGCAGGCGTTGCAGCGCTTGAACGACGGCAAAATCAAGGGCCGTTCGTTGCGCGTACGGATCCTGTAAGCACACCGCGTTGCTGTTGAAGGAACCGAATCAATGTGGGAGCCGGGCTTGCCCGCGATGCAGGCGACTCGGTCTGACAGATTGACCGAGTTGATGCCATCGCAGGCAAGCCAGCTCCCACAGTTGATTGCATTTCAAATCAGGTTTTTGTGAGGACATTGCTGTGCGCTCGACCGAAGTTGTGATCATTGGCGCTGGCGCCGCAGGCTTGATGTGCGCGCTGACCGCCGCCGGGCGTGGGCGCAAGGTGATGCTGATCGACCATGCGAACAAGGCCGGCAAGAAGATCCTGATGTCCGGCGGTGGCCGCTGTAACTTCACCAACATGTACACCGAGCCGGCCAACTTCCTCTCGCACAATGCGCACTTCTGCAAATCCGCCCTGGCCCGCTACACCCAGTGGGATTTCATCGCCTTGGTGGCCAAGCATGGCGTGCCGTACCACGAGAAAAAACTCGGTCAGCTGTTCTGCGATAACAAATCCAGCGACATCCTCGGCATGCTGCTCGACGAATGCATCCAGACCGGCGTGAGCCTGCACCTGGACACCTCGATCCAGGAGATCGCCAGGCTCGACAGCGGCTACCAACTGCAAACCACCCTCGGCGAGTTGCGCTGCGAATCCCTAGTGATTGCCACCGGCGGCCTGTCGATTCCGACCCTGGGCGCCACCGGCTTTGGTTATCAGGTTGCCAGGCAGTTCGGTCATGAACTGCTGCCAACCCGCGCAGGCCTGGTGCCGTTTACCATCACCGATCAGCTCAAGGAGCTGTGTGGCGAGCTGTCCGGCACCTCGGTCGATTGCCTGGTCAGCTGCAACGAGCAGAGCTTTCGCGAGAACATTCTGTTTACCCATCGCGGCCTGAGCGGGCCGGCGATTTTGCAGATTTCCTCGTACTGGGAGCCCGGCGACACGGTTGAGATCAACCTGCTGCCCGACCACGACGCCCACGCCTGGCTGCAACAGCAACAGGCCGAGCGCCCCAACAGCGAGCTCAAGACCCTGCTGGGCGAGATCTTCACCAAGAAGATGGCCAACCTGCTGGCCGAGACGTGGTTTGTGTCCAAGCCGATGAAGCAGTACACCCACGCCGAGCTCGCGGACATCGCCACGCGGCTGGGCTGCTGGCAATTGGTCCCGGCCGGCACCGAAGGCTACCGCACCGCCGAAGTCACCCTGGGCGGGGTGGATACGCGGGAAGTGTCGTCCAAGACCATGGAATCGCTGAAAAGCCCCGGCCTGTATTTTATCGGCGAAGTGCTGGACGTGACCGGGCACCTGGGCGGCTTCAACTTCCAGTGGGCCTGGGCTTCGGGGTATGCGGCGGCGCAGTACGCCTGAACCAAGGATGTACTCGATCAAACTGTAGGAGCCGGTTTGCCGGCGATAGCGGTGTATCAGTGCCCCATTTGCCGGTTGACCCACCGCTATCGCCGGCAAGCCAGCTCCTACAGTTGATTGCGGTGCCTGGGATATTTTTTGCTTATGAATGTGATCGCCACGCTTGCCGTGGCGTCATTACTGGCTCAATTTAGCGGCATCGTCCCGGAAGACCCCAGACTTCATGTCCTCGACCTCGTTCAAGCAGTCCATGCGGCGCCTTTGGGCACTGGATAAGTTCAGTTACAGCGTACGGGTGTTTATCGCCCTCACCGGCAGCATGGCGCTGTGCTGGTATCAGGATGAAATGTCGCTGCTGATCCCGCTGTTCCTGGGGATTATCGCCAGCGCCCTGGCCGAGACCGATGACAGCTGGCAGGGCCGCCTCAATGCGCTGGCGGTAACGCTGGTGTGCTTCAGCGTGGCGGCGCTGTCGGTGGAGTTGCTGTTTCCCTACCCGTGGATTTTTGCCATCGCCATCGCCCTGGCGAGTTTTTGCCTGACCATGCTCGGCGCGTTGGGCGAGCGTTATGGGGCGATAGCCTCGGCCACCTTGATCCTGTCGGTCTACACCATGATCGGCGTGGACCAGCGCGGCGGTGCCGTCACCGACTTCTGGCACGAGCCTTTGCTGCTGGTGGCCGGTGCCGCCTGGTACGGCGCACTGTCGGTGCTGTGGCAGGCAATGTTTTCCAACCAGCCGGTGCAACAGAGCCTGGCCCGGCTGTTTCGCGAGCTGGGGCGTTACCTCAAGCTCAAGTCATCGTTGTTCGAGCCTATTCGCCAGCTGGACGTAGAAGCGCGGCGCCTGGAGCTGGCGCAACAAAATGGCCGGGTGGTGGCGGCGCTCAATGCGGCCAAGGAAATCATCCTGCACCGTGTCGGCAATGGCCGGCCGGGGTCCAAGGTCAGCCGCTACCTCAAGCTGTACTTCCTGGCCCAGGACATCCACGAGCGCGCCAGCTCCTCCCACTACCCCTACAACGCCCTGGCCGAGGCGTTCTTCCACAGCGATGTGCTGTTCCGCTGCCAGCGCCTGCTGCGCCAGCAAGGCAAGGCCTGCCAGGCCCTCGCCGAGTCGATCCAGTTGCGCCAGCCATTCGTCTACGACGACAGCTTCGCCGAGGCCCTGGGCGACCTGAACGCCTCCCTCGAACACCTGCGCATCCAGAGCAACCCGGCCTGGCGCGGGCTGCTGCGTTCGTTGCGCGCGCTGGCGGCCAACCTGTCGACCCTCGACCGCCTGCTCAGTGACGCCAGCAACCCCGACAGCCTGGCAGATGCCAGCGACAGCAGCCTGCTGGACCGTTCGCCGCGCAACCTCAAGGAAATGTGGACGCGCCTGCGTACCCAACTGACCCCGACTTCGCTGCTGTTCCGTCACGCCCTGCGCCTGCCGCTGGCGCTGAGTGTCGGCTACGGCATGGTGCATTTGATCCACCCGTCCCAGGGCTACTGGATCATCCTCACCACCCTGTTTGTCTGCCAGCCCAACTACGGCGCTACGCGGCGCAAGCTCGGCCAGCGGATCGTCGGCACAGCCATCGGCCTGACAGTGGCCTGGGCGCTGTTCGATCTGTTCCCCAGCCCCCTGGTGCAATCGATGTTCGCCATCGCCGCCGGGCTGGTGTTCTTTATCAACCGCACCACCCGCTACACCCTGGCCACTGCGGCCATTACCCTGATGGTGCTGTTCTGCTTCAACCAGGTGGGCGATGGCTACGGGCTGTTCCTGCCGCGCTTGTTCGATACCCTGCTTGGCAGCCTGATCGCCGGGCTGGCGGTGTTCCTGTTCCTGCCGGACTGGCAAGGCCGGCGCCTGAACAAAGTGCTGGCCAACACCCTGACCTGCAACAGCATCTACCTGCGCCAGATCATGCAGCAATATGCCGCCGGCAAGAGCGACGACCTGGCCTACCGCCTGGCCCGGCGCAATGCACACAACGCCGACGCCGCGCTGTCCACCACCCTGGCCAATATGCTGATGGAGCCTGGGCATTTCCGTAAGGAAGCCGACGTAGGCTTCCGCTTCCTGGTGCTGTCCCACACCTTGCTCAGTTACCTCTCGGGGCTTGGCGCGCACCGCGACACCCAACTGCCAGCAGACGTGCGCGAGCACCTGATCGAAGGCGCGGGCAAGACCCTCGCCACGAGCATCGACGAAATCGCCACGGGGCTGGCGAACAAGCAGCCGATCGCGGTGCAAAGCGATGCCGAGGAAGCGCTGGCGGTGGAACTGGAGCAGATGCCGGATGAGATCGACGAAGCACAACGCCTGGTACAGACACAGTTGGGGTTGATCTGTCGGCAGTTGGGGCCGCTGCGTACCTTGGCGGCGCATTTGATCAAGGAAACCAGTGCGGCTTAGGCCGTCATCGCAGGTGAGCCAGCGCCTACCTTTGAAATGCATTCCCATGTGGGAGCTGGCTTGCCTGCGATGAGGCCCTGAAGACCACTACATCCCATGCTGTTTGAGCAGTCGCGCATAACTGCCATCAACTTTCATCCGGGCAATCTCCCGATCAAACCCGGCAACAATCTGCTCATGCCTGGGGTTTTTCAGGCTGACCAGAATATGCAGGCTGTTCTCACTCAACGGCTTGGGCAAAAACTCCACCGCACTGCGCACCCTGGGTGATTCCCGCGCCAGGTAAAAGCGCGCGACATACTCGTCCTCGACCGTCAGCCGCACCCGCCGGGCCGCGAGCATGCGCACGGCCATGGCGAAGTTATGCACCGGGACTTTTTGCAGTTGGGGATCGGCGTCGAAGTCTGCCGAATAGGCGTAGCCGCGTACGACGGCGACGGGATAGTCGTGCAATTGCTGCAGGTTCTGGAACTCGATGGGATCGTCGCGGCGCTTGATGAAACGCACGCGGTTGAGCAGGTATTCGGCGGAAAACTGCCCCAACTGCGTGCGCGCCTCGTCGTACCAGGCATTGATCAGTACGTCATAACGCCCGTCGCCTACCCCCATCAGCGCCCGCGCCCAAGGCACCTGCTCGAAATCACTGGCATAGCCGGCACGCGCCAGGGCAGTGCTGACGATATCGGTGGCCAGGCCTCCATTGACCAGGGTCGCATCGGTAAACGGCGGCCACGCATCCGCCACCAGGCGCAAGCGTTCCGCGGCCACCGTGGGGGCCAGCAACAGCAATACGATCAAAGCAACGGCACGAGACAATCGCAGCATGCTTAATGTCCTTGCACAGCGGGCAGTTCCTTGCGGGCGATGACGCCTGGCGGGAATCCTTCCAGGTTCTGACTTTAGCTTATCGCTCGCGGTGTACCGCAGATTACACAAAGAACCCGGCCGCGAAAGCACTCAATGATGGCAAATTGACGTCACTCACAAAAAACGTGGTTTTGCAGGTGTTTGCACCACCGCCCAAGACAGTCGCCGGTCAGGGCATTACTATCCAGGCAGGTCTTTATGCGAGATGGGACGATGACTGTCGATTGGGTTTGCAAGCACCACAATGATCTGGGCAAGGAACAGCTCTACGCCATTTTGCGTCTGCGGGCAGCGGTGTTTGTGGTCGAGCAGAAATGCGTCTACCAGGATATCGATGACCAGGACCTGGAGGGCGATACCCACCACCTGATGGCCTGGCAGGACAATCAACTGGTGGCCTACCTGCGCCTGCTCGACCCGGAGCTGCACGGCGGCGACGTGGTGATCGGCCGCGTGCTGGTGGCCGAGGCGGCACGGGGTACCGGCCTGGGGCACGAGATGCTGGAGGAAACCCTCAAGCAGATCGACGATATCTGGCCGCAGACGCCGATCTTTCTCTCAGCCCAGGCGCATTTGCAGGGGTACTACGCAAGATACGGGTTCAAGGTCGAGGGGGAGGAATACCTGGAGGATGAAATTCCGCATATTGGGATGCGGCGCGCCTGAGGACGCCATCGCGGGCAAGCCCGCTCCCACATTTGAGCGCAATCAGCCTGTGGGAGCGGGCTTGCCCGCGATAGCGCCAGGCCTGCCAACCCAACTTCAGGGATAACCCAACACCTGCTTGACCTGCACCAGGTTGCGCTCGATCCAGCCGCGGTCAATCGCCCCCCAGTCGCGAATCCGATAGCGCCCGGCATGATTGCGGGCGCCCTCTTCCTGCTCGAACTCACAGACGATATCCAGGTCCGCCAACGCGGCGATGGTGTCCTGCGCCGTGCGCCGGGGCATGCCGGTCACCTCGGTCAGCGCCGGGACGCTGCTGGCCAATTGGCTATCGATCAGGTACGCCACATACAGGCGGCGGTAGAAACTGCTCTTGGTCTTGCTGA
This sequence comes from Pseudomonas sp. WS 5059, assembly GCF_012985525.1. NCBI lineage: Bacteria > Pseudomonadati > Pseudomonadota > Gammaproteobacteria > Pseudomonadales > Pseudomonadaceae > Pseudomonas > Pseudomonas sp. WS 5059. The sequence continues at coordinate 564,120 of NZ_JAAQWO010000003.1, read as the reverse complement.
CATCCATGCTCGCTTCCTCTCGATTCAATCCCGCGCCGCGCCTTGCAAGTCGCGATAGGTCAGGTACACCCGCAGGTCGAATTCCACCTGGTGGTAGCCGGGCAACATGTATTCGCAAAGTTTATAGAACGCCTTGTTGTGGTCCGATTCCTTGAAGTGCGCCAGTTCGTGGACAACGATCATCTTCAGGAACTGCGGCGCCGCGTCCTTGAACAACGCGGCGATGCGGATCTCTTTCTTGGCCTTGAGATTGCCGCCCTGCACCCGCGAGATCATGGTGTGCAGGCCCAGGGCGCGGTGGGTCAGGTCCAGGCGGTTGTCGAACAGCACTTTGTCGATGGCCGGCGCGTTGCGCAGGTGCTCCTGCTTCAGGGCCAGGGCGTAGCTGTACAACGCCTTGTCACTTTGCACCCCATGGCGCTCGGGGTAGCGCTGTTGCAGGTAGTCGCCCAGTTGATCCTTGGCGATCATTTGGCGCACTTGCTCTTGCAGGGCGGCGGGATAGGCCTGGAGGTATTTCAACGCAGTCATGGGTTCGAACGGCAGGGGCGTGAGGCCGCCAGTGTAGCGAATTCAGCAAGGGCCTGCCCGTAGCGCGAAAAGCTGCGGCCACTGGCAAATATCCTCAGCCGTCAGGGGCGGGGCCACCAGCGGTCCCTGGATAAACTGGCAGCCATTGGCCTGCAGCCAGTGGCATTGCTCCAGGGTTTCCACACCTTCGGCGATCACCAGCAAGCCGAAGTGCACGCACAGTTCGATAATGCTGCGGGCCAGCGCCGCCTCCCGCGGCGAGCCGAGCACGCGGGCGACCAGGCCGGGGTCGAGCTTGAGCGTGTCGAACTCCAGGTCACGCAGATGCGCCAGGGAGCAGTTGCCCGAACCAAAGTCATCCAAGGCTATGCGCACGCCCAGGCGCCGTAGCTGCTTGAGCTGCTTGATGGACTCTTCAATGTTGTGCATCAGGCTTTCTTCGGCGATTTCCACTTCCAGTTGTCGCCCGTGCAGCCCATGTCGCTCCAGTGCCTGCTGCAGTTGAGCCACCAGGTTGGGCATATTGAACTGGCTGCTGCTCAGGCTCACGCTGAGCACCCAGTCGTCACGCATGACTGGGGCCCAGGCCTGTCGCGCCAATGCCACCTGGTGGTAGATCCAACTGCTGAGCTGGCTAATCAACCGCGCCTCTTCCAGCAAGGGCAGGAACAACCCGGGCGGCACATCGCCAACACTGGGGTGCTGCCAGCGCAACAAGGCTTCGACCCCGCGCAAGTGCCCGTCCACCAGGGACACTTGGGGCTGGTACACCAACGTCACCTGCTTGTTGTCGATGGCCTCGCGCACACTGCTTTCTAGCATCAGGCGCGAGCGGGCCCGGCCGTTCATTTCCTGATCGTAATAGCGATATTGCTGACGCCCTGCCCGCTTGGCTTCGTACATGGCGATGTCGGCGGCGCGCAGCAGGCCAGTGAGATCGCGCCCGCAATCGGGGAAAGTGGCAATGCCGATACTGACCCCCAGCATCACTTCCAGGCCGTCTACCTGCTGGCAGATCGACACTCGCTCGATCAGTTGTTCGGCGAGCTTGGCGGCCTGCTCCGGGTATTGCAGTTCCAGCAACGCGACAAACTCATCCCCCCCGAGGCGGCCAAGAATGTCACAACTGCGCAGGCACAGCTCCAACTGCTCCGAGACCCAGCGCAGCACCCGGTCGCCGGCGTCGTGCCCCACGGAATCATTGACCCGCTTGAAGCCGTCCAGGTCCATGTACAGCAGCACCGTGGCCAGCTCGCTGCGCTCGTTGCGCAGCAGGATCGTCTCCACGGTCTGGTAAAAACCCCGCCGGTTGAGCAGACCGGTGAGGGGGTCGGTGACGGCCTGGGACTCCAATTGCTGATGCAGGTGCCGTACTTGCGACATGTCCTGCACAGTCACCACCATGGCCTTCTGCTCGCGGGGCAAGGGCGCACAGGACATCGCCACCGGCAGTTGCTGGCCGGGCGCGGTACGCAGGATCGCATCGTGCAGGCGCCAGGTTTCGCCGCGCAGGTAGCCGGCGTAAAGCTCGCAGCCGAACCAGTCGGGCATATGGGGTTTTTGCAGGTAGCCGAGGAACGCCCGGCCTTGCAGTTCATCCACCGTGGCATTGAGCAATCGCGAAATAGCCGGGTTGGCGTAGCTGATCACCCCGTCTTCGCCCACCACCAGGATGCCCTCGGCGGCGTTGTCGAGCACCGAGGCATTGAAGGCACGGGCCAGTTCCAGGTCATGACTCAAGCGCTGCAAGGCCCGTCGGTTGCGCTGATGCTCCAGCAAGGCCTGGACCTTGGGCTTGAGGATCTGCGGGTCGAATGGCTTGAACAGGTAGTCGATGGCACCGCTGGCATAGCCTTCCAGCACGGCGGCGGGCGATTGCTCATTGGCACTCAAGAAAATGATCGGAGTCATGCGGGTGCGCTGGCTGCCGCGCATCAAGCGCGCCACTTCGAAGCCGTCCATGCCCGGCATTCGCACATCCAGCAGCACCAGGTCGACGTCACGTTCGAGCAGCAGCCCCAGGGCTTCCTCGCCGGAAGCCGCCGTCACCACCTGCCAGTCGTCGCGCTGCAGGAGCGCGCGCATGCTGATCAGGTTTTCCGGGTAGTCATCGACCACCAGGAGCACTGAACAGCCGTCGGCCGGGGTTGGAACGGATTCCATGCTGCATCTCTTCCTTGAGGGTTCATTCCGGTCATTTTTGCGACAAAACCGGACACTTAATGTGGAGTCACTCTAGCCCTGGATCCAATAAAGCAGAAGGCGCGACGATGCCATCATTGCGCCAAAAGGCCACACAACCGACTAACGGTCAGCGCCTACAGCCCACGGACTACGGGAAAGATGGCTTTTTGACAGACTATTGACGCCAATAAACCGCCTAAAACTTGTTAACAAACAGTTACCAGCCGCTTATAAAGAACGCGCCAATCCACGGGCCAAAGCCTTTTGACCCTTCTTTCGTACAGTAAAGGCGCACCCCATGATTGATCTGTCCACCTGGAACCTGAGCATCCCTGTTGGCACCCCGCCAGCCACCATCGACACCCCCAAGCTGCTCAGTGGTTTCAAAGGCAAATACTTCCAGGCCGAAGGCAGCAGCGTGCAATTCTGGTCCCCGGTGACCGGTACCCGTACCGAAAACGCCATCTACCCGCGCAGCGAACTGCGGGAAACCTATGCCGACGGCCGGCTGCGCAACTGGACCTATCCCGAAGCCGACAATTACCTGCGCGCCACCCTGGCCATCAACCAGGTGCCCTCTTCGGGCAAGATCGTGATCGGCCAGATTCACGCCTATGACAGCCAGAAACCGCTGGTCAAAGTCGAATACCAGTACAAGGAAAAAACCCAGACCGGCAACATCGTCGCCAAGGTGCGCATGCGCCCGGACGACAGCAAGGGCCGGGTAATTATCGTGGCCGAGAATGTGCCCCTGGGGCGCAACTTCACCTACGTCATTCACCTGAACAAGGCTGGCTTGTTGAGCATCGAGGCCGCCAACGGCCAATGGAACGAGCGCCTCGGCGCGGCCTGGGGCAAAAAGCCGTTGTACTTCAAGGCCGGTGTGTACGTGCAAGACAACAGTGGCGACAGCAAAGAGGGCGGCAAAGTAACGTTTGCCAAGCTGGATATCGATCACAACTGACAGTCTGATCATTCTCACGACGCTTTAGGACAGAACCGCGACCCTGGGTCTCGACTTTCTTGTAGGACAATTCGAGTATGGCGCCGCGCACGCGCAATGCTTACCTATAAGAAAGTCATGGAGACTCATCAATGCCCTTCACTCGCACCCTACTCGCCCTGTCCATGGGCATGGTTCTGCTGCAAAACCCGGCCTTCGCGGCCCCGCCGTTGTCGATGACCGACGGGGTGGCCCAGGTCAATATCCAGGACAGCAACGCCTGGGTTGAGATCAGCAAAGCCGCGTTTGAACACAACATCCGCACCCTGCAAACCAGCCTCGCCGACAAGTCGAAAATCTGCGCCGTGCTCAAGGCCGACGCCTACGGCCACGGCATTGGCCTGCTGATGCCATCGGTGATCAAGCTCGGCGTGCCTTGCGTGGGCGTGGCCAGCAATGAAGAAGCCCGCGTGGTACGCGAAAGCGGCTTCAAGGGCCAACTGATCCGCGTGCGCACCGCCGCCCTCAGCGAACTGGAAGCGGCGCTGCCATACAACGTCGAAGAGCTGGTGGGCAACCTCGACTTCGCCGTGCGCGCCAGCCTGATCGCCGAGCATCACGGCCGCCCGCTGGTGGTGCACCTGGGCCTGAACTCCAGTGGCATGAGCCGCAACGGCGTGGAAATGACCACCGCCCAGGGCCGCCGCGACGCCGTAGCCATCACCAAGGTGCCAAACCTGGAGGTGAAGGCGATCATGACCCACTTCGCCGTCGAAGACGCCGCCGACGTACGCGCCGGCCTCAAGGCCTTCAACGAGCAGGCCAACTGGCTGATCAACGTCGCCCAACTGGACCGCAGCAAAATCACCCTGCACGCCGCCAACTCCTTCGCCACCCTGGAAGTGCCCGAGTCCCGCCTGGACATGGTGCGCCCTGGCGGCCTGCTGTTCGGCGACACCGTGCCGTCGTTTACCGAATACAAGCGGGTGATGCAGTTCAAGTCCCACGTGGCCTCGGTCAACAGCTACCCCAAGGGCAACACCGTCGGCTATGACCGCACCTACACCCTGGCGCGTGATTCGAAACTGGCGAACATCACCGTGGGCTATTCCGACGGCTATCGCCGGGCGTTCACCAACAAAGGCATCGTGCTGATCAATGGCCATCGCGTGCCGGTGGTGGGCAAGGTGTCGATGAACACGCTGATGGTGGATGTGACGGACGTGCCGACCGTGAAGAGCGGCGATGAGGTGGTGTTGTTTGGCAAGCAGGGGAATGTGCAGACGACCCAGGCGGAGGTAGAGGATATAAACGGGGCGTTGTTGGCGGACCTTTATACGGTGTGGGGTAATTCCAATCCCAAGGTTCTGGTCGATCAATAAACTACAGCAACCCTGTGGGTTGATACTTTCAAATCCTGCCCACAAAAAACCCGCATCTCTGCGGGTTTTTTATTAATACCTAAAGCTTAGTTAACCCTGTTATTAATTTTAAATACCACTTCAAATTTACCGCTCTCACACAACTTACACTCCCTAATAACAACCATTCCAAAAAAATCTAAAAAACTGTCATTTCTTACAGATGAAAGCAACAGTTAACGCCCCTATCATTCTCCTCGCACCACCCAGGAAGGGTGAAGCTGGAAACCGGGATTTATCTAATTCACCCACCAACTTTATTTAATAAAGGAATATGCAATGACCATTTCAATCAACTATGCACAAAGCACTTCAACCGGGACCATTACCGTCGGTGGTACAGGCGCAGCACCAAATACTGTTCTAAACGTACAGCAAGCCAACACCGGATATCTCTATGGGCAAATGACCTCAAGTTATGATGGTAGTTTTGCTGGAACATTTGCAGGTGTACCTTCAGGCACACGACAAGACTTGACGATCTACGATACAACCATCGGTCGATACACGCCTTACTATTATGTAGACGTCCGATAAGAAGCATCCCTCTGAGCACTATAAAAGCAACCGAAGGAAGCTTGCTCAAACATCGCTACAAAAAAGCCCGCGTCGCTGCGGGCTTTTTCCATTGAGGATAAAGGGGACGGATCTTTTTTGGCACCATTTTTACTGCTATACGTCTACCCGATTACACGGGCGTGGGAGGATCGATGCCCAATCTGGCCAGAGTTGCATTGCCTAAAAACCCGCATCAGATGGTCCAGCGCAGCCATAACAAACAGATCTTATTAACCACAAGTGCAATCACGAAAAAATATAAAAAAGCCACCAATACTGTGAGATTTCACAGTAGAGACAGTTATAAAAAAAAACTACCTTAAGGACTCAGATCAATCCAGATGAGAAAAATCATGAAAAACTCAATCCTTACGAAGTTATTAAATTCAGGAAAAAACCTCACCCCGGCAGCTTTCCTTGCTTGCACCCTAGCGGTGTCTGCTCCAGCCCATGCACAGGAGGATACATACATATGCAATATATCGTTACCTGGCAACCCAATTTCAACTGTCAAAGCAACGTCTGCAAGTGAGGCAGAAAAAAAAGTAAAAGCGGAAATGGCGGGCACCGCCCAAAAAATTTACGGCATAACATCCCTTAATGTTACTTGCGTAAAAAAGTGAACAAGCCATAACGATAAAGAGGGTAAAGGGGACGGATCTGTTAGATTCCATAGAGTACTGACGCCCCATAAGGGTGGGTTAGTTAAATAGATCTGTCCCCATTATCGATATTCTTCCATTTTATCCTCAATAGCGAAAGAGTCTAAAGACTGCAGCTTTTGACAGGTTTAACTTGGTTTTTGTTGGTTTATTTTTGTTGTGTGGTCTTTGGTGATTAAGGATGAGCCACAAAGTGTGTTTATTTCGCTAACATTTAGGTGAGGTTTAAAGTCATGGAATATAATTTTGTACAAGCACCACATGTAGACACTGCAACTGCAAGGGCTTTGGCTCACCGGGACTTTCTTAAAAATCCTGAAGACTCGACAAAGAAACTTTTTATATCTCTTGGGGGTTGGACACCGGAAGACCCTTTATCTTATGAAGAGACACAAGTGCTTCAGCAGCATGACCAACAATGGGCTGAATTTACTAATCATCATTACTTCTTTGAAGAAACCATCTCAGACGCTCAAAGAATCAGTTATATAGTCGGGCATCGCGGTGGAGACGAGTTTCCAGGCGTTACAGGCGCCGCTAATTATGAGGAACTGGCATCTGGGGTCTTGTCGCAATTAAGAGCCGGTACTTATAAACGAGGAAGTGGTGCTGCATATTCCTTGGATGATTTTGAAAAAAATGTGAAGGCGAGCAATAAAAGCAAGTTGAAATCAGGATGGTTGCGAAAAGAATGATTTTGCTGCGGTTTCGCCTTGCGTTGCCAGGTGTTTCACGCATCTATAAAAAACCCGCAGGAATCAGGCTGCGTTTTCACACAGCCTGAAGAGGCGGGTTTTTTATTAACACCTGAAGCTTAGTTAACCTTGGCGTTCAACTCACCTTTCAAGTACCGCTGGTACATCGCTTCCAACGACACAGGCTTGATCTTCGAAGCATTACCGGCAGTACCGAACGCTTCGTAACGCGCGATACATACATCACGCATCGCAGTCACAGTGGCACCGAAGAACTTACGCGGGTCGAACTCGCTCGGGTTGGTGGCCATCAGGCGACGCATCGCACCGGTGGAAGCCAGGCGCAGGTCGGTGTCGATGTTGACCTTGCGCACGCCGTGCTTGATGCCTTCGACGATTTCTTCAACCGGTACGCCGTAGGTTTCTTTGATGTCGCCGCCGTACTGGTTGATGATCGCCAGCCACTCTTGCGGTACCGAGGAAGAACCGTGCATCACCAGGTGGGTGTTGGGGATGCGTTTGTGGATTTCCTTGATGCGGTCGATGGCCAGTACGTCGCCAGTCGGTGGCTTGGTGAACTTGTAGGCGCCATGGCTGGTGCCGATGGCGATGGCCAGGGCATCGACCTGGGTGCGCTTGACGAAGTCAGCGGCTTCTTCGGGGTCGGTCAGCATCTGGCTGTGATCCAGCACGCCTTCGGCGCCGATGCCGTCTTCTTCACCGGCCATGCCGGTTTCCAGGGAACCCAGGCAGCCCAGCTCACCTTCTACCGACACACCGCAGGCGTGAGCCAGGGCGACGGTTTGTTGGGTGACACGCACGTTGTAGTCGTAGTCGGTCGGGGTCTTGCCGTCTTCACCGAGGGAGCCGTCCATCATTACCGAGCTGAAGCCCAGTTGGATCGAGCGCTGGCACACGTCAGGGCTGGTGCCGTGGTCCTGGTGCATGCACACCGGGATGTGTGGGAATTCTTCGATTGCCGCAAGGATCAGGTGACGCAGGAACGGCGCACCGGCGTATTTGCGGGCACCGGCCGAAGCCTGGACGATCACTGGGGAGTCGGTCTTGTCAGCGGCTTCCATGATGGCGCGCATCTGCTCAAGGTTGTTGACGTTAAAGGCTGGGACGCCGTAGCCGAACTCGGCTGCGTGGTCCAGCATTTGACGCATGCTGATAAGTGCCATTGTGTTGTCTCTCCCGGTCGAGGGTCGTTAATCGTGCAAGCCTGCCGTAGCGGCGGCTGCTATTCAAGTTATTGCAGATCAAGGCGTTGAGCCTTGGCCTGCTGAATCGTTATTGCTACTGGGGCTGACCCAAATTCCAATCTGGAACCGAATCATGTGGGAGCTGGCTTGCCTGCGATCGCGGTGTGCCAGACACCGAATTCGCCAACTGCGCCACCGCTTTCGCGGGCAAGGTCGCTCCCACATTTGGATATCATTTATGTTGAGACCGTGTTCTTTCTATTGGGCCTTGCAGCCCCGGCCGATCAAATCATCGGTGGCCACCCAGTAAACCAGGCCTTCCTCACCTTTGGTGTGAAACGCCAGCCGTTCATTGCTGTACAGCGCGCCGGAGGCCGCCACGTCTTCCTTGAGGCGATAGACCTGGTCGGAGCCGCCGAGGCGCACATCCACCTGCTTGTGGTCGGTATCGACAAACCGCCAGTTCACCTGGGCCTGGCTGTCGCATACCCAGGTGGTCCATGGTGCTTGCTGCGGTTGTGCCTTGTTGAACATGTTCAGGTTGGCACAACCGGCCAGTAGAGCCAGTGCTGCCAGGGCGATAACGCCTTTCATTGCCAATCCTCGAACGGCGGCCTGGGGCCGCCACTGCTGTCGGTTAGTGAATCAGACCCATCAAGGGCAACCCTGTTCCTTACCTTTGGGCGGGGAGTCGTATTTCTCCAGCCCGTCGGGCCCTATGCGCTTGCTGATCACCGGCATGGTTTCAGCCTGCCAGTCGGCCTGGTAGCAGCCCTTGTGCGGCGCAGCCCCCGGTGCCTCTGGCGGCGCCTTGGGCGCGCTGCCGCAGCCGGCCAACAGGGCTGCTGCAATCACCAGCGCGAATGGCTTGATCATGGGAATGCTCCTTTTCCAGACCGCAGGCCTCAGCCCTTGGCTCGACTTTCCAGCACTTCAACGGCTGGCAGCACCTTGCCTTCGACGAACTCAAGGAACGCGCCACCACCGGTAGAAATGTAGGAGATCTGCTCAGCAACGCCATATTTATCGATGGCCGCCAGGGTGTCGCCACCGCCGGCAATGGAGAATGCCGAACTTTCGGCAATTGCCTTGGCCAGCACTTTGGTGCCGTTGCCGAACTGGTCGAACTCGAACACACCCACCGGGCCGTTCCACAGGATAGTCCGGGAGGCTTTCAGCAGCTCAGCGAAGTTCGCAGCAGTTTGTGGGCCGATGTCCAGGATCATGTCGTCTGCCGCCACGTCGGCGATCAGCTTGACGGTCGCTTCGGCGCTTTCAGCGAATTCCTTGGCCACTACCACGTCCACCGGCAGTGGCACGCTGACCTTGGCCGCGATGGCGCGGGCAGTGTCCAGCAGGTCCGGCTCGTACAGGGATTTGCCTACCGGATGGCCAGCAGCCGCCAGGAAGGTGTTGGCAATGCCGCCGCCCACGATCAACTGGTTGCAGATCTGGCTCAGGCTGTTGAGCACGTCCAGCTTGGTCGACACCTTGGAGCCCGCCACGATGGCGGCCATTGGCTGGGCCGGTGCGCCCAGGGCCTTGCCCAGTGCGTCCAGCTCGGCAGCCAGCAACGGGCCAGCAGCGGCCACCTTGGCGAACTTGGCTACGCCATGGGTCGAACCCTCGGCGCGGTGCGCGGTGCCGAACGCATCCATCACGAACACGTCACACAGCGCAGCATATTGCTGGGCCAGTTCGTCGCTGTTCTTTTTCTCGCCCTTGTTGAAACGCACGTTTTCGAACAGCACGATGTCGCCGGCCTTGACGTCGACGCCGCCCAGGTAATCAGCCACCAGCGGCACTTCGCGGCCCAGGGCCTTGCTCAGGTAATCGGCTACAGGCTTGAGGCTATTTTCGGCGGAGAACTCACCTTCGGTCGGACGACCCAGGTGGGAGCAGACCATTACGGCCGCGCCTTTTTCCAGGGCCAGCTTGATGGTCGGCAGCGAGGCAAGGATGCGCGCATCGCTGGTGACCACACCGTCCTTGACTGGGACGTTGAGGTCTTCGCGGATCAGTACGCGCTTACCTTGCAGATCGAGGTCGGTCATCTTCAACACGGTCATGGTCGCAGTTCCTGAATTGCTTGATTTTGAAAGGCTGATTTTGCAGAAGCGATGTGCAGATAATGTTCCGCAACATCCAGCATGCGGTTGGCAAAGCCCCATTCGTTATCGAACCAGGCCAGGATGTTCACCAGCCTCGGGCCGGAAACACGGGTCTGGCTGGCATCGACAATGGCCGAATGCGGGTCATGGTTGAAATCACAACTGGCGTGGGGCAACTCGGTGTAGGCCAACAGGCCTTTGAGCGGGCCGCTGGTGGCGGCGTCGCGCAAAATCCGGTTGACCTCGCCAGCATCGGTGTCGCTGACGGTTTGCATGGTGATATCCAGGCACGACACGTTCACCGTCGGCACGCGCACTGCTTTGGCCTGGATTCGCCCGGCAAGTTCCGGCAGCAGGCGTTCGATACCACGGGCCAGGCCGGTGGACACCGGAATCACCGACTGGAACGCCGAACGGGTGCGGCGCAGGTCTTCATGGTGGTAGGCGTCGATCACCGGCTGGTCGTTCATCGCCGAGTGAATGGTGGTGATCGACACATATTCCAGGCCAATCGCCTGGTCCAGCAGACGCAACAGCGGCACGCCGCAGTTGGTGGTGCAGGAGGCGTTGGACACCAGCAACTCGTCACCGGTCAGGCAGTCCTGGTTGACGCCGTAGACGATGGTGGCGTCGACATCCGCCTCGCTGGCCATCGGCTGGGAAAACAGCACGCGCGGCGCACCGGCGTCGAGGAACCGCTGGCCATCGGCACGGGTGTGGTAGGCACCGGAGCATTCCAGCACCAGGTCGACGCCCAGCGCCGCCCAGTCGATGCCCTCGGGCGTGGCACTGCGCAAAACTTTCACGCAGTTGCCATTGATATGCAGACAATCGCCGTCGATCCGCACTTCGCCGGGGAACCGGCCGTGGGTGGAGTCGAAGCGTGTCAGGTATTCGATGCTGGCCATGTCGGCCAGATCGTTGATTGCGACAATTTCAAACCCGGCCGCCGCCCCTCGCTCGAACAGCGCACGCAAGACGCAACGACCAATCCGGCCGTAGCCGTTGAGTGCAACTTTGTAGGGACGGGGTTCAGGCATGGGGTTCTCGATCAATATGTTCCATCGCTATCGCGGGCAAGCCCGCTCCCACATTAGACCGCGATCCAAATGTGGGAGCGGGCTTGCCCGCGATGGCGCCAGTACAGACAACGCAGACTGACTTAGTCTTCCAGCAGTTCTTCAGCCTGACCCAGGATATTTTCCAGGGTGAAACCGAACTCTTCGAACAACGCTGGCGCCGGCGCCGACTCACCATAGGTAGTCATGCCGATCACGCGACCTTCCAGGCCCACGTACTTGTACCAGTAGTCGGCGTGCGCCGCTTCAATGGCGATACGCGCGCTGACCTGCAACGGCAGGACCGATTGCTTGTAGTCGGCGTCCTGGGCTTCGAACACGCTGGTGCACGGCATGGACACAACGCGCACGTTACGGCCTTGGGCAGTCAGCTTGTCGTAGGCCTGAACGGTCAGGCCCACTTCGGAACCGGTGGAGATCAGGATCAGCTCCGGCTCGCCGATGCAGTCCTTGAGCACGTAGCCACCACGGCTGATAGCGGCGATCTGCGCGTCGGTACGCGCCTGGTGCTGCAGGTTCTGGCGGGAGAAGATCAGCGCCGAAGGGCCGTCCTTGCGCTCGATCGCGTGCTTCCAGGCCACGGCCGATTCCACTGCGTCGGCTGGGCGCCAGCAATCCAGGTTCGGCGTGGTACGCAGGCTGGTCAGTTGCTCGACCGGCTGGTGCGTCGGGCCGTCTTCGCCCAGGCCGATGGAGTCGTGGGTGTACACGTGGATCACGCGCTTCTTCATCAGCGCCGCCATGCGTACGGCATTGCGTGCGTATTCCATGAACATCAGGAAGGTCGCGCCGTAAGGCACCAGGCCGCCGTGCAGGGCAACGCCGTTCATGATGGCGCTCATGCCGAACTCGCGCACGCCGTAGTACATGTAGTTGCCGCTGGCGTCTTCAGCCGAGACACCTTTGCAACCTTTCCACAGGGTCAGGTTGGAACCGGCCAGGTCAGCCGAACCGCCAAGCAGTTCAGGCAGCAGTGGGCCATAGGCATTCAGCGCGTTCTGGCTGGCTTTGCGGCTGGCGATGGTTTCGCCTTTGGCAGCCACTTCTGCGATGTACTCGTCGGCCTTGGCCGAGAAGTCCAGCGGCAGGTCGCCATTGAGGCGGCTCATCAGCTCATTGGCCAATGCCGGGAATTGGGCGGCGTAGGCTTCAAAACGCTGGTCCCACTCGGCTTCAGCGGCGCGGCCGGCTTCCTTGGCGTCCCACTCGGCGTAGATATCAGCCGGGATTTCGAACGGGCCGTAGTTCCACTTCAGCGCTTCGCGGGTCAGGGCGATTTCCGCGTCACCCAGTGGGGCGCCGTGGCAGTCTTCCTTGCCTTGCTTGTTCGGCGAACCGAAGCCAATGGTGGTCTTGCAGCAGATCAGCGTCGGCTGCTCGCTTTTGCGCGCCGTTTCGATGGCCGTCTTGATCTCTTCCGGATCGTGGCCGTCAACATTGCGGATGACCTGCCAGTTGTAGGCTTCGAAACGCTTTGGCGTGTCGTCGGTGAACCAGCCTTCGACTTCGCCATCGATGGAGATGCCGTTGTCATCGTAGAAAGCAATCAGCTTGCCCAGACCCAGGGTGCCAGCCAGGGAACTGACTTCGTGGGAAATGCCTTCCATCATGCAGCCATCACCCAGGAACACATAGGTGTGGTGGTCGACAACGTTATGGCCTGGACGGTTGAACTGCGCCGCCAGGACTTTTTCGGCCAGGGCGAAGCCCACGGCGTTGGCCAGGCCTTGGCCCAGGGGCCCGGTGGTGGTCTCGACGCCAGGGGTGTAGCCGAATTCCGGGTGGCCCGGGGTGCGGCTGTGCAGTTGGCGGAACTGCTTGAGGTCGTCGATGGACAGGTCGTAGCCGGTCAGGTGAAGCAACGAATAGATCAACATCGAGCCATGGCCGTTGGACAGCACGAAGCGGTCACGGTCGGCGAACGAGGGGTTGCTCGGGTTGTGTTTCAGGTAGTCACGCCAAAGTACCTCGGCGATATCCGCCATGCCCATCGGGGCACCGGGATGGCCGCTGTTGGCTTTTTGCACGGCATCCATGCTGAGGGCACGAATGGCGTTGGCACGCTCACGACGGCTGGGCATCGCTGATCTCCTGAGGATATTGAATCGAGAGTGAATAAAAGAAACGGAAAAAAGGACCGGCATTTTCCCTCAGCCAAGGCCTTAGGGGCAATGACAGATACCGACATATGTAGGTTTTTCCTGTGGTTTGGACTGCATTGGCAGCAAGAACACTTCCCGCCGTTCGTCTAAAGGTTATAGCGCCTGCTTATAACCACCGATTATCGACCAATATCAAAACTTTTTGATATTGGCCTTGCGAGGATTTGACCTCATCACTAGACTGCTGGCCTTATGAACTTACCTGCGCCTTCCATTCGCCCCGACGACTGCGATGAGCTGGCGGCCCTGTGCAAGGCCGGCGGCGATCCGCTGCGCCTGAATGTACTGCGCGCCCTGGCCAACGACTCGTTTGGCGTATTGGAACTGGCACGGATCTTTGCCATTGGCCAGTCCGGTATGAGCCATCACCTGAAAGTGCTGGCCCAGGCCGACCTGGTGGCCACCCGCCGTGAAGGCAACGCGATTTTTTACCGTCGCGCCCTGCCCCACACCGACTTGCTGGGTGGCAAGCTGCACGCTGCATTGCTCGAAGAAGTGGACAACCTGGCCCTGCCGGCTGACGTCCAATCGCGGATCGCACAGGTCCACGGGCAACGCGCCGCCGCCAGCCAGGACTTTTTCTCACGGGTGGCGGACAAGTTTCGCGCCCAGCAGGACCTGATTGCCGGGCTGCCTCAATACCGCGAAAGCGTGTTGGCGCTGCTCGACAAACTGGGCTTCAGCCAGGCTGCCACGGCGCTGGAAGTCGGCCCGGGCGATGGCGGGTTCCTGCCAGACCTGGCACGCCGCTTCCACCAGGTGACGGCGCTGGACAACAGCCCGGCCATGCTGGAACTGGCGCGCCAGCTGTGCGAACGCGAGCACTTGGGCAACGTCAGCCTGCGGCTGGCCGATGCCTTGAATGATGTAGGGCTGCAAGCCGATTGCGTGGTGCTGAACATGGTCTTGCACCATTTCGCCGCCCCGGCCGATGCCCTCAAACAAATGGCCGGTTTGCTGCAACCGGGCGGCAGTCTTTTGGTAACCGATTTATGCAGCCACAACCAGAGTTGGGCCAGGGAGGCCTGCGGTGATCTATGGTTGGGGTTTGAACAGGACGATCTGGCCCGTTGGGCCACCGCTGCGGGACTCGTTCCCGGGGAAAGCCTCTATGTAGGCTTACGTAATGGTTTCCAGATTCAGGTCCGCCACTTTCAGCGGCCAACTGGCGACACTCACCATCGGTAAATATCAGGAAAACATCGAGATGAGCGAATATTCCCTTTTCACCTCCGAGTCCGTGTCTGAAGGGCATCCGGACAAAATCGCCGACCAGATTTCTGATGCGGTGCTGGACGCCATCATTGCTGAAGACAAGTTCGCCCGCGTGGCGTGCGAGACGCTGGTGAAAACGGGCGTGGCGATCATCGCCGGTGAAGTCACCACGTCGGCCTGGGTCGACCTGGAGCAGATCGTCCGTGACGTGATCACCGACATCGGCTACACCAGCTCCGACGTCGGCTTCGACGGCGCGACCTGCGGCGTGATGAACATCATCGGCAAGCAGTCGCCCGACATCAACCAGGGTGTGGACCGTGCCAAGCCAGAAGACCAGGGCGCCGGCGACCAGGGCCTGATGTTCGGCTACGCCAGCAACGAAACCGACGTACTGATGCCTGCGCCGATCACCTTCTCCCACCAGTTGGTCAAGCGCCAGGCCGAAGCCCGTAAATCCGGCCTGCTGCCTTGGTTGCGCCCGGACGCCAAGTCCCAGGTGACCTGCCGTTACGAAGGCGGCAAAGTGGTGGGCATCGACGCCGTGGTGCTGTCGACCCAGCACAACCCGGAAGTCTCCTACAAAGACCTGCGCGAAGGCGTGATGGAGCTGATCGTCAAGCACGTGTTGCCTGCCGAGCTGCTGACCAAGGACACCCAGTTCCATATCAACCCGACCGGCCAGTTCATCATTGGTGGCCCGGTAGGCGACTGCGGCCTGACCGGTCGCAAGATCATCGTCGACAGCTACGGCGGCATGGCCCGTCACGGCGGTGGCGCGTTCTCCGGCAAGGATCCATCCAAGGTTGACCGCTCGGCCGCCTACGCCGGTCGTTATGTGGCCAAGAACATCGTTGCCGCCGGGCTGGCCGAACGCTGCGAGATTCAGGTGTCCTACGCCATTGGTGTGGCCCAGCCTACGTCGATCTCGCTGAACACCTTCGGCACCGGCAAGATCAGCGACGACAAGATCGTCAAGCTGGTGCGTGAGATTTTCGACCTGCGTCCGTACGCAATCACCACCATGCTCGACCTGCTGCACCCGATGTACCAGGAAACCGCGGCCTACGGCCACTTCGGCCGTACCCCTGAACTGAAGACCGTCGGCGACGACACCTTCACCACGTTCACCTGGGAAAAAACCGACCGCGCCGACGACCTGCGCACCGCTGCCGGCCTGTAATCGCAGCACGTAGCACCCAAGGCCCCGCCGGGTATTCCCGGCGGGGCTTTTTGTTGCGCTTTTTTACAGGCACCGATGAGCACGCGACGGCGAACCTGGCAAATAGTTCACATTTATTGGATCCAAACCTTGCAGGCAAAATGATGGCCCACTAGAATCCGCGCCCTCCCGAGCGCTCAACCACATTGGATATTGCATTGCGCCCGCTCGGGACAGCCAAGTGCGCAGGCAATCGAACATTGAGGTTTTTCATGCGTATTTCCACGTTCGCCCCTGCCGCCGTCCTGTTCAGCCTGTTCGCCCTGCCAGTGCAAGCCGCTGACCTGAGCGGCCTGACTGGCGCCCTGACTTCCCAGTTGGGCGGCGCAACCGGCAACTGCGAAAAACAGAGCCAGGAGCTGCAAGCCAAGGTCGATGCCGCCAAAGCCAATGGCGAAGACCTGAAAGTGAAGGCCATGCAGGCTGCACTGGATCAGGTAAACAAAGGTTGCAAAAAAGTCGGCGAGTCCCAGGGCAAGCTCGACGAAGCCTCGCAAAAGCAGCAGGCCAAGGCAGACAGCAACGACACCGTGAAAGCCCTGGGCGGTCTGTTCAAGTAAGCAGAAACACCCGGTAAAAAGCCTCGCGCCTGCGGGGCTTTTTTATGGGCGTCTGCCTGCTTTAGGCTGGCCCCCCCTTCAGAGCAAGGATGCTCATGATGCCGCCACGCCTGCTGACCTACCTGCTGTTGATGCTCTTCCCTCTCATCGCCTGGGCGCAGGGCTGCCCGGACTGGCCAGTGAACAAGGCCCAGGACGAAATAACCGCCCTGCAACGGCAAATCGGCCTGTGGGATGACAGTTACCATCGGCTCGGCCAATCCCTGATCAGCGACGAGCTCTACGATCAGGCCCGCATACGCCTGGAGCAATGGCGGGGTTGCTTCGCACAGGCACCGTCATCTGCCGACAACCCCCTGTCCAGCGCGCGCGGCACTGTTGCCCACCCAGTCGCGCATACAGGCCTTGAGAAGCTGGTCAACGACCGCGCCGTGGCAGACTGGATCAGCACACGCCGCGACCTGTGGGTACAACCCAAGGTCGATGGTGTGGCGGTGACCCTGGTCTATCGCGCAGGGCGCCTGGCCCAGGTCATCAGCCGCGGCGACGGCCTGTTCGGCCAGGACTGGACCGCCTCGGCCCGCAACATTCCAGGCATCGTGCAACAGCTGCCCGAGGCCATCGACCTGCTCTTGCAGGGCGAGCTGTATTGGCGCCTGGGCGCCCACATACAAGGGGAGACGGGCGGCATGAATGCCCGCAGTAAAGTCTCCGGGCTGATGAACCGCCAACACCTGAGTGACGCCGACGCCGCAGGTATCGGCCTGTTTGTCTGGGCCTGGCCCCATGGGCCGGCGGACCTCAAGCAGCAGTTGGACAGCCTCGCACGCTGGGGTTTTGGCGATAGCCAGCGTTACAGCCAGCCCATCGACACCTTCGAACAGGCACGGCACTGGCGAACTTTCTGGCATGAACATCCATTGCCCTTCGCCACTGATGGCGTGGTGCTGCACCACAGCCAGCGCGCCCCGGCCGAACGCTGGCAGGCCGGTACGCCGTATTGGGCTGTTGCCTGGAAATACCCGGTCATCAAAGCCCTGGCCCATGTTCGCCATGTGCAGTTCAAAATCGGCCGCACCGGCCGTATCACTCCGATCCTGGAACTGGACCCGGTGCTGCTCGACGACCGTCAGATCAAACGCGTCAGCATCGGCTCCTTGAAGCGCTGGCAGGAATTGGATATCCGCCCAGGCGACCAGGTGTCCATCAGCCTCGCCGGCCAGGTGATCCCAAGGCTCGACCAGGTCATCCTGCGCAGCTATCCACGGGTCGATGTCGCGGTGCCGGTAGCCAGCAATTTCCATCACCTGAGCTGCTGGCAATTGGCCCCGGCCTGCGAGGAGCAACTGCTGGCCCGGCTGACCTGGCTCAGCGGCAAGCAAGGGCTGGACCTGCCACACATTGGCCGCGAGACCTGGAATAGCTTGATCCAGGCCGGGCAAATCAGTGGTTTGGTGGATTGGTTGAACCTTGATGAGACAGAGCTTGCTACCATTGACGGATTCGGCGACCGCAGCAGTGCGCGCCTGCTTGCGAGCCTGCAAGTGGCGCGCCAGCGACCGTTCGCGCAATGGCTGATGGCGCTTGGGGTTCCACCTACCGCCCGCAATAACCTGGCGGGCGGCTGGCATGCCCTGGCTGCGCGAGACACTCAAGCCTGGCAGGCCGAAGCAGGAATCGGCCCGGGGCGCGCGGCGCAATTGAGCGCCTTTTTTCGCGACCCCCAGGTGGTGGCTATGAGTGAAACACTGCGGGCTGCCGGGATAGATGGCTTTTAGTCTCGACCCGCCAATTTAATCGGTGCCAGCAGAAATCATCCTGCCCACCTGACAACGATCTGTTTACTTTGGAGTTTCCATGAAATTTCTTGCACCGCTTGCCCTGTTGACCGTTACCAGCTTCCTCGCCACGCCATTGCTGGCTGCCGAGACAGCCCCGCAACTGACCGGTTGCGCCGCCAAGCGCCAGGCCATCAGTCTGCAGATCGAACAAGCCAAGGCCCACGGCAACAGTGAGCAACAAGCCGGCCTGGAAAAAGCCTTGAGCGAAGTCACCGCCCACTGCACCGATGCCTCCCTGAAAAAGGAACGCGAGAACAAGGTGCTGGACGCCAAGCACGAAGTCAGCCGCCGTCAGGCCGACCTCGACAAGGCCATGAAAAAGGGCGACTCCGAGAAGATCAACAAGCGTAAGGACAAGCTCGCCGAATCGCGCAAAGAGTTGCAGCAAGCTCTCGACGACCTGGACAAGTAAGGCGCAGCCAATCGAGCCTCAATGGTCGCGAAACTGCTTATGACAGGCGCTGCAGGCATCTTCGACTTTCTGCACCGCAGGCTTCAGGTCACTGGCTTTGTAAGGCTGCACCTGGCTGGCGATCACCAATTCACCGGTGGCCGCCTCAAGGTTGCGCGCCAGTTCCTGGAACTGGGCCTGTTTTTGCCATACGTCGTCCTTGGCGCTGGTGTGATCTTCTTCGCGCACCGTTGGAAAGTGCTTCCACGGCTCATGGGACAAAGCGTCAAGCTTGACCGCACCTTCGGCAAATTTGGCCCCGTCGAACGGGATGCGGCCACGCAGCATGCCGCCCAGGTCTTCGCCCGTCTTGAGCATCTGCTTGAAGATGGCCTTGCGCTGGCCCAATGGCGAGTTCGGGTCAACGCCACCGCAAGCGGTCAGCGTCAGGCAGGCCAGCAATACAACAGTCAGTTTTTTAAAAGTCATGATGGCTCAGGGTCACGGGAAACGGCGGCCAGTATCCTCGCCCCGCCCGCAAAGACCAATAGCCCTATTAATAATATGGATGCTTGCGCCGCACCCTGCGCAGGCAATCGCCTTGGGAATTACTTGCATGAATAACCTGTTTAACCCCTGGAGCCGCCGGCTGGCATGGGCTCTGCCGATGATCGCACTACTCGCCGGATGCGACGGCGGCAACGCTCCGGCACCCAAACCTGAGCCAGAAAAACCCCATGCTGTGGCGACCTACGTCAGTGCCACCTGGGAAGACCTGCCGGTGGTTTCGGACAGCGACCTGCAAGCTGGCTTCGAATCCTGGCGCAGCGCCTGCCAACGCTTGAAGAACGACCCGGTGTGGGGCGCCACCTGCGCTGCAGCGGTCAATGTGCCGGGCAATGCCGGGGATATCCGTGGTTTCCTCAAGCAGCAGTTGGACGTCTATGGCTTGCGCTCGGCGGACAACACGCCCAATGGGCTGATCACCGGCTATTACGAACCGGTCTACCCGGGCAGCCTCACCGAAACCAAGACCGCCCACGTGCCGGTGTTTGGGGTGCCGGACGACCTGATCATCGTCAACCTGGAAAGCATCTACCCCGAACTCAAGGGCAAACGCCTGCGCGGGCGCCTGGAAGGCCGGGTACTCAAGCCCTATGACGATGCCGGCACCATCAACCAGCAAGGCTCCAGTGCCAAGCCTATTGCCTGGCTGACTCACCCGATGGACCTGCAATTTCTGCAAATCCAGGGTTCTGGCCGCATCCAGCTGGCTGACGGTCGTCAACTGCGCGTGGGCTATGCCGACCAGAACGGCTTCCCGTATCGCCCTATCGGCCGCTGGCTGGTGGAGCAAGGCGAGTTGAAGAAAGACGAAGTGAGCATGGGCGCGATCAGTGCCTGGGCCAAGGCCCATCCTGAGCGGATCCCGGAACTGTTGGCGAGCAACCCCAGCTACGTCTTCTTCAGCACCCGCCCCGACAGCAATGAAGGCCCGCGCGGCTCGCTGAACGTGCCGCTGACCGCCGGCTACAGCGTGGCCGTGGACCGCAAGGTCATCCCGCTGGGCAGCCTGTTGTGGCTGTCGACCACCCGCCCCGATGGCGCGCCGGTCGTACGGCCGGTAGCGGCCCAGGATACCGGCGGCGCGATTGTCGGCGAGGTACGTGCGGACCTGTTCTGGGGCACCGGTGATGCGGCGGGCGAGTTGGCCGGGAACATGAAGCAGCAGGGCCAGATCTGGATGTTGTGGCCCAAGGGTACGGCGCTGCCTCAAGTGCCGGATGCGCCTTTGTAGGAACCGGCTGGCCGGCGATGGCGGTTTGAAATCCGACATCGCGGGTGCACGTGCTGGCGTCATCGCTGGCAAGCCAGCTCCCACAAGGGCTGGCTGCGTGCCTTAGATCGAGACGAAGAAGAAACTCGCAATCAACGCCATGCCCACGAACCACACCAGCGAACGCAAGATCGCCCAGTCCGCCAGGTAGCAGATGATGTACAGCAGGCGGCTGGTGATAAACAGCACCGCCAGTACGTTGATGGTCACCAGTTCCGCGTTGCCGGCCAGGTGGGCAATGATCACCGCAGCGGCAAACGCCGGGGTCACTTCGAAGCTGTTGAGCTGTGCACTATGGGCGCGCTTGGCGAAGCCTTCGAGGGTTTCGAGGAAGGCCCGGGGGTCATGGTTCTGCCGGGGGCCGAACTTGCCACCACTGAACTTGGCCACGCCGGTACACAGGTAAGGCAGAAAAATTGCGATCAACACACACCAGAAAGCGACAGTCATCACTCATTCCTTTTTTAGTTTTATCCGCTGGTTAGAGTTTCATCACGAGCATGCCGATCAGTACCAACCCACAGGCTAAGAGCCGGGAGCGGCCGAAAGGTTCTTTCAGGTAACGCATGCCGAACAACACCACCAGGATCACGCTGACTTCCCGCAGCGCGGCGGCCTCGGCAATCGAGCCCAACTGCATGGCCCAAAGCACCAGAGCGTAGCTCAACAACACGCACAATCCCACGCTCAGCCCCAACCGCCATTGTGTGCGCCAGAACAGGCTGAACGCCGCACGCTTGCGCACCATGGCCAACAATGGAAACGGCCAGGCGCTGAGCAGGGTCACCCAGACCAGGTAGTCCAATGGGTGCGACCAGCGCCGCAGCGCCTGACCATCGAGGAAGGTATAGCAGCCGATGCACAGGCCGATCAGCGCCACCACCGGCAACATCGACCACGGCAACCGATCCCCACCACCGCCATGCCACAACAGGCACAACATGCCGAGCGGGATCAGCAGGATGCCGACAATCTGCTGGGTACTGAGTACCTCCCCGGCAAACACCAGGGTCAACGCCAGCACCACCAGCGGCGATAAGCCGCGCATCAGCGGATACACCAACCCCAGGTCACCGACGCGGTAGGCCTGGATCAGCAGGTAGCGGTAGAGCAACTCGAACAGCGCCGAGGCGATGATCCACGGCCAGATTTCCAAGGGCGGCAGCGACACAAATCCTACCGCCAATAGCACAAACAGCAGCGCAACGCTGTCCATGCAGGCGATCACCAACAGGCGTTCGCCGCTGAATTTGATCAAGGTGTTCCACGTCGCATGCAACAGTGCCGCTATCAGTACCAAGACTGTCGCAAGCAATGGAACCTCCTGTAAGTGATTCGTGATGTGTCAGCACATACATATACCAAATACCGCGCTGGCACACACTGGCCTCACTGATCCTTGTCGATCCGCTGCGGATGCCTCGGGTCCGCCGCCTTTTTGCCCGGCAGGCTGCCTTCGCTGCGAATCTGCGCATGGCTGATCAACGCAAAGATAAAGCTGCCGCCGATGATATTGCCCGCCAGGGTCGGCCCGGCAAATACCAGCCAGAAGTCCTTCCACGGTAGCTCGCCGGCAAATACCAGGTAGGACACTTCCGCCGAACCGACGACGATGTGGGTGAAGTCGCCCAGGGCCATCAGGTAGGTGATCAGGATAATGATCCACATCTTGGCGCTTTCCATGGACGGGATCATCCACACCATGGTGGCGATCATCCAGCCGGAGACGATGCCCTTGGCGAACATCTGGCCCGTATCGTTTTCCATGATCTTGCGCCCGATTTCGAGGAAGGCCTGGTCGGTCTTGGTGTCGAAGATCGGCAGGTGCAGCATCACATAAGCCACCAGCAAGGTGCCGCAGAGGTTGCCCACCAGCACCACCGTCCACAGCCGCAACAGGCGCCCGGCATTGCCCAGGGTCGGCTTGCTCATCACCGGCAGCACGGCGGTCAGGGTGTTTTCGGTGAACAGTTGCTGGCGCGCGAGGATCACTGCAAGGAAGCCTGCGCAGTAGCCAAAGCTGGCAATCACCTTGAAGCCTTCGCCGTCGGGCAGGCGTGAGTTGAGCAGCCCCATGGCCATCAATGACAGGCCCATGGTCAGGCCGGCGGCCAGCGCCGACCACCACAGCGCCGCTACGCTGCGCTCCAGCTCCTGGTCGCCCTGGGTGCGGATGATTTCATGCAGCACCGCCGCCCGGGGTGGCTGGTTCTTGTCCACATCCTGCTGTTCTTCCTGCGACAGGTTGGGAGTCTTGCCGTCTTTTTGCGTGGCCATGGGCGTACCTGAACGTTGGGTGACGATGTTCAGGTACGACCTGCCAGTCATCACCAGCGTTCAATGGCCACTTGCTTATACGGAGGGTTACTCGCTGTCGTCCTGGAACTGGTCTTTGACGTACTTGATCTCGGTACGACCATGGGGTGCCGGCAGGCCGTCTTCGCCGAGGTTGACGAAGACCATTTTTTCTACGGTGAGGATGCTCTTGCGCGTGATCTTGTTGCGCACTTCACAGGTCAGGGTGATGGAGGTGCGGCCAAACTCGGTGGCGGTGATGCCCAGTTCGATGATGTCGCCCTGGCGCGAGGCGCTGACAAAATTGATCTCGGAAATGTACTTGGTCACCACGCGCTGGTTGCCCAGTTGAACGATGGCGTAGATCGCCGCTTCTTCGTCGATCCAGCGCAGCAGGCTGCCACCGAACAGGGTGCCGTTGGGGTTGAGGTCTTCGGGTTTTACCCATTTGCGGGTGTGGAAGTTCATGTTCACTCCAAAGCGTCTTGCGAAATGATGGCCAACATCATGGCAGAGCGCCGGCCCAAGCTCTATGAGCCATTGCCTATCAGTGTCATGAGCGATCTTCATGACCCCGACAGAAAGGCTTGGGAAGTCAGGCGCAGGCGGCTATAATCGCCACCGTTTCAAAACGGTCATCTGTGATTGATACCGTTCTCCCGCCACCTGTCCGAGGGGCGCTGCAGCAGGCCGTGGCCTGTCAGGCTCGGATGGGGCGTTGCCCAGCCGGGTTGTCCTGGCTGGATACTAAACGCACAACGGCGCCCATTCGCACACTACGAATGGAGGCTCTTCATGAGCGCTGTAATCACGCCTGCAGGTTTTACCGACTACAAAGTCGCCGATATGTCCCTCGCTGCCTGGGGCCGTCGCGAAACCTTTATCGCCGAATCCGAAATGCCTGCCCTGATGGGCCTGCGCCGCAAGTACGCCGCTGAGCAGCCGCTCAAGGGCGCGAAGATTCTCGGCTGCATCCACATGACCATCCAGACTGCCGTGCTGATCGAAACCCTGGTTGCCCTGGGTGCCGAAGTGCGCTGGTCGTCCTGCAACATCTTCTCGACCCAGGACCAGGCCGCTGCTGCCATCGCCGCTGCCGGCATCCCTGTCTTCGCCTGGAAAGGCGAGACCGAAGAAGAGTACGAGTGGTGCCTGGAGCAAACCATCCTGAAAGATGGCGCGCCTTGGGATGCCAACATGATCCTCGACGACGGCGGCGACCTGACCGAGCTGCTGCACAAGAAGTACCCGCAGATTCTCGACCGCGTCCACGGCGTGACCGAAGAGACCACCACCGGCGTACACCGCCTGCTGGACATGCTGGCCAAGGGCGAGCTGAAAATCCCGGCCATCAACGTCAACGACTCGGTGACCAAGAGCAAGAACGACAACAAGTACGGCTGCCGTCACAGCCTCAACGATGCGATCAAGCGCGGCACCGACCACCTGCTGTCGGGCAAGCAAGCCCTGGTGATCGGCTACGGTGACGTGGGCAAGGGTTCGTCCCAGTCCCTGCGCCAGGAAGGCATGATCGTCAAGGTCTCCGAAGTCGACCCGATCTGCGCCATGCAAGCCTGCATGGACGGTTTCGAAGTGGTCTCGCCGTTCATTGACGGCCAGAACGACGGCACCGAAGCCAGCATCGACAAGGCCCTGCTGGGCAAGATCGACCTGATCGTGACCACCACCGGTAACGTCAACGTCTGCGATGCGAACATGCTCAAGGCCCTGAAAAAGCGCGCCGTGGTGTGCAACATCGGGCACTTCGACAACGAAATCGACACCGCTTTCATGCGCAAGAACTGGGCATGGGAAGAGGTCAAGCCTCAGGTACACAAGGTTCACCGTACAGGCAGTGGTGATTTCGACCCACAGAACGATGACTACCTGATCCTGCTGGCCGAAGGCCGCCTGGTTAACCTGGGCAACGCCACTGGCCACCCAAGCCGCATCATGGATGGCTCGTTCGCCAACCAGGTACTGGCGCAGATCTTCCTGTTCGGCCAGAAGTACGCCGACCTGTCGCCAGCCCAGAAAGCCGAGCGCCTGACCGTGGAAGTACTGCCGAAGAAACTCGACGAAGAAGTGGCCCTGGAAATGGTCCGCGGCTTCGGCGGCGTCGTGACGCAACTGACCAAGACCCAGGCCGACTACATCGGCGTGACCGTCGAAGGCCCGTTCAAGCCGCACGCCTACCGCTACTAAGTAACCGGCTCTCTCCCTGCTGGAGCGGGCTTGTGTGGGAGCGGGCTTGCTCGCGAATGCGCAGTGTCAGTCGAAGCAGTAACGACTGGCACACCGCTTTCGCGAGCAAGCCCGCTCCCACATTGACGGTGTATGTCTTCCGGTTTTATGAGTTTTCAAGGGTATTACCATGTCCCAAGACCGTCGCTACAGCTTCGAGTTCTTCCCGACCAAGACCGATGCTGGGCATGAAAAGTTGATGGCGACTGCCAAGCAGTTGGCCAGCTACAACCCCGATTTCTTCTCCTGCACCTACGGCGCAGGCGGCTCGACCCGTGATCGTACGATCAACACCGTGCTGCAGCTGGAAAGCGAGGCCAAGGTGCCTGCCGCGCCGCACCTGTCGTGCGTGGGCGACAGCAAGGACGACCTGCGCGGCCTGCTGACCCAATACAAGGCCGCCGGCATCAAGCGTATCGTCGCCCTGCGCGGTGACCTGCCGTCCGGCATGGGCATGGCCAGCGGCGAGCTGCGCTACGCCAATGACCTGGTGAGCTTCATCCGTGAAGAAACCGGCGATCACTTCCATATCGAAGTGGCTGCTTATCCAGAAATGCATCCGCAAGCGCGCAACTTCGAAGACGATCTCAACAACTTCGTGCGCAAGGCCAATGCCGGCGCCAACAGTGCGATCACCCAGTACTTCTTCAACGCCGACAGCTACTTCTACTTCGTCGAGCGCGTGCAGGCCCTGGGCGTGAACATCCCGATCGTGCCGGGCATCATGCCGATCACCAACTACAGCAAGCTGGCGCGCTTCTCTGACGCCTGCGGTGCAGAAATCCCACGCTGGGTACGCAAGCAACTGGAAGCCTACGGCGATGACGTCAAGAGCATCCAGGCCTTCGGCGAGCAGGTCATCAGTGAAATGTGCGAAACCTTGCTGCAAGGTGGCGCACCGGGGCTGCACTTCTACACCCTGAACCAGGCTGACCCGAGCCTGGCGATCTGGAACAACCTCAAGCTGCCACGCTGAGGCTGCCCCCTTTGTACCGCCGGCCAGGATTCCTTCCCGGCTCGGCGGCGCAATAAAAGTTCAGGTTTGCCGCCTGAAGATCCCCGATCCAGAGCTTCTCTTTAACCTGAGACAGTCGTAACCTCAGGGTATGCCCGTCATTCTCCAGCTGTTGAGCGCTGTTCTTTTCACTTGCCTGAGCCTGACCGCCCACGGCGAGAAACTGCGCATTGTCACCGAGCCCTGGGCACCTTACGTCTACGAAGAAAACGGCCAGATGCGCGGGCTCGACTACGAGACTACCGTCATCGTGTTCCAGCGCCTGGGGATCGAGGTGCAGTGGCAGTTCCTGCCCTGGAAACGCTGCCTGGCCATGCTCGACCAAGGCCTGGCCGACGGCGCGCTGGATATTTTCCACAGCCACGAACGCGACGCGGCGCTGCTTTACCCCAGCGAACCGTTGTCCCAGGTTGAGTTTGTGATGTTCTACGCCAACCAGCGCCCGCATCCGTTCCAGACCCTGGATGACCTCAAAGGGCTGACCATCGGCACCTCCCCCGGTTACCTGTATAGCGCCGGGTTCAGCGAATCCACGCTGTTTACCCGCGAACCGGCCCCCAGCCATGAGGCTAACTTCGGCAAATTGGCCCGTGGCCGGATCGATCTGGTGATCACCGACCGCCGGGTCGGCCAGCATGTGCTCAAGGAATTGGGCCTGGAGCACCAGGTCACCCAGGCGCCGTCGGTGATCAGCAGCCAGAAACAATTCCTCGCCGTACGCCGTGGCGCGGGCATGGACCTGCTGGTCCAGCGTTTTGGTGC
The DNA here is from genome assembly GCF_012985525.1 of Pseudomonas sp. WS 5059. NCBI lineage: Bacteria > Pseudomonadati > Pseudomonadota > Gammaproteobacteria > Pseudomonadales > Pseudomonadaceae > Pseudomonas > Pseudomonas sp. WS 5059. Next base: position 537,187 of record NZ_JAAQWO010000003.1, on the reverse strand, counting down.
CGAGCTCAAACGTTTCAAACAAGAGCCCGCCTACGCGGCCCTGAGTGCCAAATATGCCGGCGCCGGGACCCAGATAGCCCCGTCGCCGCTGCTGGACGACACCGTTGAGCAGCAGGAAAGCAGCGCGCAGTGAATGCTCTGTTATACTCCGGCCTTTCCGCCAGGCTTACGCCCGGCCGCTGTGGTCGTATCACAGGCATCCAACCCCGCTACTGCGCAGCTTTGCAGCCCGCGCGAGCCATTGGAGTGCCTGCCAGCCCCAGCAGGACCGGACGGGGTTGCGTTCCTCTAAACGCCATTCGCGCCCGGCAAGATTATCCCTTTGGGCCAAGCCCTAACTACAAACAGGATTACTCATGTCCTTTGCTTCCCTCGGTCTCTCCGAGGCTTTAGTCCGCGCCATCGAGGCAGCGGGCTATACCGAGCCTACTCCGGTGCAACAGCGGGCTATTCCCGCCGTGTTGCAAGGTCGCGACCTGATGGTCGCGGCTCAGACAGGTACTGGTAAAACCGGCGGCTTCGCCCTCCCGATTCTGGAGCGGTTGTTCCCCAACGGTCACCCGGACAAATCCCAGCGTCACGGCCCGCGCCAACCCCGCGTACTGGTCCTGACCCCTACCCGCGAACTCGCCGCACAAGTGCATGACAGCTTCAAGCTGTACGCTCGCGACCTGAAGTTCGTCAGCGCCTGCATCTTCGGCGGCGTCGGCATGAACCCACAGGTTCAGGCCATGTCCCGCGGGGTTGACGTGCTGGTCGCCTGCCCTGGTCGTTTGCTCGACCTGTGCGGCCAAGGCAGCGTCGATCTGTCCCACGTGGAAATCCTCGTGCTGGACGAAGCCGACCGTATGCTCGACATGGGCTTTGTCCATGACGTGAAGAAAGTCCTCGCGCGCCTGCCGGCCAAGCGTCAGAACCTGCTGTTCTCGGCAACGTTCTCCAACGACATCACCGCCCTCGCCGGCAAGCTGCTGCACAACCCCGAGCGCATCGAGGTCACGCCGCCCAACACCACGGTCGAGCGTATCGAGCAGCGGGTGTTCCGCCTGCCAGCCAGCCACAAGCGCTCGCTGTTGGCCCACCTGATCACCGCTGGCGCCTGGGAACAGGTGCTGGTGTTCACCCGCACCAAGCACGGCGCCAACCGCCTGGCCGAGTACCTGGACAAGCACGGCCTCACCGCCGTCGCCATCCACGGCAACAAGAGCCAGAACGCGCGGACCAAGGCCCTGGCCGACTTCAAGGCCGGCTCCGTACGGATCCTGGTCGCCACCGATATCGCCGCCCGCGGCCTGGATATCGACCAACTGCCGCACGTGGTCAACTTCGAGCTGCCAAACGTCGATGAAGACTATGTGCACCGTATCGGCCGTACTGGCCGTGCCGGTCGTTCGGGCGAGGCCATTTCCCTGGTCGCCCCGGATGAAGAGAAACTGCTGAAAAGCATCGAGCGCATGACCAAGCAGAAAATCGCCGACGGCGACCTGATGGGCTTCGATGCCAGCACCGTGGAAGCCGAAAAACCGGAAGTGCGCGAGCGTCCGGATGTGCGTAACCCACGCAACCCACGTGGTCCCAAGGGCGATGGCCCGAACGGCGGCGGTGGTGGCGGTGGTCGTCGCGACAAAGGCAAGGACAAGGGCGGCAAGGACAAGGCGCCTACCAACGGCCGTGGCGAACGCCCAGCCCGTGAGCAAAAGCCCCGTGAAGGCACCCCGGCCCGCGAACAGCGCCAGCCGAGCCAGCCGCCACGCGCCGCAGCCGACCGCGCACCGGACGAGTTCCTCGACGACGACGTGGATAACTTCGGCAACCGCGTCGACTACGTGCCCCAGGCCAAGCCGGCCCAAGGCCGTGGTCGCCGCCCAGGTGCCCCGGCACCGGGCGCTGGTGCAGGTGCTCCGCGCACCGGCGGCCAGCCGCAGGGTCGCCAGAACGGTCCACGCAGCAGCAACGGCGCCACCACTGGCACCCCGCCTGCCAAGCGCAATGGCCCGCGCAACGGCGCTCCGCGTGACGGCCAGGCCCGTCGCGAAGAGTCGCGCAACCGCCGCCCTGCGCGTGATGAGCAGCCACGCGCCTCGGAACCTGCCGTGCAGAACCCGCGCAGCGGCACCACGCCGAAGATCATCCACAAGGAGTCGAAAAGCGATCGCTTCCCGACACCTGAGCAGTTGGATCAACTGCCAGGCCGCCCTCGTGGTGAAAAACCAGCGTTGCTGACCCGCAACCGCTGATTTTCAAAGCGCCATAAAAATGCCCCGAATCGAAAGATCCGGGGCATTTTTTTGGACTCGACATCGATCAACTGTGGGAGCTGGCTTGCCTGCGATGACGGAATTTCAGCCTGCATCGCAGGTGGCTGACCTGCCGCTATCGCAGGCAAGCCAGCTCCTACATTGACCGTATTCCAGGCTGCATAAAAAAACCGGATCTCACGATCCGGTTTTTTTATGCAGCCTGCGAATTTACTTCGCTTTGACACCTTCCAGCGAGATGTCCAGGTCCACGGTCTGGGAAGTCGGGCCAGGGCCTTTGATGCCGAAGTCATTCAGGTTCAGCGTAGTCTTGGCGTTGAAGCCAGCACGTTCGCCGCCCCATGGATCCTTGCCTTCACCGTTGAACGTGGCCTTGAAGGTCACAGGCTTGGTCACACCGTGGAAGGTCAGGTCGCCGGTCACGTCAGCAGTTTTTTCGCCGGTTGGTTTAACTGCGGTCGAAACGAACTTGGCATCGGCGAACTTGCCAACGTCCAGGAAGTCCTTGCTGGCGATGTGCTTGTCACGTTCAGCGTGGTTGGACCACAGGCTGGCGGTTTTCACGTCGACGGCGATTTTGCTCGCTTCAGGCTTGGCGGCATCCCAGCTGAACGTACCATCCCAGTCCTTGAAGGTACCGTGGATGTAGCTGTAGCCCAGGTGGCTGATTTTCCAATCGATGAAGGCATGCTGGCCTTCCTTGTCGATCTTGTAATCAGCAGCCATCACCTGACCAGCAGACAGCAGAGCAGAACCAATTGCCAGAGCGGCGAGAGTCTTTTTCAACATGCTTTCTATTCCTTGTGAGTCGAGGTTGAACATCAGGCTTTGCGCCCCAGCATACGAACCAGGGTCGCGTCACGATCAATGAAGTGGTGCTTCAACGCGGCCACGCCATGCAGGCCGGCAAACACCACCAGTACCCAGGCCAGGTACAAATGCACCAGCCCAGCTACGTCTGCCTGGTCCGGTAGACCGGAAACCACGGCAGGAATTTCAAACAGGCCAAACACCGGGATCCCGACACCGTCTGCGGTGGAAATCAGGTAGCCGGCAATCATCACGGCAAACAGCCCGAGATACAGGAACGCGTGGCCAAACGCCGCGCCGATCCGGGTCATGCGGCTATAGCTGGCCAGTGGCGGCGGTGGTGGGCTGAGCAGGCGCCAGACAATGCGCACCAACATCACCGCAAACAACGTAATACCAATGCTTTTGTGCAAGTCCGGTGCATCTTTGCGCCATAGGCTGTAGTAGTCGAGGCCGACCATCCACAGGCCCAGCGCGAACAGGCCAAACACCACCAGGGCCACACTCCAGTGGATAACAATGCTGACCCAGCCGTAGCGGGCCGATGTGTTTCGTAGTTGCATTCCCCAAATCCTGTAAGAGCCGTGTCCAAGACTAGCGTGTTACCTATCGATATAAAGCCGAAAATTTCGCTTTGAAATATCGATTTATCCGATGTTGAGCCTATGAACAGTAAATTAACTAGGGATTAAGGACTATTGAGCACAAACGTGACAGACCGTCCTGCATTTACTGCCAATTCACCGTTCATGGGTTGTGACACAGCCCACCATTGCATAGGCTTGCGCGATTGTTTTGCCTGCGCGGGTCACGGCAGCGCTTCGAGGAGACTAAAAGATGGGCTTGAACAACCAGTGGATGCAACGCGATCTGGCGGTGCTGTGGCATCCCTGCACCCAGATGAAAGACCACCAGCAACTGCCGCTGGTACCGATCAAGCGCGGTGAAGGCGTATGGCTGGAAGACTTCGAAGGCAAGCGCTACCTCGATGCCGTCAGCTCGTGGTGGGTCAACGTGTTCGGCCACGCCAACCCGCGTATCAACCAGCGCATCAAGGATCAGGTGGACCAACTGGAGCACGTGATCCTCGCCGGCTTCAGCCACCAGCCGGTGATCGAGCTGTCCGAGCGCCTGGTCAAGATCACCCCCGAAGGCCTGACCCGCTGCTTCTACGCCGACAATGGCTCGTCGTGCATCGAAGTCGCGCTGAAGATGAGCTTTCACTATTGGCTCAACCGCGGCCAGCCGAACAAAAAGCGCTTTGTCACCCTGACCAACAGCTACCACGGCGAAACCATCGCCGCGATGTCGGTCGGTGATGTGCCGCTGTTCACCGAGACCTACAAGGCGCTGCTGCTGGACACCATCAAGGTGCCAAGCCCGGACTGCTACCTGCGCCCCGCAGGCATGAGCTGGGAAGAGCACTCGCGCAATATGTTCCAGGCCATGGAACAGACCCTGGCGGACAACCACGACAGCGTCGCCGCCGTGATCGTCGAACCACTGATCCAGGGTGCCGGTGGCATGCGCATGTACCACCCGGTATACCTCAAGCTGCTGCGCGAAGCCTGCGACCGGTATGGCGTGCACCTGATCCACGATGAAATCGCCGTGGGCTTCGGCCGTACCGGCAGCATGTTTGCCTGTGAGCAGGCGGGCATCCGCCCGGATTTCCTGTGCCTGTCCAAGGCCCTGACCGGCGGCTACCTGCCGCTGGCCGCCGTGGTCACCACCGAAGATGTGTACAGCGCCTTCTACGACGACTATCCGACCCTGCGCGCCTTCCTGCACTCCCACAGCTACACCGGCAACCCGCTGGCCTGTGCGGCAGCCCTGGCGACCCTGGATATCTTCGAAGAAGACAACGTCATCGAGAACAACAAGGCCCTGGCCCAGCGCATGACCACCGCCACCGCGCACCTGGTAGACCACCCCCATGTCTCGGAAGTGCGCCAGACCGGCATGGTGCTGGCCATCGAGATGGTACAGGACAAGCCCACCAAGACCGCCTACCCCTGGCAGGAACGGCGCGGCCTGAAAGTGTTCGAGCATGCCCTGGAACGCGGCGCGCTGCTGCGCCCGCTAGGCAGCGTGGTGTATTTCCTGCCGCCGTATGTGATTACCCCGGAGCAGATCGACTTCCTCGCCGAAGTGGCCACCGAGGGCATTGATATCGCCACCAACAGCAAAGTCAGCGTGGCCGTGCCCAAGGACTTCCACCCAGGCTTTCGCGACCCCGGCTAACCCTCAGCCCCCTGTAGGAGCCGGCTTGCCGGCGAAAAACGTGAGAGCGCCGCGTTCATCCAGGCCCCCTCGTTATCGTTGACCTCCATCGCCGGCACGCCGGCTCCTACAGTACGCCGTCGCTCCCGCTGCATAGCAACACACACATTATTTGCAGAGAACAGAAATGAGACTGTCGCGTTTTTTCACCGATACCCCGCTAAGCCTTGGCGACCACGAATTGCCCGAAGCCCAGGCGCACTACATCAGCCGTGTGCTGCGCATGAACGAAGGCGATGCCGTGCAACTGTTCGACGGCTCTGGCCAGGAATTTCGCGGCAGCCTGCTGGAAGTCGGGAAAAAACGCGTGACGGTGCAACTGACCGAAGCCTTCGCCGGCCAGGTCGAGTCGCCACTGCACATTCATCTGGGCCAGGGCCTGTCCCGTGGCGAGCGCATGGACTGGGCCATCCAGAAAGCCACCGAGCTTGGGGTCAATGCCATCACGCCGATCTTCAGCGAGCGCTGCGAAGTGCGCCTCAAGGACGAACGTGCCGACAAACGCCTGCTGCACTGGCGCCAGGTCGCAATCAGCGCCTGTGAGCAATGCGGCCGCTCTACGGTGCCGGTGATTCACCCACCGCTGTTGCTGGCCGATTGGTTGAAACAGGCCGAGGCGGATTTGAAGCTGGTGCTGCACCCGGTGGCCGAGCCGCTGGTGAGCCATGCCAAGCCATCGAGCCTGGCGTTTTTGATCGGGCCGGAGGGTGGCTTGACCGATGGCGAAGTCCAGACCGCGCAAGGCGCTGGCTTCCACGCCGCACGCCTGGGGCCGCGGGTGTTGCGCACCGAGACGGCGCCCGTAGTTGCGCTGGCCGTCGCGCAACAACTGTGGGGCGACTTCTAACCCCACGTTGCAAACCCAATCAAACTGTAGGAGCTGGCTTGCCTGCGATGGCGGCATCAAGGCCTGCGCAAGACTTGCGGGCCTCATCGCCGGCAAGCCGGCGCCTACAGGCTGGGTGTTTTATTCCACCGGATCACTCACCGGCTTGGCAATGATCGCCTTCAGCTCGCTGGTCATGGGGAACTCCAGGTTCAAGCCCTTCGGCGGGATCGGCTGTTCAAACCAGCGCTGGTAGATCCCGTTGATTTCCCCCGAGCTGTACAGCTCGCCCAACGTTTCGTTGACCACCGCCAGAAACTGCGGGTCGTCCTTGCGCACCATGCAGCTGTAGATTTCCCGCGACTGCTCCTCGCCCACCACCACCCACTTGTGCGGGTCCTTGGCCTTGGCACGCTCGCCGTAGAGCAACGCATCGTCCATGTAGAACGCCACGGCCCGGCCCGATTGCAACATCTGGAACGCCTCGCCGTGATCCTTGGCGCTGATCACCGACATATCCAGCTTGTGCTCGTGGTTGTAGCTCTTGAGGAACCGCTCGTTGGTGGTGCCGGCAGTGGTCACCACGTTCTTGCCGCGCAGGTCGGCGAAGCGCTGGATACCGCTGTCGTTGGCGGTGAGCAACTGGCCCTTGACGTAGATAAAGCCATAGGAAAACGCCACCTGCTTCTGCCGCTCGGCCGTCACCCCGGTGGAGCCGCACTCCAGGTCGACGGTGCCGTTGATCACCAACGGAATACGGGTCTGGGAGGTGACCAGGTTGTACTTCACGTTGAGCTGGGGCACGCCGATCTTCTGTTGGATGCGCTCGACAATCTTGCTCGCCAGGTCCACCGAGTAGCCCATGGGTTTGCCGGTGTGGTCGCCGACATAGGAAAACGGCACCGACGCATCGCGATAGCCCAGGGTGATGCTCTTGGCATTCGCGACCTTGGCCAGGGTGCCCACCAGCGGCGCTTCATTGGCCTGGGCCTGGGCCGCCAGTAACAGCCCGAGGGCCGTGCCGATCAACGTGATTTTTTGCATTGTTATTCTCCGTTGGTTTTCTTGTTATGGGCGGCGTACAGCGATGACGCTGATTTCCACCAGCACACTGGGGCGTGCCAGTTCCGCCTGCAGGGTGGTACGGGTCGGTGCCTGGCCGGGCGTGAGCCAGGCGCACCAGACATCATTCATCGGCGCAAAACCCTCCTGAATGTTTTTCAGGTAGATCGTCGCGTTGAGCAGATGATCCTTGTCGCTGCCGGCTTCGGCCAGCAGCGCATCAATCTTGGCCAGCACCTCGTGGGTCTGGGTACTGACGTCCTGGCCGTCGCCCGGCACCTGGCCGGAAAGGAAGACCAGGTCCTGGAAAGTCACGGCGCCCGACAGGCGACTATTGCTGTTGATCCGGGTGATGGTCATTGCGCTGTCCTATGCGGCGCGGGGCGCTAGGCCCTGCATATCAATGGAAGGAGTGTGCTGGCCGATCAGTTCGGCCAACACCTGGCCGCTGCCGCAGGCCAGGGTGAAACCCAGGGCGCCGTGGCCGAGGTTGAGCCACAGGTTGCGGTACACGCTGGCACCAATCAGCGGCACGCCGCTGGGGGTGGCCGGGCGCATGCCGGCCCATTCGATGGCCTGGCTGTAATCGCCGGCCAAGGGGAACGTCTCACTGGCCTGGCGCTTGATCAGGGCCAGGCGCTTGGGCTCAAGGCCCTTATCGAAGCCGACGATATCGACCATCGCCGCCACCCGCAGTTGTTCGCCGATCCGCGCGTAAACGATCTTGCGGTCATAGTCGGTGATGCTGATGTTCGGCGCGGCGTGCTGCGCGCCAATCGGCACGCTCAGGCTGTAGCCCTTGAGCGGATACAGCGGCAATGCGATGCCCGGCAAGGCCAACTCGGGGCTGCGTACTCCCGCCGCCAGCACCAGGTGCTGCACCGGCATCACCTCGTCACCCAACTCAATCGCCTGCACGGTGCCGTTGGCATGGCGGATACCGGTGACCTTGCGCCCCAGCACAAACCGGCACCGGCCCGACGCTTGCAGGCGCGCCGCCAACTGCTGGCAGAAGCCATGACAGTCCGCCACTTCTTCATTGGGCGTGTAGATACCTCCGACAAAATCCCTGGCCCCCAGGGTCGGCTCCAGCCGCGTGCAATCGGCCGCCGACAGCACTTGCTGTTGCAGGCAATCGAGCACCTTGTTGCGAGCGTGCTCGAAGGTGTGATGGCTGCGAAATGTCACCAGCTTGCCGTTACGTTTCCAGTCGAAGCCGTCCAGCCCGTCTTCTTCGCGCCATTGCTGCAAGGTGCCCTGGCTCAGGGTGGCCAGGCGCAGCAAGTGCCCGGCGTTGCGCTTGTTGACCGATGCCCGGCAGGCGCCAAGGAAGGAGGCCATCCAACGCCATTGCGCCGGGTCCAGGCGCGGGCGCAGCTTCAATGGCGAATCACCACGCAGCAGCCAGCCAATGGCTTGCAACGGCACGCCTTTGTCCGCCAGCGGCGCAACGTAGCGATAGGACAACTGGCCGCCATTGGCAAAGCTGGTCTCGCTGCCCAGGCTGTCGCGGGCTTCGACCACCGTCACGTCCATGCCGGCGCGCACCAGGGCATAGGCGCTCGCCAGACCGATGACCCCACCGCCAATGATGCAAACCTGCTCAGCCATATCGATTCCCAAGCGTTGTAATGAGCGTCCAAGGGTAGGGGCAGGTGACAGGCGCCGGACAATGAATAAAGATGGGCCACCTATAAACAAAGGTTATGGACTCGTCATGCGCTTGCGTCATATCGAAATCTTCCAGGCCATCCGCCAGACCGGCTCGGTCAGTGCCGCCGCGCAGTTGCTGCATGTCTCGCAACCGGCGGTGACCAAGGTGCTGCAACATGCCGAGCTGCAACTGGGCTTCCCGCTGTTCCTGCGCATACGCGGCAAGCTGCAGCCCACCCCGGAAGCCCTGGCCCTGGAGCGCGAAGTCGATAAGGTCAGCGAAAGCCTGCAAGGCGTGCGGCGCCTGGCGCAGAACCTGCGGCGCGCGCCCGGCCAAAGCTTGCGCATTGGCGCCACGCCGGCCCTGGCCTTGTCACTGCTGCCGCCGGCGATTGGCGAGTGGACCCAACGCTACCCGGACATCGCCTGCGAACTGTCCAGCGCCCACAGCCGCGAGCTGGTGCAAAACCTGTTGATGCGCGAGATGGATGTGGCGCTGACCCTCAAGTCCCCGGACCATCCGGGGCTCAAGGCACAGGCATTGGCCCACGGCGTATTGGTGGCCCTGGCACCACGGGGTTTCTGGCCGGCGGCGGAACTGGGCAAACCCCTGCCCTTGATGGCCCTGGCGGGCACGCCGTTGATTGGCCTGTCGAGTGCCGACCCGCTGTCGGCGCGGCTCGACAGCTATCTGGAAGCGGTCGAACCACCGCCGCGCGTGCGGATCTCGGTGCAGACCTACTCCCTGGCCCGGGCCATGGTGGAGTCCGGCGCCGGCCTGGCGGTGATCGACCCCTTCACCGCGCTGGGCGCATCCACCGACAGCACCTGCATCCGCCCCCTGGCCCCACCGCTGCCCATCACCCTGTATGCCCTGACCCGCGCCGACGAGCCACCGCCGCATATGTTGGCGAGCCTGCTGGAGATCTTTGGCAGCCGTGCCCAGGAGCAGCTAGACCGCCTCTAAACCTGTAGGAGCCGGCTTGCCGGCGATGAGGCCATCAAGTCTTGCGCCAACCTTGCTGACGCCATCGCCGGCAAGCCGGCTCCTACAGAGGTGCGTCAGAGCACGTAGCGCATGATCGCCACAAAATGCAGCAGGCTGCCGCCAATCACAAACAGATGCCAGATCCCGTGGGAGTGCCTTAAACGGTGTTCCAGGGCAAAGAAGATAATCCCCACCGTGTACAACACCCCACCCGACGCCAGCCAGATAAACCCGTCCATGCCCAGCGCGGCAATCAACGGTTTGACCGCCACCAACACAATCCAACCCATCACCGCATAAATCACAATCGACAATATGCGCGCCTCGGAGCGCGGCTTGATCTCCTGCAAGATCCCGATCACCGCCAGCCCCCAGACAATCCCGAACAGCGTCCAGCCCCACGGCCCGTTCAGGGTCACCAGGCAAAACGGGGTGTAGCTGCCGGCAATCAGCAGATAGATCGAAAAGTGGTCGACCTTCTGCATGATCGCTTTCTTGCGCCCGCGCACGCTGTGATACACCGTCGAGGCGCTATACAGCACCAGCAGCGTAAAACCGTAGATCGCCACGCTGACGATCTTCCACGGGCTGCCGTCCATGCTCGCCACCACCAGCATCCACACCGCGCCGATAAAGGCTGCCACGGCGCCGAGCAAATGGCTCCAGGCGTTGAATCGTTCTCCGTGATACATGTGTCGCCGACCTCCAAAACTGCTGCATCTACCCCATAAGGCTCAGGCCTGACAGGCGAGAGTGCAAGACCGTTATGACGGTTGCGGCGCTTTAAGGGCACAATCGAACGCATTCGAATAAGAGTCATCGCCATGCTGATCGACGAAGAATTTACCCTCAAGAAACTGGAAATCTTCCTGGCCTTCATGCGCACCGGCAACCTGGCCCGTGCCGCCGCCGAGTTGCAGACCAGCAATGTCAGCGTGCACCGGGCCATCCACTCCCTGGAAAACGCACTGCGCTGCCCGCTGTTCAAGCACGAAGGGCGCAACCTCACCCCCCTGGAAAGCGCCTACATCCTCGAAGAGCGCGCGCAGAAGCTGGTACAGGATGTGGTCGACAGCGTGCGCCTGACCCGCGAAGCCGCCGGTTTCTCCGCCGAGCGTTTCAAGCTCGGCGCTCTGTATTCGCTGACGGTCAAGACCGTGCCGCAACTGATCATGGGTCTGAAAATCAGGCGTAGCGAGCTCAATATCGACCTGATCCTGGGCTCCAACGTCGACCTGATGTACAAGCTCAAAAACATGGAAGTCGACGCGATCCTGATCTCCCTCGACGACCAGGCCGTCGAGCCGGATTGCGCGCAGATCCAGCTGTTTTGCGACGATATCTTCCTCGCCACCCCCGCCGACTCGCCCCTGGATCGCGAACAGGAAATCGACCTGGCCCAGGTGCGCGATGCCACCTTCATCACCCTGACCCAAGGCTTCGCCACCCACCAGGACGGCGCACGGGTGTTCAAGCAGGCAGGCTTCGAGCCGAAGGTGGCGATGCAGGTCAACGATATCTTTACCCTGCTGAGCATGGTCAGCTCGGGCGTTGGCTATGCGCTGCTGCCGGGAAGGATCGCGGCGGTGTATGAGAACCGGGTCAAGCTGATCCCGCTGCAACCACGCTACCGGTTGCAGCAGCACATTGGCGTGGTGTTCTTGAAGGCCAAGGAGCGCGATCCGAACTTGCTGGCGTTGTTGGCGGAGTGTCGGATGTATGCCAATCGGCAACGTTGAACACTGCCCCTGTAGGAGCCGACTTGCCGGCGATCAGGCCATTCGCCTTGCGACACATCCAAGGCAGCCATCGCCGGCAAGCCGGATCCTACAAAGGGTCGATCAGCCCACCAACCCGCGCATGATCAAAAACAACAACGAAGGCCCCAACAAACACCCCAGCGCCGTATAAAACGCCGCCGTCAGGCAGCCATAAGGCACCAGCTTCGGATCAGTCGCCGCCAGCCCACCGGCCACGCCGCTGGAGGTGCCCATCAGCCCGCCGAAGATCACCGCACTGCGCGGGCTGTTCAGGCCAATCAGCGGGGCGACGAACGGGGTCATCACCATCACCAGAATGGCCTTGATCAACCCCGCCGCGATGGACAGCGCCATCACCTCGGAACTGGCGCCAATCGCCGCCCCGGTCACCGGCCCGACGATGTAGGTCACGGCCCCGGCGCCGATGGTGGTCAGGCTCACCGCATCGGTATAACCAAACGCCATGGCCACTCCGACGCCTGCGATAAACGACGAACCAACGCCGACAAACAACGCCAGCACCCCCACATATCCAGCACGCTTGAGCTCATCGACGCTCACCCCAAACGCGGTGGCCACGATGGCAAAGTCCCGCAGCATCGCCCCGCCCAGCAGGCCGATGCCCGACAGCAACGGGATATCCACCACGCCCTTGGCCCCGCCGGTAAACGCACCACCCACATAGGACAGCACCAGCCCCAGCAGGATCGCGATGGCCGAACCATGCAGGCGGCCTTTGGTGAAGGTGTCGCTGATCCAGTAGGACACCCACATGGTCAGGCCGATCACCGCAAAACCGCTGATCAGGCCGTAGCCGGTGATGACTTTCATCAAGGATTCGTACATGGCGCTCACCCTGCCGACTTGGGAGTGACAACCGCTTCCGGCTCACGCTTGCCGATGCGCACCAGCACCGGCACCAGGGCAAATGCCACCACCACCGCGCTGGTGCCGGCGAGGATCGCCATCGGGCCGCCACTGATCGCGCCATACACGTTTTGCTGGGCCGCCATGGCCACCACAATGGGAATGTACACCGCCGCCCAGAAGCTCACGCCCTGCTCGGATTTGCCGGTAAACAGGCCACGCTTGGCGAGGTAACTGCCCAGGCCGATCAGCAGCAACATCGCGATCCCCACCCCGCCGACGTTGGCCGGGATGCCCATCCATTTGCCCAATAGCTCGCCGACGAACAGGCCCGCCAGGGTACACAGGGCCAGAAACGCCACACCGTAAATAATCATGCTGGTAGTCCTCTTGATGCTTGATCGAAATTGTTGTTTTTGTGCTTCGAAAGCCAAGCTCACGCTTTATCGGTGGTGGCGGCCCTCCTGTTCCAGCAAGGCCTGCAAGGTATCCAGGCGCGCACCTTCGAAGGCAATCACGGTGCCTTGCTCAAACACCCGCCGCGCAAGGCCGGTGAGGACTGTGCCCGGAGGCAGCTCGATGTGCAGGCGCACGCCGCGCTCATAGGCGCTTTGCACGGTGCCGCGCCAATCGACGAGGCGGCACATGTTGAACGCCAGGTCGTCGCGCAACTGCGCCGGATCGCGGATCGGCCGCGCCCGGCTGCTGCTCAGGTAAGTGATGGCCGGCGCCTTGAGCGCGACCTTGGCAAACGCTTCAGCGAGGGCCTGGGCCGGTTGCTCCAGCAGTGCGCAATGGGACGGCACGCTGACGGCCAGGCGCTTGGCCACGCCCTGGCCTTTGACGCGGTTGGCCACCCGTTGCATGGCGGCATCGCTGCCGGCGATCACGCACTGGTTATCGGCATTGATATTGGCCAGGTACACCGGGGTTTGCGCGCTGTGGATCTCGGCGAGCACGCTTTCGACGGTGGATAACTCCAGGCCGATCAGCGCTGTCATGCCGTAGCCCTGTGGATAAGCGTGCTGCATCAGTTCACCGCGCAGGCTGACCAGCCGCAGCGCATCGGCAAACGCCAGGGCCCCGGCGATCACTGCCGCCGGATAAGCGCCGATGGACAGGCCCGCCACATAGTCCGGTGTGTGTTGCAACTCACGGGCATGGGCCACGCCGGCGATCAGCAGGCACAGTTGCACGGCGCGGGTGCTGGCCAGGGCCTGCGCCGAATCGAGCTGGCGCACCTCTTGTCCCAAGGTATCGCTGGCTTCATCGAGGACATTGGCAGGCAATTGCTGGAGCATGCCCGGGCGTTGGGCACCCTGCCCCGGAAACACCAGGAGGCTGCTCATGCCACGGCCTGCCAAGGGTCGATCACCAGATGCGCACCGCTGGCGTTTTTCAGCAGCACCCGCAGCGATGGGCCGGCCCATTCGCGCAAGGCCACCGCGCCATAAGGGGTTTGCAATTGCAGGTCCACGGCACACGGTGCGGTGTCCAGAATCGCCAGCAGCGCCTCGGCATCACCGCGATCAAGCCGCTCGGGCGCGCGCAGCAGCAAATCCAGATCGCTCTGGGCATGCAGTGCCTCAATGCCCGTGGCCAACTCGAAACCCGCGCTGCCCGTCACACCCCAAACCTCTTGCGCCAGCACCGGCCGCAGTTGATCGAGGGCGCGCAACGCCGGTAAATCCCGCGGCGAGATCACCCCGCACAGGGCCTCGGGTGTCACTCGCCGTTGCACAGCCGCCACGGGCATCACGGCCGCAAAACGCTGCTCACGCACACGTCCACGCACACCCACCGCCACATAGCCCGGTTCGGCCAGCGCCCGGCGCACCACCACTGGCTGCCCCGCCCCGATCACCGCCAGTACCCAGGCCGGTGCGTCAGCGGGTACGTGCGCCGGGGCCATGCCCCAGAGCAAGTCGTGGGCGTTCACCATTGTTCCCGCAACAGCTGGCGTACATGGCTGGACGCGGCACGATTGACGGCGCCCAGGCGCCCGCGTAAATCGCGCACGCCGCTGTTCTGCACATCCTTGATCGCCTGCACCAGGCAATCCCTGACCCGCGCCAGGTCGTCGGCGGTCGGTTGTTCGATCTGGCTGACCGTGAGGGTTTCCCAGAGCAAGCCGAGGCTGGCATAGCTGTCGATGTCATAGGCCATGGGCGGCACGCTGGCGGCCAGGGCTTCGAGTTCTTCGACGCTGCGCAAGGTGACCCGCGCCGCCGAGGCCTTGCCCATGGCGTGCACCATCACCCCAGGGTCGCGCAGGGCAATCAGGCGGTTGGCCTGGTAGCCATGGGCGAGAAACGCCCCGGACATGGCCTTGCCCACCAGCAACCCGATCACCGGGTGCCCGGCCAAACGGGCGCGGGCATAACTGTCCGCCGCCGCCGCCAGGGCCTGATGAATGCCCAGGGCTTCTTCGCGACGGCCATAGGCCTGGCTCGGCACGTCGACAATAGCCACAATCGGGCGTTGATCGCCGCGGGCGATGGCTTCATCCACCGCCTTGGCCAGGCCCCAGCCTTCCAGCAACCCAACCTCACCTTGGCGGGCGCGGGGGAAGCGGTTGGCAGCATCGGGCACCACCGCGATAAACCGCACGGCCTGCTCGCCGAGCACGCCATCAGCAACTTTCAACGAAGCCGGCAAACCCGCCACCGGCGCTGCATCCGCGCGCAATGCGTTGAACCAGTGCAAGCCTCTCATGAGCGTTCTCCCTGATACAGGTCACGAACCGTGGCCGGCTCGATCTGCGGTTCGGCGTCCAGCGCAGCCAGGCGCGCCAGGTAATAGTCGGCCTGGCGGCTGCGTTGCGAGGCCGGCAAACCTTGCTGCAACAGTTCACTGATCTGCTGGCGGATCTGCGCCACATCGTCCGCCACATAACGGTCGGCCAGGCCGCTGTTGAAGCGCTGCTCGCCGCCGGTCAGGCTCCAGATGAAGGGCCGGTCACGGGAGTCGTATTCTTCAAGGCCGGCTTCCTGTTCGATCACTTGCGGGCCGTTCAAGCCCAGGCGCGCTTCACGGGTCACCACCAGGTAGCTGCAAAGGCCAGCGGCAATGGACATGCCGCCAAAACAGCCAACGCTGCCGGCCACTACGCCGATCACCGGTTGGTACTGGCGCAGGTCGACAATCGCCGCGTGGATATCGGCAATCGCCGCCAGCCCGAGGTTGGCCTCCTGCAGGCGCACGCCGCCGGTTTCCAGCAGCAGCACCGCACGCGTCGGGATGCCGTTGCGGTTGTCCTCGGCGGCCAGTTCCAGGGCACCGGCGATTTTTGCGCCACCCACTTCACCGAGGCTGCCGCCCTGGAAATTACCTTCGATGGCGGCGATCACCAGTGGCAGGCCATCGAGGGTGCCCTTGGCAATCACCACCCCATCGTCAGCCTGCGGCACCACGCCCTGGCGGCTCAACCACGGCGACATCACGCGCTGGAACGGGTCGATCAATTCACGGTAGCTGCCGGCATCGAGCAAGGCCTTGGCCCGCTGGCGGGCGCCGAGTTCGACGAAGCTGTGCCGGTTGAGTAAATCAGTCATGGCCAAGCTCCTCGAAACCTTGCTCCAGGCGCAAACGCACCACGCCGGGGGTGGCGCCAAAATCGTGGATCTGAATGTTCAGCGCCGGTGGGGTCTGCTCCTGGAAAATCCGCTGGAACAGGTGCTGCCAACGCTGCTCGGCGCCGTTGACCGAGGTTTGCACCTGGATGCTCAAGGTGCCCGCCGTGCCCGGTTCCAGCAGCACTTCAAGGTCGCCGGAACCGACGCAGCCCACCAGCGCGCGGCCTTTGGGCGGCTGCCCGGCGGGGAATTCAAAGGATAGGGTTTCCATCAAAACGCTCCGTCGCAAGACTCGATGCGGTCGATAAACAGGCAGGCGGCCAACAGGTCGGCGGCGCCACCGGGGGAGGCATTCAGGGCCAGCAGTTGCTGGTCCAGCTCATTGAGGCGACGCCGCCCGGCCAGGCTCGCGCTGCCGCCCGCATCCAGCACGGCCTGGGCGCCCCGTTGCATTGCCTGCAAGCCATCGGTGCCGGCGCGGTAGAGCACGCAGGTGTCGGCCAGTTGGGTCATGATCGCCAGCAGCGCATCGAGGCGCGCGTTCTGCTCGCCGTGTTGTTGCAAACGGCTTGCGTGCAGTTGCGGCAGGCCCCGTTGCAGCACTGCGGGGAAGCCCAGTTGCGCTTCTTCGCGGGCGCCACGTACGCCATAGCGCTGCGCGACTTGCGCGCCATGGCTCAGCGGTTGCGGTGCAAAACGGTCATGGAGCAGGGCCAGGCGCGCAGCCCTTAAAGTCAGCGCATTGGCCGTGCGCGAGGCAGGTGCCAGCGCGGCGGCGGCCACCAGCAGGCCAAGAGCCCAGATCGCGCCACGGTGGGTATTCACGCCCTGGGTGGTGGCGAGCATCGCCTGTTCGCCTTCGCGGCCGATCCGGCCGAGGGCTTCGCGCAGCGGCAGGCCGATCTCGCCCAGGGCAATCGCCGCTTCGGCCATTTCCTTGAAGGCCGGCCACAAGGACAGCGCCGACGCGTGCATCAGGCCCAGGTGCAAATCGTGATGGGCGCCATTGCCGCGCCGATCCACCAGCGCCGGCTTGGGCGACAGGTCCGCTTCGTCGATCAGTGCATCGACCGCCAGGTCCGCCAGTTGCTCGGCCAGGGTCAGTGTGTGCAATTTGAGTGCGTGCATTTACCAGCTCCTGAACTTGGCGGGCGGGTTGTACAGGCCACCGGACCAGTCCACCAAGTCGGCCACGCTTTTGGCCGCCAGCAGTTCGCGGGTGGCGTCGGTGCGGCGGATGCCGAGGTCTTCGGGCAAGGCGATCAGGCCTTCGCGGCGCATGCGCGCGGTGTCCTTGGGGTTGTGGCGCAGGCCGATGGCGGTCACCCCGGCGACCGCCGCGATCATCGCCTGGCGCTCTTCCAGGGAGCGCGCCTTGTACAGGTAGGCGATGCCTTCTTCGGTGAGCAAGTGGGTCACGTCGTCGCCGTAGATCATGATCGGCGCCAGGGGCATGCCGCTTTTGCGCGCCACTTCCACTGCGTCGAGGGTGTCGACGAAGGTCGGTTTGCCGCCCTCCTGGAAGGTCTCGACCATCTGCACCACCAGCTTTTTGCCGCGCTCCAGCAAGGCTTCGGGGGCATCGTCGTGGCGCATATCGAGCCAGGCCGGGGTGCCGTGGCGGCGCCCGCGTGGGTCGTGACCCATGTTCGGCGCGCCGCCAAACCCGGCGAGCCGGCCTCGGGTCACGGTGGACGAATGGCCGTCACCATCCACCTGCAAAGTGGCGCCGATAAACAGGTCCACCGCGTATTGCCCCGCCAGTTGGCAGAACATCCGGTTGGAGCGCAACGAGCCGTCGCGACCGGTGAAGAACACATCCGGGCGCGCGGCGATGTAGTTTTCCATGCCCAGTTCGGTGCCGAAACAATGCACGCTTTCAACCCAGCCGCTTTCGATGGCGGGGATCAACGTGGGGTGCGGGTTGAGGGTCCAGTTGCGGCAGATCTTGCCTTTAAGGCCCAGGGACTCACCGTAGGTCGGCAGGATCAGTTCAATCGCGGCGGTATTGAAACCAATGCCATGGTTCAGCGACTGCACGTTGTGTTTTTCGTAGATGCCACGGATCGCCATCATCGCCATCAGCACATGCACCGGCTTGATATGCCGGGGGTCGCGGGTGAACAGCGGTTCGATATAGAAGGGCTTGTCGGCCACCACCACGAAATCCACCCAACTGGCCGGGATGTCCACGCGGGGCAAGTCGCTGACGTCGTCCACCAACTGGTTGACCTGCACGATGACGATGCCATCGCTGAACGCCGCCGGCTCGATCAGCGCCGGGGTGTCTTCGGTGCTGGGGCCGGTGTAGATATTGCCGGCGCGATCGGCCATGAAGCCTGCGGACAGCACCACGTTGGGGATCAGGTCTACGACCAGTCGCGCATAGAGTTCGATGTAGGTGTGGATCGCGCCGACTTCCAGCAGGCCGTCTTCAAGGAGCTGGCTGATGCGCAGGGATTGGGTGCCGGCAAACGAGAAATCGAGCTTGCGGGCGATACCCTTTTCAAACAGGTCCAGGTGCTCGGAGCGCCCGACGCTGGGCATGATCATGTGCAAATCGTGGAGCACGGCCGGGTCGGCCTTGGCCAGGGAGCGCGAGAGAAAGTCGGCCTGCTTCTGGTTATTGCCTTCCAGCACCACGCGGTCGCCGGGCAGGATCAGGGCTTGCAGGGCCTCGACGATCCTGTCGCTGGGCAGCACCGCCCCGTCGGCAAACGCCTGGACCAGCCCGAGCCGCCGCTGCTTCTCGTCGCGGCGCCGCGTCCAGCGCGAGTCGGGGGTTATTGTTGTTGTCATGATCGCTCCACGGGTTCGCTGTCGTGGGGCTCACCATAGGAGTGAATCGGGGGGGTATCAATCAAGCTCGGCGGTGGATTGTTACGGTTGGAGTAATGGTCAGGAGCGCCGCCATTCCATGCGCTGGCGCCACACCGTCCAGCCCAAGCCAATGCCCGCCACGCCATGAAACCCCAGCACCGCCGCCAGGCTCCAGCTCACCAGCCCCCAAATCGCCTGCACGTACACGGGCAGCAGAAACAGCAACAGCCCAAACAACACGGCCACGCCCCATTGCTCCCACTTCATCAACCGACGCAGATAGGAGACGATCGCACAGCCTGAAGCCGCGCCCAGGAAAGCCAGCAACAGGCCGGTGACTTCATGCCCCGACACCACGGGCCAATCCAGGCGCCACAAGGGCAGGCAGAAAACAGTCAGCACCAGTGAACACATCAGGATAAACACGAACAGGTATTCAAAGACCGCCAGGCCCCAGCCACGAATGCTGGTGCGGGTCTGTTCAATTTCGGCCTTGCTCGGCCTTTTCGAAATGGCCACCCCAAGCAAGCACGAGCCCAAACCGCCGAGGCTCATGACCACCAGGTTGATCACAACACCCTTGATTTCTTTGCCTGTGGCGTTGAGCACGAGGGTTTCCAGGTACCCCAAGATAAACACCGCGCCCACCACCGAAATCCCGAAGCCAGCGAGCTTGCCGCGCCGTGTCGGAAAATTCATCGTCGCGCTGGCAGTGAACACCAACACCAGGAACCACAACAGCAAAGCACCGGTAAACGGGGTGAGGTTGTACAGCCAGGCAAATACGTCAAATAGCCACATTGTGTTGTTGCTTCCACCGAAAGACTCGTCGGGTTATCGGCGGGTTTACGTGGGGCTTTATCCGAGCAGGCATCAGTCCCAAAAAGGGAACGAACGGTCCCTTTTTGGGACTGATCAAGTTTTACGCAGCGGCCGCAGGCGATAGTTGCGCCAGCGCGCGCTCGACCAGCAGTTGGCCCAGTTCGGTCATTTGTTGGATGGCCAGGAGCACGCCGCGCTGGGCGCCGTTCAGCTCAAAGGCCAGGCCGCAGGCCAGGGCGTTGAGGGAGGCGAGGGTTTCGCTGGCGTTGACCAGCAGGGTTTCGGTGTTCTGGTGTGGGTTGACGGTGAAGATACTGGATGAGGTAGGCGGGTTGGGGGTGGGTTTGATCATGGTGAACATCTCCGATATGTGAAGGAGACTGACACCGCTTGCTTGCACGCAAATCGGGTGGCAGCTGTGCGCAGGTGTGCAAGACCGGGCATATCGGACCCCGGCAGACCCGAAGGTCTCCCACGCACAGCCGCCATAACAAACACAGCAGGCATAAAAAACGCCCGCTGAATGGCTATGGGCGTTGGTGCGCCGATATGTAACCGGACTTGCACGTCCGTGTCACCGTTTTTTGCGATGACCGACCAAGCCTAGGCGCGAAGGCGGCGAGCGACAAGTTCATGGGCGGCGCGAAAATGCGCGGGAAAAATCTGAAGGCATCATGCCGCATGATCATTCCTACAGATTTTTAGGGTTGTTGCTCGGATGGCACCTCTCTAGCCTTTGGAATTTGAATCATCTCACCAGCAGAACATTATGAAACAGGATCAACCAAAGGCATCAACGCGGGTCACGCGAAACGCTTGCGTCGTGTGCTGCTGATTCTGGATAGCGCAGGACACCCGGGCGAATTGAATCTCCCAGGATGGCGTTTTCATCGACTCAAAGGCGATCTGCTCGACTACTGCTCCGTCAGCATTAGCGGTAACTGGCGCATCATTTTTCGTATGCTTGATGATCACGTCGAACTGGTTGATTACCTTGACTACCATTGAACAGGGGCACGTACATGGGTATGCACAACCCGCCACATCCCGGCGAAATCCTGCTTGAGGATGTGATGCCCAGCTTGGGCATCACCATTACCGAAATGGCCCGGCGGCTCGGCTTTGCCAGGGAAACATTCTCCAGGATCCTGCATGGTCACGCGCCAGTCAGCCCAGACCTTGCCGTGAGGTTGGAGCGGGCAGGCATCAGCAAAGCGCGGTTATGGTTGTCGATGCAAAGTACCTACGATCTTTGGCAAGCAGAGCACCGTGAACAACCGGTCATTGAGCGTTTTGCGCAGATTAAGTAAGGTTTGGCGCCAAGCGCAATCCAATGTGGGAGCTGGCTTGCCTGCGATGCAGACGCTTCGGTGTGTCAGTTAAACCGAGGTGATGCTATCGCAGGCAAGCCAGCTCCCACACAAGCCAGCTCCCACATTGGGTCTTCAGAGGTGTTGATAACGGCTGTTCAGGCCAACCCAGCCTCGACCAGCAGCGCTTCCAACCCCATCAGGTCCGGCACTTTCGCCACATGCTCGCCGACCTGTACCGCCGCCAGTTCCAGCGGCGACAGGGGGACGTCCACATAACTCAGTTGGCTGTCGAGCTTGTACGAGCGGGGAATGCCCTGGATCACCAGCGCGATGAACTTCAAGGTCGGGCGCCCGCCTAGGGCGTTGAGCACGACGATCCGTGCGCGTTCGCTGACAACGCTGGTACCACCGCAGGCCGCTTCGAAGCTGATCAGGGGCAGTTGCTGGTCGCGCCAGGTCACTTGCCGCAGGTACCACGGCGGGGCGTCGCTGGCCGGTTCGCCGCGCTGGAAGTCGATCAGCTCGGCCACCGCCACGTTGGGCAGCAGCAGGTGGCGGTCGGCCAGGGGCAGCAGCAAGCCGGTGAGTTGGCTGGTGCGGTGGTCAAGCATGTTTCGGGCTCCAGTAGGCGATGCTTTCGAGCAACACCGACTCTTGATAGGGCTTGCCAAGGTAGTCGTTGACGCCAATCGCCATGGCCCGATCGCGGTGTTTCTGGCCGGTGCGCGAGGTGATCATGATGATCGGCAGGCGCGCGAGCCGTGGATCGTTGCGCACCTGGATCGCCACTTCGAAGCCATCCATGCGCGGCATTTCGATGTCCAGCAACATCAGGTCCGGGGTGTGTTCTTCGAGCAGGGCGATGGCGTCGATGCCGTCCTTGGCAGTCAGTACGTTCATGCCGTTGCGCTCGAGCAGGCGGCTGGTGACTTTGCGTACGGTCACCGAGTCGTCTACCACCAGCACCAGCAATCGCTGTTTTTTCTGCGGCTCGTTGACCGCCAATGCCGTGTCCGCCGCCTGGGCCGGCAAGGCCGGGGCCAGGGCGCGGATATGTGCCAGCAGGTCGATGATCAACACCACCCGGCCATCGCCGAGGATGGTCGCCCCGGACAGCCCCTGCACCGCCGCAAACTGCGGGCCCAGGCCCTTGACCACGATTTCCCGGGTGCCGGCCATGTCGTCCACCTGCACCGCAATATATCGCTCGTTGCATTGCATCAGCAGCACCGGCAGCGGCTGGCTTTGCCCCAGTAGCTTGGGCCGGGCCACGGTGTGCAGCAGCTCGCCCAGGTAATACAGCTCATAGCGCTGGCCGGCGTATTGATACACCGGCGGGTCCAGTTGGTAGTGCCCTTCCAGCTCATTGGGCAACACGCGCACCAGGCCCTGGATGGTGTTCAGCGGGATCGCGTACTGGTCTTCCGCGCACTGCACCATCAACGCCCGGTTGACCGACACGGTGAACGGCAGGCGAATGCGAAAATGCACGCCCTGCCCCGGCGTAGAGTCGATCACCATGCTCCCGCCGAGTTGGCGCACTTCTTCATGCACCACGTCCATGCCCACGCCGCGCCCGGAAATCTGGGTGATTTTTTCGGCGGTGGAAAAGCCCGGCTGCAAGATGAACTGCAACACATCGCGATCGCTGATCTCCATCTCCGGGTCCAGCAGGCCACGCTTGATCGCCTTGCGCCGCACCGCATCCAGCGGCACGCCAGCGCCGTCGTCGCGCATGTCGAAGATGATGTCGCCACCTTCGTGGCTCAGGTCCAGAGTGATCCGGCCCTTCTGCGGCTTGCCCGCCAGCAGCCGTGCATCCCGCGATTCCAGGCCATGGTCGACGGCGTTGCGCAGCATATGCTCCAGGGGCGCGGCCATGCGCTCCAGCACGTTGCGGTCCATCTCGCCCTCGGCATTGCCGACCACGAATTCCACGTCCTTGCCCAGCTCGCCGGCCACTTGCCGCACGATACGCTTGAGGCGCGGCAGCATGCGCTCGAACGGCACCATGCGCGTGCGCATCAGGCCTTCTTGCAGCTCGGTGTTGATCCGCGCCTGTTGCTGCAACAGGTTCTGCGCGTCCTGGTTACGCTGGTCGAGGGTTTCCTTGAGGTCCAAAAGGTCCGAGGCCGACTCGGACAACGCGCGGGACAGCTGTTGCAACTGGGAATGGCGATCCATTTCCAGTGGATCGAATTCTTCGTAGCCCAGGCGCTCGGTCTCGGCGTGCTGGCGGCTGAGGATACGGCCCTGGGTCTCGGTATCGAGGCGGCGCAGTTGGTCACGCATGCGCTCGATGGTGGTTTCCACCTCACTGAGGGCGGCGCGGGCGTCGTTGACCTGCTGCTCGATGCGCCCACGGAAAATCGAGGTTTCGCCGGCGAGGTTGACCAGGTCATCCAGCAGCTCGGCAGAGATTTTCACCATGTCCGCGCCCGGCTCGCTAGCGGCCGGGGCTTCGGGTTTGCTGGCGGCCATGGCGACCGGTGCGGCCTGGTCTTCGCTGGGCTGGACCAGGCTTTTGATGCGCTCGATCAGGCGCTCCACCGAACCGACCGGCAACCCCGCCGCCACTGCCTCGACCATCTGCGCCAGGCGGTCATGGCAGCCCTGCAGCAGCGCAAACAGCTCGCTGGTGGGCGCCAGCAAGCCCGCCGACAGGCCTTCGTAGAGAAACTCCAGTTCGTGGGCCAGGTCGCCAATCGGGCCGATCTCGACCATCCGCGCGCCGCCCTTGAGGGTGTGCAGGTCGCGTAGCAGGGTCTCGACTTCCTGGCGGCCCTGGGGCTCGGCCTGCCAGCGCGACAGTGCGGCGCCGGAGCTGTCGAGGATGTCGGCCGCTTCCTCCAGAAAGATGTCCAGCAGCTCCGGATCACTGCCGCCGCCCTGTGCATCGGGCGGTGTGGGTAGCGCCACCGGCGCGGCGTTCTGGCGCACCTCGCGCAAGCGGCCAATCAGGGCGCTGGAATCACTCAAGGGTCGCTGCTCTTGCAACTGCTCCAGTTGCAAGGCCAGGTGTTCATGGCTGTCCATCAACACTTGCGCCATTTCAACGGAGTAGTTGTAGCGCCGGTCCACCAGGCCTTCGTAAAGGCTTTCCAACTCTTGGGCCAGATCGCCCACCGGGCCGATTTCGGCCATGCGCGCACCGCCGCGCAGGGTGTGCAGGTCGCGTTGCAGGGACGACAGCGGCGCCACGCCGTCGGGGTCCAGCAGCCAGCGCTTGAGGGACTGCCCGGCGCTGTCGAGGATATCCACCGCTTCTTCAAGGAAGATCTCGACGATCTCATCGTCCACCGCCCAGTCCTGCTGCAACTGCGAGGTGGCCGCGCCCAGTTCGGCAATGCTCAAGGCGCGGCTGCCATCGGTTTTGATCAGGCCGGTGGCGCTGGGGTCGAGCCCTTCATCGAGTAACTCGCGCAAGGCTTTCATGCGCGCCGGCGCCGGGCTGACCTCCTGGCCGGCGGCCAGTTGGTCGAGCATGTTGATCAGGGCTTCATGGGCCTGTTCGGCCTCCTGGAAAAATCGCTCGCTGACCGCCAGGCTGCTTTCTTCCACCGCGCCATACAGGTCGAGCAAGGCTTCGCACAGTTCATCCATCGGATGCAGTTCGGCCAGGTGTGCGCCCTCGCCCAGGGTGGTCAGCTCGTCCAGCAACGCACTGAGCTCCTGGCGCTCGCCAGGGTGTTGTTGCCAGCGCCGCAGCAGGCTTTCGGCATCGAGCAGGATGTCCATGCCCTGGGCCAGGAAGTTGCTGATCAACTGTGGGTCGCGCTTGACCCGCAGGCCGGCGCTCGGCGCATTGAGGAAGGCTTCGAGCTGGCCGTCGAGGCGCGCCTGGGTGCGCTCGATCAACGATTGCGCACCGTCGATGGGCGCCAGGGGGTCACTGTCCAACTGGCGCAGGCCGCGCTGGAACAGGGCTTCGCCCTCCAGCAGCAAGTCGATTTCATCCAGGTCCAGGGCCAGGCGATGGGCCTTGTATTCGCGGGTCAGGTGGTCCAGCGGCCGCGCCAGCTCGGCGATGGGCAAGACGCCCGCCATGTAGGCACTGCCCTTGAGGGTATGCAGGGCACGTTGCAGCTCATCGCTGACAGGCAGCGGCATCTGCTCGGTGGCCTGGTGCAAAAACCGATTGAGGCTGTCCAGGTGACTCTGTGCTTCGTTGCGAAAGATCTCCAGCAGCAGTGGGTCGAGCGCGCTGTCATCCTGAGCCACGGCTGGCGGTAACGGCGCGCCACTGGCCAGGGCATGGGCGCGTGCGGCAAGGTGGTCGACATCATCGCGCTGGCGCTGGGTGTCGGCGGCGAACTCGGCGATCAAGGCCGGCAGCAGCACCAGCACGTCATCCAGCACGGCCTGGACCTCGGCGCCCGGCGCGACCACCCGCTCGAGCACGCGGTTCAGCAGGTTTTCCACGGCCCACGCCAACTCCGCCAACACCAGGGCACGCACCATGCGCCCGCTGCCCTTGAGGGTATGGAAGGCGCGGCGCATGTCGCTCAGGGCGGCTTTATCTTCAAGGCTGGCGGCACCTTGGGGCACCAGGCGCTGCAACACGTCCAGCACTTCGGCGGTTTCCTCCAGGAACACTTCGCGCAGTTCATCATCCACCGACTCTTCATCGGCTGGCGGCGGCAGCAGGCTGCCCGGGCGTTGCAGGGCCGGTGGGTTGAGACGTGGGGTCGGGCTGGCCAGGGCCTGCGCCAGGGTCTGGGAATCGACCGGCAATTCATCGTGCGGTGCCGAGGGTTCCTGGCGCCAGGCTTGCTGCGCGGGCACTGGCGCATAACCTAGCGCCGCGAGCCCTTCAAAAGCGATATCCAACACCCGCTCGCCCGGTGCATCCGGGTCCTGCAGCATGCGCTCCAGGTAGTGTTCCAGGCTGGTGAGCACATCGGCGCAATGCTCCAGCTGCGCCGCCGGCGGCGCGGTGTCATGGCCCATCCACTGTTCATCGACGTAAATCTTGAAGCCACGCACTAGGCTCGCCGCGCGCGGCAGCGGGATCATCGCCAGGGCGCCACGCACCTGGGTCAGCAGCTCTGGCAGGGACTCCAGGCGCTGTGTATCCCATTGCGCCTCAAGGCAGTCGATGACCAGCTCTCGCGCCTGCTTGAGGCACTGGCATGACTCCTTGATCACCAATTGGTGGATCTGGGTCAGGTCGGTGGTGGGCAGGCGGCTGTCTTCACGGTTTTGCGGTTCGACGGTGCCGACCATCCCCGCCAGGGTCGCTTCGACATAAAGCAGGGCCCCGGCGACATCCATCAACACCGCGTCGTTGGGCTCGCGCTGCCCCTGGGCCAGGCCCTGGACCACCGCCAATTGGTCGATGATCACTTTGCGCGGCTGGCCAAAGCCCAATACCGCCAGGGTATCGGCGATCTGCCGCAACGGCGCCAGCAGGCTGTCCAGGCCAGAGATGTGTTGGCGGTCGCTGCGCACGAACAGGTCCAGGCGCTCCTTGACCCGCACCAACTCCTCACACAACGCGCCGAGCACCGAGCCCATGGCGTTGCGGTCCGGCCCGGCCAGGCGCGCGCGCTCGGCATCGACCACGGTGCTGTCGGGCAAGGCTTCATCCAGGCCGTAGCGTTCCTTGAGGCTTTGCATGCGCGGCGTCGGTCGGGTGACTTTGGCGATGTAAAACAGCAGGCTCTTGAGCAGTTGGTCGGGCGCCGGGGTGTTGATCCCTTCGATGCCCTGGATTTGCAGGCGCTTGAGCACCTTGTCACAGCTCTTGAGCAGGCTGCGCAACGCCGGGCTATTGGCGATAACGCCGATGAGCATGCCTTCGGCCAGCGCCGAGGTGACTTGCCACAACGCCAGCAACGGCGCGCCGTGGCACAGCGCTTCCAGTTGCGCGAAGACCCGCGCCATGTCTTCCAGGTTGCTCGGGCCGTGGTCTTCACGCAGCAGCCCGGCCAAGCCCTGTTGCAGCATTTGCCGCCATTGCTGCAGTTGCTCGGCAAAATCGGCCGGCGCTCGTTGGGCCAGGGCATCATCGGGCAGCGGCGCGATCACCAGCAGTTGCGGGCTGAACAGGCTGGTTTCCGAGAGCAGGCTTTTGCCGTGCACGCTGCGCAGGTCGTTGAGCAGTGGCAACACCACCAGGGGCAGGTCGCGCCGCGCGCTGTGCACACGGTCCAGGTACAACGGCAGTTGGCCGAGGGCTTGCTGCAGCAGGCGAATGCCTTCTTCACGCTGGCTGACACGCCCGGCTTGCAGGGCCAGGGCCAGGTGCTCCATTTCTTCGGCGAGCAGTGCCGCGCCGTAGAACTCGACCATTTGCAGGGCACCGTGGACCTGGTGAATGCCCTCCAGGCACTGCGCCAGGGCTTGCTCGCTGGCGTCCTCGGCAAAGGCGTCCAGCGCCGCACGGGCCTGCTTCAGGGTGTCGGCGATCTCGCCCTTGACCCATTCGAGGGCGACGTAGTCGTGCCGGTCAACCATAACGACTCCCGTCTGAATGGGTGAAAAGTGAGAATCCATGTGGGAGCGGGCTTGCTCGCGAAAGCGCTGGGTCAGTCGGCACATTAGGTGACTGATACACCGCTTTCGCGAGCAAGCCCGCTCCCACATTTAGATTGCGGTGGTTTTGGGGAGGCATGTCATTCATCGGTCTTGCGCACGGGCGGCAGGGTGAAGCCCGATACCGAGCGGCGCAACTGGCTGGCCATTTTGGCCAGGTTGCCAATGCTCTCGGCGGTGGCCGTGGAGCCCGATGAGGTCTGGCTGGTGATCTGCTGGATCACGTTCATGGTCAGGGAGATCTGCCCCGCCGACGAGGTTTGCTGCTGCGCGGCGTTGGAGATGCTCTGGATCAGCGCGGCCAGGGTCTTGGACACCCCCTCGATTTCTTCCAGGGCCACCCCGGCGTCCTGGGCCAGGCGCGCGCCACGTACCACTTCGGTGGTGGTCTGCTCCATGGAGATCACCGCTTCGTTGGTGTCGGTCTGGATCGCCCGCACCAGGTTCTCGATCTGCCGGGTAGCCGCCGACGAGCGCTCGGCCAGGCGTTGCACTTCATCGGCCACCACCGCAAACCCGCGCCCGGCGTCACCGGCCATGCTCGCCTGGATCGCGGCGTTGAGGGCGAGGATGTTGGTCTGCTCGGCGATGTCGTCGATCAGGCTGACGATATCGCCGATTTCCTGGGACGACTCGCCCAGGCGCTTGATGCGCTTGGCGGTGTCCTGGATCTGCTCGCGAATGTTGTCCATGCCGTGGATGGTGTTGTGCACCACCTCGTTGCCCTTGTTGGCGATCTCCACCGAGCGCTCGGCCACCGCCGAAGACTCGGCGGCGTTGGCCGATACCTGGTCGATGGATTGGGCCATCTGGTTGATCGCCGTCGAGGCTTCGGCAATCTGCTGGGCCTGGTGTTCCGAGGCCTGGGCCAGGTGCATGGCGGTGGCCTGGGTTTCCTGCACGGCGCCGGCCACTTCACCGGCGGTGAGGTTGATGGTCGCCACCAGGTCGCGCAACTGGTCCACCGAATAGTTGATGGAGTCGGCGATGGTGCCGGTGAAGTCTTCGGTCACCGAGGCGGTCACGGTGAGGTCGCCGTCAGCCAGGTCTTCGATTTCGTCGAGCAGGCGCATGATCGCGTTCTGGTTGCGTTCGTTTTTCTCGGCGGTTTCGCGCAGCTGGCGATTGGTCTCGCGCACCATCACCAGGCCAATCAGGATGATTGACGCCAGCGCCAGCAAGCCCAGGACATAGCCGCCGATGGTGTCGAGGGTGCGCCCGCCGGCCAGGTTTTCAAAACCTGTGGCCAGGTGCGAGGCTTCATCGAGCAGGGTTTGCGACAGGCTGAAGATGTTGCTTGCCGAGGCGCGCACCTGGAACAGTTGCGGCGAGGTTTCGAGGATTTCATCCACGGAGCCGGAGACAAACTCGAACAGCTCGGCAATCTCCGCCAGGCGCGCACGGGCGTCCGGGTCCTGCACTTCGCTGATCTTCAGGCCTGCGCTGCCCTGGAGCATGCCGGCCAGGACCTGGCCAAAGCGGTTGGCATCGCGGCCAAAGGCGTCGGCGGCCTTGACCGCCGTGTCATCCCCCGCCAGCACGGTGTTGACCGCCCCCAGGATGCGCTCGGCCAGCAGCGACTGGCGCTGGGCCACGGCCACCTGGCTGGCGGGCGCGCCGCGCTGCAGCAGGATCTCGACGACCTTTTCCGACTCCAACTGCAATTGCGGCACGGTTTCGGCCAGGGTCGCCGCCACTTGATGCAGGGACAGCACCGTCTGCTCGCTGGCCAGGATCACGTCGGTGTTCTTGAGCAAGGCTTCCCAGTCATGCTGCACGGCGCGCATTTCGCTGCGCACGGCGCTGGGCGCAGCGGGCAGGCCGGTGGCCGGGTCGCCTTTTTTCAGGTAGCTCCAGCGCTGGGCAAAATCATTGCGCGCCTCGCTCAACAGCTTGAACGCGGCGGCCTTGCCGGCTGCGGCCTCGGTGGCGTTCTTGGCAATGCGCTGGGACAGCACGCGCAGCTCGCCGGCGTGGCCGATGTACTGCTTGTCGTAGGTGGACTGGGTGTTGAGGTACGCGAAGTTGGCGAACAGCAACATGATGAAGATGATCAGCGCGATAAACAGCACGATGATCTGCGAGCGGCTACGGGAGGCTTCCTGCGGTTTGACGGGCGTGGCGGTGCTCATGCGGCAACATCCAGAAAGCCCGGGGCCTGGGCCAGGGCGAAGGGGCTGAAGACCTGCCACAGCGGGTCGCCGCTGAACTGGCCTTGGATAAACGCGGCGCTGGCCGCGGGCACGCTGGCCGATACCGGGCGCAGCTGGTCCTGGGCGAAGTGCTGCAGGCCGACCACCTCATCCACCAGCAGGCCGACGAAGGTGTCTTCGTGTTCGATCACCAGCACCCGGCGCTGCTTGCGCGCCGTCGACAGCTCATAGCCGAAAAACCCGCACAGGTTGATCACCGGCAGCAAGCGCCCGCGCAGGTTGGCCACGCCCCTGACCCAGGGCTTGACCCCGGGCATCAGGGTGCAGCGCGGTTCATGCAGTACCTCGGCGACTTCGCCCATGGGCGCCACATACCAATGCCCGCCCAGGCGAAAGCCAATGCCGCTCCAGCTGTGCGAGCGGGTTTCCTGGGACGGCAAATCAGCGGCCAACAGGCGGCAACGGCGGTCGATGTCCAGCAGCAGCTCAAAGGCGGTTTGCGACTCGGTCATGGGAACGTGCCGTCAGGACTTGAGCACCGAGTTCAGCACTTCGATCAGCTTGTCTTCTTCCACCGGCTTGGTCAGGTACGCCTTGGCGCCCTGGCGTGCGCCCCAGATCTTGTCGGTTTCCTGGTCCTTGGTGGTGACGATGATGATCGGGATACCGTTGGTTTCCGGCTCCTTGGACAACTGGCGCGTGGCCTGGAAGCCATTGAGGCCGGGCATGACGATATCCATCAGGACGGCGTCGGGTTTTTCCTGGCGGGCCAGGGCCACGCCATCGGCGCCATTCTCGGCCTTGAGGACTTGGTGGCCGTGCTTTTCCAGCATGCCGGTCAGTTTGTACATTTCAGTCGGCGAATCGTCGACGATCAGAACGCGTGCCATGGTTTTCCCCACTACATTGGTTGACGCAAGCCCAGGGGGCTGGGTCAATGTGCTTGTTCTACTGCGGCGAAACCCGGCACATAGGCCTTGATCGCACTGAGCAGTTCTTCCTTGCTGAAAGGCTTGGTCAAAAATTGATCGACGCCGACGATGCGCCCCTTGGCCTTGTCGAACAGGCCGTCCCTGGACGACAGCATGATCACCGGGATGGCCTTGAACGCCGGGTTGTTCTTGACCAGGGCGCAGGTCTGATAGCCATCCAGGCGCGGCATCATGATGTCGACAAAGATAATGTGCGGGTGATGGTCAACGATCCTGGCCAGGGCATCAAAACCGTCGATGGCCGTGATGACTTCGCACCCCACGTTCTTCAACAGCGTTTCAGCGGTGCGGCGAATCGTTTTCGAGTCGTCGATCACCATCACTTTCAAGGCGTTGGAATGCTGTTCCATATCTGCTCTACCATCGCCACAGCGAATCGGGTTTCGGTGTGTACTGCCGGATGCTGCCTGGGACGAGCGCCAAAACCCTTGCCATGCAAGGGCCGACACGCCATGGCAGTCTTTTTAGCACAGACTGGGGAGGCAATCTATCGGCCGACCGGCAAGGTGGTTTTTCCTTGACCCACAACAGCCGCAGCGCCACTCTGACGCCACTTTTATGCGCCCTTATTTGCTAGAGGAATTCCCCATGAGCGTTCGCGTCGGCATTGTCATGGACCCTATCGCCAGCATCTCCTATAAAAAGGATAGCTCGCTGGCCATGCTGCTGGCCGCCCAGGCCCGCGGCTGGACCCTGTTCTATATGGAACAGCGCGACCTTTACCAGGGCGATGGCGAGGCGCGGGCGCGGATGCGCCCCTTGCAGGTGTTCGCCAACCCTGAGAAATGGTTTGAGCTGCAAGACGAGATCGACAGCCCCCTGAGCGACCTGGACGTGATCCTGATGCGCAAGGATCCGCCGTTCGACATGGAGTTCGTCTACTCCACCTACTTGTTGGAGCAGGCCGAGCGCGCCGGCGTGCTGATCGTCAACAAGCCGCAGAGCCTGCGCGACTGCAACGAAAAACTGTTCGCCACCCTGTTCCCACAGTGCACGCCGCCGACCGTGGTCAGCCGCCGCGCCGATGTGCTGCGTGAATTTGCCGCCAAGCATGGCGATGTGATCCTCAAGCCGCTGGATGGCATGGGCGGCACCTCGATCTTCCGTCACCGCGCGGGCGACCCGAACCTGTCGGTGATCCTTGAGACCCTGACCGCCCTGGGCACCCAGCAGATCATGGGCCAGGCCTACCTGCCGGCAATCAAGGACGGCGACAAGCGCATCCTGATGATCGACGGCGAGCCGGTGGATTATTGCCTGGCGCGTATCCCGGCGGCCGGCGAGACCCGTGGCAACCTCGCGGCCGGTGGTCGTGGCGAAGCCCGCCCGCTGAGCGACAAGGACCGCTGGATCGCCGCCCAGGTTGGCCCGACCCTGCGGGAAAAGGGCCTGCTGTTTGTAGGCCTTGACGTAATTGGCGAGCACCTGACCGAAATCAACGTGACCAGTCCCACCTGTATCCGCGAAATAGACAACGCGTTCGGCACCAATATCGGCGAAATGCTCATGGCGGCAATTGCCGACAAGCTACAAGCCAAGTGACATAGAACAGCCAGATGTAAACCAACATTGCGCTATCATGCGCCACCCGTGAGACGCGCGATGTTGGTTTTCCTGTTATGACGCTTCCGTCCGACCTGCCCCCCGAACTCAGCCACAGCGGCGTACGCCCGGCTGATCGGCTCGGATTTACCCTGTTCCTGGCAGCGCTGATTCATTTGGCGTTGATCCTCGGCCTGGGCTTCACGTTCGTCGAACCCCAGCAAATCAGCAAAACCCTGGAAATCACCCTCGCCACCTTCAAAAGTGAGAAAAAGCCCGAGAAGGCTGACTTTCTGGCGCAGGACAACCAGCAGGGCAGCGGCACCCTGGATAAAAAGGCAGTGCCCAAGACCACCGAAGTGGCGCCCTTCCAGGACAACAAGATCAATAAGGTCACCCCGCCTCCAGCGGCCAAGCCCGAGGTCAAGCAGGCCGCGCCCAAGGCCGCCGTCGCCACCATTGCGCCAAAACCCCAGAAGGCCGTGACCCAGCGCGAAGCCGTGAAGACCGAGCCTGTGCCGAGCAAGCCCGCACCGACATTCGACAGCTCGCAACTTTCCAGCGAAATCTCCAGCCTGGAGGCCGAACTGGCCAACGAACAACAGTTGTATGCCAAGCGCCCGCGCATCTATCGGCTCAATGCCGCCTCTACCATGCGCGACAAAGGCGCCTGGTATAAGGACGAATGGCGCAAGAAGGTCGAGCGCATCGGCAACCTGAACTACCCGGACGAGGCCCGGCGCCAGCAGATCTACGGCAACCTGCGCCTGCTCGTATCAATCAACCGCGACGGTTCCTTATATGAAGTGCTGGTGCTGGAGTCGTCCGGCCAGCCATTACTGGACCAGGCGGCACAACGCATCGTGCGCCTGGCCGCACCGTTCGCCCCGTTTACCGGCGACCTGAACGATATCGACCGCCTGGAAATCATCCGCACCTGGCGCTTTGCCAAGGGCGACCGGCTTTCCAGCAATTGACTACCCCAAGCTCGCTCCTACACGGGCAAAAAATCCGCTAACCGTATTCCTACACATCCCCAGCTTGTCAGTTCGCCCCTCCAACGCCACACTAGCGGACATGAAAAATGTCAGCCCGACTTACCTCAAGCACCAATTCCTGATCGCCATGCCCCATATGGCCGACCCGAACTTTGCGCACACCTTGACCTATATCGTCGAGCACACGGCCAATGGCGCCATGGGGCTGGTGGTCAACCGACCGCAAGACCTGAACCTGGCGGATATCCTTGAGCAACTGCGCCCGGAGATCGATCCACCCGCCAGTTGCCAGGCGGTGCCGATCTACTTCGGTGGCCCGGTGCAGACTGACCGCGGCTTCGTGCTGCATCCCAGCGGCCCGACGTTCCAGGCAACCGTCGACCTGGAGGGCGTGTCGTTGTCCACCTCCCAGGACGTGCTGTTTGCCATCGCTGATGGCGCCGGCCCGCAGCAGAGCCTGATCACCCTGGGTTACGCGGGCTGGGAAGCCGGGCAACTGGAAGAAGAGCTGGCCAACAATGCCTGGCTGACCTGCCCCTTCGATGCCGACATTCTGTTCAACACCGCCAGCGAACTGCGCCTGAATGCCGCGGCCAAGCAGTTGGGGGTCAACCTCAACCTGCTGACCAGCCAGGTGGGGCACGCCTGATGGCCTTGCGACTGATCCTCGGGTTTGACTATGGCACCAAGCAGATTGGCGTGGCCGTGGGCCAGGTCATTACCGGCCAGGCCCGCGAGCTGTGTACCTTGAAGGCGCAGAACGGCATACCGGACTGGAATCAGGTCGAAGCCCTGATCAAGGAATGGAAACCCGACGCCGTGGTGGTCGGCCTGCCGCTGAACATGGACGGCACCCCCAGCGACATGTGCCTGCGCGCCGAAAAGTTCGCCCGCCGCCTCAACGGCCGCTACAACCTGCCCTTCTATACCCACGATGAACGCCTGACGACCTTCGAGGCCAAGGGTGAGCGTCGCGACCGTGGCGGGCAGAAAGGCAGCTACCGCGACAACCCGGTCGACGCCATTGCCGCCGCCTTGCTGCTGCAGGGTTGGCTGGATGAAAACACCGCTTTATTTGAATCCTGACTGACGCGGCTTGCCGCGTCTTCTTACGTTTGAGCCCGGACTTTGCCAGCGTCACGCTGCCCAAGCCCTTGAAGGAGCCACCATGAGCCTGCCCAATCCCGCCGAACTGATCCGTCAGATGGCGACGAGCCTCACGACCCACCTGCAACACCGCGCCATCAGCGAGCCGCGTTTCATCGGTATCCGTACCGGTGGCGTGTGGGTCGCCCAGGCGTTGCTGCAAGAGCTGGGCAGTGATGCGCCCCTGGGCACCCTGGATGTGTCCTTCTACCGCGATGACTTCAGCCAGAACGGCCTGCACCCGCAAGTGCGCCCGTCAGCGCTGCCCTTTGAAATCGAAGGCCAGCACCTGGTACTGATCGATGACGTGCTGATGAGCGGGCGCACCATCCGCGCCGCCATGAACGAGCTGTTCGACTACGGCCGCCCGGCCAGCATCACCCTGGTCTGCCTGCTCGACCTCGAGGCTGGCGAACTGCCGATCAGCCCGGATGTGGTGGGTGCGACCCTGTCGCTTTCGGCCCAGCAGCGGGTAAAATTGTCCGGTCCCACGCCGCTCGAACTCGAACTGCAAGACCTCGCCCTTTAAACCGCCTTGTAAAGAGTCCCCGCGATGACGCCTCTAGATGCCAAGCGCCCGCTGCAGCTCAACGCTCAGGGCCAGCTGCAACACTTCCTGTCCCTCGACGGCCTGCCCCGCGAATTGCTCACCGAAATCCTCGACACTGCCGACTCGTTCCTTGAAGTCGGCGGCCGGGCGGTGAAGAAAGTCCCGCTGCTGCGCGGCAAAACCATTTGCAACGTGTTCTTCGAGAACTCGACGCGCACCCGCACCACCTTCGAACTGGCGGCCCAGCGCCTGTCAGCCGACGTGATCACCCTGAACGTCTCCACCTCGTCGGCGAGCAAGGGCGAAACCCTGCTCGACACCCTGCGCAACCTGGAGGCCATGGCGGCCGACATGTTCGTGGTGCGTCATGGCGACTCGGGCGCGGCGCACTTTATCGCCGAGCACGTGTGCCCACAGGTGGCGATCATCAACGGTGGCGATGGCCGCCACGCCCACCCGACCCAGGGCATGCTCGACATGCTCACCATCCGTCGGCACAAGGGCGGCTTTGAAAACCTCTCGGTGGCCATCGTCGGCGATATCCTGCACTCGCGGGTGGCACGCTCGAACATGCTGGCCCTGAAAACCCTGGGCTGCCCGGATATCCGCGTGATTGCGCCGAAAACCCTGCTGCCGGTAGGCATCGAGCAATACGGGGTGAAGGTCTACACCGACATGGCCGAAGGCCTGAAGGATGTCGACGTGGTGATCATGCTGCGCCTGCAACGCGAGCGCATGGCCGGTGGCCTGCTGCCCAGCGAAGGCGAGTTCTACCGCCTGTTCGGCCTGACCACCGCACGCCTGGCCGGCGCCAAGCCGGATGCCATTGTTATGCACCCAGGCCCGATCAACCGGGGGGTGGAGATTGAGTCGGCGGTGGCCGACGGTCCGCACTCGGTGATTCTCAACCAGGTCACCTACGGCATCGCGGTGCGCATGGCCGTGCTGTCCATGGCCATGAGCGGGCAAACTGCCCAACGTCAATTCGAGCAGGAGAACGCCCAGTGAAGCTCAGCATTCTCGGCGCCCGAGTCATCGATCCGGCCAGCGGCCTGGATCAAGTCACTGATCTGCACCTGGAAGCCGGCAAGATCATCGCCATCGGCGCCGCCCCCAGTGGTTTCAGCCCGGTTCAGAGCATCGATGCCAAAGGCCTGGTGGCCGCGCCCGGCCTGGTAGACCTGAACGTGGCCCTGCGCGAGCCGGGCTACAGCCGCAAAGGCAGCATCGCCAGCGAAACCCGCGCCGCCGCTGCAGGCGGTGTCACCAGCCTGTGCTGCCCGCCGCAGACCAAGCCGGTGCTGGACACCTCGGCCGTGGCCGAGCTGATCCTCGACCGCGCCCGCGAGGCCGGCAATTGCAAAGTGTTCCCCATCGGCGCCCTGAGCAAAGGCCTGGATGGCGAGCAACTGGCCGAGCTGATTGCCCTGCGCGACGCGGGTTGCGTGGCCTTCGGCAACGGCCTGGAGAGTTTCCGCAGCACCCGCACCCTGTGCCGTGCCCTGGAGTACGCGGCCACCTTCGACCTGACGGTGATCTTCCACTCCCAGGACCACGACCTGGCCGAAGGCGGCCTGGCCCACGAAGGCCCCACCGCCAGTTTCCTCGGCCTGGCAGGCATCCCGGAAACCGCAGAAACCGTGGCCCTGGCCCGTGATCTGCTGCTGGTGGAACAAAGCGGCGTGCGCGCGCACTTCAGCCAACTGACCAGCGCCCGCGGCGTAGCCTTGATTGCCCAGGCCCAGGCCCGTGGCCTGCCGGTGACCGCCGATGTGGCGCTGTACCAGTTGATCCTGACCGATGAGGCGTTGATCGACTTCTCCAGCCTGTACCACGTGCAACCGCCACTGCGCACCCGCGCCGACCGTGACGGTTTGCGTGCGGCGGTGAAGTCCGGGGTGGTTTCGGCGATCTCCAGCCACCACCAGCCCCACGAACGGGATGCCAAGCTGGCACCGTTTGGCGCGACAGAGCCTGGGATCAGTAGCGTCGAGCTGCTGCTGCCACTGGCAATGACCCTGGTGGAAGATGGGTTGCTGGACTTGCCAACGTTGCTGGCACGCCTGAGCTCAGGCCCGGCGCAAGCGCTGCGCCTGCCGGCGGGCAAGCTGGCGGTGGGTGCGGCGGCGGACCTGGTGCTGTTTGACCCGGCCAGTTCTACTGTCGCCGGCGAGCAGTGGCTGTCCCGCGGTGAAAACTGCCCGTTCATCGGCCATAGCTTGCCGGCGACTGTGCGCTACACCCTGGTGGATGGACGGATCAGCTACCAGGCTTGATCCAGAACTGAAGCGGGCACAGTCAAATGTAGGAGCGGGCTTGCTCGCGAAAGCGGTGTATCAGTTAACAAATAGGTCGACTGATACACCGCTTTCGCGAGCAAGCCCGCTCCCACAATTAGATCCTCACAAGGCTGGAGATGATCAGCGACCGCCCAACCGCTCGGCATTGCGGATCGAAACCTGCGTATTCAACGTCCAGAAGTCATACAGCACGCCAATCAGGAACAAGCCGCCGGTCACCAGGTACAACAGGCCGGTGAGCCATTTGCCCTGATACATGCGGTGCAAGCCAAATACCCCAAGAAACGCCAACAGAATCCACGCCACGTTGTATTCAATCGGCCCGGCGGTAAAACGCAGGTCGGCTTCACGGTCCATTGCCGGGATCAGAAACAGGTCGATCAACCAGCCAATCCCCAGCAAACCAAAGGTGAAGAACCAGATCGTCCCGGTCACCGGCTTGCCGTAGTAGAAGCGGTGTGCCCCGGTAAAACCGAAGATCCAGAGCAGATAACCGATCATCTTGCTGTGAGTGTCCTGTTGCGAAACATCCTGTCGATAGGTGTTCATGAATGACCTCTTTTGCCTCGATAGATAAATATTTCTGGTTTCTTTGTGACTTTTTTACAGGCACCCGACGTACGGCAAATGCTATCGTCGCTTCCCTCAAAGCCTTATGCCGCCTGACTTGTGTAGGACAATTGCGACAGTTCGTCGCGGTTTTCCTGATTTTGACGTCAAGGTTCAGTCGACAAACGGCCTGAGAAAGACACTAAAAGCTGTTATAAAGTTGCGCGCAAACCAACAAGAGCCTGCCTTATGCGACCATTTTTAAAGACATGGCTAACCATTTGCCTATTGATGCCACTGGCCGCCCACGCCACCAATCGTGAGCAACGACTTCCGAACGTTAATGGTTTCACCCCTAAAGTTCACGCCACTACCAGCTCCGCCAAATCGGTAAAGCTCAGCGTCAAGCGCCCGGCTCAACTGAGCAAGGCCAACGTTAAAGCAGTTCCCGGCCTGGTCGCGAGCAATAACCAGCAAAGCAGCAAAGTCTTGAGCCGTGCGGTCAACGTGCTCGGTACCCCTTATCGTTGGGGCGGCAGCAGCCCAAGTAAAGGCTTTGATTGCAGTGGTTTGGTGAAATACGCCTTCAATGATGTAGCTGCGGTGGACTTGCCACGCACCTCCAATGCCATGGCCAGCGGCCACGGGCAGAAGGTTGATCGCAAGGATTTGAAGCCCGGCGACCTGTTGTTCTTCAAGCTCAAGAGCCGCCAGGTCAACCATGTAGCCATTTACCTGGGCAACGACCGTTTTATCCACGCACCACGCCGTGGCAAGTCGGTCAGTATCGACACCCTGAAAAAACCGTTCTGGAACAAGAACTACGTGATTGCCAAGCGCGTGCTGCCCAAAGAGCAGAACAACCTGCGGATTGTGCAGCGCTGACAGTAAATGCACATGTGAATGCTGGCTTGTGTGGGAGCTGGCTTGCCTGCATCCCAGGCAAGCCAGCTCCCACATCCTATATATCTGCTGGCACCCGCGCCTGCCCCCGCGCCTCTTCGCGACTAATCAGCCCCTGACCGACCAACACCTTCAAGCTCATATCCAACGTTTTCATCCCCAACGCCCCACCTGTCTGGATCGCCGAGTACAACTGCGCCACCTTGTCCTCGCGGATCAGGTTACGGACCGCCGGCGTGCCGAGCATGATTTCATGGGCCGCCACGCGCCCGCCGCCGACTTTGCTCAATAACACCTGGCTCACCACCGCCTGCAGCGACTCCGAGAGCATCGAGCGGACCATGGCCTTTTCCCCAACCGGGAACACATCCACCAGCCGGTCCACCGTCTTTGCCGCCGAACTGGTGTGCAGGGTGCCGAACACCAGGTGCCCGGTTTCAGCCGCTGTCAGGGCCAGGCGGATGGTTTCCAGGTCGCGCAACTCCCCCACCAGGATTACATCCGGGTCTTCGCGCAACGCCGAACGCAGGGCCATCGAGAAACTGTGGGTGTCGCGATGCACCTGGCGCTGGCTGATCAACGCCTTGCGCGGTTCGTGGACAAACTCGATGGGATCCTCAAGGGTCAGGATGTGCTGCTGGCGGGTGTTGTTGAGGTAATCGACCATCGCTGCCAGGGTGGTGGACTTGCCCGAGCCCGTGGTACCTGTCACCAGCACCAGCCCCCTGGGCAGCTCGGCGATGCGCCGGAATACATCGCCAAGCCCCAAGGCTTCCAGGCTTTGGACCCGCGAGGGGATCGCGCGAAACACCGCGCCCATCCCCCGGTGCTGGCGGAACACATTGGCGCGAAAGCGCGCGACACCCGGCACTTCAAAAGAAAAATCCGTTTCAAGAGATGTTTCGAAATCCTTTTGTTGGTGTTTATTGAGGATCGGGCTGAGCAGGTCGGCCAGTTGGGCAGCACTCAGCACCGGCCAATCCAGCGGCAGAACCTCACCATCAACGCGCACCCTCGGCGCCAGCCCTGCCGACAGATGCAGGTCGGAGGCGCCCCGGCTGACACTTGCGGCCAGCAGTTCAGTGATGTCCATAGGGCTATCCATTTCCAGTAGAATGCCGCGGACTCCATATCCACGGGCGCAACTTGAATGTCGACCATAGCAGACAATATCGGCCTGGTTAGTGAGCGCATCCGTGCCGCGGCCCGGGCCGTGCAGCGCGATGAAAGCAGCGTCCACTTGCTGGCCGTGAGCAAGACCAAACCCGCGCAAGCCGTGCGCCAGGCCCATGCCGCAGGGATACGCGACTTCGGCGAGAACTACTTGCAGGAAGCCCTCGGCAAACAGGCCGAATTAACCGACCTGCCCTTGAGTTGGCACTTCATCGGCCCCATTCAATCGAACAAGACGCGCGCTATCGCCGAGAACTTCGCTTGGGTGCACTCCGTGGACCGCCTGAAAATCGCCCAACGCCTGTCCGAACAACGCCCGGCCGACCTGCCGCCGCTCAATATCTGCATCCAGGTCAATGTCAGTGGCGAAGCCAGCAAATCCGGCTGTACACCCGCCGATTTGCCAGCATTGGCCGAGGCGATCCAGGCCCTGCCCCGCTTGAAGCTGCGCGGCCTGATGGCGATCCCCGAGCCCACCGACGACCGCGCGCAGCAAGATGCCGCGTTTGCCGCCGTACGAGACTTGCAAGCGAGCCTGAACCTGGGGCTCGACACACTTTCCATGGGCATGAGCCATGACCTTGAGTCGGCCATTGCCCAAGGGGCCACCTGGGTGCGGATCGGTACCGCCCTGTTTGGCGCCCGCGACTACGGCCAGCCATGAAATGGCTGACTTCCATCTGAGTAAGGACCTGTCATGAGCAGCACGCGTATAGCCTTTATCGGCGCCGGTAACATGGCGGCCAGCCTGATCGGCGGCCTGCGGGCCAAGGGCCTGCAAGCCTCGCAAATTCGCGCCAGCGATCCGGGCGCCGAGACCCGTGCCCGGGTGAGCGCAGAACACGGTATCGAAACCTTCGCCGACAACGCCGAGGCCATCCAGGGCGTCGACGTCATCGTGCTGGCAGTCAAGCCACAGGCCATGAAGGCCGTGTGCGAAGCCCTGCGCCCAAGCCTGGCGCCGCAGCAACTGGTGGTGTCGATTGCCGCTGGTATCAACTGCGCCAGCATGAACAACTGGCTCGGCGCCCAGCCCATCGTGCGTTGCATGCCCAACACGCCATCATTGCTGCGCCAAGGCGTCAGCGGCCTGTACGCCACCGCCCAAGTGAGCGCCGCCCAGCGTGAGCAGGCCCAGGAGCTGTTGTCGGCCGTGGGCGTGGCCCTGTGGCTGGAAGAAGAACAGCAACTGGATGCCGTCACCGCCGTGTCCGGCAGTGGCCCGGCGTATTTCTTCCTGCTGGTCGAAGCCATGACCGCCGCCGGTGTGAAGCTGGGCCTGCCACGGGAAATCGCTGAGCAACTGACCCAGCAAACTGCCCTCGGCGCCGCGCATATGGTGGTGTCCAGCGATGTGGACGCGGCCGAGTTGCGCCGGCGCGTGACCTCGCCCAATGGCACCACACAGGCGGCCATCGAATCGTTCCAGGCCGGGGGCTTTGAAGCCCTGGTCGAAAAAGCACTGGGTGCCGCCGCGCACCGCTCGGCCGAACTTGCCGAACAACTGGGTCAATAAGGAGCCAATATGATTGGTTTGAACACCGCCGCCGTCTATGTACTGCAAACCCTCGGCAGCCTTTACCTGCTGATCGTGCTGTTGCGTTTTGTCCTGCAACTGGTACGCGCCAACTTCTACAACCCGCTCTGCCAGTTCGCCGTGAAGGCCACCCAGCCACTGCTCAAGCCGCTGCGCCGGGTGATCCCGAGCCTGTTCGGCCTGGACATGTCTTCGCTGGTCCTGGCGATCCTGGTCCAACTGGCGCTGATGGCCCTGACGCTGCTGCTGACCTACGGCACCATGGGCAATTTCCTGCAACTGCTGGTCTGGGCCCTGATCGGCGTGACCGCGCTGTTCCTGAAGATTTTCTTCTTCGCCCTGATTATCAGCGTGATCCTGTCGTGGGTCGCACCGGGCAGCCATAACCCGGGCGCCGAACTGGTCAACCAGATCTGCGAGCCGGCATTGGCGCCGTTTCGCAAGATCCTGCCGAACCTGGGTGGCCTGGATATCTCGCCGATCCTTGCGTTCATGGTGCTCAAGCTCCTGGACATGCTGGTGATCAACAACCTGGCGGCAATGACCATGATGCCGGACATCCTGCGCTTGCTGATCTGACCTTTGGAGGAGCCGGCTTGCCGGCGATGGCACCCGCGAAAACGCCATCGCCGGCAAGCCGGCTCCCACAGAAACAAGCCGTCATCAGCCAGGACAAGGTTCGCTTGCCGCTGGCCCCCCCGCTCTTTAGACTTACGCCTCATTTAAACGAGAGCAGGGTCGATGCCAGCTGCCTTCCCCCCCGATTCTGTTGGACTGGTCGTG
This sequence comes from Pseudomonas sp. WS 5059, assembly GCF_012985525.1. NCBI lineage: Bacteria > Pseudomonadati > Pseudomonadota > Gammaproteobacteria > Pseudomonadales > Pseudomonadaceae > Pseudomonas > Pseudomonas sp. WS 5059. The sequence goes on along the minus strand of NZ_JAAQWO010000003.1, from coordinate 494,987 downwards.
CCCCAAGTGGCGCACTTCAGCGAACCCCTGGCCCTGGCCTGCGGTCGATCGCTGCCGGCCTATGACCTGATCTATGAAACCTACGGCGAGTTGAACGCCACGGCCAGCAATGCCGTGCTGATCTGCCACGCCCTGTCCGGCCATCACCACGCCGCTGGCTACCACAGCGCCGACGAGCGCAAGCCCGGCTGGTGGGACAGCTGCATCGGCCCCGGCAAGCCCATCGACACCAACAAATTCTTTGTGGTCAGCCTGAACAACCTTGGCGGCTGCAATGGCTCCACCGGCCCCAGCAGCCTCAACCCGGAAACCGGCAAGCCGTTTGGCGCCGACTTCCCGGTACTGACCGTCGAAGACTGGGTGCACAGCCAGGCACGCCTGGCCGACCTGCTGGGCATCCAGCAATGGGCCGCGGTGATCGGCGGCAGCCTGGGAGGCATGCAGGCCCTGCAATGGACCATCACCTACCCCGACCGCGTGCGCCATTGCCTGGCCATCGCCTCGGCCCCCAAGTTGTCGGCGCAGAACATCGCCTTCAACGAAGTGGCGCGCCAGGCGATCCTCACCGACCCCGAGTTCCATGGTGGTTCGTTCCAGGAAGCCGGGGTGATTCCCAAGCGCGGCTTGATGCTGGCGCGGATGGTTGGGCATATCACCTACCTGTCGGATGACTCCATGGGCGAGAAATTCGGCCGTGGGCTCAAGAGCGAGAAGCTCAACTACGACTTCCACAGCGTCGAATTCCAGGTCGAAAGCTACCTGCGTTACCAGGGCGAGGAGTTTTCCGGGCGTTTCGACGCCAATACCTACCTGCTGATGACCAAGGCTTTGGACTACTTCGACCCGGCGGCAAACTTTGACGACGACCTGGCGAAGACCTTCGAGGGTGCCAGCGCCAAGTTCTGCGTGATGTCGTTCACCACCGACTGGCGCTTTTCGCCGGCCCGCTCGCGGGAACTGGTGGATGCGCTGATGGCCGCCCGCAAGGACGTGTGCTACCTGGAGATCGATGCACCGCAAGGCCACGACGCCTTCCTGATCCCGATCCCGCGCTACCTGCAGGCGTTCAGCAACTACATGAACCGCATTACATTGTGAGAAAGCCATGAGAGCCGACCTGGAAATCATCCAAGACTGGATCCCCGCCGGCAGCCGCGTGCTCGACCTGGGTTGCGGCGATGGCGAACTGCTGAGCTGGCTGCGCGACAACAAGCAAGTCACCGGCTATGGCCTGGAAAACGACCCGGACAACATCGCCCAGTGCGTGGCCAAGGGCATCAACGTGATCGAGCAGGACCTGGACAAGGGCCTGGGCAACTTTGCCAGCAACAGCTTCGATATCGTGGTGATGACCCAGGCCCTGCAGGCCGTGCACTATCCGGACCGGATCCTCGACGAGATGTTGCGCGTCGGCCGCCAGTGCATCATCACCTTCCCCAACTTCGGCCACTGGCGCTGCCGCTGGTACCTGGCCACCAAGGGCCGGATGCCGGTATCGGACTTCTTGCCGTACACCTGGTACAACACGCCCAACATTCACTTCTGCACCTTCGAGGACTTCGAAGCGCTGTGCAGCGGGCGCGAAGCCAAGGTGATCAACCGCCTTGCCGTCGATCAACAGCATCGCCACGGCTGGGCGAGTAAGCTATGGCCTAATCTTTTGGGTGAAATCGGGATTTATCGGGTCAGCAGTCCTGGCCTGACCGACCACCAGATTGCCGTCTAACCATTTTCGAGGAGGACGATCATGAGTCGCCTGGCTATTTTTCTACTCACCGCCTGCCTGGGCGCCAGTGCCATGGCCGCCGGCCCTATCGACAGCAATCGGCAGAAGGCATTTGGTGATATCACCGTGCACTACAGCACCTTCACCTCCAGCTTCCTGCAACCCGAGACAGCCCAGGCCGTGGGCGTGGTGCGCAGCAAGAACAAGGGCATGATCAACGTTTCGGTGATCAAGGGCGTGGAGCCCGTGGCGGCGCAAGTGACCGGCACGATCAAGGACCTGACCGGCAAAAGTGAAATGCTGACCTTCAAGCAAATCACCGAAAAAGGCGCGATCTACTACCTCGCCCCCTACTCGGTGCCGCAGCAGGAGTTCCGCACCTTTACCATCAATGTTGAAACCGGCGGCAAGGCCCATGGTTTCAGTTTCACCCAAGAACTGTTCCCGGCCGAATAATGAACCTGACACAACTCGTACTGGCCAGCCATAACGCCGGCAAACTCAAGGAACTCCAGGCCATGCTCGGCGAATCGGTGCAATTGCGCTCGATTGGCGAGTTCAGCCAGGTGGAGCCGGAAGAGACCGGCCTGTCATTCGTCGAAAACGCCATCCTCAAGGCCCGCAATGCCTCGCGCATTTCCGGCCTGCCGGCACTGGCCGACGATTCGGGCCTGGCGGTGGACTTCCTCGGCGGCGCTCCTGGCATCTACTCGGCGCGCTATGCCGACGGCAAAGGCGACGCGGCGAACAACGCCAAGCTGCTGGACGCCCTCAAGGACGTGCCGGACGCGATGCGCGGCGCGCAGTTTGTCTGCGTGCTGGCGCTGGTGCGGCATGCCGACGACCCGCTGCCGATCCTCTGCGAAGGCTTGTGGCACGGGCGCATCCTGCATACGGCCAGCGGCGAGCACGGGTTTGGCTATGACCCGCTGTTCTGGGTGCCGGAGCGCAATGTGTCCAGCGCCGAACTGAGCCCCGCCGACAAAAACCAGATCAGCCACCGCGCCCGCGCAATGGATTTGCTGCGCCAGCGCCTGGGCTTGAAATGACCCACAACACCTCCGCGCAGCCCCTGATCCTCGGTGGCGCGCAAACACCTCGGGCGGCCTTGCCAGTGCTGCCGCCCCTGGCGCTGTACATCCACATCCCGTGGTGCGTGCGTAAATGCCCCTATTGCGACTTCAACTCCCACACCGCCAGCAAGGTGTTGCCGGAAGAAGAGTATGTCGACGCGCTGCTGGCGGACCTGGATCAGGACCTGCACGCGGTGTATGGCCGCGAGTTGAGTTCGATCTTCTTTGGCGGCGGCACGCCAAGCCTGTTCAGTGCGGCGGCGCTGGGCCGGTTGCTGGAGGGCGTGGAGCAACGTATCCGGTTTGCCAGCGATATCGAAATCACCCTGGAAGCCAACCCCGGCACCTTCGAGCAAGAGAAGTTCGTCGCCTACCGCAAGCTGGGGATCAATCGCCTGTCGATTGGCATCCAGAGCTTCCAGCAGGAAAAGCTCAAGGCCCTGGGCCGCATCCACAACGGCGACGAAGCCGTACGCGCCGCCGGCATGGCACGCCAGGCCGGGTTCGATAACTTCAACCTGGACCTGATGCACGGTTTGCCCGATCAATCCCTGGACGACGCCTTGGGCGACCTGCGCCAGGCGATTGCGCTCAAGCCGACCCATCTGTCGTGGTACCAACTGACCCTGGAACCCAACACCGTGTTCTGGAACCAGCCGCCGACGCTGCCGGAAGACGACACCCTGTGGGATATCCAGGAAGCCGGCCAGGCCCTGCTCGCCGAACACGGCTACGCGCAATATGAAGTCTCGGCCTACGCCCAGCCGGGCCGGGCCGCGCGGCATAACCTCAATTACTGGAGTTTTGGCGACTTTATCGGCATCGGCGCCGGCGCCCACGGCAAGCTCAGTCATCCAGACGGGCGCATCGTGCGCACCTGGAAGACCCGCGCACCGAAGGACTACCTCAACCCGGCAAAAAGCTTCCAGGCAGGCATGAAAGAGCTGACCAACGAGGAACTGCCCTTCGAGTTCCTGATGAACGCCCTGCGCCTGACCGAGGGCGTGGAAGCCAAGCTGTATGCCGAGCGCACCGGCCTGGACCTGGCCAGCCTGGATCAAGCCCGCAGGGATGCCGAACAAAGTGGCTTATTGCAGGTCGAACCGTCACGCCTGGCGGCCACGGACCGTGGGCAACTCTTTCTCAATGACCTGCTGCAGAAGTTTTTGAGCTGATCGCTCTAAGGAAATCGAATGGATCTGGTACTCGACCTGCTCGCCACCGTATCCCGCTGGAGCCGTAGCAACCTGTCGGAAATATCCCTGGCGCTGGTAGGCTGCCTGTTGGTGCTATTCGGCGCCGACATCAAGGGCTGGGTCGAAGCGCGCCTGGGCAGCATCGCCGGCGCCTTGCGCGTACCGTTGATGGCCCTGCTGTGCATGATCGGCAGCGGCGCCGCGCTGATCTACGCCACGCCGTGGATTGTGCGGGGGTTGAGCCAGTTCAATAACTACAGCCTGGCACCGGTGCTGTTGGTGGTGCTGGTGTTGATTGGCGTGGTTGCCGACCGCCGCTGACTCAAAGCCCACCACAAAACAACTGTAGGAGCTGGCTTGCCTGCGATAGCATCACCTCGGTGTATCAGTGATACCCAAGTGACGCTATCGCAGGCAAGCCAGCTCCTACAGTTGGTCGCATTCCAGCTTTCTAGCTGATCAAGCCAGCTTTTCGAACTTCAAATCCCAAACCCCATGCCCCAACCGCTCGCCACGGCGTTCGAACTTGGTGATCGGACGTTCGGCCGGGCGTGGTACGCACTGACCATCTTCGGCCAGGTTGCGGTAGCCAGGGGCGACGTTCATCACTTCCAGCATGTACTGCGCATACGGTTCCCAATCGGTGGCCATATGCAGGATGCCGCCCACCTTGAGCTTGCTGCGCACCAGTTCCGCGAAGGACGCCTGGACGATACGGCGCTTGTGGTGACGACTCTTGTGCCATGGGTCCGGGAAAAACAGCATCAGGCGGTCGAGGCTGTTGTCGGCGATGCAGCGGTTAAGCACTTCGATCGCATCGCAGTCATAGACCCGCAGGTTTTTCAGGCCCTGGGTCAGCACGCCGTTAAGCAGCGCGCCCACGCCCGGACGGTGCACTTCCACACCGATAAAGTCTTGCTCGGGCGACGCCGCAGCCATTTCCAGCAGGGAATGGCCCATGCCGAAGCCAATTTCCAGGGAGCGCGGGGCCGAACGGCCAAACACCTGGTCGAAGTCCACCGGCGCATCGGCCAGGGGCAGGACGAACAGCGGCGTGCCCTGGTCCAGGCCCTTTTGCTGGCCTTCGGTCATGCGCCCGGCACGCATCACAAAACTCTTGATGCGGCGGTGCTTGGACTCGTCGCCTTCTTCCACGGGGTTCGGCGTTTCGTTTGATTCAGTCATCAATGGCTCTTACTTGATCAGACCATCCAGCGGCGAGGAGGCGCTGGCGTAAAGTTTTTTTGGCATACGCCCGGCGAGGTACGCCAGGCGGCCGGCGACAATCGCGTGTTTCATGGCTTCGGCCATCATGATCGGCTGTTGCGCATTGGCGATGGCCGAGTTCATCAGCACCGCTTCGCAGCCCAGTTCCATGGCGATGGTGGCATCGGACGCGGTACCGACGCCGGCATCCACCAGCACCGGGATCTTGGCTTCTTCGAGGATGATCTGCAGGTTGTACGGGTTGCAGATCCCCAGGCCAGTACCGATCAGGCCGGCCAGCGGCATCACCGCGATGCAGCCGATCTCGGCCAGTTGGCGGGCGATGATCGGGTCATCGCTGGTGTAGACCATCACGTCGAAACCTTCCTTGACCAGGGTTTCGGCGGCCTTGAGGGTTTCGATCACGTTGGGGAACAGGGTTTTCTGGTCCGCCAGCACTTCCAGCTTCACCAGGTTGTGGCCGTCGAGCAGCTCACGGGCCAGGCGGCAGGTGCGCACAGCTTCGATGGCGTCGTAGCAACCGGCAGTGTTGGGCAGGATGGTGTAGCGATCGGGCGGCAGGATATCCAGCAAGTTCGGTTCGCCCGGGTTCTGGCCGATATTGGTGCGGCGCACAGCCACCGTCACGATTTCGGCGCCCGAGGCTTCGATAGCCAGGCGGGTTTCTTCCATGTCGCGGTACTTGCCGGTGCCTACCAGCAAACGCGACTGGTAGGTACGACCGGCCAGGACGAAGGGCTTGTCGCTACGAACGATGCTCATGGGAAATCCTCGAGTAGGGGTGAGGTTCTGCAGAATCCGGGTAGTTGCCGCAGGGCTAGCCGCCGCCGATGGCGTGGACCACTTCAACCTGATCGCCTTCGGTGAGGGCGGTATCGGTGTGCTGGCTACGCGGGACGATATCCTGGTTGAGCTCCACTGCGACGCGACGTCCGGTCAGTTCCAGACGGGTCAGCAGGGCCGCGACGGTTTCACCGTCGGGCAGTTCATAGGATTCGCCGTTCAATTGAATGCGCATGCCACGGGCCGCCATCGTTTTTAGGGGCCAGCATTCTAGCCTGATCGTGACCTGAAGGTCAGCTACAAGCGTCAGGCGGTCAGTTGCAGGCGCCAGGCGGCGAGCCCCAGGCACAGCCAGCCAATCAGGAACGCCAGGCCGCCAAACGGCGTGATGATCCCCAGCTTGCCAATGCCGATGGTGGTCAGCAGGTACAGGCTGCCGGAGAACAGCAAGATGCCGATGCTGAACGACACACCGGCCCAGAGCACCAGGCGCCCGGGCACATGCGCGGCCAGCAAGGCCACGCCAAACAACGCCAGGGCGTGCACCAGTTGGTAGGTCACGCCGGTGTGGAATATCGCCAGGTATTCAGCCGTCAGGCTTTTTTTCAGGCCATGGGCGGCGAACGCGCCGAGGGCAACACCGGTAAAGCCGAAAAAGGCCGCCAACATCAGAAAGCCACGCAGCATGAGGAACTCCAGTCAGACTCAAAGGGCCGGGTCTGTATAATGGCCCGCTCAACGGGTTCGGCCAAGCCATCTCTATGCTGCGTGTCCTCTTCAGTCGTTTTCTCAAAGTCGTGAAATGGTTTGTCATCGGCAGTGTTTTGCTGGTGCTGCTGTTTCGTGTCGTCCCGCCGCCGTTTACCGCACTGATGGTCGAGCGCAAGATCGAGTCCTGGGTCGATGGCGAGCCCATTGACCTGCAACGTACCTGGGTGCCGTGGGATGAGATCTCCGATGACCTGAAAGTCGCGGTGATGGCCGGCGAGGACCAGCGCTTCCCGCAGCATTGGGGTTTTGACTTCGGGGCGATCCAGGCTGCGCTGCTGCATAACGAGCGCGGCGGCTCGATTCGCGGCGCCAGTACGCTGAGCCAGCAGGTATCGAAAAACCTGTTCCTGTGGGCCGGCCGCAGTTATTTGCGCAAGGGCCTGGAAGCCTGGTTTACCGGGCTGATCGAAATCCTCTGGCCCAAGCAGCGGATCCTTGAGGTGTACCTCAACAGCGTGGAATGGGACGAAGGTGTGTTTGGCGCAGAGGCGGCAGCGCGGCATCATTTTGGCGTGGGTGCCAAGGGGCTTTCGCGGCAGCAGGCCAGTTATCTGGCAGCGGTACTGCCCAATCCACGGGTGTGGAGTGCCAGCCATCCGACGGCGTATGTGGCGCGGCGGGCGGCGTGGATTCGCCAGCAGATGGGGCAGTTGGGTGGTACTGGCTATTTGAATGAGCTGAACAGTACGCGAAAGGCGCCGTGGGCCAACTGACGCAACATAAAACCTGTAGGAGCCGGCTTGCTGGCGATGGCGCTGTATCAGCCAATCATTGAGAGCCGGTAGATCGCCATCGCCGGCAAGCCGGCTCCTACAGGGGCGCGGCACGAACAAAAATGCCCCGATCTTTCGATCGGGGCATTTTTTTGCTCGTTCGCTGCGTGTTAGGCGGCGATCGACAGTTTCAGCTTATTCATCGCGCTCTTCTCAAGCTGACGAATGCGCTCGGCCGACACATTGTACTTTTGCGCCAGGTCGTGCAGCGTGGCTTTTTCTTCTGCCAGCCAGCGCTGGTAGAGGATGTCACGGCTGCGGTCGTCCAGCACTTCCAGTGCTTCGTGCAGATTGTGATTGGAGTTGTCGCTCCAATCGGCATCTTCCAGTTGGCGCGCCGGGTCGTACCGGTGGTCTTCCAGGTAATTGGCCGGCGATTGGAAAGCGCTGTCATCGTCCGCTTCAGCGGCCGGGTCAAAGGCCATGTCATGGCCGGTCAGGCGACTTTCCATCTCGCGCACTTCACGGGGCTCCACGCCGAGACTTTCGGCCACACGGTGGACTTCCTCGTTGTTCAGCCACGCCAGGCGTTTTTTCTGGCTGCGCAGGTTGAAGAACAGCTTGCGCTGGGCCTTGGTGGTTGCCACTTTCACAATGCGCCAGTTGCGCAGGATGAACTCGTGGATTTCCGCCTTGATCCAGTGCACGGCGAACGACACCAGGCGCACACCCATTTCCGGGTTGAAGCGTTTCACAGCCTTCATCAGGCCGACGTTGCCTTCCTGGATCAGGTCAGCCTGGGCCAGGCCGTAGCCGCTATAGCTACGGGCGATATGTACGACAAAACGCAGGTGGGCGAGCACCATCTGCCGAGCCGCCCCCAAATCCTGCTCATAGTAGAGACTCTCGGCCAGTTCACGCTCCTGCTCGGGCGTCAGCAATGGAATGCTGTTGACCGTGTGCACATAGGCTTCCAGGTTCGCACCCGGGACCAGAGCATAAGCAGGTTGCAAAGAAGTGGTCATACGAAAAAACCTCCGACTCACATAACTCGTGCAGTTCAGCACTGCGAAAATTGACCGGAAACCGTAGGACAAGTTCCCTAAACCACTGATACGGTCAATACAAACGAAACCACATTAATCTGACATTAACTACTTCGGCGCCAGCTCACGTAAATGCCGTGCGACCGCAATCCAAGCACCGATATACCCCAACAACACCGCGCCAAGCAACAGTGATAGACCATCGGCAGCGGGTACGCCAGCCAGGGCAAAATCACTGCCATACAAACCGGCCAGGCCGACTACCGCGTCGTTCAGCCAATCCAGGCCAAACGCCAATACGCCCCAGGACAGAATCCCCGCACCAAAGCCATAAAGCGCGCCCATGTACAGAAAAGGACGACGCACATAGCTGTCTGTGCCGCCGACCAGTTTAATCACTTCTATCTCGGTGCGGCGGTTTTCAATATGAAGGCGAATGGTATTGCCTATCACCAAAAGTAATGCAGAAACCAGCAACACCGTCAGGCCAAAGACAAACCGGTCGCCCAGCTTGAGAATCGCCGCCAGACGCTCGACCCACACCAGATCAAGCTGCGCCTGCTGTACCTTGGGCAATTCAGCCAATTTTTGTCTTAATGCTTCAAGGGCCGTCTTGTCGATTTCATTGGGCGTGACCAACACAACCCCCGGCAGCGGGTTCTGCGGCAGCTCCTTGAGCGCCTCACCCAGGCCGGACTGTTGCTGGAACTCTTCCAGCGCCTGGTCGCGGCTGATGTACTCGGCATCCGCCACGCCCGGCAGGTTCTTGATCTGCTCGCGCAGGGCCTCGCCTTCAGTGGCGCTGGCATCCAGTTGCAGATATAGGGAAATCTGCGCCGCGCGCTGCCAGGAACCGCCCAGGCGTTCGACATTATTAAGCAGCAACGACAAGCCCATCGGCAGGCTCAACGCCACGGCCATCACCAGGCAGGTGAAGAAGCTGCCAATCGGCTGCTTGCCCAGGCGGCGCAGGCTGTCCACCAGGCTGGCGCGATGGCTTTCGATCCAGGCGTGCAGCAAGGTGCTGAAGTCAGGGCCGTCATCATCGTCGCGTTTCTTTTTCTGCGGTTGCGGGTCGGCCGCTTTCGGCGCTACGCGCTCGGAAACTTTAGGGCTGCGTGTGGCACTCATACGCCAGCCTCCCCGTCACCGATCAGGCGGCCGCGCTGCAGGGTCAGCATGCGATGGCGCATGCGCGCGATCAATGCCAGGTCGTGACTGGCAATCAGCACGCTGGTGCCCAGGCGGTTGATGTCTTCAAAAACACCCATGATTTCTGCAGCCAGGCGCGGGTCGAGGTTACCGGTAGGTTCGTCCGCCAGCAGCAAGGCCGGGCGATGGACGATGGCGCGGGCAATGCCGACGCGCTGTTGCTGGCCGGTGGACAGGTCGCCGGGGTACAGGTCGGTCTTGTCCGACAGCGCCACCCGCTCCAGGGCCGAATCCACACGCTTGACGATTTCGGCCTTGGACAGCCCGAGGATCTGCAATGGCAGGGCGATGTTATTGAACACCGTGCGATCGAACAGCAATTGATGGTTCTGGAACACCACGCCGATCTGCCGGCGCAGGAACGGGATCTGTGCATTGCTGATGGTGGCCAGGTCCTGGCCCGCCAGCAGCAATTTGCCGGTGGTCGGGCGCTCCATGGCCAGCAACAGGCGCAGCAAGGTACTTTTGCCGGCGCCGGAGTGACCGGTGACAAACAAGAACTCGCCACGGCGCACCCGGAAACTCAGCTCATGCAAGCCGACATGCCCGTTGGCGTAACGCTTGCCCACCTGTTCAAAACGAATCATGAACGCTCCCGCTCGGCAAACAGTGCCTGGACAAAGGGTTCGGCCTCAAACGTGCGCAGGTCATCAATGCCTTCGCCGACACCGATATAACGAATCGGCAGCCCGAATTGTTTAGCCAGGGCGAAAATAACCCCACCCTTGGCCGTGCCATCGAGCTTAGTCAACGCCAGGCCAGTCAGCTGGACTGTCTGGTTGAATTGCTTGGCCTGGCTGATCGCGTTCTGCCCGGTCCCGGCGTCCAGCACCAACAGCACCTCGTGGGGCGCGTCGGCGTCGAGCTTGCCTATCACCCGGCGGACTTTCTTCAACTCTTCCATCAAGTTGTCTTTGGTATGCAGGCGACCGGCGGTATCGGCGATCAGCACATCGATGTTACGGGCCTTGGCGGCCTGCACGGCATCGAAGATCACCGAGGCGGAGTCGGCGCCGGTGTGCTGGGCGATCACCGGGATCTTGTTGCGCTCGCCCCACACCTGCAATTGCTCCACGGCAGCGGCGCGGAAGGTGTCACCGGCGGCGAGCATGACTTTCTTGCCTTCCAGTTGCAGCTTCTTCGCCAACTTGCCGATGGTGGTGGTCTTGCCGGCGCCGTTGACGCCAACCACCAGGATCACAAAGGGTTTTTTCTCGGTAATCACCAGCGGCGCTTCCACTGGCTTGAGCATGGCGGCCAGTTCGGCCTGCAATGACTTATAGAGCGCGTCGGCGTCGGTGAGCTGCTTGCGCGCGACCTTCTGGGTCAGGCTCTGGATGATCACGGCGGTGGCTTCGACGCCCACGTCAGCGGTCAGCAGGCGGGTCTCGATATCTTCGAGCAACTCGTCATCGATGATCTTTTTGCCGAGGAACAGGCTGGCCATGCCTTCGCCGATGCTTGCGCTGGTCTTGCTCAGGCCTTGCTTGAGTCGGGCGAAGAAGCCGGTCTTGCTGGTTTCAGCAGGTGCGGTCGCAGGCTCGGCAACTACGGCTACGGGCTCGACAATCACCGGTTCGACCACAACGGGCAGGGGCTCGGCGACCACCTCGACCGGCTCCACAACCACAGGAATCGGTGGTGCCACATGTTCGGCCTGCACATCCTCGACCAGCGCGACAGGCTCTTCAGCCACCGGCAATGGCGGCCACGGCTTGTGCTCTGGCTCTGGCTCTGGCTCTGGCGCAGCCTCCACCACCGGCTGCAAGACCGGTTCGGCGATAGGCAGCACCACAGGCGCCGGCGTCTCGACGACAGGCTCGGCCACCGGTTCAATCGCAGGTTGCGCCTGCAAAACAGGCTCGGGTACGGGCTCAGGTTGCACTTGCGGCTGTTCGACGACGGTTTCCTGCGGCTTTTTGCGCAGCCATCCGAACAGGCCTTTTTTCTCGCCAGCCGCAGCTGGGCTCTTCTTGTCGTCGTTGGAACCAAACATGGAGGACGGCTATCTCACGGTAGCGACGCGCCAAGGTGGCGCCTCGGTAAATAATATTCGATGCGCAACAGACTGTTTTTTAGCCAGCTTGTTCATGCGCAGTATTTTGTGAGGCGTGAATACAGCCTCAACAAATCGATTCAATATAGGACTGAAGCGATAAAATCGGCGAAAAGCGGATTAAAACCGGGGAAACCCACGGATAACTCCATCTTCACGACGACTGGATCCGAAACGATATGACAGCCGCAGTGGCCGCCGCTAATACGGATCAGTATCCTAGCACCTCCTCGCCCGCCGACGCTAAGACCAAGCGGGCAGCCCAACAGGTTTAAAAACGAATGAATGCTCTAGCCCGCCGCGCCGCAGGCCTGCTGCTCAGCACAGTTTGTCTGCCCCTTTCAGCCTTGGCTGCCGACCCTCAACCCACCCATGAATTCACCCTGGACAACGGCCTCAAGGTCGTCGTGCGCGAAGACCATCGCGCTCCGGTGGTGGTCTCGCAGGTCTGGTACAAGGTCGGCTCCAGCTATGAAACCCCTGGCCAGACCGGTTTGTCCCATGCCTTGGAACACATGATGTTCAAGGGCAGCTCCAAGACTGGTCCAGGCGAAGCTTCGTTGATCCTGCGCGACCTGGGCGCCGAAGAAAACGCCTTCACCAGCGACGACTACACCGCCTACTACCAAGTGCTGGCCCGCGACCGCCTGGGCGTGGCCCTGGAACTGGAAGCCGACCGCATGGCCACCCTGCGCCTGCCGGCGGACGAATTCAGCCGCGAGATCGAAGTCATCAAGGAGGAGCGCCGCCTGCGCACCGATGACAACCCGATGTCCAAGGCCTTCGAACGCTTCAAGGCCATGGCCTACCCGGCCAGCGGCTACCACACGCCGACCATCGGCTGGATGGCCGACCTGGACCGCATGAAGGTCGAGGAACTGCGCCACTGGTACCAATCCTGGTACGTGCCGAACAACGCCACCCTGGTAGTGGTCGGCGACGTGACCCCGGACGAGGTGAAAACCCTGGCCCAGCGTTACTTCGGCCCGATCCCCAAGCGTGACGTGCCACCGGCGAAAAAGCCCTTGGAACTGGCCGAGCCGGGCGAACGCCTGCTGACCATGCACGTGCAGACCCAATTGCCGAGCGTCATCCTGGGCTTCAACGTACCGGGCCTGGCCACTGCCGAAGACAAGCGTTCGGTCAACGCCCTGCGCCTGATCTCGGCACTGCTCGATGGCGGCTACAGCGCGCGCATCCCGAGCCAGCTGGAGCGCGGTGAAGAACTGGTGTCCGCCGCCTCGACCAACTACGACGCCTACACCCGCGGCGACAGCCTGTTCACCTTGAGCGCCACACCCAACCAGCAGAAGCAGAAAACCGTGGCCCAGGCCGAAGCCGGGCTCTGGCGCCTGCTGGACGAACTCAAGGCCAAGCCACCGACCGCCGAGGAACTGGAGCGTATTCGCGCCCAGGTCATTGCCGGCGTGGTCTACGAGCGCGACTCCATCACCAGCCAGGCCACGGCCATTGGCTCCCTGGAAACGGTCGGCCTGTCATGGAAACTCATGGACACCGAGCTTGCCGAGCTGCAAAGCGTGACGCCCGAAGACATCCAGAAAGCCGCGCGTACGTATTTCACCCGCGAACGCCTGAGTGTCGCCCATGTCATGCCCGAGGAGACCACTCATGAGTGATCGCAAAAACAACCGCCTGGTGCTGCCTGGCCTGATCGTCGTGACCCTGGTGGCAGCGGTCGCGGTGTATATCGGTCGCCCGGACGACTCCGTGGCCAGCCCGGCGCTGGAGCAGGCCAAGTCCAGCAAGACCCTGCAATCCCTGGCGGAACTGGACGGCAAGAACCCGACCAATCGCCAGCTCAACGTGCAGACCTGGAACACCGCCGAGGGCGCCAAGGTGCTGTTCGTCGAGGCCCATGAGCTGCCAATGTTCGACATGCGCATCCTGTTCGCCGCCGGCAGCAGCCAAGACGGCAACACGCCGGGCCTGGCGCTGCTGACCAACGCCATGCTCAACGAAGGCGTGCCGGGCAAGGATGTGGGGCAGATTGCCGCCGGTTTTGAAGGCCTGGGCGCGGATTTCAGCAACGGTGCCTACCGCGACATGGCGCTGGTGTCGCTGCGCAGCCTCAGTGCCGCCGACAAGCGCGAGGCCGCTCTCACGCTGTTTGACCAGGTGATCGGCCAGCCGACCTTCCCTGCCGACTCCCTGGCGCGGATCAAGAACCAGTTGCTGGCAGGCTTCGAGTACCAGAAACAGAACCCGAGCAAGCTGGCGAGCATCGAGCTGTTCAAGCGCCTGTACGGCGATCATCCCTATGCGCACCCGAGCGAAGGCACACCAGAGAGCGTACCGGCCATTACCCAGGCACAGTTGAAGGCATTCCACGCCAAGGCCTACGCCGCCGGCAACGCGGTGATCGCGATGGTCGGCGACCTGTCCCGTGCCGACGCCGAAGCCATGGCAGCCAAGGTGTCCGCGTCCCTGCCCAAGGGCCCGGCACTGGCGAAAATCGCCGAGCCGACCGAGCCCAAGGCCGGCCTGGGGCACATCGAGTTTCCCTCCAAGCAGACGCACTTGCTGTTCGCGCAACTGGGCATCGACCGTGCCGACCCGGACTACGCCGCCCTGTCCCTGGGCAACCAGATCCTTGGCGGCGGTGGCTTTGGCACCCGCTTGATGAGCGAGGTGCGCGAGAAGCGCGGCCTGACCTATGGCGTGTACTCCGGCTTCTCGCCGATGCAGGTACGTGGCCCCTTCATGATCAACCTGCAGACCCGCGCCGAAATGAGCGGCGGCACCTTGCGCCTGGTGGAGCAAGTGCTGGCCGACTACCTCAAGACCGGGCCGACGCAAAAAGAATTGGATGACGCCAAACGTGAACTGGCCGGCAGCTTCCCGCTGTCTACCGCGAGCAACGCCGATATCGTCGGGCAACTGGGCGCCATGGGTTTTTACAACCTGCCGCTCAATTACCTGGAAGACTTCATGAAGCAATCCCAGGCCCTGACCACCGAACAGGTCAAGGCTGCACTGAACAAGCACTTGAGCAGCGATAAAATGGTGATCGTGACCGCTGGTCCCACCACCGCGCAAAAGCCACTACCGCCCCCCACTGATAAACCTGCCGAGCAGCCGCTCGGGGTTCCGGAGCATTAATGGCTAGTCCATCGCGCCCTAAAAAACCTGTCCACAACGTTCATAACGGTGTGGGCCAACTGCGCATCATTGGCGGCCAATGGCGCAGCCGCAAGCTGAGCTTCCCCGATGTCGTGGGCCTGCGCCCGACCCCGGACCGGGTCCGCGAGACCCTGTTCAACTGGCTCGCGCCGTACATCGAAGGGGCCAAGGTGCTTGACCCGTTCGCCGGCAGCGGCGCGCTGTTCCTCGAGTCGCTGTCCCGTGGCGCCGCCCTGGGCCAGGCCCTGGACGCGAGCAACGTGGCGGTTTCCAGCCTGCGCGAACACCTGGGCACCCTGCGCTGCACCACCGGTCACGTCCAAACCGCCGATGCCCTGCGCTACCTGGAAACCCAGCCGGCCAGTGCATTCGACGTGGTGTTCCTCGACCCGCCGTTCAACCAGAACCTGCTGCCGACCGTCTGCACCCTGCTGGAAGAGCGCCAATGGCTGGCCGATGACGCCTGGGTCTACACCGAAAGCGAAACCGCGCCATCAACCCTGGGCCTGCCGGGCAACTGGCGCCTGCACCGCGAGCAAAAGTCCGGGCGGGTGTATTACGCGTTGTGGCAACGTACCGCTCTGACCCACTGAAAACGCTGTAGGTGCGAGTTTGTCTGCGGGCAGGCCCGCGCCTACAGGACAGGTATTCATGACACCGCCAGCAAACCGCTTCACCCCCGCCTTCGGCCTCGGCAACCCACATCTGCAAACGCTGTGGGGCCCGCTCTGGCGCCCCACCACCCACCTCGAGCGCCAGCGCGAGCGCCTGTGGCTGGAAGATGGCGATTTTCTCGACCTCGACTGGCACGGCCCCCACGACCCGCATGCGCCCTTGGTGCTGGTGCTGCATGGGCTGACCGGTTCGTCCAACTCGCCCTACGTTGCCGGCCTGCAAAAAGCCCTGGCCAGCCAGGGCTGGGCCAGTGTCGCGCTGAATTGGCGTGGCTGCTCCGGCGAACCCAACCTGTTGGCCCGCAGTTACCACTCCGGCGCCAGTGAAGACCTGGCCGCCGCCATCGCGCACCTGCGGGCCAAGCGGCCGTTGGCGCCGCTGTATGCCGTGGGTTACTCCCTGGGCGGGAATGTGCTGCTCAAGCACCTGGGCGAAACCGGCGACCACTGCGGCCTGCAAGGCGCGGCGGCGGTATCGGTGCCGTTTCGCCTGGATCAGTGCGCCGACCGCATCGGCCTGGGCTTCTCACGGGTCTATCAGAAGCACTTCATGCGCGAGATGCTCAGCTATATCCGGGTCAAGCAGCGCCAATTCACCCAGGACGGGCGCGAAGACGCACTGAAGACCCTGGCCGAGCTGGGCTCGCTGGAGAAGATGCGCACATTCTGGGATTTTGATGGGCGCGTCACCGCACCGCTGCATGGCTATCTGAGCGCCGAGGACTATTACCGGCGGGCGTCGAGTCGTTACTTCCTGGGGGAGATTCGCACGCCAACGCTGATCATCCAGGCGGCGGATGATCCTTTTGTGTTCGCCCACAGCTTGCCCCAGGCCAGCGAGCTGTCGGACTGCATCGAGTTTGAACTGCAGGCCAAGGGTGGGCATGTGGGGTTTGTCGAGGGTTCGCTGAAGACGCCTGGGTACTACCTGGAGCGGCGGATCCCGCATTGGTTACGGGTAAAACACGGTTAATCATGTGGGAGCGGGCTTGCTCGCGAATGCGGCGTTTCAGCTAATAAATTCGGTGGCTGGCACACCGCATTCGCGGGCAAGCCCGCTCCTACATTTGATCGGGGATTACCCACTTAATCGCCGGTAGCAATTTCGCGCTGCGGATCAGTGATCCACTCACTCCACGACCCCGCATACAACTTGCCCAACGGATACCCCGCCAGGCTCAAGGCAAACAGGTTGTGGCACGCCGTCACACCCGAGCCACAATACGCCACCAATTCCTGGGGCGAGCGGCCTTGCAGCTTTTCTGTAAACCGTTGCTTGAGCTGCGACACCGGCAAGAAGCGTCCGTCACTGCCCAGGTTTTCGCTGAACGCCGCACATTGCGCGCCGGGAATATGCCCGGCAATCGGGTCAATGGGTTCCACTTCACCGCGAAAGCGCGGCAAGGCACGGGCGTCGATCAAGGTCAGGCCCGGCTGGCCCAGGCGTTTTTGCAGGTGCTCGGCGTCCAGCAGAAGATGGTTGTCCGGGCTGCCGGCAAAGGTGCCAGGCTCGGTGCTCGGCGCATCCAGGCTCAAGGGGAAACCGGCGCTGTGCCAGGCCTTCAGGCCACCATCGAGGATCGACACACCGTCACGCTTGCCCAGCCACACCAGCAGCCACCAGGCACGGGCGGCAAACGCGCCAGGGCCGTCGTCATACAGCACGATTTCGCTGTCGGCATTGACGCCCCAGGCCTGTAACTGCTGGACCAGCACCTGGGGCGCCGGCAGCGGATGGCGACCAGTCACGCCCTTGGTCACTGGCCCACTGAGATGGCGCTCCAGGTCCGCATACTGCGCCCCCTCGATATGCCCTTCGGCATAGCTGCAACGCCCGTAATCCGGGTCTTCCAGGGCAAAACGGCAATCGAGGATGACTAAGCCTGCGTGCTGCTGGCGTTCGGCCAGTTGTTGCGGGCTGATCAGTTGCGCAAGCGGCATGACGGACTCCTGGAAATACGTTCGGGAAAGGGCCTACTTCACTTCTTCCAGTGCCTGACTTAGAGGCACGTAAAATTCCTTGAACAACGCGTCCACGGCTTCTTTGGCCTGGGGCGCGATAAACCCCGCCTCCAGCACCAGCACCTGATACACCCCGCGCTTGATCGCCTCGGCACTCAGGTGTGCGGAGTTCTCGTTGGTGGTGCACAAAAAGCGCACCCAGGAGGTGAGGATAATCCAGGCGTTGAGGGTCAAGGCTTCGGTCTGCACCGGGTCCATGTTCAGGATCCCGGCCTCGACAAACCCCCGGTAAATCGCGCCGCCCTGGATCAGGCAGCGCTGGGAAAAGCGCCGGTAGCCGGTGGCCAGTTCCGGGTCGCTTTCCAGCAGATGCTCAAGGTCGCGGTGCAAAAAGCGGTAGCGCCACATGCCGGCCAGCACCGCCTGCAGGTAGAAGCGCTTGTCCTCGACCACCATGGCCCGCCCCTGGGGCGGGCGCAGGAAGCTGTCTACCAGGGCTTCGTACTCGCGAAACAGCACGGCGATAATCGCCTGCTTGTTCGGGAAGTGGTAGTACAGGTTGCCGGGGGATATTTCCATGTGGGCAGCAATATGGTTGGTGCTGATGCTGCGCTCGCCCTGCTGGTTGAACAGCTCCAGGCTGGTTTGCACAATGCGTTCGCTGGTCTTTACTCGTGGTGCCATGGGGTATCGGCTTCTAAAATCCTGATGCAAACATCTTACGGTCTATCCTTGCCAGGATAAAACTGCATGTTGCCGCGAAGTCATTTGACAAAATAGAGCAATAACTCTAAAAACGCAGGTATTCCAATAACAATCGGGAACTGCGCCATGTCTGCCAACGTTGCCTACCTGCAAGATTCCCAGGCGCTGGACCAACTCCAGGACCTGTTCGCTGCTCAGCGCCGCGCCTACGCGGCCAACCCGATGCCAACGGCGGCGCAGCGTCAGCAGTGGCTCAAGGCCTTGCGCGACCTGCTCAGCGATGAGCGCCAGGCGCTGATCGAGGCCATCAGCAGCGATTTCAGTCATCGCAGTGCCGACGAAACCCTGTTCGCCGAACTGATGCCCAGCCTGCATGGCATTCACTACGCCAGCAAACACCTCAAGGGCTGGATGAAACCGTCGCGCCGCGCTGTAGGTATAGCCTTCCAGCCGGCATCTGCGAAAGTGATCTATCAACCCCTGGGCGTCATCGGGGTGATCGTGCCCTGGAACTACCCGTTGTACCTGGCCATCGGCCCGCTGGTCGGTGCGTTGGCGGCGGGTAACCGGGTGATGCTCAAGCTCAGCGAATCCACCCCCGCCACTGGCCAGTTGCTCAAGACCCTGCTGGCGCAAATCTTCCCCGAAGACCTGGTGTGCGTGGTGCTCGGCGAAGCAGAAGTGGGCATGGCGTTCTCCAAGCTGCCGTTCGATCACCTGCTATTCACCGGGGCCACCAGCATCGGCAAGCATGTGATGCGCGCCGCCGCCGAGCACCTGACCCCGGTGACCCTGGAGCTGGGCGGTAAATCCCCGGCAATTGTCTCGGCCGATGTGCCGCTCAAGGATGCCGCTGAACGGATCGCATTCGGCAAGGCGCTGAATGCCGGGCAAACCTGTGTGGCGCCGGACTACGTGCTGGTTCCCGAAGACCGTGTGGACGGCTTCGTCGAGGCCTACACCCAGGCGGTACGTGGGTTTTATCCGACCCTGGCCGACAACCCGGACTACACCGCCATCATCAACGAGCGACAACTCGCCCGACTCAATGCCTACGTCAAGGACGCAACCGACAAGGGCGCGACCCTGGTGCCGCTCTATGACCAGGGCCAGGCACGGCGCATGGCCCATAGCCTGCTGCTGAATGTCAGCGATGAAATGACCGTGATGCAGGACGAGATTTTCGGCCCGGTGTTGCCCATCGTGCCCTATCGCGGGATCGACCAGGCGTTTGCCTACATCAACCAACGCCCTCGCCCACTGGCGCTGTATTACTTCGGCTACAACAAGGCCGAACAGAATCGCGTACTCCACGAGACCCATTCCGGCGGCGTGTGCTTGAACGACACCCTGCTGCACGTGGCCCAGGACGATATGCCTTTTGGCGGCATCGGCCCGTCGGGCATGGGCCACTACCACGGCCATGAAGGGTTCCTCACGTTCAGCAAGGCCAAGGGGGTGCTGATCAAGCAACGCCTGAATGCGGCCAAGCTGATTTACCCACCGTATGGCAAAGCCATCCAGAAACTGATCCAGAAGCTGTTCGTGCGCTAAAACCGTTACCACCGGGACCACAATAAAAATGAACCCTAGCCTGACTGAATCACCCGCGCTGTCACGGCGCGGCGTCTTGAAGATCGGCCTGTGCGCCAGCGCCTTCCTGGCCACCGCAGGCCTTGGCGCCAGCCTCAGCGGTTGCTCCAGCAGCACCCCCGCCAGCGGCTTTGCCATGTTGCGCAACAGCGACCTGCCGTTTTTGCGCGCAGTGATCCCGGTGTTACTCGAAGGCGCGGCCAGCGCCGAGGTAGTGGCGGCAGGCATTGAGGACACCCTGAAAAAACTCGATTACAGCCTGCAGCACCTGTCACCGGAGATGTTCAAGCTGACCCAGCAGTTGTTCGACGTACTGGGCATGGCCGTCACCCGTGGCCCGCTGACCGGCATCTGGGGCAGTTGGGAAAATGCCAGCAGCGAGCAGATCCGCAACTTCCTGCATCGCTGGGAGAACAGCTTCCTCAACCTACTGCGCATGGGCCAGGGCTCGCTGCTCAAGCTGGTGATCATGGCCTGGTACTTTCGGCCCGAGTCCTGGGCCCATTGCGGGTACCCCGGGCCACCGAAGATCTGACCTTGGCAACCCACTTTGATAGCCACTCCGTAGCCAAAACAATAAGAGAACAAGCTAATGCCCGTACCTGATGTGTTCCGCGATGGCATGGCCCGCGGCTGGAAAACCCATAACGGCGCCGCCCTCGACCAGGACCTGGTGCTGGACGCCGATGTCGCGATCATCGGCAGCGGCGCAGGCGGCGGCACTACCGCAGAGATTCTCAGCGCCGCCGGCTACAAGGTGCTGCTGATCGAAGAAGGCCCGCTCAAGACCAGCAGCGACTTCAAGCTACTGGAAGACGAGGCCTACGCCAGCCTGTATCAGGAAGGCATAGGCCGCATGAGCAAGGACGGCGCCATCATCATCCTGCAAGGCCGTGCCGTGGGCGGCACCACGCTGATCAACTGGACCTCGAGCTTTCGCACCCCCGACCCGACCCTGTCCCACTGGGCCAGCGAGTACGCGGTCAAGGGCCACAGCAGCGCCGAGATGGCGCCGTGGTTTGAAAAGATGGAACAGCGCCTGGGCATCGCACCCTGGGCCCTGCCGCCCAACCCCAACAACGATGTGATCCGCAAAGGCTGCGAAAAGCTCGGCTACAGCTGGCACGTGATCCCGCGCAACGTGCGCGGCTGCTTCAACCTAGGCTATTGCGGCATGGGCTGCCCGGTCAACGCCAAGCAATCGATGCTAGTGACCACCATTCCCTCGACCCTGGAGCAAGGCGGCGAGTTGCTGTACCTGGCCCGCGCCGAGCGCCTGAAGTTCAGCGGCGACACCATCACCAGCCTCGAATGCGTGGCCATGGATGCGCGCTGCGTAGCGCCTACCGGCCGCAAGATCACGGTCAAAGCCAAGCATTACGTACTGGCCGGCGGCGGTATCAACAGCCCGGCGCTGCTGATGCGCTCGGACGCACCCGACCCGCATTCGCGCCTGGGCAAGCGCACGTTCCTGCATCTGGTGAATTTTTCTGCGGGGCTGTTCGACGAGGTGATCAACCCGTTCTACGGCGCGCCGCAATCGATCTACTCCGACCACTTCCAATGGCAGGACGGCACCACCGGCAAAATGTCCTACAAGCTCGAAGCGCCGCCGCTGCACCCGGCGCTGGCCAGCACATTGTTCGGGGGTTATGGCACGCAGAACGCCCTGGACATGAGCCAGTTGCCCAAGACCCACGCCATGCTGGCGCTGCTGCGCGACGGCTTTCACCCCGACAGCCAGGGCGGCAGCGTCGGCCTGCGCGGCGATGGCACGCCGGTGCTCGACTATGAGGTCTCGCCCTACGCCTGGGACGGCCTGCGCCGGGCTTTCCACAGCATGGCCGAGATCCAGTTTGCCGCCGGCGCCAAGTCGGTCAAGCCGCTGCACCACGACGCGCGCTACGTCAACACACTGGCGCAGGCCCGCAGCCTGATTGACGGCCTGAACCTGGAACTGCATCGCACCTGCCTGGGCAGCGCCCATGTGATGGGCGGTTGCGCCATGGGCGAAGAGCCGAAAAACGCCGTGGCCGACAGCCTGGGGCGGCATCACCAACTGCGTAACCTGTCGATCCACGACGGCTCGCTGTTCCCCACCAGCATCGGCGCCAACCCCCAGCTTTCGGTGTACGGCCTGACTGCGCAACTGGCGACGGCGCTGGCTGAACGTCTGAAAACAGCATGAAAAAACCAGGTATTCGCGGTGTCTATAGTGCTTTCTTCTGAATAAGTTGACTTGGCCGACCGGGATGGCTGCGATACCATCCGGTTCCCCAACGGACTCCGCCAGGACGACGCGATGAACCGAGTGTTGTACCCAGGTACCTTCGACCCGATTACCAAAGGCCATGGCGATCTGGTCGAACGCGCCTCGCGCTTGTTCGACCATGTGATCATCGCGGTCGCGGCCAGCCCCAAGAAAAACCCGCTGTTTCCCCTGGAACAGCGCGTGGAGCTGGCCCGCGAGGTCACCAAGCACCTGCCCAACGTGGAAGTGGTGGGCTTTTCGACGCTGCTGGCGCACTTTGCCAAGGAACAGAACGCCAATGTGTTCCTGCGTGGCCTGCGGGCGGTGTCGGACTTCGAGTATGAATTCCAGCTGGCCAATATGAACCGCCAACTGGCGCCGGACGTTGAGAGCCTGTTTCTTACGCCGTCGGAGCGTTACTCGTTCATTTCCTCGACCCTGGTGCGGGAAATCGCGGCATTGGGTGGGGATATCACCAAGTTTGTGCACCCTGCGGTCGCCGATGCGCTGACGCTGCGCTTCAAGAAGTAAGACCGCTCGACCGGCGCCCGCTCGCACTGCGGGCGCCAATGCGGCACAATTGCGCGCATTAGTTTTTCAGATGCCTTGGCAGAGCGCCCTGGCAGGAGTTTCCATGTCCCTGATCATCACCGACGATTGCATCAACTGCGACGTCTGCGAACCCGAGTGCCCGAACGCTGCCATTTCCCAGGGTGAAGAGATCTACGTGATCGACCCCAACCTGTGCACCCAGTGTGTCGGCCACTACGACGAACCCCAGTGCCAGCAAGTGTGCCCGGTCGATTGCATCCCGCTGGATGAGGCACACCCTGAGACTGAAGAGCAGTTGATGGAGAAGTACCGGTTGATTACCGGTAAGGCCTGAGACCTTGTGTTGGCTGGGCGGGCCTCATCGCGGGCAAGCCCGCTCCCACACTTGAAGGTGTTCACAAGTCAAAATGTGGGAGCGGGCTTGCCCGCGATGACGGCAGCCGCCGTCACACACAATCAGCTCTGGCACTTGGGGCAAAACACACTCGCCCGCTGCCCCAGCATCACATTGCGCAATTCGCTCCCGCAGACCTTGCACGCCTCGCCACCCCGGCCGTAGACGAACAGTTCCTGCTGGAAATACCCCGGCTGGCCATCGCCACCGATAAAGTCGCGCAATGTCGTACCGCCGCGCTCGATGGCGGCCGCGAGGATGCGTTTGATCTCGATCGCCAGCTTCAGGTAACGCCCACGGGAAATGCCCTTGGCCTCCCGGCGCGGGTCGATCCCGGCGGCAAACAGCGCCTCGGTCGCGTAGATATTGCCCACCCCCACCACCACCGCGTTGTCCATGATGAACGGCTTGACCGCCATCGAGCGCCCACGGGACAGCTGGAACAGGCGCTCGCCGTCGAACAGGTCGGTCAACGGCTCCGGCCCCAGGCGCAACAGCAGTTCGTGGTTGTGCGGGTCCTGGCTCCAGAGCATCGCGCCAAAGCGCCGGGGGTCGGTGTAGCGCAGGGCCAGGCCCGACTCCAGCTCGATATCCACATGCTCGTGCTTGGCCGCCGGCAGGCCGACTTCCACCAGACGCAGGTTGCCCGACATGCCCAAGTGGCTGATCAAGGTGCCGACTTCGGCGTTGATCAGCAGGTACTTAGCCCGCCGCTCCACCAGCACGATGCGCTGCCCGGACAGGCGCACATCGAGGTCTTCGGGGATCGGCCAGCGCAGGCGCCGTTCACGCACCACCACGCGGCTGACCCGCTGGCCTTCCAGGTGCGGCGCAATTCCGCGCCGGGTGGTTTCGACTTCTGGCAGCTCAGGCATATTCGTCTCGCGATAGAAAGGTTAGTGCGCGCCCAGCTCGCGGATCGACAACTTCAGGCTCTCGAAGTCGTAGTCCGACAGGCCCACGTAATCCAGCACCAGGTGGCCGATGCTCTCCCATTCATGGTCAACCGTCTGGTTGCCCAGCACCCGATAGGACGCGCAAATGTGCTCCGCCATCTTCAGGATCGCCAGCAGGTTTTTCAGCGGGCTGTTGCGCGCCGACTCATCGCTGAAAATCGCCAGGGCGTTGTGGTGGTTGGCGATGGCGTTGGTCACATGCTCCGGCAGGCGCCAGGACTTGGCAGTGTAGTAGCCCACCACCGCGTGGTTGGTGTGGAACGCACGGTTCTCGGTGTCGACCACCCGGCAATCGGGCCCTGCCTTGGCGTAGGAGTCTTCCAGCACGCTCATGTAGTCCGGGAAACGCTTGAGCATCAGCGGCACGCCACAATCGTGGAACAGCCCCAGGGCATAAGCTTCGTCCACCGCCTGGGAGCCGGTGCGCTTGGCCAGGGTCAGGCAGGTCATCGCCACATCCTGGGCGGTGTCCCAGAACCGATTGAGGGTGACGATGGTGTCGTCGCTCATCTCGCCCTTGATCGACTGGGCGTTGATCAGGTTGACGATCGAGCGGCTGCCCAACAGGTTCACCGCGCGCTGGATCGAGGCAATCTTGTTGCTCAGGCCGTAATACGGCGAGTTGACGATTTTCAGCAGCGAGCCGGACAGGCCGGGGTCCTGGGAGATCAGCCGCGCAATCACCTCCAGGTCCGGATCGGGCATGTACTGCTCCATCTGCAAATCCACCATGATTTGCGGTTGGGGCGGCACGCTGATGCCTTGCAGGGCCTGTTGGATCTGTTCGGCGGAAAGCTCTTGGGACATAAATACACACTCTGGGCTAGGGGGCGATTCTAACCCCGATGGGAACCTGACCGACACCTCAAAAGCCGGATTGGAAACCGGAGCAAAATGTGGGAGCTGGCTTGCCTGCGATGGCATCGCTGCGGTGCGACAGACAGACCGAGTCGCCTGGATCGCAGGCAAGCCAGCTCCCACATGTCCGGCGGCGCGGCCAACAACGACACAACACGGTATACTCCCGCTCTTTTTTCCGGAGCGACGTCATGTCCCTGCCAAGCCTGCGTCTCAAAGCCAACGCCGATCGTCGTTTGCGCAACGGCCACCTGTGGGTCTACAGCAACGAAATCGATGTGGCCGCCACCCCACTCCACGGCTTCCAGGCAGGCGACCAGGCCATCCTCGAAGCGGCCGGTGGCAAGACCCTGGGCATCGTGGCCATGAGCCCAAACAACCTGATCTGCGCGCGCCTGCTGTCGCGCGACATCAAGTTGCCATTGGACAAGTCGCTGCTGGTGCACCGCCTCAACGTCGCCCTGTCCCTGCGCGACCGCTTGTTCGACAAGCCGTTCTACCGCCTGGTCTACGGCGACTCCGACCTGTTGCCGGGCCTGGTGGTCGACCGTTTCGGCGATATCCTGGTGGTGCAGATCGCCTCGGCGACCATGGAAGCCCATAAAGAAGACGTGATCGCCGCACTGACCCAAGTGCTCAAGCCCAGCGGCATCCTGTTCAAGAACGATTCCGCCGCGCGCGACGCCGAAGGCCTCAACCGCTACGTCGAAACCGTGTTCGGCCTGGTGCCAGAGTGGGTTGCCCTGGAAGAAAACGGCGTGCAATTCGAAGCCCCGGTGATCCAGGGCCAGAAGACCGGCTGGTTCTACGACCACCGCATGAACCGTGCACGCCTGGCCCCGTATGCCAAAGGCAAGCGCGTTCTCGACCTGTACAGCTACATCGGCGGCTGGGGCGTGCAAGCTGCAGCGTTCGGCGCCAGTGAAGTGTTCTGCGTCGATGCCTCGGCCTTTGCTCTGGATGGCGTAGAGCGCAACGCCGCGCTGAACGGCGTTGCCGAGAAAATGACCTGCATCGAAGGCGACGTGTTCGAAGCCCTCAAAGAATTGAAAGCCAGCGAAGAGCGCTTCGACGTGATCGTCGCCGACCCACCGGCCTTCATCAAACGCAAGAAAGACATGAAAAATGGCGAGGGCGCCTACCGCCGCCTGAACGAGCAAGCCATGCGCCTGCTCAGCAAGGACGGCATCCTGGTCAGCGCCTCGTGCTCCATGCACCTGCCTGAAGACGACCTGCAAAACATCCTGCTGACCAGCGCCCGCCATCTGGACCGCAATATCCAGATGCTCGAACGTGGCGGCCAGGGCCCGGACCACCCGGTGCACCCGGCGATTGCCGAGACGCGCTACATCAAGAGCATCACGTGCCGGTTGCTGCCCAATAGCTAAGTAACACGCAGATCAAAGGTGGGAGTGGGCTTGCCTGCGATAGCGGTGTATCAGTTACAGATTTTTAATCTGTTACACCGCTATCGCAGGCAAGCCAGCTCCCACCTTTTTTTGTGCAGTGTCAGAAAGATTTTCCTACCTTCGCCAGCCACGCGCCCCCAGGAAATTTCCTTCAAAGGTTTTGATTGAATTCCACTTTTTGCAGACTAGTATCGGTTTCTGGCTTTACTGCGGAAAACAAAAACAATGTCTGATTCCACCTGCTCGCCCGTCCTCGATGGCCCAGCCAAACGCCAGTATTTTTCCCGCTTCATCCTGATCACCTGCATTTCCCTGATCAGTTTCTTCCCGATCAATATCCTGCTGCCTTCATTTCCGGCCCTCGCCGCCAGGTTCGACACGCCCAGCGCCAATGTCGCGCTGTCCATCAGCCTGTTTACCCTGGTCTTTTCGGTCTCCCAACTGATCGCCGGCCCACTCTCGGATAAATGGGGGCGCAAGGAAGTCCTGCTTGGCTGCATCACACTGTCGATCCTGGGGGCGATAGGCTGCACGCTGGCACCGGACTACCTGACCTTCCTGCTGTTTCGCAGCGTGCAGGCCATGGGCTGTGGCTTCTTCGTGCTGGGCCACGCCCTGGTGGAAGACCTGTTCGAGGAGCAGGACCGGGCTCGCGTGCGCCTGTATTACATGACCCTGAGCGGCTCGTTCGTCGCCCTTTCGCCGCTGATCGGCTCCTGGCTGCAAACCACCTTTGACTGGCAAGGCAGCTTCTACGGGTTCGCGGTGATGGCATTGGGCATGTTGATCCATGCGCTGTGCATCCTGCCCACCAAGTCCGCCAGCCCCCATCGCGCATCGGTGTCGATCATTGCCACGTTGAAAGCCGTGGCCGGCAACCGGGACTTCCTGCGCTACTGGTGGATCGCCGCACTGGTGTTCGCCTGCTACTTCGCCTTGATCAGCGTCACACCCCTGATGTTCATGGATGGGCTGAAACTGTCCGAATACCAGTACGCCCTGGTGCTGATGGTCTATGGCGTGGCCTATCTGCTGGGCGGCGTGGTGGCCTCGTTTCTGCAAAAACGCATCTCGCTGGCCCGGCAAATCAATATCGGCCTGGGGTTACTGCTGGTGGCCGGTGTGCTACTGATGCTGATCGTCAGCCTTGACGCCATCACCACCATAACCCTGCTGATCCCGATGCTGATCAGCGCCCTGGCCGTGACCCTGGTGCGCCCGGCGGCCATTTCGGCGGCGATGCTGCTGTTCTCAAGCAGCGCGGGCACGGCCGCCTCGGCGGGCAACAGCATCATGTTCCTGACGGCCGCCATCAGCAGCGCAGCCCTTGCGCAAACCGGAACGCATTTGCTGATGACCATTGCCGCAAGCTTTATCGTCTTCAGCCTCTGGGGCTGGCTGACAAATACGAGGGTCGGGCGATAAAGCCCCGGGACATGCTTCTCGCCATTCCCTCCCGACGCCAGCGGTGTAGAATCGACCCTATTCATCGCCAGTCATCCCCCGGCGGGTTTATGAGCTCAAGGCCAATGCGCACGGCGATCCCGTAACGTTTGCGGCAACTTCCGGACACACGGCTATTTCTGAGTGTTCCAGACGTCAATAGAAGCTCACTCCCCTATTTAGTACCTGATTAGCCGCCCGGAGTGCTCCATGCCAGATTACCGCTCGAAAACATCCACCCATGGCCGCAACATGGCCGGCGCCCGCGCACTGTGGCGTGCCACGGGGATGAAAGATGACGACTTCAAGAAGCCGATCATCGCGATTGCCAACTCGTTCACCCAGTTCGTACCGGGCCACGTCCACCTCAAGGACCTGGGCCAACTGGTCGCCCGCGAGATCGAACGTGCTGGCGGCGTAGCAAAAGAATTCAACACCATTGCCGTGGATGATGGCATCGCCATGGGCCATGACGGCATGCTGTATTCCCTGCCGAGCCGCGAGATCATCGCCGACTCCGTGGAGTACATGGTCAACGCCCACTGCGCCGACGCCATCGTCTGCATCTCCAACTGCGACAAGATCACCCCCGGCATGCTGATGGCCTCCCTGCGCCTGAACATCCCGGTGATCTTCGTCTCCGGCGGTCCGATGGAAGCCGGCAAGACCAAACTCGCCTCCCACGGCCTGGACCTGGTGGACGCCATGGTCATCGCCGCCGATTCCAGCGCTTCTGACGAGAAAGTCGCGGAATACGAGCGTAGCGCCTGCCCGACCTGCGGTTCGTGCTCCGGCATGTTCACCGCCAACTCGATGAACTGCCTGGTGGAAGCCCTGGGTCTGGCCTTGCCGGGCAACGGTTCGACACTGGCCACCCACAGCGACCGCGAGCAGCTGTTCCTGCAGGCCGGCCGCACCATCGTCGAACTGTGCAAGCGTTACTACACCGACAACGACGAGTCGGTATTGCCACGCAATATCGCCAACTTCAAGGCGTTCGAAAACGCCATGACCCTGGATATCGCCATGGGCGGTTCCACCAACACCATCCTGCACTTGCTGGCCGCAGCGCAAGAAGCCGAGATCGACTTCGACCTGCGCGACATCGACCGCCTGTCCCGCCACGTGCCGCAGTTGTGCAAGGTCGCGCCGAACATCCAGAAGTACCACATGGAAGACGTGCACCGCGCCGGCGGGATCTTCTCGATCCTAGGCTCCCTGGCCCGTGGCGGCCTGCTGCACACCGACCTGCCGACCGTGCACAGCACGTCCATGGCCGAGGGCATCGCCAAGTGGGATATCACCCAGACTGACGACGAAGCCGTGCACACCTTCTTCAAGGCCGGCCCGGCCGGCATCCCGACCCAGACGGCCTTCAGCCAGTCGACCCGTTGGGACACCCTGGACGACGACCGTGAAAACGGCTGCATCCGCAGTGTCGAGCACGCGTACTCGCAAGAAGGCGGCCTGGCCGTGCTCTACGGCAACATCGCCCTCGACGGCTGTGTGGTGAAGACCGCTGGCGTGGATGAGTCGATCCACGTGTTCGAGGGTCGCGCCAAGATCTACGAAAGCCAGGACAGCTCGGTGCGCGGCATCCTCGCCGACGAAGTGAAAGAAGGCGACATCGTGATCATCCGCTACGAAGGCCCGAAAGGCGGCCCGGGTATGCAGGAAATGCTCTACCCGACCTCGTACCTGAAATCCAAGGGCCTGGGCAAAGCCTGTGCGCTGCTGACCGACGGGCGCTTCTCGGGCGGCACTTCGGGCCTGTCCATCGGCCATGCTTCGCCAGAAGCCGCTGCCGGTGGCGCGATTGGCCTGGTGCAGGATGGCGACAAGGTGCTGATCGACATTCCGAACCGCTCGATCAACCTGTTGATCAGCGACGAAGAACTGGCCGCACGCCGGGTCGAGCAGGACAAGAAAGGCTGGAAACCGGTGGAGAAGCGTCCGCGCAAAGTCACCACCGCCCTCAAGGCCTACGCCCTGCTGGCCACCAGTGCCGACAAGGGTGCGGTGCGTAACAAGGCCATGCTCGACGGCCTGTAAGCCCCGTCCATAAAAATGCCCCGCCACGTGCGGGGCATTTTTTTGCCTGCCTGAATCGCCAAACCACAAGAGATCAAATGTAGGAGCTGGCTTGCCGGCGATCCAGGCGACCCGGTCTACCTGCCACACCGCAGTGATGCTATCGCAGGCAAGCCAGTTCCCACAGGGTTACTGGATTTCATCGGGCTTGACGATCACCCAGTTCTTGTCCGCCGTCACCGCCAGCCCTTCCTTGGCCTGGGCCGCAGCATGCTTGGCCATCATGCCGTTGAGCTGGGTCATGTACTTGTCCTTGCGGTTGATCCACAAGTGGATGCCACCCTTGGCCACGTCCACATCGTGAAACAGCATGTAGCCGTCGCTGGTAGGGGTGTCGCCGCCGACCAGTAGCGGTTTTTTCCATTCGTCGACGTAGGTGAGGATCGCCGCATGCTTGCCGGCCATCCAGGTCGCCGGGGTCCACAGGTAGGGGGTCAGTTCCAGGCCGAGGTTGGCCTTTTCATCGTATTTGCCGGCGCTGATCTGCTTACGGGCAGTGGTCAGCTCGCCAGTCTTGCGGTCCTTGAGCAACAGGCTGACCCCGATGACATTCTGCGGCTTGACGTTGTAGCCGTACTTCGGATCGGAGGCGACCATGCGCACCAGCTCTTCAGAGGCGGCGGTCATCACGTACACGTCGATGCCGTTTTCCATCAGTTTGTTGTACAGCTCGGTCTGGCCGGTGAAGATTTTCGGCGGTTGCACCTCCATGTTCTTCACCACATCGCCTTCAAAGTAGGTGACCGGCACCGGTTTGCCGGAGGCCATCAACTCATCCACGTAACCCTTGAGTTCCTTGAGGGTAAAGCCTGAAAACACCTGGGCGACCCACGGGTAGCAGACCATGTCGTCCACTTCGCACAGGCGATAGTAGTAACTGAACAGACTTTCCTTGTGCTCGGCGGTGTCTTTGAACGGCATAAGCTTGAGCGATGGATCGAGACTGTCGCGGGTGATCAGGCCCTTGTTTTCCAAGTACGGCAGCAGCGACTCTTCGAGGTCGAAGCGGTAGCTGGTGTTGTCCATGTCGAACACCGCGTAATTGCCCTTGTTGGCGTTGGCCGCAATCATTTCATTGAGTTGCTTGGCGGCGGGTGCCGGCCAGTGCTTCAACTCGGTGGCGGCCATGACCTGGCTGGCAAGCCCCAGGCACAGCGCGGCGGCAAACAGTCTCGACGTGAGCTTCATGTGCGTTTTCTCCCTGAGTGAAAGACATCGACGCTAACAAATCCGTGTGACCGTTCCCGGCACCAGCACGACCGTCTGCGTCCTGAAACCGCCACCGGCATATGTCAGGGCGCCAGGCCCTTATTCCAAAAACGACAGTAGTCATTCCATAAAGGTATTAAATCAATATATTTCAAGCTGTTAGGCTTTCCGGTTCGCAGTCGCACGCTCAGGCGACTGGCAGCCATTTACTTGGAGCTTCAATGAATCTGCCGCTGATTCTCAATCTGCTGGTGTTCCTGGCCTTATTGCTAGGCCTGGCCCAAACCCGTCGCACCCACTGGAGCCTGGCCAAGAAGGTCCTGCTGGCCCTGGTGCTCGGGGTGGTGTTTGGTGTGGTCCTGCACACCATCTACGGCGCCGGCCACCCGGTGCTCAAGGCCTCGATCAGTTGGTTCGACCTGGTGGGCAATGGTTATGTGCAGCTGTTGCAGATGATCGTGATCCCGCTGGTGTTCGCCTCGATCCTCAGCGCCGTGGCCCGCCTGCACAACGCCGCGTCCCTGGGCAAGATCAGCTTTCTGACCATCGGCACGCTGCTGTTCACCACCGCCATTGCGGCGCTGATCGGTATCGGCCTGACCAACCTGTTCGGCCTCACCGCCGAAGGCCTGGTGGCCGGCACCCAGGAACTGGCGCGCCTGCAGGTGATCCAGAGTGACTACGCGGGCAAGGTCGCCGACCTGAATATCCCGCAGTTGCTGCTGTCGTTTATCCCGCAGAACCCGTTTGCCGACCTGGCCCGGGCCAAGCCGACGTCGATTATCAGTGTGGTGATCTTCGCTGCGTTCCTGGGGGTTGCCGCGCTGCAACTGCTCAAGGACGACGTGGAAAAAGGCCAGAAGGTGCTGAACGCCATCGACACCCTGCAAGCCTGGGTGATGCGCCTGGTGCGCCTGGTGATGAAGCTGACTCCTTACGGCGTGCTGGCGCTGATGACCAAAGTGGTCGCCAGTTCCAACCTGCAAGACATCATCAAGCTCGGCAGCTTTGTGCTGGTGTCCTACCTGGCGCTGGGGCTGATGTTTGTGGTCCACGGCCTGCTGCTGTCGCTGGCCGGGATCAACCCGCTGCGTTTCTTCCGCAAGGTATGGCCGGTGTTGACCTTTGCCTTCACCAGTCGCTCCAGCGCGGCGAGCATCCCGCTGAGCATCGAGGCGCAGACGCGCCGCCTGGGCATCCCGCAGTCCATCGCCAGCTTCGCCGCCTCGTTCGGCGCGACGATTGGCCAGAACGGCTGTGCCGGCCTGTACCCAGCGATGCTGGCCGTGATGGTGGCGCCGACCGTGGGCATCAACCCGCTGGACCCACTGTGGATCGCAACATTGGTGGCGATTGTGACCTTGAGTTCAGCCGGCGTGGCCGGTGTGGGCGGCGGTGCGACGTTTGCCGCGCTGATCGTGCTACCGGCCATGGGCTTGCCGGTGGCGTTGGTGGCGTTGCTGATTTCCGTGGAGCCGCTGATCGACATGGGCCGCACGGCGTTGAACGTGAATGGTTCGATGACCGCCGGGGCGATTACCAGCCAGATCATGCAGCAGACCGATAAAAAGCTGCTCGATGCCGATGAGCATGCTGAGTTGGCGCAGGCCTGATAGAGCGCTATCGCCGGCAAGCCGGCTCCTACACGGTCCTGTAGGAGCCGGCTTGCCGGCGATGCTTTTAGGCCTTTTCCCAGACTTCGAAGTTGTACGCCGGCTTGTCGCCTTCTGCCGGATTCTGCACATTCGACACCAGCGTCCACCGGTTCAAGTCAAACTCCGGAAACCACGCATCCCCCTGCGGGCTCAACGCAACCCGCGTCAGATACAGGCGATCCGCCTGCTCCAGCCCCTGCGCATACAGTTGCGCGCCGCCGATCAGCATCAGCTCATCCACGCCCTGCTCCAGCGCCCAGGCCTCGGCCCGCTCAATTGCCGCATCGAGGGACGGAAAAACTTCCGCACCTTCGAGCACCAGATCGGTCTGACGGCTGACCACTATGTTCAAGCGACCCGGCAACGGTCGACCCAGGGAGTCCCAGGTCTTGCGCCCCATAATGATCGGCTTGCCCAGGGTGGTGGCCTTGAAATATTTGAAATCCCCCGGCAAATGCCAGGGCATGCTGTTGTCGACGCCGATCACGCGGTTTTCACCGAGGGCTGCGATCAGGCTTAAAGGGAGAGTTTTTTTCATGGCGACGAGAATACCAGAGGCGCGGGCCAGCGGTTATGCTCCAGGCTCACTGACACAACAGGACGGCGCGTGACTGCTCTGAACCCCCTGCACACACTCTGGCTGACGGAAACCGTGCGCCTGCGTGAAGAACACGCTGGCCCCCTGGAAGACCAGGAAGCCAATCGCCTGGCCCGCAGCAACGGCGGCGACCTGCCGACGCGCATTCAAAACCGCGCGCTGTGGCTGGCCGAGCGTGACGGCCTGCGCGCTGCCCTGCTGCATTGGCTGCAAGGCGCACGCCTGGCGCTGATCGTGCTGATGGTGCTGGCCATCGTCAGCGGCGCTGGCCTGGCCTTCGCCGCCCTGGGCAACGGCCTGGCCCCGGTCAATGTGTTCTGGGCCCTGGGCAGCCTGCTGGGCTTGAACCTGATCCTGCTGCTGAGCTGGGCCCTGGGCCTGCTGTTTGCCGGCGAACACAGCGCCAGCCTCGGCCGCCTGTGGTTGTGGCTCAGCGAAAAACTCGCCCGCGATGCCAAGGCCGCGCAACTGGCGCCAGCGCTGTTGTTGCTGCTGCAACGCCATAAGCTCAACCGCTGGGCGGTGGGTGTGCTGGTCAATGGCCTGTGGCTGCTGGCACTGTGCAGCGCGCTGGTGATCCTGCTGACGCTGATGGCCACCCGGCGCTACGGGTTTGTCTGGGAAACCACCATCCTTGGCGCCGACACCTTTGTCAGCGTGACCCAGGCCCTGGGCAGCCTGCCCGCGCTGCTCGGTTTCAGCGTACCCAGCGTGGAGATGATCCGCGCCAGCGGCGATTCGGCGCTGAATATCGAGAGCGCCCGCCAGGCCTGGGCTGCGTGGCTGGTAGGGGTGTTGCTGGTTTATGGCTTGCTGCCAAGGCTGATCCTCGCCGTACTGTGCCTATGGCGCTGGAAACGCGGGCGCGCAGCCCTGGGCCTGGACCTCAACCTGCCCGGCTACAGCCACTTGCGCGAAGCCTTGATGCCCAGCAGCGAACGCCTTGGCGTCAACGATGCCGCGCCGCCGCAGTTGCACCACGTCAGCGGCGGCGCCAGCGACCTGCACAGCGATGGCGCCCTGCTGGTGGCCATCGAACTGGACGACCAGCGCCCCTGGCCGCCCAAGTTGCCGGCCACGGTCAAGGACGCCGGCATCCTCGATAGCCGCGAATCGCGCCACAAACTGCTGGAGCAACTGACCCGCTTCCCGCCGGCACGCCTGCTGATCGCCTGCGATCCACGCCGCTCGCCGGATCGCGGCAGCCTCGCGCTGATCGGCGAGCTGGCCCGCAGCGCCAGCGCTACCCGCGTCTGGCTGCTGCAAGCGCCACCGGGCCAGGCGCTGGATGCCGAGCGCCTCGGCGATTGGCACAGCGCGTTGCGGCAACTGGACTTGCCCTTCGCCGATTGCGCGCCGCTCACCTGGCTGGAGACCGGTCATGACTAAACCCCTGAAACTGGCGGTGGTCGGCCACACCAACGTCGGCAAGACCTCGCTGCTGCGCACCCTGACCCGAGACGTGGGCTTTGGCGAAGTGTCCCACCGCCCCAGCACCACCCGGCATGTCGAAGGTGCGCGCTTGTCGGTCGACGGCGAGGCCTTGCTGGAGTTGTACGACACCCCAGGCCTGGAAGATGCCATCGCCCTGCTCGACTACCTCGAACGCCTCGACCGCCCCGGTGAACGCCTGGATGGCCCGGCGCGCCTGGCGCGTTTCCTCGAAGGCAGCGAAGCCCGCCAGCGCTTTGAGCAGGAGGCCAAGGTCTTGCGTCAGTTGCTGGCGTCCGACGCCGGCCTGTACGTGATCGACGCCCGGGAGCCGGTGCTGGCCAAGTACCGCGACGAGCTGCAAGTGCTGGCCAGTTGCGGCAAACCGCTGCTGCCGGTGCTCAACTTTGTCAGCAGCGCCGAACACCGCGAGCCGGACTGGCGTGAAGCCCTGGCCCGCCTGGGCCTGCACGCGCTGGTGCGCTTTGACAGCGTGGCGCCCCCCGAAGATGGCGAGCGGCGGTTGTATGAAAGCCTCGCCCTGTTGCTGGAAAGCTCGCGGCCACAGTTGGAACGGCTGATCCTCGACCAGGAAGCCCAGCGCCAGGCGCGCCAGCTAAGCGCCGCGCGCCTGATCGCCGAGCTGCTGATCGACTGCGCTGCGTGCCGACGCAGCGTGGTCACCGAGGATGAACAGCAAGCCATCAGCGATCTGCGCAAGGCCGTGCGCCAGCGCGAACAACGTTGCGTCGAGGCCCTGCTCAAACTCTACGGCTTCCGCCCGCAAGACGCTGCGGCCAGCGACCTGCCGTTGCTGGACGGGCGTTGGGGTGATGATTTGTTCAACCCCGAAACCCTCAAGCAACTGGGGGTGCGGGTCGGCGGCGGGATTGCCGCGGGGGCCGCCGCCGGGGCCGGTGTGGATTTGCTGGTGGGCGGCCTGACCCTGGGCGCAGCCGCCCTGGCCGGGGCGATTGCCGGCGGCGCGCTGCAAACCGCGCGCAGCTACGGCAGCCGTCTGCTGGGCAAGATCAAGGGCCAGCGCGAACTGACCGTGGATGACAGCGTGTTGCGCCTGTTGGCCCTGCGCCAGCGCCAGTTGCTCAAGGCCCTGAACCTGCGCGGGCATGCGGCGCTGCACAGCATCAAGGTCGACACCCCGCAGGACAAGAGCTGGCGCGAAGGCAAACTGCCCGACGCCTTGCACAAGGCGCGCGCCCATCCGCAATGGTCATCGCTCAACCCTCACCCAAGGTTGAGCCAGGCCGAGCGCCAGGAACAGATCGAGGCCCTGGCCCAACGCCTGGACGAGGCCTAGGCCGCCAGCAGTTGCCGGGCCTTGGCCTTCAACACCTCAAGGTCGAGCAGCGGCACGTGCATTTCCTTGGCCTGTTCATCCCAGTGGCGCATGCGCAGGCTCACCGCGCACAGCGGGTCCTGCTCGAACGCGCGGGCCTCGTCGGCCGTCATCACCCCGCCCTGATAACCCAGGGTGCGGCGGCTGGCCTCGCTCAAGCGTGCGTAATAGTCCGGCTGGCTGAAGGTCAGGTAACGCTTGGCCTGCACGTGATACTCCACCAGTTTCGCCAGGCGCTCGCTGAACCCGGCGCGCCGCAAGTAATCGGCGCCCAGGCGTTCGTGGCTGACCACGCCGTAGCCACCCATGTTCGCGCCACCCTGGCCGCAGATATGTCCGATGTCGTGAAAGAACGCCGCCAGCACCACTTCATCGTCGAAGCCTTCGGCCATGGCCAGTTGCGCGGCCTGGGACATATGCTCGATCTGCGACACCGGCTCGCCGATATAATCGGCAGCGCCATGCTGTTCATACAGAGCAAAGACCTCGGCGACTACCTGCTCAGCTTTCATTAGGCCTCTCCCCAGAATTAAGTGATGTAGCGAATTGCAGACCGCTATCGCCGGCAAGCCAGCTCCTACAGGGTGAATTGTGAACACCTTCAAATGTGGGAGCTGGCTTGCCGGCGATAAGGCCATCAGCCCCAACGAATATTATTGACCTGCCACTTTCTCCGACTTGCCGTCATAGCGCTTGCGCCATTCAGCCAGGATGTTGTCACGGTTCTTCGAGGCCCAGGCAAAATCGTTCTTGATCAGGCGCTGCTCATAGTCCGCCGGCAATTCGGTCTGCGGCTTGGCAATGCCCGGCTGGGCCAGCACCGCGAAGTTTTCCTTGTACAGCTCCATCGCTGCGGGGCTGGCGGAGAAGTCGGCGAGTTTCTGCGCTGCTTCCGGGTGGGCCGTGCCCTTGATCAGCGCAGTGGCTTCGATATCCCAGCCCAGGCCTTCCTTGGGCAATACGATGTCCAGCGGCGCGCCCTGGCGTTTCAACTGTACCGCCGGGTATTCGAAGGAAATGCCGATCGGGAACTCACCCGAAGCCGCCAGCTTGCACGGCTTGGAACCGGAGTGCACGTACTGGCCGATGTTCTGGTGCAGGTCATCCATGTACTGCCAGCCCTGCTTCTCACCGAAAGTCTGCAACCAGGCGCTGACGTCGAGAAAGCCGGTGCCGGACGACGCCGGGTTAGGCATGACGATCTTGCCCTTGTACTCGGGCTTGGTCAGGTCCTGCCAGCTGATGGGTTTGCTCAAGCCCTGTTTCTCGGCTTCGACGGTGTTGAAGCAAATCGTCGCGGCCCACACGTCCATGCCGACCCAGGCCGGTGGGTTGGCAGCGTCGCGGTAGTTCTTGCCAATCTTGTCCAGATCCTTTGGCGCATAGCTTTGCAGCATGCCTTGCTGATCGAGGATCGCCAGGCTGGAAGCCGCCAGGCCCCACACCGCATCGGCTTGCGGGCGGGATTTTTCCGCCAGCAGCTTGGCGGTGATGATCCCGGTGGAGTCGCGCACCCACTTGATCTCGACGTCCGGGTTGGCCGCCTCGAAGGCTTTTTTGTAGGTCTTCAACTGCTCGGCTTCAAGGGCCGTGTACACGGTCAACTCGGTCTTGGCAGCAAAGGCATTCAGGCTGAACGCGGTGAGCACAGCAGCGGCGAGGGCCAGGGGCTTGAACATGGTGCGTTTCCTTGTGGGGGGCAGAGTTATTGACCGGGCGCGGTTTGGCGCCAGGCCTGGGAGCGGCGCAACAAACCGCGTGAGGCCCACGCCAGCAGCAGCGAGACGCTGGCTGAGGTGAACAGAATCAGGGTCGACATGGCCGCCGCGCCGCCTACGTTGCCGGCGTCGTCCATGTTCAGCACGGCCACTGCGGCGAGGATGGTGTCGGGGCTGTAGAGAAAGATCGCGGCCGATACGGTGGTCATCGCCGAGACAAACAGGTAGCGCAGGATGTCCAACAGCGCCGGCAGGCAGATCGGCACGGTCACCCGCAAAAAGTGGCGGTACAGCGGCGCCTTGAGCGACAGCGCGGCGGCTTCGAACTCGGCGTCGAGTTGGCGCAGGGCCGTGGTGGCGGTCATTTGCGCGGTGGTCAAATAGTGAGCAATGGTGCACACCACCAGCAGCGTCATGGTCCCGTAGAGCACATGCAGCGGGTTGCCGTTGAGGTTGAAAAAGAACACGTAGCCCAGGCCCAGCACCAGGCCCGGCACCGCCATCGGCACAAAGCTGAGCATGCGCAGCGCCAGGTTGAGGCCTTTTTGCCCCTTGGTCTTTTCCATCAGATAAGCGCCGGTGAAGATCAGCACGCTGCCGATCAGTGCGGTGCAGACCGCCATGGTCAAGCTGTTGCGATAGGCCAGCCAGCCACCGCCGGCGGTGTCATTGAACTGATAGTGGTTGAGCGACAGCGACAGGTTGTACGGCCAGAACTTCACCAGCGACGAATACACCGCCATGCCGAACACCAACAGCAGCACCGCGCAGATCAGCAGCACAATCGCCAGGTAGCAGCCATCACGCAGGCGCGATGGCGCCGGCTGGAACACCTGGGCGCGGCCGCTCATGGAGTCGCCATGGCGCCGGCGCAGCCAGGTATCCACCGCAAAACTGAGCAGCGCCGGCAACAGCAGCACCATGCCGATCAGGGCACCACGACCGAATTGCTGCTGGCCGACCACGGCCTTGTAGGCTTCCAGCGCCAGCACTTGATAGTCGCCGCCCACCACCACCGGCACGCCGAAGTCGGTGATGGTCAGGGTGAACACCAGGCAGAACGCGGCGAACACCGCCTGGCGTGTCGCCGGCCAGGTGATGCTGCGAAACGCCCGGGCCGGGCTGGCGCCCATGCTTGAAGCGGCATCGAACAGCCGCGCGTCCGCCAGGGACAACGCCGACAGCAGGATCATCAGCGCGTGGGGAAAGGTGTAGATCACTTCACCGAGGACAATCCCCCAGAAGCCGTAGATGTTGTCTGACAGCAACCCGCGCAACATGCCCTGGTTGCCGAACAGGTACACCAGGGCGATGCCCGGCAACATCGACGGCGCCATCAGCGGCAGCAACGACAGGCCGCGCCAGAGGGTCTTGCCGGGGATCAGCGTGCGTTGCAGGGCGTAGGCAAACAGGTAGGCCAGGGGTACGACAATGATCGCGACGCTCAGGGAAACCTTCAGGCTATTGCCCAGCAGCCAATGGAAGTTGGCGCTGGTCAGCAACTCGCGCGCGGCCACCAGGCCGCCGCCCTGGCCGTCTTCGGCGCTGAAACCGCGCCAGAAGATCGCCAGCAGCGGCAGCAGCACGGCGACGCCCAACAGGCACAGCAACAGCAGCTTGCCGCCCAGCACAAAGATGCGGTCGCCGATTTGCGCACGGGAAGCCTGACGCGCCACGCGGCGGGGTACCGGCAGGCTCATATCAACGGCCATCTCAGGCAAACACCTGCAGGCTGCGCGGTGGCAGTGCCACCCAGATATCCTGGGCGCCCAGGCGTGGCATGGCTTCCGGCGCCAGTTCGGCCAGCAGCGAATGGCCGGGCAACTGGTCCAGTTCAAAGCTCATGCGGCAACGGTTGCCGAGGAAGGTGATCTCGCGGACCTTGGCCGGGAACAGGTTTTCTTCGTGTACCGGCGGGTTGACGCTGATCGCTTCCGGCCGGCAGAACAGGCGGCCCGACGCGGCTTTGCCGCAGTCATCGGCCAGGCGCACGTTCATCCCGCCGACCTGGGCGTGGCTGGCGCTGTTGCGGCTGAACGGCAGCCAGTTGCCCTGGCCGACAAACTCGGCCACGAACGGCGTGGCCGGGCGGTCGTAGATTTCTTGCGGGGTGGCGTACTGCTCGACCTTGCCATTGTTCATCACGGCGATGCGGTCGGCCATCAGCATGGCCTCGTCCTGGTTGTGCGTGACCATCAGGGTGGTGATGCCCAGGCGGCGTTGCAGTTGGCGCAGCTCGGTACACAGGTGCTCGCGCACTCGGGCATCGAGGGCCGACATCGGTTCGTCCAGCAGCAACAACGACGGGGCCGGCGCCAGGGCACGGGCCAGGGCGACGCGCTGTTGCTGGCCGCCGGACAGTTGGCCGGGGTATTTTTTTTCGCTGCCGGTCAGGCCCACCAGTTCCAGCATCTGCGCCACGCGCTTGCGCACTTCATCGCGACCGCTGCCGGTCAGGCCGTAGCCGATGTTGGCCTCGACGCTGAGGTTGGGAAACAGCGCGTAGGACTGGAACAGAATGCCGTAGTCCCGCGCCTGGGGTGCCAGTAGGGAAACATCGCGATCACCCAGGTACAACTCGCCGCTGTCCTGGCGCTCCAGGCCGGCGATGCAGCGCAGCAAGGTGGTCTTGCCGCAGCCCGAGGGACCGAGCAGGCACACCAGTTCACCGGCGGCGACGTCCAGGGACACATGGTCCAGGGCAGTAAAGGCGCCAAAGCGCTTCTGGATACCACGCACCTTCATCGGCGCGCCGGGGTTGAGCTGGGCTGTGTTCATGGTGGCACCTCATCAAACTGATGAAGGCCATGCTAGGCAGCAAATGCGTCCCTGGTGTGGCAGGAAGGCAAAAGCGGGTGATAGTGGTATTGGTGGATTTGGGTAGGGGTATAGCCTTGGGGTGTTTGGTCTACCGCTATCGCAGGCAAGCCAGCTCCCACATTTGAATGTATTCACAGATCAAAATGTGAGAGCTGGCTTGCCTGCGATGGCGATTTCAAAACCACCCAGAATCTTTCAGAGTGGCGACATTTCCTGCGCCAACCCCAGAAAAGCCGCCGGCAACCGCGCACCTTTGCGCTCTTTAAGGCAGTACAGGTACTCGGGAATCTGCGGCGCATTCTCGATGGTCAGCACCCGCAGTTGCGGGTCATGGGGCACTTCCTGGCGGGCGATGATACTGATGCCGATGTTGCGCAGCACCGCCTCGCGAATCGATTCGCGGCTGCCGATTTCCAGCAGCGGCCCATAACTCACGCCAGCGCCCTTGAGCATCTCTTCAGTCAGGCGCCGGGTGGTGGACCCTGCCTCGCGCATCAACAGGGTATGCCCCGCCAGCGCACTGAGCGGCACATGCTCCAGCACGGCCAACGGGTGATTGCGATGCACCGCCAGTACCAGTGGATCGGTGCCCAGCACCCGGCGGATCCGGCGCGGGTCGTCCAGCAGTTGCGAGGAGGCGGCGACGTCCACCCGGTAATCATCCAGGGCTTCGAGGACCTGCTGGGAGTTGCCGATTTCCACCGCCACTTCCACGTGGGGCAAGCGTTCGCGAAAGGTTTTCACCAGGTCGAGGATGTAATAGGGCGCGGTCGCGGCGATCCGCAACGTGCCCTGGACCTGGCCACTGTTGCGCAGGAAAAACTCGATATCCGCTTCCTGTTGCAACAGCGCCTTGACCATCGGCAACAGCCGCGCACCTTCGTCGCTGACGGTGAGGCGGCGGCCACCGCGGTAGAACAGCTCAACTGCGTACTGGCTTTCCAGATGGCGGATCTGGGTGGTCACCGTGGGTTGGCTCAGGCCGAGTTTTTTCGCCGCCTGGGTAATACTGCCCAGGCGGGCAACCATGTAAAACGCCTTCAACTCGGCACTCAGCACACCACCCTCTCATCGACTATTTGCGCAGTAGGCGCAGACCATTGAACACCACCAGCAGGCTCACGCCCATGTCGGCGAACACCGCCATCCACATAGTGGCCATGCCCATGAAGGTGACCGCCAGGAAGATCGCCTTGATCACCAGCGCCAGGGCGATGTTCTGCTTGAGGATACTCGACGTTTGTCGCGACAAGCGTATGAATGCCGGAATCTTGCGCAAATCGTCGTCCATCAGCGCAACGTCGGCGGTCTCGATGGCCGTGTCGGTGCCCGCTGCAGCCATGGCAAAGCCAATCTCGGCGCGGGCCAGGGCCGGGGCGTCGTTGATGCCGTCGCCGACCATGCCGACCCGGTGGTTTTTCCCGTACAGGTCCTCGATAGCCTTGAGCTTGTCGGTGGGCAGCAGGTCGCCCTGGGCCTGGTCGATGCCCACCTGGGCGGCAATTGCCTGGGCGGTGTGAGTGTTGTCGCCGGTGAGCATCAGGGTCTTGATGCCCAGCTCGTGCAACTGCTGGATGGCTTCGCGGCTGCTGTCCTTGACCGTATCGGCCACGGCGAACAGCGCCAGCGGGCCGGATGTGTCGAGCAGCAGCACCACCGACTTGCCTTGTTTTTCCAGGGCGAAAAGTTTTTCTTCAAGGGCCGGCGAGCACAGGCCCAGTTCTTCCACCAGGCGATGGTTGCCCAGGTGATAGACCTGGCCATTGATCTCGCCGCGCACCCCGCGCCCGGCCAGGGCTTCGAAGTTATCCACAGCCTGTAGCGGGAGTTTTTTATCCACAGCGGCATTGGCGATCGCCAGCGACACCGGGTGGTCGGAACGCGCGGCCAGGCTGGCGGCCAAGGCCGGCGCGCGGTCCTCCAAGTTGGGGAACAACGCCAGGTAGTCGGTCTGCACCGGCTTGCCGTGGGTGATGGTGCCGGTCTTGTCCAGGGCCAGATAGTCGAGCTTGTAGCCGGCCTCCAGGTACACGCCGCCCTTGATCAGGATGCCTTTGCGCGCAGCGGCAGCCAGGCCGCTGACGATGGTCACCGGGGTGGAAATCACCAGGGCACAAGGGCACGCGACCACCAACAGCACCAGGGCGCGGTAGATCCAGTCA
Source organism: Pseudomonas sp. WS 5059 (assembly GCF_012985525.1). NCBI lineage: Bacteria > Pseudomonadati > Pseudomonadota > Gammaproteobacteria > Pseudomonadales > Pseudomonadaceae > Pseudomonas > Pseudomonas sp. WS 5059. Next base: position 452,205 of record NZ_JAAQWO010000003.1, on the reverse strand, counting down.
AACCACACCGCGCCCATGAACAGCGGCGGGATCACGGCCACGCCGAGGGCAAACAGGAACACCGCCGGGGTGTAGATTTTCGAGAAGCTGTCGACAAAGCGCTGGGTCGGCGCCCGCGAGCCCTGGGCCTGTTCCACTGCGTGGATGATGCGCGCCAGCGTCGAGTTGTTGGCGGCAGCGGTCACCCGGTATTCCAGGGAACCGGCCTGGTTGATGGTGCCGGCGAAGACTTTATCGCCCACGGTCTTCTCGATCGGCAGGCTCTCGCCGGTGATCGGCGCCTGGTCGATGGTGGACTGGCCGGCAGTGACTTCGCCGTCCAGGCCAATGCGCTCGCCGGGACGTACCCGCACAACAGCGCCCAGTTCAATGGTCTTGACCTCTTGTTCGACCCAGCTACCGTCAGCCTGGCGCACCGTGGCCCGCTCCGGGGTCATCTGCATCAAGCCACTGATGGCATTGCGCGCACGGTCCAGGGACTTGGCCTCAATCAACTCGGCCACGGTAAACAGGAACATCACCATCGCCGCTTCCGGCCACTGGCCGATCAGGATCGCACCGGTCACGGCGATGCTCATCAGCGCGTTGATGTTCAGGTTGAGGTTTTTCAGGGCAATCCAGCCCTTTTTGTAGGTGGTGAGGCCGCCACTGAGGATCGACACCAGCGCCACCAGCGCCACCACCCAGGTCGGGGCCGCGTCAGTGAAATGGATCACCTCTGCTGCCAAGGCGCAAAAACCAGACAGGGCCAGCGGCCACCAGTGCTTCTTGGCCGGTGGTGCGGCGGCCGGCACGCCCTCTTCGATCGGATCGGCCTGCATGCCCAGGGACTTGATGGCCTCGACGATCGGCGCGGTGCTCGGCAGGTCGTGGGTCACGCCGAGGATACGGTTGATCAGGTTGAATTCCAGTTGCTGCACACCGGCCATCTTGCCCAGTTTGTTCTGGATCAGCGTCTGCTCAGTGGGGCAGTCCATGGCCTCGATGCGGAAGGTACTCAGGCGCGCGTTGGCGCTGGTTGCTTGCGTCAACGTCACCAGCGACGGGGCTGCTGCGCCGGAACAGCAGGAGCCGCCACCGTGATCATGCTTTTTCACAGGCGCAAGCTTTTGCGCGTGATCATGATGGCTATGATCATGGCCGTGGTCGTGATGGCTGTGATCATGGTCGTGATCATGATCGTGGCTATGGTCGTGCTTGTGCGGGGTGCGCAGGGAATCGCTCATTGTGTCGCGTCCATGAAGGTGCCTGTTGCCAAGTAAAGACCCTGTAGCCACTATAGGGTCAAGCACCCTTTTGGAGATTGCTGCGATGAAGATCGGCGAACTGGCAAAACTGACCGACTGCCCGGTGGAAACCATCCGTTATTACGAGAAAGAAGGCCTGCTGCCACCACCGGCGCGCAGTGAGGGCAACTACCGGCTGTACACCCAGGCGCACACCGAGCGCCTGACCTTTATCCGCAACTGCCGCAGCCTGGACATGACCCTGGAGGAAATCCGCAGCCTGCTCGGCCTGCGTGACAGCCCCCAGGACCAGTGCGAGAGCGTGAATGCACTGATCGACGAGCATATCCATCACGTCAAGGCGCGGATTGACGGGTTGCTGGCCTTGCAGACACAACTGCTCGACCTGCGCCAGCGCTGTGGCGAAGGGCCGGAGATCGACCAGTGTGGGATTTTGCAGCGGCTGGAGGTCAGTGGGAGTGTGGCGGCCAGTGAGGCGGAGCACTCACATGTGGGTCGTAGTCACGGCCATTAGATAATGGGGTAACTGAGCTGACGCCATCGCAGGCAAGCCAGCTCCCACATGTGCCTGAGTACTCGGTCACATGTAGGAGCTGGCTTGCCTGCGATGCAGACGATGCGGTCTCGACTAGACCGCCATCGGCGCCGTCATCGGCGCATGGTGCTCATAGCCTTCCAGCGAGAAGTCGCCAGGCTCGATCAGCTCCAGCCACTCCGGCTGGTACACCCCGGTCTTGGCAAACTCCGGCACGCGCTCGCTGATCACCAGCTTCGGCGCGGCAAATGGCTCGCGCTTGAGCTGTTCGCTGAGCATGTCCAGGTGGTTCTCGTAGACGTGCGCATCACCGATGAAATAGGTGAACCAGCGCGGCGTGTAGCCGGTCAGGCGCCCGATCAGGCTCAGCAGCGCGGCGCCTTCGGTGAGGTTGAACGGCGTGCCCAGGCCCAGGTCGTTGGAACGGATGTAGAGGGTCAGGGAGATTTCCCTGGTCTCGACATTCGGGTGGAACTGGTACAGCAGGTGGCACGGCGGCAAGGCCATTTCATCGAGCTGGGCGCAGTTCCAGCCGTGGAACAGGATGCGCCGGCTGCCCGGGTCCTTGATGATGGTGTCGACACACTGGCGGATCTGGTCGATGGCCTTGTACAGCACCACGTAGGCCTGGCCGTCTTCCTCGCCTTCGGCGATCTGGCGATAGCCCTGGGCCAGGGTCTGCTCGATAGCGGCCTGGTTGCTTAGCGGGATCTGCTTGTACGCCGGCCATTTGCGCCATTGCACGCCGTAGATCTCGCCCAGGTCGTCCTCGCCCTGGCGGAACGGGTTGGCCAGCCACTGCGCGTTTTCGTTGGCGTTCTGGTCCCAGACCTTGCAGCCCAGGGCGCGGAATTCGGCGGCGTTATTCACCCCACGCAAAAAGCCGCACATCTCGCCAATCGCCGATTTGAAGGCCATTTTGCGGGTGGTGATGGCCGGGAAGCCTTCCTGCAGGTCAAAGCGCAACATCGCACCGGGGAAGCTGATGGTGTTCACGCCAGTGCGGTTGGCCTGCTTGGTACCGTTGTTGATGACGTGGGAAACCAGCTCGAGATATTGCTTCATGACATTACCTGTATCGGTGAAGCCGAGGCCCTCGGGCCTCGGCGTTCGAATTTATAGCGCAGTGGTCTTGATCGCCTGTGGGCGGTTGTAAGCCCACCAGAGCAGGCCCAGGCCAACAAGAATCATCGGAATGCTCAGTACCTGACCCATGGTCAGCCAGCCGAACGCCAGGTAGCCCAACTGCGCATCCGGCACCCGCACGAACTCGACGATGAAACGGAAAATCCCGTAGAACAGGGCGAACATCCCCGAAACCGCCATGGTCGGCCGCGGTTTGCGCGAGTAGATATAGAGGATCAGGAACAGCGCCACGCCTTCAAGGGCGAACTGGTACAACTGCGACGGATGGCGCGCCAACTGCGCCGGGTCGCTGAACGGCGGGAACACCATGGCCCACGGCACATCGGTCGGCTTGCCCCACAGCTCGGCATTGATGAAGTTACCGATACGCCCGGCACCCAGGCCGATCGGCACCATCGGCGCGACAAAATCCATCAGTTGGAAGAACGACTTACCGTTGCGCCGGCCAAACCACCAGGCCGCGAGCATCACGCCGATAAAGCCGCCGTGGAACGCCATGCCGCCCTTCCATACCTCGAAAATCAGGGTCGGGTTGGCCAGGTACGCGCTCAGGTCGTAGAACAGCACATAGCCCAGGCGCCCGCCGACGATCACGCCCATCGACATCCAGAACACCATGTCGGAGAGCTTCTCCTTGGTCCAGGTCGGGTCGAAGCGGTTCAGGCGTCGGGAAGCCAACAGCCAGGCGCCGCCGATGCCGATCAGGTACATCAACCCGTACCAGTGGATTTTCAGCGGACCGATGGCCAGGGCCACCGGGTCGATCTGCGGGTAAGGCAGCATTGCGACTCCTCGTTAAATCATTCGTTATTGCGCACGGACCTTGCCGGTGGACGATTAAGCCTGCGTTACAGCAGCTCGATCAAATGAAGAAGTTCGCACCCGCGCCAAGCAGCCTGGCATGTTAACGGATGGGAGGCATCTGGCCCAACTTCGATACGATGGATAGCCGGCGGTTCTATGGGTAGAGTGAGCAAAACACAAAAGGATCGCCTTATGTGCCTGATTGTTTTCGCCTGGCGGCCGGGCCATGCCCAGCCGCTGATCGTCGCGGCCAACCGTGACGAATTCTACGCCCGGCCCAGCCTGCCCTTGGCCCAGTGGCCGGATGCACCGCAGGTGTATGCCGGTCGCGACCAGGAAGCGGGAGGCACTTGGCTGGGGGTGGGCGCCGATGGACGGTTTGCCGCGCTGACCAATATCCGCGACCCGCACCAGCCACCGGCGCGCAAGTCCCGCGGCGAGTTGGTGGCGCGTTTTCTCGGTGGTTCGCTGCCGGTTGCCGACTACTTGACCGAGGTTAACGGCAGATCGATTGAATATGCCGGATTCAACCTGTTGCTTGGCACGCCGCACGAGCTGTGGCACTACAACGCCAATGAATCGGCCCCCACCCAACTGAAGGCCGGGATCTATGGTTTATCCAACGCCGGGCTGGATACGCCCTGGCCAAAGCTGCTCAAGGCCAAGGCGGCACTGGCCCAAGTGCTGAGTGATCCGCAGCCGGATGCCTTGCTGGGGATTTTGAGCGACCCGCAGACCGCTCCTTTTGCCGAGTTGCCGGATACCGGGGTGGGGTTGGCTACGGAGAGTTTGTTGTCGAGTGTGTTTATCGCCAGCCCCAGTTATGGGACGCGGGCGAGTACCGCGCTGATTGTGCATGCCGATGGGCTGCGACATATGCTCGAACGCAGCTTTGGGCCCCATGGGGGGCGGTTGGGCGAGGTGGAACTCAAGATCTAACAGCGCCGCAGGTCAACTGTGGGAGCGGGCTTGCCCGCGGTAGCATTGGATCAGTCGGCATCTTAGTTGACTGACCTACCGCAATCGCGGGCAAGCCCGCTCCCACATTTTTTAGAGGGTTTTCGTCGCGGTCGGATTGATCATCCGTGCCAACCCCAGGCTTTTCAGGGCCAATTGCAGCGAGCTGTGGATAACTTGCGGGTTGTCGATGGTCATCAGTTCCGCCAGCAAGTCCTTGGCCTTGCTCAGGTTGATCTGGCGCAGCATCCACTTGACCTTGGGCAAGTTGGTGGCGTTCATCGACAGGCTGTCAAAGCCCATGGCCATCAACAGCACCGCCGCCGCCGGATCACCGGCCATTTCCCCACAGATACTCACCGGCTTGCCTTCGGCATGGGCATCGCGCACCACGTTCTGCAAGGCTTGCAGCACCGCCGGGTGCAGGTAGTCGTAGAGGTCGGCCACCCGTGGGTTGTTGCGGTCCACGGCCAGCAGGTATTGGGTCAGGTCGTTGGAGCCCACCGACAGGAAGTCCACCTGCCGCGCCAGCTCCTTGGCCTGGTACACCGCGGCCGGGATTTCGATCATCACGCCAATCGGCGGCATCGGCACGTCGGCGCCTTCGTCGCGCACTTCGCCCCAGGCCCGGTGGATCAGGTGCAGGGCTTCTTCCAGCTCGTGGGTGCCGGAGATCATCGGAAGAAGAATGCGCAGGTTGTTCAGGCCTTCGCTGGCCTTGAGCATGGCGCGGGTCTGGACGAGGAAGATTTCGGGGTGGTCGAGGGTAACGCGGATACCGCGCCAGCCAAGGAAGGGGTTGTCTTCCTTGATGGGGAAATAAGACAGTGACTTGTCGCCGCCGATGTCCAGGCTGCGCATCGTCACCGGTAACGGATGGAAGGCGGACAGTTGCTCGCGATAAATCGCCAGCTGCTCCTTCTCGCTCGGGAAACGTTGGTTGATCATGAACGGCACTTCGGTGCGGTACAGGCCCACCCCTTCAGCGCCACGTTGTTGCGCACGCGCCACGTCCGCCAGCAGGCCAGTATTGACCAGCAGCGGTACACGGTGGCCGTCGAGGGTCACGCAGGGCAGTTCGCGCAGGGCATCGAGCCCCTGGGACAGCTGGCGCTCCTCCTCGACAACTTCGGCGTACTGCTTGCGCAGCACCTCGCTGGGGTTGGTGAACACCTCGCCACGGTGCCCGTCGACGATCATCGAAATGCCGTCGACCTTGGAATACGGCAGGTCCACCAGGCCCATCACTGTCGGGATGCCCATGGCACGGGCCAGGATCGCCACGTGGGAGTTGCCCGAACCCAATACCGAGACCAGGCCCACCAGTTTGCCTTCCGGCACTTCGCCGAGCATGGTGGCGGTCAGTTCTTCACTGATCAGGATGGTGTTGTCGGGGTAGACCAGGTTGGTGGTGCGGTCTTCCTGCAGGTAGGCCAGCAGGCGCCGACCGAGGTCACGCACATCCGAGGCGCGCTCGCGCAGGTAGGCGTCGTCCATCAATTCAAAGCGGTTGACGTGATCGGTGACCACCTGGCGCAGCGCGCCCTGGGCCCACTGGCCGGTCTTGATCACGGTCTTGACTTCGTTACCCAGGGACGCGTCGTCGAGCATCATCTGGTACACATCGAACAGCGCCCGTTCTTCGGGGCGCAACTGGGTGGCCAGCTTGGTCGACAGGTTGCGCATATCGGCGCGCACGCCTTCCAGGGCGGTCTTGAACAGTTTGATTTCCGCGTCGATGTCGTCGACGGACTTGTCCGGCACCACATCGAGGTCGGCCGGCGGCAGCATGACCACCGCAGTACCGACCGCCGCACCCGGCGAACCCGGTACGCCGACGAACTTGGCTTCCTGGATCCCCTTGCCCTGGCGCCCCAGGCCGCGAATCGAGCCGGTGGCTTCGGCGTGGGCGATCACCCCGGCCAACTGCGCGCTCATGGTCACGAGGAAGGCTTCTTCACCTTCATCGAACTGGCGGCGTTCTTTCTGCTGGATGACCAATACGCCGACAACGCGGCGGTGGTGGATGATCGGTGCGCCGAGGAATGAGGCATAGCGCTCTTCACCGGTTTCGGCAAAGTAGCGATAACGCGGGTGATCGGCCGCGTTTTCAAGGTTCAGGGGTTCTTCACGCGTCCCCACCAGGCCCACCAGACCTTCATTGGGCGCCATGCTGACCTTGCCGATGGAGCGCTTGTTCAAGCCCTCCGTAGCCATCAGCACAAAACGGTTGGTCTCGGGGTCCAGCAGGTAAACCGAGCAGACCTGGCTGCCCATGGCTTCCTTGACGCGCAACACAATAATCCCCAACGCCGCCTTGAGATCCTTGGCGGAGTTAACTTCCTGGACGATCTTGCGCAGCGTATTGAGCATGGCTCGGGGTCGAACTCCGTCGTCAGTCGCGCGCTAAAAGGCGCGGGGCAAGCTCTTTGAGAGCGCGACGATAAACCTCGCGCTTGAATGTCACCACCTGGCCCAACGGATACCAATAACTGACCCAGCGCCAGCCATCGAACTCCGGTTTACCGGTCAAATCCATACGCACCCGCTGCTCGTTGGAGACAAGGCGCAGCAGAAACCACTTTTGCTTCTGGCCGATGCACAGCGGTTGGCTGTGGGTACGCACCAGGCGTTGCGGCAAACGATAGCGCAACCAGCCTCGGGTACAGGCCAGAATTTGCACATCTTCGCGCTCCAGGCCGACTTCTTCGTTCAACTCACGGTACAGGGCGTCTTCAGGGGTTTCATCGGGGTTGATCCCACCCTGGGGAAACTGCCAGGCATCTTGGTTGATTCGGCGAGCCCATAGCACCTGTCCGGCATCATTCGTAAGAATAATCCCGACATTTGGACGGAAACCATCGGGGTCGATCACGGCAACAACCTCGCAAACGCATGTCGCCGCATTGTTCCACAAAGCTTGTTGCAGCGGCAACGAGGCTGCTTACCTTATGTGCACTCTTGTGAAAAGACCGTATTCTGGACGCCTTTTTACAGACTTTTCAGCGAGTAACCGCAATGCGCCTGGCTTTATTCGACTTGGACAACACGCTTTTGGGCGGCGACAGTGACCACGCCTGGGGTGATTACCTGTGTGAGCGCGGCATCCTCGATGCCGTTGCCTACAAGACCCGCAACGACGAGTTCTACCAGGATTACCTGGCCGGCAAGCTGGACAACGCCGCGTACCTGAACTTCAGCCTGGAGATCCTCGGCAGCACCGAGATGGCCCAGCTCGACGAATGGCACCGCGACTTCATGCGCGACTGCATCGAGCCGCTGATGCTGCCCAAGGCGGCTGAACTGCTGGCCAAGCACCGCGCCGCCGGTGACACTCTGGTGATCATCACCGCCACCAACCGCTTTGTCACCGCGCCGATTGCCGCACGTTTGGGGGTTGAAACCCTGATCGCCACCGAATGCGAGATGGCCGATGGCCGCTACACCGGGCGCAGCACCGATGTACCGTGCTTTCGCGAGGGCAAGGTCACGCGCTTGAATCGTTGGCTGGAAGAGACCGGGTATAGCCTGCAAGACAGCTATTTCTATAGCGACTCGATGAATGACCTGCCGCTGCTGGAGCAGGTGACCCACCCGGTGGCGGTGGATCCGGACCCGAATCTGCGGGCCGAGGCCCAGAAGCGTGGCTGGCCGGTGATTAGCCTGCGCGGCTGATAAAGCTTTCGCGAGCAAGCCCGCTCCCACATTCGACTGCATTCCAAAGGTGGAGCCCGATCAAATGTGGGAGCGGGCTTGCTCGCGAATGAAGGCGACCCGGTTTCAAGCCTTAAACGGGTTTGGCACCCATCAACCCGGCAATCGCCACAAACCCCACCAGGCTGACAACCGCCAGGGCCAGGGTGAACTTCGCACTGCCCGTACCGCCCAGCCGCAGGCGATTGAGGCGCACCACCAGCCAGAACCAGGCCAGCGCCGCCACGGTGTAGATCACGCTGGAGCCCAGGATCCATGTCTGCCCCAATGGCCAGCCGATCAGGTGCACCAGCCACCAGCCGGTAAACGGCATGCTTACCAGGCTTACGCCCATCAACAACCAGACAAACAGCCATGGCCGGTGCAACGTAACCGCCGGGCCGGCGGCGCGCTTGCGCCAGCTCAGTACGGCCAGCGCCAGGCCACTGGCCAACAGCAGTACTGTTGCCACCATGTGGATCGTCTTGAGGGTCGTCAGATATTCCATGCTCTCGATTCCTTAAAGGCCGCCCAGTCAGCGTAGTCGCTCAACCGAGGAACAGCTGATAGGCCGGGTTGTCACTTTCATCCCAATACGGGTAGCCAATCGCTTCCAATGCCGCTGGCACCAGGTGGCGCTCGTTTGCCGGCACCTGCAGCCCAGCCACCACGCGGCCATCGGCCGCACCGTGGTTGCGATAGTGGAACATCGAGATGTTCCAGCGCCCGCCCAACTTATTCAGAAAGTTGAACAAAGCCCCAGGACGCTCCGGGAACTCGAAGCGAAACACCACTTCATTGCTGACATGCGCCGCATGCCCGCCGACCATATGGCGGATGTGCAGCTTGGCCAGCTCGTTCTCGGTCAGGTCCAGCACCGGGAAACCCTGCTCGCTCAGGCTGGCAATCAACGCGCTGCGCGGGTCGGTTTCCGGGTGGGTCTGCACCCCGACAAAAATGTGCGCTTCGCTGCCGGAGTGGTAGCGGTAGTTGAATTCGGTGATCTGGCGCTTGCCCACGGCCTCGCAGAAGGCCTTGAAGCTGCCCGGGCGCTCGGGGATGGTCACGGCAATGATCGCCTCGCGACCTTCGCCCAGCTCGGCGCGCTCGGCCACATGGCGCAGGCGGTCGAAGTTGACGTTGGCCCCGGAATCAATGGCGACAAAGGTCTGGCCGCTGACGCCACGGGTCTCCACATACTTCTTGATCCCGGCCACGCCCAATGCCCCTGCCGGCTCGGTGATGGAGCGGGTGTCGTCGTAGATATCCTTGATCGCCGCGCAGATTTCATCGGTGCTGACGGTGATCACTTCATCCACATAGTCCTTGCAGATATCGAAGGTGTGCTGGCCGATCTGCGCCACCGCCACGCCATCGGCAAAGATCCCCACGGCCGGCAGTACCACGCGTTCGCCCGCGGCCATGGCGGCTTGCAGGCAGTTGGAGTCGTCCGGCTCGACACCGATGATCTTGATCTCCGGGCGCAGGTACTTCACGTACGCCGCGATGCCGGCAATCAGGCCGCCGCCGCCCACCGGGACGAAAATCGCATCCAGCGGCCCTGGGTGCTGGCGCAGGATTTCCATCGCCACGGTGCCCTGCCCGGCAATGGTGTGTGGATCATCGTAGGGGTGAATGTAGACGTAGCCTTTTTCGTCGACCAGTTTCAGCGAGTACGCCAGCGCTTCCGGAAAGGAGTCGCCATGCAGCACCACTTTGCCGCCACGGGAACGCACGCCTTCGACTTTGATCTCCGGGGTGGTCTTGGGCATCACGATGGTGGCCTTGACCCCCAGCACCTTGGCCGCCAGGGCCAGGCCCTGGGCATGGTTGCCCGCCGAGGCGGTGACCACGCCACGGGCACGTTCTTCGGCGCTCAGTTGGGTCAGCTTGTTGTAGGCGCCGCGAATCTTGAAGGAGAACACCGGCTGCAAGTCTTCACGCTTGAGCCAGACCTTGTTGCCCAGGCGCTCGGAGAGCTGGCGGGCGGTCTGCAACGGGGTTTCCACGGCAACGTCGTAAACGCGCGAGGTGAGGATCTTCTTGACGTAATGTTCGAGCATCGGAAAGCATCACTGGGCGGGTTGGGCAGGGCCGAGGAGTCTAACCCGCCTCTTGGCCGGACGACCACACGAATCCAGAGGTTTTGTTGGGTTATACTCGCGCCCCTCTTTACTCCCCGCCCGTTCCGGAGCCCGCATGACCCAGGATCAACTCAAACAGGCAGTGGCCCAGGCCGCCGTCGATTTAATCCTTCCTAAACTCGACGATAAAAGCATCGTCGGCGTCGGCACCGGCTCCACCGCCAATTGCTTTATCGATGCGCTGGCCCTGCACAAGGGCGCGTTCGACGGCGCCGTGGCCAGCTCCGAAGCCACCGCCGCGCGCCTCAAGGGCCATGGTATTCCGGTGTACGAGCTCAATACCGTGAGCGACCTGGAGTTCTACATCGACGGCGCCGATGAAAGCGACGAGCACCTGAACCTGATCAAGGGCGGCGGCGCAGCCCTGACCCGCGAGAAGATCGTCGCAGCCGTGGCCAAGACCTTTATCTGCATCGCCGACGCCAGCAAGCTGGTGCCAGTGCTGGGCAACTTCCCGCTGCCCGTCGAAGTGATCCCCATGGCCCGCAGCCACGTGGCCCGCGAGCTGGTGAAACTGGGAGGCGACCCGGTGTACCGCGAAGGCGTGCTGACCGATAACGGCAACATCATCCTCGACGTATTCAACATGCAGATCACCAACCCGGTGGAGCTGGAGACCCAGATCAATGCCATCGTCGGCGTGGTCACCAACGGGTTGTTTGCAGCGCGGCCTGCCGATGTACTGCTGCTGGGGACCAGTGAAGGCGTTAAAACCCTCAAGGCCTGATGCTGTATGTGGGAGCTGGCTTGCCTGCGATGCAGGCGACTCGGTCTTTGAGCAAGACCGAGTTGATGCTATCGCAGGCAAGCCAGCTCCCACATTTGACCGAGTTGTACCCGATGTACATGTAACAAAAACGCTACTTTTCGCAGCATTCCCTCCCCCCGCCTGCCCCAATTTGTGCGCCAGCTCACGGCATCCCCTGCCATATCTGGTATCAAATCCGTTACAACTTATAGCCAGGCGACCCCCACTTCCAACAACGCGCCAATTCGCGACCGCCCCATGGAATGAGGCGCGCATTGTGCAATCGGTCCCGCCGAGCCACTCCCCCAACCACCTCAAGGAAGACCTTGTGATCAAGCCCCTAACCCTCGCTGTCAGCGTTGCCTGTGCCCTGCTGTCGACTCAATCCCATGCCTACGACTACGGCGAGCACGCCAATGTCACCCTGGAAAAGCTGATCACCGACTACCCAGGCCGCTATCGCGGCACGGCCAACTTTGCCGGGGCCGCCGACTGGATGCAGAGCCAGATGGGCAGCGCCTACAACATCAGCCGCCAGGACTTCACCTGGAATGGCGGCAGCCGCGCCTCGCAGAACGTGGTGGCCTACGCCGCCGGTACCAAACCGCAATACGTAGTGATTGGCGCGCACTTCGACACCTACTTCGGCCGCCCGACCCTGCAAGGCCTGGACGACAACGGCTCCGGCGCCAGCGTGCTGACCGAAGTGGCGAAGAACCTCGGTGGCCTGCAACTGGAAAACGGCCTGCAGATCGTCGGCTTCGGCGCCGAAGAGGAAGGCCTGCGCGGCTCCCGGGCGTTTGTCGACTCATTGAGCGCCAGCCAACGCGCCAATATGCTGGCCATGATCAACCTCGACAGCCTGATCACCGGCGACATGATGTACGCCCACGCCGGCCAGAACAGCACCGCCAACCCGGCCCTGGCGTCGTTACGCGAACACACGTTCCAGATCGCCAAGGAGTTGAACATCAACCTGTTCACCAACCCCGGCCTGGACGCGCAATACCCCGCCGGCACCGGCTGTTGCAGTGACGGCGAGGCCTTCGAGGCGCTGAACATCCCGATCCTGTATATCGAAGCCACCAACTGGGAACTGGGCGCCCTGGACGGCTACACCCAGACCAACAACCCGGCAATCCCCGGCGGCTCGACCTGGCACGACCCCAATGAAGACAACAAGACGGTCCTGACCAACGCCTTCGGCCAGGAACGCATCGACCAGCGCCTGCGCGACTATTCGCGCCTGCTCAGTCGCCTGGTGCTGGAGCTGACCAATGCCGACTTGATGGCGTCGACCACCTCGGGCGGCGCGGTTGCGCGCAATATGCAGGACAACCTGCAGCGCCAGCACCAGGCCATGGTGCGCCTGCATGACCGGCGCTGGCTGACTTTGCAAGCGGCCAGCCGTGAAGTCGGCAGCTTCGATGGCGAGATCGGCGTGGACGGCGAATACAACCCGGACAGCGGCTTCGACACCGCCCCCAACCCAGAGGCCCGGCGCCTGGGCCTGCATGCCCTGGGCGACTATCAACTGAGCAGCAGCCTGAACATCGGCGCCAGCCTGAGCTACCTCAACGGTCGCGACAAGCTGGAACACCGTGGCAAGCTGCAAAGCGACACCTGGCAAGCCGCGGTCTACGCCTTGTTGAACGATGGCGGCCCGACCTGGCTGGCTGGCGACCTGAGCGTGGGCCACAGCAGCTTCGACTCCAAGCGCAACCTGCTGATCCAGGCCAATGGTGGCCCCGTGCTGCTTAACCAGCAGTTGACTGGCGAGACCGACGCCCTGTCCCTGCGCGCCCGAGTGCTCGGCGGTTATGACTTCGACCTGGGCGCGATCAAGACCGGGCCGTTTGCCGGGCTCGATTACAGCCACTCGCGCATCGACAAGTTCCACGAGAAGCAGAACCTGCGCACCGCCCTTGAATATGAAGAACAGTCCTTCGATTCCCTGGAAGCCAGCCTCGGCTGGCGCGTGCGCGGTGCCGTGGCCCTGCCTTATGGCCTGAGCCTGATGCCCTACGGCGACATCGCCTGGGTCAAGGAATTGGCCGACGGCCGCCTCGACGACCTCGACCTGACCGCCCGCGCCGACGGCCAGGCCCGTACCGCACGCCTGGGCTCAGTGGACAAGAGCTTTGGCCGCGCACAGGTCGGCAGCCAATTGGCGATCACCCCGCAGCTTGGGGTGTACGCAGAGGTGAACGGCCGCCTGGGCCATGCCGAAGGCAGCCAGACCGGCTATTCGTTGGGTGTGCAGTGGATGTTCTGATCCGCGCTTACCGCTGCTCGGGCTTTTTCTTGAAGACATAGAACAGGTTCGGCTCACTCACCAGGTACAACGTGCCATCGTCATCCATGGCAATACCCTCGGCCTGGGGCACGCGTTTTTTCAGGCCATTGCGCCCCTTGAGCAGCGACAAGCTGCTCAAGGGGCGACCGTCGATATCCAGCTCCAGCACCAGGTACGACTCATCGGACAGCGCCAGCAAATGGCCACTACGCTCATCGTATTGCAGGCTGGACAGGTCGCGTACAAACAGCCCGGCATCGCGCCGGGGGTTGTTGACCACGTGGACCGAGTAGGTTTTTTCCGGTTTGAAATGGGGAAAGCCGTGCACTTCGTAGATCAGCATCGGGTCCCGTTCCTTGGCGACAAACAGGCGCTTGCCCACTGAGTCATAGGCCAGCCCTTCAAAGCCTTTATTGCCCTTCAGGTGCACACCCAGGGTCATTTGCTCGGCCTCGGCCGCGTCGAGAAACTGCGTGTCGTCCTCCAGGTGAATCTTGATCAGCCGCTGCTGGCGTTCATCGCTGACCACGTAGGTGTTTTCGCTGATGAACTCCACCGCCTCGGCATCGCCAAACCCCACCAGGTTGATGCGCCGCAGGATCTTGCCGTCCAGGGACAGTTCCACCAGTTCGGCGTTTTGGTTGGTCACGGTAAACAGGCTCTTGCGCACCGGGTCGTAGGTCAGCGCCGAGACATCATCATCCAGGCCTTCAATCACCTGGGCTTCCAGCACCACCTCATAGTCCGCCAGGCCAATGGAGCGTTCATCCAGCGGCTGGCGCCAGGTCTGCCAGTTGAACCAGGCGCGCTCGAATAAACGAAACTGCTGGGCGACCACGCCCACAGCAACCAGGGCGATCAACACTAGGATAAGAAGGGCAGGTTTGGGGCGGGCAAATCGGCGCATGGGGGCTGGCTCAAAGTCAAAACTGGCAAATGAATATCACAGCCATCTGAATTTAAACTTAAACGCAGCTCAGTGTCTGGGGAATGCCGCTCATAGAGAAGAATCCGACGTAATCAATCGGCTATTTCTGCTTCTCGAAGCGGTAGAACAAATTGGGCTCGCTGACCATGTACAGGGTGCCGTTTTCGTCCATGGTCACGCCTTCGGCGCGGGGGATGGTGTTTTTCAAGCCGTTGAAGCCGCCCAGTACAGTCATGAAGCTGACTTGCTCGCCCTTCTCGTCCAGTTCCAGCAGCAGATGGGAGTCGGCGGACAGTACCAACAGGTGGCCGGTACGCGGATCGACACTCAGGGCCGAAAGGTTGCGGATATCCAGCTCGGAGCTGGGCAATTTCTGCTTGTCGCCCGCCAGGACCTGGCTGCCGTCGCTGGCCCAGGTAAACAGTTGCGCTGGGCGCTCGATACCCAGCACCAGCTGTTGATTGCGTTTGTCCCAGGTGATGGCCTCGAACGCCTTGTTCTGGTTCTTGGAGGGGCCCAGGTCGTAGCTCGGGTAGTCGGCGAAGGCCAGTTGCCGCGTGTCGGCATCGACCTTGACCAGGGTCACGTTGTGCCTGCGCTCATCCACGATGGCCAGCACGCCGTTTTCCATGACCGTCACACCTTCCGGGTTGCTCCAGCCCACCATCGGAATCTTGCGCAACACATCACCCTGCAGGCTCAGCTCCACCAGGAACGGGTTTCTGCCCATGACGGCGAACAGGGTCTTGGTCCTGGGGTCGTAGGCCAGATCCGAAGCTTCGTCCTTTTCCATGCCAGGCAACGGCTTGGCGTCGATCACCGCCTGGTAATCCGGAAGCCAGATGCTCTCGCGACGCTCCATCGGGCTTTCAAACCGCTCCAACACCCACAACGCGCCCCGGTCATCCCAGTGCATCAACCAGGAAATCCCGTACATGATCGCCCCGGCCAGGAATAGCCAGGAATACCAGCGCATGTTCAAGCGCGAACGAAGAGTGGGTTTCACAGAAGGGAGGGGCACGGCCATGGAGGCATTCCAGATAATCGGCTGTAGGTGATGGCCCAGGCTCAGAGCGCCTGCGTGCCATATGACCGAGGATTATCCGGATGGAGTGTGAAAAAAATGCAAAGCCCCGATGTGCGCAGTACGCGCAAATAATCTGTGTACAAGCTTGTGTGGGAGCCGGGCTTGCCCGCGATGCAAGCACCGTGGTGCATCAGGCACACCGCGGTGATGCTATCGCAGGCAAGCCAGCTCCCACACAAGCCGGCTCCTACAGAGAGATGGGGTTAGCGTACGGCGCTTTCGAAGCGGCTGACACCCGGCAGTTCCAGCACCAGTTCGTCACCCACTTCCAGCGGGCCCACGCCCACAGGGGTTCCGGTCAGGATCACATCCCCGGCCTGCAGCGAGAAGCAGCCCGCCATGTGCTGGATCATCGGCACGATCGGGTTGAGCATTTGCGCGCTGTTGCCGTCCTGGCGCACCTGGCCATTGATGGTCAGGCGAATGCCGATATCGGTCAGGTCGGGGAAGGTGCTGCCCACCACGAACGGCGCAATGACTGCCGCACCGTCGAAGGACTTGGCGATTTCCCACGGCAGGCCCTTGGCCTTGAGCTCGGACTGCTTGTCGCGCAAGGTCAGGTCCAGGGCCGGGGCGAAGCCGGAGATGGCGTCCAGCACTTCTTCACGGCTCGGGGTTTTCGACAGCGGTTTGCCGATCAACACCGCGATTTCCGCTTCGTAGTGCACCGAACCGCGCTCGGCTGGAATGGCAAAGCCGCCTTCCAACGGCACCACGCAACTGCCCGGCTTGATAAACAGCAGGGGCTCGGTCGGCACCGGGTTGTCCAGTTCCTTGGCGTGTTCGGCGTAGTTGCGCCCGATGCAGACCACTTTGCCCAGTGGAAAGTGGATGTTGGTGCCGTCGACGTACTTGTGCTGATAGCTCATGGACCGCTTCCTCTTTCGTGATGGTTAAACAGCGAAGATCTTGCCCGGGTTCATGATCCCGTTCGGGTCGAACACGGCTTTCACTGCCTTCATATATTCGATTTCAACCGGAGAGCGGCTGTAAGTCAGGTAATCGCGCTTGGTCATGCCCACGCCGTGTTCGGCGGAGATCGAGCCGTTGTACTTCTCGACGGTCTCGAACACCCACTTGTTGACGGTGGCGCACTTGGCGAAGAACTCGTCCTTAGACAGGTTTTGCGGCTTGAGAATGTTCAAGTGCAGGTTGCCATCGCCGATGTGGCCGAACCAGACAATTTCGAAGTCTGGATAGTGTTCGCCGACGATCGCGTCGATTTCCTTGAGGAATGCCGGCACTTTCGACACGGTGACCGAAATGTCGTTCTTGTAGGGCGTCCAGTGGGAGATGGTCTCGGAGATGTACTCGCGCAGCTTCCACAGGTTGTGCAACTGGGTTTCGCTCTGGCTCATCACGCCATCGAGCACCCAGCCCTGTTCGACACAGTGCTCGAAGGTTTCCAGGGCGTGGTTGGCGACTTCTTCGGTGGTGGCTTCGAATTCCAGCAGGGCGTAGAACGGGCAATCGGTCTCGAACGGCGCCGGCACATCGCCACGGCCGAGGACTTTGGCCAGGGCCTTGTCAGAGAAAAACTCGAACGCCGTCAGGTCCAGTTTGCTTTGGAACGCGTGCAGCACCGGCATGATCGAGTCGAAGTCAGTGGTGCCCAACACCATTGCGGTGAGGTTTTTCGGGGCCCGGTCCAGGCGCATGGTGGCTTCGACCACAAAACCCAGGGTGCCTTCAGCGCCGATAAACAGCTGGCGCATGTCGTAGCCGGTGGCGTTCTTGATCAGGTCGCGGTTCAGTTCCAGCACATCGCCTTTGCCGGTGACGACCTTCATGCCCGCTACCCAGTTACGGGTCATGCCGTAGCGAATCACCTTGATCCCGCCGGCATTGGTGCCGATATTGCCGCCAATCTGGCTGGAACCGGACGACGCGAAGTCCACCGGGTAGTACAGGCCGTTTTCTTCGGCGACGTTCTGCAATTGCTTGGTGACCACGCCCGGCTGGCACACGGCGGTGCGATCGGTGAGGTTCACATCGAGGATCTGGTTCATGTAGTCGAACGACACCACCACTTCGCCATTGGCCGCCACGGCAGCCGCCGACAGGCCGGTACGCCCGCCGGACGGCACCAGCGCCACCTTGTGCGTGTTGGCCCAGCGAACAATGGCCTGCACTTGCTCAATGGTCTTGGGGAAGACGATAGCGGTCGGCGCGGGGGCGAAGTGCTTGGTCCAATCCTTGCCGTAAGCCTCCAGGGAGTCTGCATCGGTCAGCACTTTGCCGGGCTCAACCAGGGTCTTTAGCTCATCAATCAGGGCAGGATGGGTCATCGACAGAACTCTCGAACAATTCATGGTCATCCTGAGAACGCTTCACGTCGCAGGAATGAGTGTTTAGCGGGGCGCGTATGCTAGCATACCGCCCCCGCAGGACAGAGCCCAAGGGCGTTTCTGCGGTGACGGCTTTCCTGCCGTCCGGGTCAGCTTGCGCTGCTCGATTCCCTGCCATTTTTCTCCGGGATACAGGTTTACGCAGATGAGCAAGACTTCTCTCGATAAGAGCAAGATCAAGTTCCTTCTTCTGGAAGGCGTCCACCCATCGGCCGTCGACGTCCTAAAGGCCGCCGGGTACACCAGCATTGAGTACATCACCAGTTCTCTGCCGGAATCCCAGCTCAAGGAAAAGATCGCCGACGCGCACTTTATCGGCATTCGCTCCCGCACCCAGCTGACCGAAGAGATCTTCGACCACGCCAAGAAGTTGGTGGCGGTCGGTTGTTTCTGCATCGGCACCAACCAGGTCGACCTCAATGCAGCGCGCGAGCGCGGTATCGCGGTGTTCAACGCCCCGTACTCCAACACCCGTTCCGTGGCGGAGCTGGTGTTGGCGGAAGCCATCCTGCTGTTGCGCGGTATCCCTGAGAAGAACGCTTCCTGCCACCGTGGCGGCTGGATCAAGAGCGCGGCCAATTCCTTCGAAATTCGCGGTAAAAAGCTGGGTATCGTCGGTTACGGCTCCATTGGTACCCAACTGTCGGTATTGGCTGAAGGCTTGGGCATGCAGGTGTTCTTCTACGACACCCTGACCAAGCTGCCGTTGGGCAACGCCACCCAGGTGTCGAGCCTGACCGAACTGCTGGGCATGTCCGACATCGTCACCCTGCACGTGCCGGAAACCGCTGAGACCCAGTGGATGATCGGCGAGAAGGAAATCCGCGCCATCAAGAAGGGCGGGATCCTGATCAACGCCGCACGCGGCACCGTGGTCGAGCTGGATGCCCTGGCCGACGCGATCAAGGACAAGCACCTGATCGGCGCTGCCATCGACGTGTTCCCGGTGGAGCCACGCTCCAACGACGACATCTTCGAAAGCCCGCTGCGTGGCCTGGACAACGTGATCCTGACCCCGCACATCGGCGGCTCCACCGCTGAAGCCCAGGCCAACATCGGCCTGGAAGTGGCAGAGAAGCTGGTCAAGTACAGCGACAACGGTACGTCGGTGTCCTCGGTCAACTTCCCGGAAGTGGCCCTGCCGGCTCACCCTGGCAAGCACCGCCTGCTGCACATCCACCAGAACATTCCTGGCGTGATGATGGAGATCAACAAGGTCTTCGCGGAAAACGGCATCAACATCTCCGGTCAGTTCCTACAGACCAACGAGAAGGTCGGCTACGTGGTGATCGACGTAGACGCCGAGTACTCGGACCTGGCGCAAGAGAAGCTGCAGCACATCAGCGGTACTATTCGTAGCCGCGTGTTGTTCTAAGGTTTCAAGCGCACCACGAAAAAGGGAGCCCCACGGGGCTCCCTTTTTTTCGTCTGAACAAATCTTACTTCACCGTAACAGTGATCACTTTTGAGGCTACAGTAGGTTCGAACTGACGATGCAGGTTATCGCCCGCCACCAGTTGCAGCGTGTGCTTGCCTGGGGCCAGGGTCAGTTCGGTCTTGGTTTGCGCCTTGCCGAAGTGGATCACAGTGTCGGTGGCCGGAATCGGCTGGCTTGGATCAGGCAGTTGCGCCTGGTCGACCAGCAGGTGGTGATGGCCTGCACCCGGGACTTGTTTGTCGATGGGCTCCAGATCCATGCCCTTGATGCCAAACTCGACGGTGAAGGTCTTGTCGACGGTGGCGCCATCCTTGGGCGAAACAATGAACACTTCAGCCCCTTTGGGTGCCGGTGTGCGCGGGATATCCGCCGCAGACGCCAGCATTGAAGCCCCCAGCAGCAGGCTGGCCAGGGTTGCACGAGACAAAATGGCTTTCATTAACTTCTCCAGTTTTTCTATGAAATCTGTAGGGTTAAGACAACTTAGTGACGAAACGTTGTCCAAGGCACTCAACACCATAGCAAAGCGAGCCTTAACCGCGTCTCGCACCTTCGAATTCTTTAGGAGTGACCATGCGTTTTTTGCCTGGCCTGTTACTTGTGCTGCCTTTGCTGAGCCCCTTGGCTCACGCCGAACTGTTCGACGAGGTGTTTGACCGTGGCGAACTGCGCATTGCCCTGGAAGCGGACACGCCGCCCTTCAACTTCAAGGAAGGCGACAAACTCACCGGCTTTGAAGTGGACCTGGGTGAGTTGCTGGCTCGGGAAATGGACGTACGCGCCTCCTTTATCACCACCGACGACAGCGACTTGCTGCCCGGTGTGGAAAGCGGCAAGTACGACGTGGCGATCAACCACATCGCTGTGACTCCTGAACTGCGGGATCGTTTCGATTTCAGCGCGCCTTATAGCTATGCCAATGCCCAGATGCTTGCTAACAAGCAGCAAAAACCCCTGTTGAGCGGCCTGAATACACTCACCAGCAGTCAATTTGCCGCCAAGCCCACCGCAGGCGTGGATTTGCGCAGCCGGGTCGATGCCAAGGCCACGCTGACCCTGGCCATCCCCTTCCAGAAGGGCAACCCGGCGTTCAAATCGAGCCTGGACAAGGCACTGGAGCGGATCAAGGCCGATGGACGGCTGACGGCGCTGTCGGAAAAGTGGTTTGAGGCTGACACCAGCAAACCTGCCAAATAACCAATGTGGGGCCAGGTTTGTGTGTGTGAGTGGGCTTGTGTGGGAGCGGGCTTGCTCGCGAAAGCGGTGTGTCAGTCAACAAATCTGGCACTGATAAACCGCATTCGCGAGCAAGCCCGCTCCCACAAAAGGATGGTCCTACATGGGATTTAAGCGGGGTTTGAGAGCTCGTCCAGGGCTACCGCCGCCTCGGCCAGCTCCAGCTCGCTGAACACCTGTACCCCATGGCGCTTGAGCAACGCCGCCGTCACGCCTTCGCCCGTGACTTTGACCCCACTGAAGGTGCCGTCATACGTCAGCAGGTTGCCGCAAGACGGGCTGTTGGCCTTGAGCACGGCGATGCGGATGCCATGGCGCTGCACCAGGGCCAGAGCCTGGCGCGCACCCTCGACAAAGGCGTCACTGAAGTCTTCGCCATCGGCGGTCAGCACTTGGGCGCGGCCTTCCCACACCGCCATCCCCTGCCCGCCCGGAATCTCGGCAGATGGCCGTGGGGTAGGCAGGCCACCGGCCACCTCCGGGCATACCGCAACCACCCGGCCTTCGGCCTGCCAGGCGGCCAGTTGGTCAAACGGCCCGCTGGCCCCACCGTCGTAACGTACGCGATGCCCCAGCAGGCAGCGGCTGACCAGAATCTTTTGCATGCTCAAAACGGCTCGTTGCCCCGCCGGCGAAACCAGCCTGTCAGGGACAGGCGTTCGCAGTGGGCGGGCAGGACTTCGTGGGGCACTTCCCCCGACAGGAACACCACCAGGCAACCGCCGGTGGGGTCCACGTCGTATTCAACGCCGTCCTTGAGGTACATGCGCAACTGGCCGCCGTGCTCGGGCAGCCAGTCCTGGTTCAGGTAGACCACCGCCGAGACCATGCGCCGGTCATCATCGCGAAAACGGTCGAGGTGCTTGAGGTAGAACGCCCCCGGCGGGTACATGGCGAAGTGGCATTCGAACTCTTCCAGGCCGAGGAACAGCCCGCGGTTCATCGCCAGCCGCAGGTTGTCCATCAACGCCAGATAGCGGTCGCAGATCGCCGCCTGGCCGGGCTCCAGCCATTGGATATGGTCGCCACGGATCCCCTCGCGAATCTCCTGGGCCGGGCCGCGTCCGACAGCGGCCGGGGCCAATTCGCCTTCAATTGCGCGTTTATGGCACTCAGCCGCCAGTTCCAGGGTCAGAGCCTCTGGCAGGAAGATGTTCTGCTGCGACCAGCCCTTCACGGCCAGGTCGTCGACGATGCTTAGCAGCAGCGGGTCATCAGGGGATATTTGCATGGCGCGCATAGTATCCATACGCCTGGCAAACCGACAGCGCCGCCGAGCGCCTAAATACACTTTAGTCAGGCGATTGATAGGACTTCTCGACAAATCCTACGCCCGACACGGACAATAGTGGCCGACTGACAGGAGTCCCTATGCGTCGTTTGTTTTTATCCTTGCTGATGTTCTGCGTGTTGCCCGCCTGGGCAGACAGCCATGACCAGTTGTACGCGGTCGCCGGCTGGCCGGAACAACGCGCGCATTTTAATGACGCCTTGAGTGCCGCCCAGCAGCGCTACCGCAACAGCTTGCCGCCGGCGGTGTACCAGGCGCTGGTGGACAACAGCAATAAACGCTTCGCCCCCAAGGCCATGGATCAGCGCGCCGAAGCCCAGTTGCGCCAGAACCTGGCGGACCCAAAACCGGCGCTGGCGTTTTTCCAGTCGCCGCTGGGGCGCAAGATTGTCGCCGCCGAGTTGCTGGCGACCCGTCGCGACCAGTTGGCCAAGAACGCCCAGGGCTTGCCGCAAATCCAGGCCGACGCCACCCGCAGCCTGATCATCGGCCATCTGGCCCAGGCCCTGCCTGCCCGCGAAGCCGGGGCCGAAGTCAGCCTGGCGATTGCCGGCGTGGCCGCAGACAGCCTGAGCCAGATGATCCCCGGCCTGTTGGGCGGCGGTCAGGCGCAGAGCATGCTCAATGGCCAGCGCGAGCGGTTGATGCAGCAGATCGGCAATGACCTGAACAACACCTTGTTGTACGTCTATCGGGATTTGTCGGACCCGGAGCTGGAAGAATTCGCCACCTTTGCCGAGTCGCCGCAAGGCAAGGCTTACTACCAGGCAGCGCTGGCGGCGATCCGCGCCGGCCTGGCGGTCGGCCAAAGCACCTCCAGCCTGGCCCCCTGACGCCCCTCCCCCTGTAGGAGCGAGCTTGCTCGCGAAGAACTCAAGGACGCCGCGTCTAACCAGGCAGCACGCGTTATCGTTGACGTTCTTCGCGAGCAAGCTGAACTGGCCTAATACTCCCGGACACCTCTTAAGGGCGATATGATTCGCCCAATCAGGAGGTTCCATGCAAGAGCGAAAGACCTACACCCGCGAGTTCAAGCAACGTGCTGCAAGCATGGTTCTTGATGATAGCTGCTCAGTTTCTGACGTCTGTGCATCGATGGACGTTGGGCCTACGGCTCTGCGTCGCTGGATTGATCAGGTTCGCAAAGAACGCCAGAAAGGGCAGCCAGTGGCAGGTACTAAGGCAATCAGCGACGAACAGCGAGAGCTTCAACAGCTGCGAGCCAAGGTCAAGCGCCTGGAGACCGAGGCTGAAATATTAAAAAAAGCTACGGCTCTCTTGATGTCGGATCCCGATCGTTTTTCCTGATCGAAGAGCTGAGAGAGTCGGGCTCATATCCGACCCGCCTTCTTTGTAGTGCGTTGAGCGTTTCCCGCAGCGCGTTTTATGACTGGCTCAAGCGTCGCTCAGCGCCGAATACCAAGCGTGACGCGCTCAGAGCAAAAGTCGTGCAATTGCATGACGAAAGCCGGGGAAGTGCAGGCGCGCGGATGATCTCTCAGCACTTGAAGGCCCAGCAGATCAAGGTGGGACGGCATCTGGCCGGAAAACTCATGGCGGAGGCAAATCTGGCCAGCAGACAGCGCCGCCGCCATCAGTATCGCTCTAGAGGCGTCGAAGCATTTGTAGCCAAGAACCTGCTCGAGCGTAACTTCGAGCCAACCGCAATCAATCAGGTCTGGTGCGGCGACGTTACCAGCCTGATGGTTGGTAAACGCTGGTATCACTTGGCAGCGGTCATTGATCTGTTCGCCCGCCGAATCGTTGGCTGGGCGTTTTCTCTGATCAATGACGCCAACCTGGTTAGCAGGGCGCTGAGAATGGCGGTGGAGGTTCGAGGTAAACATGCAGGCTTGATGTTTCATTCGGATCAAGGCTGCCAATACACCAGCCAGCTCTTTCAGTCCGCGCTGCTGGAGCATGGGATAACGCAAAGCATGAGCCGCAGAGGGCAGTGCTGGGACAACGCGCCAACAGAGCGTTTCTTCGGGACACTCAAATCAGAGTGGGTGCCCAATAAGGGCTACACGACAGTTGAAGAAGCCAGGCAGGATATGACTAGCTTCTTCATGCGATACAACCGAATCAGGCTCCACAGCTACAACAACTACCTGTCGCCAATAGCCATGGAGCAAAAAGCGGCATAAACACCGTAATCGGTGTCCGGGATGACTTGACCAGTTCAAGCTCGCTCCTACAGGGGGGGAGGGTTATTTCAGGTGGTCGGTGAGGAACTTGAAGTATTCCTCGCGGATTTCAGGCAGCTCATTGGCCATGTGATGCCGCCCACGCGGCACCATCAGGATCTGCGGCTGATCAAACTTGCCACGCAGCACCTGCAAGTTGTGCTGCCAATCCACCGTCATATCTTCCTCGCCCTGCACGATCAGTGGTCGCCGCGTACTGCGCGGCGCGGCCTCGATGCGCTTGATCCAGCGCGCCAGCGCGCCCACCCAGGCGGTCGGTAGTTGCCGGGGCTGCAACGGATCGGCCTCGAGGAACGGACGGAACGCCGGGTCGTTGCTGTTATCGCTGAAGCGCCGGGCGATGCCTTTGACGAACGGCTTGAGCAGGTAATAGCTGAGCTGCGACCAACCCCAGGCACGCGGCCGCACCAGCGGCGACAACAGGAAGGCCTGGCCTTGCGCCGGGCTGCTGGAGCCATGGTTGAGCAGATGGTCCACCACAATCGCCCCGCCGGTGCTTTGCCCGAACAGGTGCCAGGGCTTGGGCAGTTGCAGCGCGTCGGCTTGGTCGAACAAGCCGTTCACCACGTGCTGGTACACCGCAAAATCATCGATGCTGGCACGTTCGCCACTGGACAGGCCATGGCCCGGCAAATCGCAGGCAATCACCACAAAACCCTGGTCCAGCCCCCACTCCACCACGCTGCGATACAGCCCCATGTGATCGTAGAAACCGTGGAACATAAACAGTGTGGCCACAGGTTGCGCCGGCCACCAGACCTGGCTGACCACCTCGAACCCATCCACCTCCATGCGCCCCAGGCGGCTGGCCACCGGGGTTTTGCGCGCGGCCAGGTCTAGCCCATAGAAGCGCTGGTAGACCCTGGCCTCGGCCGAAAGCGGCTGCGCGTCCACCAGGGGCCGCAGGCTTTCGCGCAGATGATCGGGGTCAAAGGTAACGGGCATAAGAACTTCCAGACTAGGGCTTCACAGCAGTGAACAGATGAATATTGAGTCGCGATATTCATCTGTCAGGGCAAGCATGGCAAGCTACGCCACCGTCGAGGATTGTTCTGAATGCCAAAGCCCTACCGCAACGCCCTGCTCGCCAGCCTGATCCTGCTGATCTGCGCCGTGGTGCTGTGGGTTGCGTATGACTGGTTCCAGGGCCGCTACCTGCGGGCATTCAGCGAACATACGGCGGTGTTTTCCGGCGACCTGCTGCGCCTGCCCGACGACCTCGCAGGCCCCGGCCCGATCCGCCTGGTGCACTTCTGGGACCCGGCTTGCCCGTGCAATGTCGGCAACCAGCAGCACCTGAGCGAACTGATCGAGCAATACGCGCCCCAGGGCGTGGAGTTCTACGCCCTGCAAAAAGCCGGCAGCCACGGCCAATTGCCCGCGACCCTTGGCGCGATGAAAATCATCACCGCCCTGCCCGGCGCCGACCAGGTGCCCGCCAGCCCGGCGGTGGGTATCTGGGATCGCAGCGGCAAGCTGGCGTATTTCGGCCCGTACAGCGAGGGCCTGACCTGTAATTCGAGCAACAGCTTTATCGAACCGATCCTGCAGGCGCTCAACGGCGGGCGGGCGGTGAACGCAACCCACACCCTGGCAGTGGGCTGCTATTGTTCCTGGCCGCAAGGTTCGTAGATTTTCAAGGTAGCCCCACTTCTAATAATAAGGATTGTTTATGAAGCGCGTTTTGTCGGGTCTTGTAGCCCTGCTGGTGTTGATCGCCCTCGGGGCTGGCTGGTACGTCTACAGCAAGCAACCGACCCGCCAGGGCACGGTGGAGCTGGCCAACCTGCAAGGCTCGGTCACGGTGCGCTATGACGACCGGGGCGTGCCGCATATCCGCGCGGAAAACGAGGCCGACCTGTATCGCGCCCTGGGTTACGTGCACGCCCAGGACCGCCTGTTCCAGATGGAAATCATGCGCCGCCTGGCGCGCGGTGAGCTGGCCGAGGTGCTCGGCGTCAAGTTGCTGGACACCGATAAACTGTTCCGCAGCCTGCGTATCCGCGAGCGCGCCACCACCTACGCGGCCCAGATGGACCGCCAGTCCCCGCACTGGAAGGCCCTGCAAGCCTATCTGGACGGGATCAACCAATATCAGGACAGCCACGCCAGCCCCATGGAGTTTGACGTGCTGGGCATCCCCAAGCGGCCGTTCACCGCCGAGGACACCATCAGCATCGCCGGCTACCTGGCCTACAGCTTTGCCGCAGCCTTTCGTACAGAGCCCTTGCTGACTTACGTGCGCGACCAACTGGGCAGCGATTACCTGAAGGTGTTCGACCTCGACTGGAAACCCAAGGGCGACCTCGGCCTGGCCGCCGCCGACTGGCAAGGCCTGAGCGCCATCGCCCGCCTCAGCGAGCAGGCCCTGGCCGACAATGGCCTGCCGCAGTTCGAAGGCAGCAACGCCTGGGCCATCAGCGGCAACCGCACCAAGAGCGGCAAGCCGTTGCTGGCGGGCGACCCGCATATCCGCTTTTCGGTGCCGTCTGTATGGTACGAGGCGCACCTGTCGGCGCCCGGCTTTGAACTCTACGGTTATCACAACGCCCTGGTGCCGGTGGCGTTCCTGGGCCATAACAAAGCGTTTGGCTGGAGCCTGACGATGTTCCAGAACGACGACCTCGACCTGATCGCCGAGCAGGTCAACCCGGACAACCCCAACCAGGTGCGCTACCACGACCAGTGGGTCGACATGACCAGCAGCGAGCAACAGATCGCGGTCAAGGGCCAGGCCCCGGTGACGCTGACCCTGCGCCAGTCGCCCCACGGCCCGATCATCAACGACGTGCTCGGCGCCAATGCCGGCACCACGCCGATTGCCATGTGGTGGGCGTTCCTCGATACCGAAAACCCGATCCTCGATGGTTTCTACCAACTCAACCGCGCCGACACCCTGGCCAAGGCCCGCCAGGCGGTGGCCAAGGTGCATGCACCGGGGCTCAATATCGTGTGGGCCAATGCCAAGGGCGATATTGGCTGGTGGGCCGCAGCGCAGTTGCCGATCCGCCAGGCCGGGGTCAACGCCGGGTTTATCCTCGATGGCAGCACAGCCCAGGCCGACAAGCTGGGCTTCTACCCGTTCAGCGCCAACCCCCAGGAAGAAAACCCGGCGCGCGGCTACGTGGTCTCGGCCAATGCCCAGCCGGTATCGCCTACTGGCATGCAGATCCCCGGCTATTACAACCTGGCGGACCGTGGCCAGCAGTTGAACGCGCAATTGAGCGACAACCAGATCAAATGGGACCTGGACAACAGCCAGGCCCTGCAACTGGGCACCACCACCGCCTACGGGCCACGCCTGCTGGCGCCGCTGTTGCCGGTGCTGCGCGAGGTGGTCAAGGACCCGGCCGAACTCAAGCTGCTGGAGCAACTGGCCGCATGGAAAGGTGACTACCCGGTGGAATCGATCCCGGCCACGCTGTTCAACCAACTGCTGTACGACCTGACTGACGCGGCCTTTCGCCCCAAACTGGGTGACGAGATGTTCAAGACCCTGATCACCACTCGTGTGATCGACGCCGCCTTGCCACGCCTGGCCGCTGCTGCCGATTCGCCGTGGTGGAACGGCCAGCGTGCCGCGACCGTCAAGCACGCCTGGGACAACAGCCTGGCGCACCTGAGAACCACCTTCGGTGACGACCCGGCGCAATGGCAGTGGGGCAAGGCCCATACCCTGACCCACGGCCATCCGCTGGGCATCAAGAAGCCACTGGACCAGATCGTCAATGTCGGGCCGTTCGCCTCACCGGGCAGCCACGAAGTGCCGAACAACCTGTCGGCAATCATCGGCCCTGCGCCATGGCCGGTGACGTACGGCCCGTCCACCCGACGCCTGGTGGACTTTGCCGACGCCGCTCACGCGCTGACCATCAACCCGGTGGGCCAAAGCGGTGTGCCGTTCGACAAGCACTATGCCGACCAGGCCGAGACCTATATCGAGGGCGGGTACGAGCAGGCGCATTTTGATGAAGAAGAGGTCCAGGCCAATACTCGCGGCACCCTCAAGTTGTTGCCGGCCCGCCCACAACAGCCCTGAAGAAACACCCTCAAAACGGTGGGAGCGGGCTTGCTCGCGATGGCTGAGTGTCAGTCGATACATTAGTTGACTGATACACCGCCATCGCGGGCAAGCCCGCTCCCACAGTTTTAATCTGCGTTGCGCATTCGACCGGGCGCTTGGCCATATGCCTCCTTGAATTTCTTGCTGAACGCCGCCTGGGACTGGTAACCCACCCGGGCCGCAATATCCGTCAGGCTCAGCCGTGACTGCTGCAGCAGATTGAACGCCAGCTCCATGCGCAACTGGGTCAGCAGCACCCACGGCGACACGCCGGCCACTTTGACAAATGCGCGCATGAACGTGGCCCGGGACATCGATGCAGCCCCCGCCAGGCTGTCGATGGTCCAGTCATGCCCGGGCTCGGCCAGCATCGCCTGCCAGGCGCGGCCCAGGCGTTTGTCGGTGAGCAAGGCAAAGGTGCCGGCCAGCGGCGCCTGTTGCGCCAACCAGGTGCGCACCAGCAAGGTGAACAGCGCCACCGACAGGGCATCAATAAACGACCGCGCGCCCAGCCGCTCACCGTCAGCCTCACTGCGCATCAGCGCAATCAGTGCCGCCAGTTGCCCATCGGCCGGCCATTGTCGGCTGGACACCACCAGGTACTCGGGCAAGGCCGCAAACAGCAACGACTGGCGGTTGTAGTGAAAGGCGCCACAGAGCATCTCAACCTCCGGCTGATCACCGCCCAAGCGATGCACCTTCAGTACCCCGCTGTCGATCACCGTGGGCAGCCTCGGCAGGGTCTGCGCGCCCTGGCTGCGCAGCAGATGGGTCGCACCACCGGGCATCAACAGGATATCGCCTTCTGCCAGCGTCACCTGCTGCCCACCCGAAAGCTCGGCGTGGCAGGTCCCCCGCACGACAATATGATACGGCGCCACCCCCAGCGATTCGGGCGCATGGTCCAGGGCCCAGTCGCCCTGGAACTGGCAGCGCACGTCAAGGCGGCCACGCAGGTTGGCCAATGTGATCAGCGTGTCGATAGCGTTCATTTGCGAATATCGGTCAAAAAGATGAGCGGATCGAACAATACCGCCAAATCCGAACGGCACACACTGGCTTCACACCCAACCCGTTCAGGAGTCAACGCAATGTTCAATAACTGGCCCGACTTGCTGCCCACCGTGAAGAACGCCTTTGGCGCACTGGGCAAGAGCAACCCGAAGATGGTCAAAGCCTACATGGCGCTGGGCGAGGCTGCCGAGGAAAACAACGTCCTGGATGCCAAGACCCGCGAACTGATCGCGATTGCCGTGGCCATCACCACCCGCTGCGACGGCTGCATCGGCGTACATGCCGACGCCGCGATCAAGGCCGGTGCCACCCGCGAAGAAATCGCCGCGACGCTTGCCACCGCGATCTCGCTGAATGCCGGCGCCGCCTACATCTACTCGCTGCGCGCACTGGAAGCCTACGACACACTCAAACCAGCGCCGCAAAGTTGAGCCGGAACTGCTGCGGCGTCACCCCCAGCCGGCGATTGAACACGCTGCGCAGGTGCTGGGCGTCGCGAAACCCGCATTGGTAGGCCACGGTCTTCAGCGGTGCGGTGCTGCTTTCGAGCATCACCCGCGCCGCATCCACCCGCGCGCGCTCGACAAACTCTGCCGGGGTGATCCGCGCTTCGCGGGCAAACACCCGCGAAAAGTTGCGCGCACTCATATTGGCCGCGCGGGCCAGGTCGGCGATGCCCAGGTCACCCGTCAGGTTCGCCAGCACGTACAACTGCACTTGCGCCACCGCCGAGGTGGCTTCGGCGTGGGGCGTGAGGAACGGGCTGAACTGCGATTGCCCGCCGCTGCGCTGGGTAAACACCACCAGGCGCTTGGCCACGCTCAAGGCCACTTCCGGGCCGTGGTCCTGGGCCAACAGGTACAGCGACAGGTCGATGCCCGCCGTGACCCCGGCCGAGGTGTAGAGGTTGGCGTCCTGCACGTAGAGGCGGTCGGCGTCGACCTGGGTCGAGGGGCACAGGCGCGCCAGATCAGCCGCATCGCTCCAGTGGGTGGTGACGGTTTTGCCATCCAGCAATCCGGCCCGGGCCAGCATGAAGGCGCCATTACAGATCGAACCGAAGCGCCGGGCCCTGGCGCTGGCGTCACGCAGCCATTGATGGAACGGCGCGCCGAAATCTTCGAAGGGCAACTGCGGGCCGCCGGCGACCAACAACAGGTCATAGGCTTGCAGCGCATTGCTGTAATGGATATGAGCCTGCAAGGACAGACCGTTGGAACAGGCGATCTGGCCCTGGACCTGGCCGATGACTTCGAGCCGGTAATGATCCGCAGGCGCCAGGAAGCGATTGGCCTCGCAGAACACATCCATGGGGCCGGTCACGTCCAGCGACTGGACGCCGGGGAAGATCAGGATCGCGACGGTCTTGTGCATGGGTAAACCTTCCTCTGGACTGTCGCAAAACCCTGTGGGAGCTGGCTTGTCGGATCGCCGCATCGCTGCGATGGCATCACCTGGGTATACCTGATGTACCGAGGCGATGCTATCGCAGGCAAGCCAGCTCCCACATTGGATCGTGTACAACCATGGCGCGATATGAAGGCACATTGGCCGGGATCGCGCCCCTGCGGCGGTGGTTGCCTGGCAGCTGGGCGACCAGACTGGACTGATCAGCGCCAACCGGCGCTTTCTTGAGGATCATGACCATGAGCACCACCATCGCCGGCATCAAAATCCCCGACAGTGCCCTGGCCAAGGCTACCACCGAATACATCCGCGACATTGAATCCGACCTGCTCTACCACCACTCCCGCCGGGTGTTCCTGTTTGGCGCCTTGAGCGGCGAGCGCCAGCAATTGGCCTACAACCCGGAGCTGCTGTACGTCGGCGCAATGTTCCATGACTTGGGCCTGGTGGCCGGCCACCGCAGCGATGATGAGCGTTTTGAAGTGGACGGCGCCAACGCTGCTGCCGCCTTTCTGAAGCCTTATGGCTTGAGCGACGACGATATCGAGCAGGTATGGCTGTCCATCGCCCTGCACACCACGCCGGGCGTGCCCAAGCACCTGCGCCCTACCGTCGCCCTGGTGACCGCTGGCGTGGAGATGGATGTGCTGGGCATGGACTACGCCGCGTTTACCCACGTGCAGCGCGAGGCGGTGGTGCATGCGCATCCACGGGGTGAAGGGTTCAAGGAGTGCATCATCTGCGCGTTTGCCGACGGGTTGCGTCATCGCCCGCAGACCACGTTTGGCAACGTGAAGACCGATGTGCTGGTGGATCAGGAGCCGGGGTTCAAGCCGATGAACTTTGTCGAGGTGATTCGCCAGTCGCCGTGGACGGCTTAATCAACTTGAAATGCAATTGAATATGGGAGCTGGCTTGCCTGCGATAGCGGTGGTTCAGTCACATCTTCTGTGACTGACACTCTGCTATCGCAGGCAAGCCAGCTCCCACATTTTGAGCCTGTTCCGGCCGTTAGACCGGTGCGGGCGCGCGCCGTACATCCGGCTGTTTCCAGCCATCCGCCGCAGCTTCTTCGATCGCTTGCTGGATCGCCTTCTTGCGCCGCTCTTCGGCACGGCGGCTGAAGAACCACACCAAAAAGGTCACCAGCGACACCGCCAACAGAATCAGGCTGGCCACGGCGTTGATCTCGGGCTTGACCCCAAGGCGCACCGCCGAGAACACTTCCATCGGCAAGGTGGTCGAACCCGGGCCCGACACGAAGCTGGCCAGTACCAGGTCATCCAGGGACAACGCGAACGACATCATGCCGCCCGCCGCCAGCGAGGGTGCGATCATCGGGATAGTGATCAGGAAGAACACCTTCCACGGCCGCGCACCCAGGTCCATGGCCGCCTCTTCGATCGACAGGTCCAGCTCACGCAAGCGTGCCGACACCACCACCGCCACATACGCCGCACAGAACGTGGTGTGGGCGATCCAGATGGTGACGATGCCACGCTCCTGGGGCCAGCCGATCATCTGCGCCATGGCCACGAACAGCAGCAACAGCGACAGACCGGTGATCACTTCCGGCATCACCAGCGGCGCGGTCACCAGGCCGCCAAACAGCGTGCGGCCCTTGAACTGGCTGATACGGGTTAGCACGAACGCTGCCAACGTACCCAGCGCCACTGCGGCCACCGCCGTGTAGCAGGCGATTTCCAGGGAGCGCGCCACCGAGCCCATCAACTGGGTGTTGTCCAACAGGCCCACGTACCACTTGATCGACCAGCCGCCCCACACCGTCACCAGTTTCGATTCGTTGAACGAATAGATCACCAGGATCAGCATCGGCAGGTAGATGAACAGCAGCCCTACGACCAGCATGAAGCTGGAGAAACTGAAGCGCTTCATACCTTGCCCTCCATCTCTTTGGCTTGGCTGCGGTTAAACAGAATGATCGGCACGATCAGGATCGCCAGCATCACCACCGCCAGCGCAGAGGCCACCGGCCAGTCGCGGTTGTTGAAGAATTCTTGCCACAACACTTTACCGATCATCAGGGTTTCCGGGCCGCCCAGCAGTTCCGGGATCACGAACTCGCCCACCACCGGGATGAATACCAGCATGCAGCCGGCAATGATGCCGTTCTTGGACAGCGGCACGGTGATTTTCCAGAAGCTGTTGAAGGTGCTCGAACCCAGGTCCGACGCGGCTTCCAGCAGGCTCTGGTCATGTTTGACCAGGTTGGCATACAGCGGCAGGATCATGAACGGCAGGTACGAATAGACCACGCCGATATACACCGCGATATTGGTGTTGAGGATCTGCAACGGTTCGTTGATCAGGCCCATGGACATCAGGAAGCCATTGAGCAAGCCGTTGTTGCTAAGGATGCCCATCCACGCATACACGCGGATCAGGATCGCGGTCCAGGTCGGCATCATGATCAGCAGCACCAGCACGGTCTGCATCTCTTTGCGCGCACTGGCGATGGCGTAGGCCATCGGGTAGCCGATCAGCAGGCACAAGGCCGTGCTGAAAAACGCCATCTTCAGCGAGCCGAGGTAGGCGGCGATGTACAGTTCGTCGCCGGCCAGCAGGCTGTAGTTGGCCAGGTTGAGCACCACCTCCAGCTTCTGCTCGATGTAGGTGTAGATCTCGGTGTAGGGCGGGATCGCCACGTCGGCTTCGGCAAAGCTGATCTTCAGGACGATGAAGAACGGCAGCATGAAGAACAGGAACAGCCACAGGAATGGAATCCCGATGACCACCTGCTTGCCGCTGGGAATTATTCGGTGTAATCGCCGTTTGAATTTCTTCATGTTCATGAGCGAAGTACCACGCCGCTGTCGTCTTCCCACCATACGTAGACCTGGTCACCCCAGGTCGGCCGCGCGCCACGGCGTTCGGCGTTGGCGACGAAGGACTGCACCAGCTTGCCGCTCGGCAGCTCGACGTAGAACACCGAGTGGCCGCCCAGGTAGGCAATGTCATGCACCTTGCCGCTGGACCAGTTGTGCTCGCAGGTCGGCATTTCGGTGGTGACCAGCAGCTTTTCCGGGCGGATGGCGTAGGTCACCGACTTGTCTTCCACCGACGTGGCGATGCCATAACCCACGTAGATATCGCGGTCCAGGTCGGCGCACTTGAGCACCGCGTGGCCTTCGGCGTCATCCACCACCACGGTGTCGAAGATGTTGACGTTGCCGATGAACTCGCACACCAGGCGGCTGGTGGGGGTTTCGTAGATATCGATCGGGCTGCCGATCTGCGCGATCCAGCCCAGGTGCATGATCGCGATGCGCTCGGCCATGGTCATGGCCTCTTCCTGGTCGTGGGTCACCATCACGCAGGTCACGCCGACGCGCTCGATGATTTCGACGAGTTCAAGCTGCATCTGCGAGCGCAGCTTCTTGTCCAGCGCGCCCATTGGCTCATCGAGCAGCAGCAGTTTCGGGCGCTTGGCCAGGGACCGGGCCAGGGCCACCCGCTGACGCTGGCCGCCAGACAACTGGTGCGGCTTGCGCTTGGCGTACTGGCTCATCTGTACCAGCTTGAGCATCTCGGCCACGCGGGCCTCGACTTCGGCCTTGGGGATCTTGTCCTGTTGCAGGCCGAAGGCGATGTTCTGCGCCACGGTCATGTGTGGGAACAAGGCGTAGGACTGGAACATCATGTTGATCGGCCGCTCGTAGGGCGGCATGTCGGTGATATCCACACCGTCGAGGAAAATCCGCCCTTCGGTCGGTCGCTCGAAACCTGCGAGCATGCGCAGCAAGGTGGACTTGCCCGAACCAGAACCGCCGAGCAAGGCGAAGATCTCGCCTTTCTTGATTTCCAGGGACACATCGTCCACGGCAATCGTCTCGTCGAACTTCTTCGTGACCCGGTCGATTTTGACCAACACCTTTTTCGGTGTCTGGTCGCCCTCGAGGGCTTTCTTATAGGCGCCGGAGGCAACTGCCATTTACGAAACTCCCAGAAAAAAAGAGTGCAGAACGTCCAATACGGACGAACCTTAGATAGTGTGAGCCTTACTTGCCCGTCTTGACCTTGGTCCAACTACGGGTCATCAAGCGTTGCACTTTCGGGGGTAGCTCGAAGTTGACAAACGTCCGGTCGAGAACCGCCTGCGGTGGATAAACCGCTTCGTCGGTGCGTATCGATTGCTCCATCAGCGTGTCCGCCCCTGGGTTAGGGTTGGCGTAGCCGACGTAATCACTGACCTGAGCGATCACTTCAGGTTGCAGTAAATAGTTGATGAAGGCGTGGGCCTCCTTGACGTTGGTCGCGTCCTTGGGGATCGCCAGCACGTCAAACCACAGGTTGCCGCCTTCTTTCGGAATCGCGTAGGCGATGTTCACGCCCTTGCCTGCCTCGGCCGCCCGGGCCTTGGCCTGGAACACATCGCCGGAGAAGCCGGCAGCCACGCAGATATTGCCGTTGGCCAGGTCCGAGATGTATTTGGATGAGTGGAAGTAGGTCACGTAGGGACGTACTTTCAGGAGTTTTTCCTCGGCCTTTTTATAGTCGGCCGGGTTGGTGCTATTAGGGTCCAGGCCCATGTAGTTGAGCACCGCCGGTAGCATTTCATCGGCCGAGTCCATGAAGGACACGCCGCAACTGGCCAGCTTCTTCATGTTTTCCGGCTCGAACAGCACGGCCCAGGAGTCGATCTTGTCGACACCCAGCACTTCCTTCACTTTGTCGACGTTGTAGCCAATGCCGTTGGTGCCCCACAGGTAAGGCACCGCGTATTGGTTACCCGGGTCGTTCTTTTCCAGGCGCTTGAGCAGCGCCGGGTCGAGGTTGGCGTAGTTGCTCAACTGCGCCTTGTCGATTTTCTGGAACGCGCCCGCCTTGATCTGCTTGCCCAGGAAGTGGTTGGACGGCACCACCACGTCATAGCCGGTGCGCCCGGCCAGCAATTTGCCTTCCAGGGTTTCGTTGGAATCGAACACGTCATAGACCGGCTTGATGCCGGTGGCCTTTTCAAAGTTGGCCAGGGTGTCGGGGCCGATGTAGTCCGACCAGTTATAAACATGCACAGTCGAAGCCGCCTGCACGCTGACTGCCAACGTGAGACCCGCCCCTACCAGCAAGGCTTTGCGAAATAAAGAAATTGGCAAGTGGAGGTCCTCTTAAATAGTTGGGCCCAAAGTTGTTGCCCGACAACAAAACCGGCGCGCAACTTACCCTCGATAAACCGATCCGGCAAAACTTTCTGTCATTTAATTTGTGAGAGCGGGCTTGTGTGGGAGCGGGCTTGCTCGCGAAGGCGGCGTGTCAGCCTGCATATGTCTCTACTGACACGCCGCCTTCGCGATCAAGCCCGCTCCCACCCAAACCCCCTCCCACACTTATCAAGGCTTATTTACCCGACTTGATCTTGGTCCAGCTGCGCGTCAGCAGGCGCTGGGTAGCGGCCGGCAGATCGCTGATTGCATACAGCTTGGCTTTCACTGCATCCGAGGGATAGATGCTCGGGTCACCCGAGATATCCTTGTTCACCAGCGGCGTAGCGGCCTTGTTACCGTTCGGGAAACGTACGCTGTTGGTGATGGCAGCCATGACTTCAGGCTTGAGCAGGTAGTTCATGAACTGGTAGGCGGCGTCCAGGTTCTCGGCATCTTTAGGGATGGCGACCATGTCGTAGAAACTGCCTGCACCTTCTTTCGGAATGGCGTAGGAAACCTTGACCTTGCCACCGGCTTCAGCCGCGCGGGACTTGGATTGTTCCAGGTCGCCCGAGTAACCCACGGCCACGCAGATGTTGCCGTTGGCCAGGTCCGAGATGTACTTGGAGGAATGGAAGTAGCCTATCGAAGGACGGATCTTGAGGAACAGTGCCTCAGCTTCAGCCAGTTGCTTCTTGTCCTGGCTGTCGGTCGGGTAACCCAGGTAGTGCAGGGCCACCGGGATCATTTCGGTTGGCGAATCGAGGAAGCTCACGCCACAGCTTTTGAGTTTTTCGATGTTCTCGGGCTTGAACAGCACATCCCACGAGTCGATCTTGTCCACGCCCAGCGCAGCCTTGACCTTGTCGGGGTTGTAGCCGATGCCGATGGTGCCCCACATGTACGGGAATGCGTGCAGGTTGCCTTTGTCGCTGGCGTCACCGACGGCCTTGAGCAGGTCGGTATCGAGGTTCTTCCAGTTAGGCAGCTTGGACTTGTCCAGCTCCTGGTACACACCGGCCTTGATCTGCTTGGCCAGGAAGTTGTTCGACGGCACAACCACGTCGTAGCCGGACTTGCCCGCCAGCAGCTTGGCCTCGAGGGTTTCGTTGCTGTCGAAAACGTCGTACACCACTTTGATGCCAGACTCTTTCTCGAAGTTGGCGATGGTGTCCGGTGCAATATAGTCGGACCAGTTGTAGACATGCAGTACTTTACTGTCTGCCTGGGCCGCGCCCGCCATCACGCCCATCAGGGACAAGGCCAGGAGGGTCTTGCCAGCGTTCTTCAAACCTAATGCCTTCATTCGGTCATGCTCCAATTTTTCTTTTTTGGGCCACATTTTTCTACGTTTCATGGCCCGTCGAAGGGCAACAAAACAGGGCGACAGTCTGGCAAGTTCAGGGGCCGGCTTTCAACCAAAGCCCCGCATTTATCATTGCCCGAATGCAACAGCCGCTAGCCGCTGCATTCTGAGCCTAGCACTTAGCCCTGCAATGCCGCCAAAGTCAGATCCAGGCACTGGCGAGCCTTGGTCACCAGCTCGTCAATCTCGGCCTTGCTGATCACCAGCGGCGGCGAAATGATCATGGTGTCGCCCACGGCGCGCATGATCAGGCCATTTTCGAAACAGAAGGTGCGGCAGATCATGCCCACGCCCTTGCCTTCATAACGCTTGCGCGTGGCCTTGTCCTGTACCAGCTCGATCGCACCCAACATGCCGACACCACGTACTTCGCCCACCAGCGGATGATCCGCGAGCTCGCGTAGACGCTTTTGCAAATACGGTGCCGTTTCGTCATGGACGCGGCTGACAATTTTTTCATCGCGCATGATGCGGATGTTTTCCAGGGCCACCGCAGCAGCCACCGGGTGCCCGGAATAGGTGAAGCCGTGGTTGAAATCGCCGCCTTCGTTGAGCACTGCCACCACTTCGTCGCGCACGATCAGGCCGCCCATGGGGATGTAGCCCGAGGTCAGGCCCTTGGCGATGGTCATCATGTCCGGCTTGAGACCGTAGAAATCGCTACCGAACCACTCACCGGTGCGGCCAAAGCCACAGATCACTTCGTCGGCGACAAACAGGATGTCGTACTTGGCGAGGATTTCCTTGATGCGCGGCCAGTAGGTCTCTGGCGGCACGATCACACCGCCGGCGCCCTGGATCGGCTCGGCGATAAAGGCACCGACGTTGTCCACGCCGACTTCCAGAATCTTCTCTTCCAGTTGATTGGCGGCCCACACCCCGAACTCTTCAGGGCTCATGTCGCCGCCTTCGCCAAACCAGTACGGCTGGGCGATGTGCACGATGCCCGGGATCGGCAAGTCGCCCTGCTCGTGCATATAAGTCATGCCGCCCAGGCTGGCGCCGGCCACGGTGGAACCGTGGTAGCCATTCTTGCGGCTGATGATGGTCTTCTTGTTCGGCTGGCCCTTGATCGCCCAATAGTGGCGGACCATGCGCAACATGGTGTCGTTGCCTTCGGAGCCGGAGCCAGTGAAGAACACGTGGTTCATGCCGGCCGGGGCGATATCGGCGATCGCCTTGGCCAGTTCCAGCACTGGCGGGTGGGCGGTCTGGAAGAACAGGTTGTAGTAAGGCAGTTGTTTCATCTGCTTGGCGGCGGCGTCAGCCAGCTCATCGCGACCATAACCGATGGCCACGCACCACAGGCCGGCCATGCCGTCGAGGATCTTGTTGCCTTCGCTGTCCCACAGGTAAACGCCCTTGGCGTTGGTGATAATGCGCGGGCCTTTCTCTTTCAACTGCTTGAAGTCGCTGAACGGCGCCAAGTGATGATCGTTGCTCAGGGCTTGCCATTCACGGGTTTGCGGGTTGTTGCTGGACATACCAATCTCCAAAAAGTAGGTGAAGGTGCGACCCATCCTGGCCGCACCCGGCGCATCAGACGGCGAAGAGCAGGAATTCCCGCTCCCACGAACTGATCACGCGCTTGAAGTTTTCATGCTCGGCCCGCTTGACCGCGACGTAGCCAGTGATGAATTTGTGACCCAGGTATTTCTCGATGGTCTTGCTGTTTTCCATGCGCTCCAGCGCATCTTCGATGGTCAACGGCAGGCGCAGGTTGCGTCGCTCGTAGCCACGACCGACCACCGGGGCGCTCGGGCTGATGCCTTCGACCATGCCGATATAGCCGCACAGCAGGCTGGCGGCGATGGCCAGGTACGGGTTGGCATCGGCGCCCGGCAGGCGGTTTTCCACGCGGCGGTTCTGCGGGCCGGCATCCGGCACGCGCAGGCCCACGGTGCGGTTCTCTTCGCCCCACTCCACGTTCACCGGCGCCGAGGTGTCGGGCAGGAAGCGGCGGAACGAGTTGACGTTAGGCGCAAACAGCGGCAACAGCTCGGGGATGAACTTCTGCAGGCCACCGATGTGGTGCAGGAACAGCTCGCTCTTGGAGCCGTCCTCATTGGAGAACACGTTCTTGCCGGTGGCGATATCAATGATGCTCTGGTGCAGGTGCATGGCGCTGCCGGGCTCGCCGGTCATCGGCTTGGCCATGAAGGTGGCGGCCACGTCGTGCTTGAGCGCGGCTTCACGCATGGTGCGCTTGAACACCAGGATCTGGTCGGCCAGGGACAGGGCATCGCCGTGACGGAAGTTGATTTCCATCTGCGCCGTGCCGTCCTCGTGGATCAGGGTGTCCAGGTCCAGCTCCTGCAGCTCGCACCAGTCGTAGACATCTTCGAACAGTGGGTCGAATTCGTTGGCCGCTTCTATAGAGAAGGACTGGCGACCGGTTTCCGGACGGCCAGAGCGGCCAATCGGCGGTTGCAGCGGGAAGTCCGGGTCTTCGCAGCGCTTGGTCAGGTAGAACTCCATCTCCGGCGCCACGATGGGCTGCCAGCCTTTGTCTTCGTAGAGCTTGAGGACTTTCTTGAGCACGTTGCGCGGCGACAGCTCGATGGGGTTGCCTTGCTTGTCGTAGGTGTCGTGGATCACCTGGGCGGTGGGCTCGATGGCCCAGGGCACCAGGAACACAGCGTTTTGGTCCGGGCGGCAGATCATGTCGATGTCGGCCGGGTCGAGCAATTCGTAATAGATGTCGTCTTCGACATAGTCGCCGGTCACGGTCTGCAACAGAACGCTCTCGGGCAGGCGCATGCCTTTTTCGGCAATGAACTTGTTGGTCGGCGAGATCTTGCCCCGGGTGATCCCCGTGAGGTCGCCAATCATGCATTCGACTTCTGTGATCTTGTGGTCTTTCAACCAATCGGTGAGCTGGTCGAGGTTGTTACTCATAAATGCCTCTGGGCTGGGTTTCCTGACATCCATTAAAGGTCAGGCGTTGTTTGACGCGTGCGCGTCTCTTTGTTTCGCCCGCGTTCGGCAGGCATCGCCAAATGCCTGGAAGATCGCGAGGTAGTACGGGTTGGAGCTTACCTGCCATTCAGGGTGCCATTGCACTCCTAATGCAAAAGCGTCTGCAAAAGCCTTGCCCTGTTTGAGCGAAAAAGCCTCGACCAGGCCGTCCGGCGCGGTCGCCTCGACCTGCAGGCCCGGCGCCAGGCGGTCGACGCCCTGGCTGTGGATCGAGTTGACCTGGATCGTGTCCGGCAAGCCCAGGCCCGCCAATACCCCGCCCGGGGCGATCGCCACGGCGTGCGCCGGGCCGTACTGGACTTCCAGCGGCTGGGTATCGTCTTCGCGGTGATCGAGCATACCCGGCAACTCATGAACCTTCTGGTGCAGGCTGCCGCCCAGGGCCACGTTCATTTCCTGGAAGCCCCGGCAAATCCCCAGCACCGGCACGCCTGCGGCAATCGCGGCGCGAATCAGCGGCAGGGTGCTCTGGTCCCGTGCAGGATCATGGGCAGTCCCGGGCGCACTGGCCGGACCGTCGTAATGGAAGGGTTCGATATTGGAAGGTGAGCCGGTAAAGAGAATGCCGTCCAGACCGTCAAGAATATTGGCCGGTTCGAACAGCTCCGCCAAGGACGGAATAATCAATGGCAGGCCCTTGGCAGCGACTGCCACGGCGCGGACGTATTTGTCGCCACTGATGTGATAAGCATGCAGACCAACCTGTTTGGAGCAGGCGGTGACGCCGATTAACGGCAGGCCAGACATGAAGCACCCCGGTATTATTGCTGTTATGGGTTTGAATCGAGCTTAGCCTTGTTCATTTTTTTACACAACACCCCCGTAAAAAATACAACACGGCCCGCTCAAGCCTGCTAGTCCCA
Source organism: Pseudomonas sp. WS 5059 (assembly GCF_012985525.1). Taxonomy (NCBI): domain Bacteria; kingdom Pseudomonadati; phylum Pseudomonadota; class Gammaproteobacteria; order Pseudomonadales; family Pseudomonadaceae; genus Pseudomonas; species Pseudomonas sp. WS 5059. The sequence goes on along the minus strand of NZ_JAAQWO010000003.1, from coordinate 411,246 downwards.
AGCCGGTCAAACTGGCAAAACTGCCCAAAAAAGCCGCAAAAAAGCCCCCTGGGCGCTTTTTTAGGGCAAAAAAGGCCTCGCTTGACTTCGGCAAGCCGTTCGGGTTGACTGAAACCAGAAAAGATCAATGATTGATATTTTTAACAACAAAGGTGTTGCATCATGTCGGTACCCCCGCGTGCCGTTCAGCTTAACGAAGCGAACGCGTTCCTTAAGGATCATCCTGAGGTTCTGTACGTAGACCTTCTAATTGCGGATATGAATGGTGTGGTGCGCGGTAAGCGCATCGAACGCACCAGCCTCCACAAGGTTTACGAGAAAGGCATCAACTTGCCGGCCTCTTTATTTGCCCTGGATATCAATGGCTCGACGGTGGAAAGCACCGGCCTGGGTCTGGACATCGGTGATGCTGACCGAATCTGTTATCCAATCCCCGACACCCTGTGCAATGAACCCTGGCAAAAGCGCCCTACCGCGCAACTGCTGATGACCATGCACGAACTTGAAGGTGAACCTTTCTTCGCCGATCCGCGCGAAGTGCTCCGCCAAGTTGTAACCAAGTTTGACGATATGGGCCTGACCATCTGCGCCGCCTTCGAGCTTGAGTTCTACCTGATCGACCAGGAGAACGTGAACGGCCGGCCACAACCTCCCCGCTCGCCGATTTCCGGCAAACGCCCGCACTCGACACAGGTCTACCTGATCGACGACCTCGACGAATACGTCGACTGCCTCCAGGACATTCTGGAAGGTGCCAAAGAGCAAGGCATCCCGGCTGACGCCATCGTCAAGGAAAGTGCCCCGGCGCAGTTCGAAGTGAACCTGCACCACGTCGCCGATCCGATCAAGGCATGCGACTACGCGGTACTGCTCAAGCGTTTGATCAAGAACATTGCCTACGACCATGAGATGGATACCACCTTCATGGCCAAGCCTTACCCAGGCCAGGCCGGCAATGGGTTGCACGTGCATATTTCGATCCTGGACAAAGACGGCAAGAACATCTTTGCCAGCGAGGATCCCGAGCAGAACGCCGCATTGCGTCACGCGATCGGCGGTGTGCTGGAGACCCTGCCTGCACAAATGGCTTTCCTGTGCCCCAACGTCAACTCCTACCGTCGTTTCGGCGCACAGTTCTACGTGCCGAACTCGCCGTGCTGGGGCCTGGACAACCGCACCGTGGCGATTCGCGTACCGACCGGCTCGTCCGACGCCGTACGTATCGAACACCGTGTGGCCGGCGCCGATGCCAACCCTTACCTGCTGATGGCTTCGGTCCTGGCAGGCGTACACCACGGCCTGACCAACAAGATCGAGCCTGGCGCACCGGTGGAAGGCAACAGCTACGAGCAGAACGAGCAAAGCCTGCCGAACAACCTGCGCGACGCCCTGCGCGAGTTGGACGACAGCGAGGTGATGGCCAAGTACATCGATCCGAAATACATCGATATCTTCGTCGCCTGTAAGGAAAGTGAGCTGGAGGAGTTCGAACACTCCATCTCCGACCTTGAATACAACTGGTATCTGCATACCGTGTAAGCGGTGGCTGCAATAAATGAACGCTGCAGGCTTATGGCCTGTGGCGTTTTTTTATGGCCGCCTGCGGCGGATCGCTGGCAAGCCAGCGCCTACAGCGATAGCGGTTTGGCAGACAACACACCTTCCTGCTCATACAATGCCCGCTGCCCTGTAGGAGACATCCATGACCCGCCCCGCCGCCCCTCGCAAACCCCGCGCCCGCAGCCAGGCCCGGATCGACGCGATCCTCGACGCCGCCCGCACCTTGCTGGCCGCCGAAGGTGTGGCCAGCCTGTCGATCTACAGCGTGGCCGAACGGGCGCAGATTCCGCCGTCCTCGGTGTATCACTTTTTCGCCAGCGTACCGGCCTTGCTCGAAGCCCTGACGGCAGACGTGCACGCCGCCTTCCGCGCAGCGCTGCAAGCACCCATCGACCACGACCAACTGCACACTTGGCGCGACCTGTCGCGCCTGGTCGAGCTGCGCATGCTGGCGATCTACAGCAAGGACGCCGCCGCCCGCCAATTGATCCTCGCCCAGCACGGCCTCACCGAAGTGACCCAGGCCGACCGCCAGCACGACCTGGAGTTGGGGGACTTGATGCTGCAAGTGTTCAACCGCCACTTTGAGGTGCCGACGCTGCCGGCGGATGTGGACGTGTTTGCCCTGGCACTGGAACTGAGCGACCGCGTGTATGCGCGCTCGGTGCATCAGCATGGGCAGATCACCCCGCGCATGGCGGAGGAAGGGATGCGGGTATTCGATGCGTATGTGGGGCTTTATTTGCCGGTGTTTTTGCCTAAGCGATAAGTTTTACGGTGACTGGGCCGGCCTCTTCGCGAGCAAGCCCGCTCCCACATTCGACCGCATTCCCATGTTCGAATGTGGCAGTAGGCTTGCCTGCGATAGCGGTCTGAAGCCGATCACAGCTTGGCGATCGACACCTCGGTGGACTTCACAAACGCAATCACTTCACTGCCAATCACCAGCTCCAGCTCTTTGACCGAGCGGGTGGTGATCACTGACGTGACGATGCCGGACGCGGTCTGCACGTCGATTTCCGACAGTACGTCGCCTTCGACGATTTCCTTGATGGTGCCTTTGAACTGGTTACGCACGTTGATCGCTTTGATAGTCATGGTGTTATTCCTTAGGGACAAGTGAGTTATTGCGCCCAACGCAATTGCGTAGGCAACGGTGAAACAGGTTCCGGCTCAGGCGGCGTGCCGGGCAGTGACAGCACACGGTTGAGCACTTCGGTTTCCAGGGCCGCCAGGCGATGGGAGCCGCGGACCCGCGGGCGTGGCAGTTCCACATGCAGGTCGAGGCCGATTTCGCCGTCCTCGATCAGGATCACGCGGTCGGCAATGGCCACGGCTTCGCTGACGTCATGGGTCACCAGCAACACGGTAAAACCATGCTTGCGCCACAGGTTTTCGATCAGTTGCTGCATCTCGATGCGGGTCAGGGCATCCAGCGCCCCCAAAGGTTCGTCCAGCAGCAACAGGCGCGGCTGGTGAATCAGGGCGCGGGCCAGGGCCACCCGTTGTTTCTGGCCACCAGACAACGCTGCCGGCCACTCATCGGCACGCTCGGCCAGGCCGACCGCTTCCAGCGCTTCAAGGGCCTGGGGCCGCCAGTTGCCTTTAAGGCCCAGGCCGACGTTATCGATGATCTTTTTCCAGGGCAGCAGGCGCGCTTCCTGAAACATCAGCCGCGTGTCTTCGAGCGCTTCGCTCAACGGTGCGGAGCCTGCAAGCAACTCGCCACTGGTGGCGCTATCAAGGCCGGCCAGCAAGCGCAGCAAGGTACTTTTGCCGCAGCCACTGCGCCCGACCACGGCGACGAACTGGCCCGCCGGGATGTGCAGATCGATCTCGCGCAGGACTTCCCGCGCGCCAAAGGCCTTGCGTAGCTTGCGCACCGCCAACGGGATACCCCGCAGCAGGCGTGGAGGTTGTTGAGCGGTCATGCCGCACCTCCTTTATGTACTTGATAGGCCGGATGCCAGCGCAGCCAGACCCGCTCCAGGCCCCGCGCCGCCAGGTCCGCCAGCTTGCCGAGCACCGCGTACAGCACGATCGCCAGCACTACAACGTCGGTTTGCAGGAACTCGCGGGCATTCATAGCCAGGTAGCCAATGCCGGAACTGGCCGAGATGGTTTCCGCAACGATCAGCGTCAGCCACATAAAGCCCAGGGCAAAGCGCACCCCCACCAGGATCGAGGGCAAGGCGCCGGGCAGGATCACCTGGCGAAACAGGCTCAAACCCGACAAACCGTAACTGCGAGCCATCTCCACCAGCGCCGGGTCGACGTTGCGGATGCCGTGATAGGTGTTGAGGTAGATCGGGAACAGCGTGCCAAGGGCCACCAGGAAAATCTTCGCCGTCTCATCGATGCCAAACCACAGGATCACCAGCGGGATCAGCGCCAGGTGCGGTACGTTGCGAATCATCTGCACCGAGCTGTCCAGCAGGCGTTCGCCCCATTTCGACAGGCCGGTGATAAAGCCCAGGGCCAGGCCGATGCCGCCGCCGATCACAAAACCCAGGCCCGCGCGCCAGCCACTGATGGCCAGGTGGGTCCAGATTTCACCGCTGCTGACCAGATGTACCCCAGCCGCAATCACTGCGCTGGGGGCCGGCAGAATACGCGTCGACAACCAGCCCGCCGACACCGACAACTGCCACACCGCCAGCAACAGGACCGGCAGCGCCCACGGCGCCAGCCGATGCAGAATCCGTTGACTATTCATGACGGCGCCTCAGCTCTGCGACGCGGCTTTGGGAAGAATGTCGTTGGCCACCATCTCGCCAAACGGGCTGACGTAACCGGCGCTTTTCGGCAGCTCGGGACGTTCGATATCCAGGTGCGGGAACAATAATTCCGCGACCCGGTACGACTCTTCCAGGTGTGGATAGCCGGAGAAGATAAAGGTGTCGATGCCCAGGTCCGCGTACTCCTTGACCCGCGCCGCCACGGTCGGCCCGTCACCCACCAGTGCCGTGCCGGCACCACCGCGTACCAGGCCGACGCCGGCCCACAGGTTAGGGCTGACTTCGAGGTTGTCGCGGTTGCCGCCATGCAGGGCGGCCATGCGTTGCTGGCCCACCGAATCAAAGCGCGACAGCGACGCCTGGGCGCGCGCGATGGTGTCGTCGTCCAGATGGGAGATCAGTTTGTCGGCGGCTTTCCATGCCTCGTCGTTGGTTTCACGCACGATCACATGCAAGCGAATACCGAAGCGCACGGTGCGCCCGAGCTTGGCCGCCTTGGCCCGCACCTGCTCGATTTTTTCCGCCACCGCCGAAGGTGGTTCGCCCCAGGTCAGGACCATTTCCACTTGTTCGGCTGCCAGGTCCTGGGCCGCTTCGGAAGAACCGCCGAAATACAACGGCGGCCGAGGTTGCTGGATCGGTGGGTACAGCAGCTTGGCGCCTTTGACGCTGATGTGCTGGCCGTCGTAGTCCACGGTTTCGCCTTCCAGCACGCGCCGCCAGATGCGGGTGAACTCCACCGAGGCCTGGTAGCGCTCTTCATGGCTGAGGAACAGGCCGTCACCGGCCAGCTCTTCTGGATCGCCACCGGTCACCAGGTTGAACAGTGCGCGGCCACCGGACAGCCGGTCCAGGGTCGCTGCCTGGCGCGCCGCCACCGTCGGGGAAATGATCCCGGGGCGCAGCGCAACCAGGAACTTCAGACGCTGGGTCACCGGGATCAGCGAGGCGGCCACCAGCCACGAGTCCTCGCAGGAGCGCCCGGTAGGGATCAGCACCCCGCCAAAGCCCAGGCGATCAGCGGCCTGGGCGACCTGCTGCAAATAACCGTGATCCACGGCGCGAGCGCCTTCGGCGGTGCCAAGGTAATGGCCGTCGCCGTGGGTTGGCAGGAACCAGAAAATATTGAGGCTCATGGAGTTGTCTCCTGAAGAAGTCGGATTACGGCGCTTTGGCAACGGTCGCAGGTGGCGTCCAGATCACGTCCTTGATGCTCAAGGGCTTGGGAATCAATTTGAGCTGGTAGAAGGTGTCGGCGATTTTCTGCTGGGCGGCGACCACTTCCGGGGTCAGGAACAGCGCGCCGTAGCCTTGGCGTTTCACCGAGGTCAAGGTGATGTCAGCCGGCAGGCCGAGCAATGGTGCGACTTGTTCGGTGACTTGCTGGGGGTTGGCCTTGGACCATTCGCCCACGGCGCGCACTTCTTCCACCAACGCCTTGATCACGTCCGGGTGTTTTTCGGTGTAAGGCTTGGTGGCCAGGTAGAACTGGTGGTTATCGGCAATGCCGGTGGCGTCACGCAGGGTGCGGGCTTGCAGTTGCTTCTCGGCAGCCGCCTGGTACGGGTCCCAGATGACCCACGCATCGACACTGCCACGCTCGAAGGCGGCACGGGCGTCGGCGGGCGGCAGGAACACGGTCTGTACGTCGGTGTATTTCAGGCCCGCGTCTTCCAGGGCGCGCACCAGCAGGTAATGCACGTTGGAGCCTTTGTTGAGCACGACTTTCTTGCCCTTGAGCTCGGCCACCGATTTGATCGGCGAGTCCTTGGGTACCAGGATGGCTTCGCTGGTCGGCGCTGGCGGTTCGTAGGCGACGTAGAGCAGGTCGGCGCCGGCGGCCTGGGCGAACACTGGCGGGGTCTCGCCGGTGACGCCAAAGTCGATGGAGCCGACATTCAGCCCTTCAAGCAACTGCGGGCCGCCGGGAAATTCGGTCCACTGCACGTTCACACCCTGGTCCGCCAGGCGTTTTTCCAGGGAGCCCTTGGCCTTGAGCAGCACCAGGGTGCCGTACTTCTGATAACCGATCCGCAGGGTTTCTGCGGCTTGGGCTTGAACAATGGCGCCGAAGGACACAGCCGCAGCAAACAGTGCGACCAGGCCCCGACGCAAGATGACAGTGCGCATGGCGCTCTCCAAATTGACGATGAGGGTTGTGGCTGCACCTGCTTGGCCGTTGGCGGCTGAGTAAGGTGAGGGTTTCTTACATTAGGGTTCGGCTTAGATGCTCCAGCGAGCGTTCAACAAACGTTCATTCAACACATGGGGGTCCAGCGGTTGCGGGCGGCGGGCCATGGCGCTGTAGAACTGCTCCAGGGCTTCGCTCAAGCGTTGTTCAAGGATCGGCACCAACTGCGCCTGGGCACTGCCTTCGCCGTAGGCGATCTGGCTGTCTTCGGCGAAAATCCCGTGCAGCAGCTCCTGGGCTTTCAGCGCCGACAGCACGGGTTTCAGGGCGTAGTCCACCGCCAGCATGTGGGCAATGCTGCCGCCGGTGGCCATGGGCAATACCACTTTGTGGGCCAGGGCGCGTTCCGGCAGCAGGTCGAGGACGGTTTTCAATGCACCGGAAAACGAAGCCTTGTACACCGGCGTGGCAATCAGCAAACCATCGGCATTGGCCACCTGGGCCAGCAGGTCGAGGACCTTCGGGCTGTCGAAGCGGGCATACAACAAATCTTCGGCCGGGAAGTCCCGTACCTGATAACTCACCACTTCCACGCCTTGCTGCTGCAACCAGCGCCGGGAATGATCCAGCAAGACCCCCGAGCGGGAACGCTGACTGGGACTGCCACCAAGTGTTACGACCAGCATCTGGAGTTTCCTTGAGCAAGTGTCGGCGGTTCGCGGTGCGGCGATGGCGCCAAGATGGGACAGACCTTATCAGCAGATTTATATATCTATAAATCTTATTTTTTCATTTGTTTATTCTTAAATTGCATATAAGAAAGATCATTCGCCAGGCGAAAAAAAAGGCCGTCGAAACGGCCTGAAAACCCCTGCTATGTGAGTACTGAAATGCGATTAACTTGTGGGAGCGGGCTTGCTCGCGATTGCGGCGTATCAGTCAGCACATTTCTTGCTGAACCACCGCATTCGCGAGCAAGCCCGCTCCCACATTGGATTCGGGTTACCGGTTGGGCTGTGGGGTCAGCCGCAGATACGGCTTCACCGCCCGATAGCCCTTGGGAAAGCGCTTCTTGATCTCTTCCTCATCCTTGAGCGAAGGCACGATCACCACTTCGTCACCGTCCTGCCAGTTGGCCGGGGTGGCGACTTTGTAGTTGTCGGTCAGCTGCAACGAGTCGATGACCCGCAGGATTTCGTGGAAGTTGCGCCCGGTGCTGGCCGGGTAGGTGATGGTCAGGCGAATCTTTTTGTTCGGGTCGATCACGAACAGCGAACGCACGGTAAGGGTGTCGTTGGCATTGGGGTGGATCAGGTCGTACAGGTCCGAGACCTTGCGGTCGGCATCGGCCAGGATCGGGAAGTTGACGATGGTGTTCTGGGTTTCGTTGATGTCTTCGATCCACTTGTGGTGGGAGTCCACCGGGTCTACCGACAGGGCAATGGCCTTGACCCCGCGCTTGGCGAACTCATCCTTGAGCTTGGCGGTGAAACCCAGCTCGGTGGTGCACACCGGGGTGAAGTCCGCCGGGTGGGAAAACAACACGCCCCAGCTATCGCCCAGCCACTCGTGGAAGCGAATCTTGCCGGCGCTGGAATCCTGTTCAAAGTCGGGGGCGATATCGCCCAGTCTGAGGCTCATGGTGTGGCTCCTGATGAGTGCTTATGGAACCCACTGTGCCTGTGCCGATGAGATTTTAAAAAGAATAAATATCGATTTATTTAGACGATAAAGGAATATTAAAAATCTGTTCACTGGACCGCAACCAAGGCGCAGGCCAACATGCACCCAAGGTTCGAGAAGGCCTTGAGACACTGTAGAAAGAGGGGTTCAGGAAGGGCTTGCGGGGGTTGAGCCCGACTTGAAAGCAACAGCACCTTGCCCGGCATTGCGCCGGGCAAGGTTTTTACCGTGTCTTACAACAGCGGCAGCGAGTAGCTAAGGATCAGACGGTTTTCGTCCTGGTTACGCGTGCTTGCGATGTCGCTGCGCCACATGGCGTTTTTCCAGGTCACGCCGAGGTTTTTCAGCGGACCTTCTTGCACTACGTATGCAACAGTGATGTCACGCTCCCACTCGGACTGGCCGGTGAACTCGCCACGGGTGCTCGAAACGGTGTCGATATCGTCACCCTTCAGGTAGATCACACCAGCGGTCAGGCCAGCCAGGCCCACCTTGGCGAAATCGTAGGAGTAGCGAGCTTGCCAGGTACGCTCGCCAGCGCGGGCGAACTTCTGGATTTGCATATCGGTAGTCAGGTAAGCCGACGAGCCGTCACCCTGGTTCAACCAAGGGAAGTCGCTGCTGCCATTGCTGACCTGATAACCACCACCGAAGGTGTGACCGGCAACGGAGTACAGGAACAAGCCGCTGTACAGGTTGTTATCAACCTTGCCGCGACCGGAGTTGACACCGTTGTAGTTGCCCGACGAGAAGTAAGCAGACTGGTTGCCGTTGTTACCGTCATCGGAGCTGTTGAAATAGCGCAGGTCAGACTTCAGAACGCCTGGACCGATGGCCCAGTTGTGGGTCAGGCCCAGGAAGTGTTGCTTGTAGAAATCTTCCAGATTGCCGTAGTAGTACTGGGCAGTCAGGTCCTTGGTGAGCTTGTAGTCACCGCCGGCATAGATGAACTTGTTGCTGTCGCGCCAGTTAACGCCACGGCTGTTCGCGCCGGAGATCGACAGGTTCTCGTTGTTGCTGGAGTTACGGCCCTTGGCCTTTTCGATCTGACCGCCAACCAGCGTCAAATCTGTGATTTCGTTAGTGGTGATCTGACCACCTTGGAAAGTCTGCGGCAGCAGACGACCATCGTTGGTAACGATAACCGGCAGCTTGGGTTGCAAAGTCCCCAGTTTCAGCTCGGTTTGGGAGATCTTGGCTTTGGCTGTCAGACCCAGGCTCGAGTAGTTATCAACAGCTTTGCCGTTGGACTCGCTTGGGAAGATAGTGCCACCGTAAGCGGAGCCAGTGTTGCCGTTGGTGCCGCCGCCCGAATCAAGACGGATACCCAACAGGCCAATGGCATCAACACCGAAGCCAACAGTACCCTGCGTGTAACCGGAGGTGAAACGCAGATCGAAGCCTTGGCCCCACTCTTCGTTCTTGTTCGCGCCGGCGCCTTCACGGTTGTCGGAGTTGATGTAAAAGTTACGCAGACCCAGTGTGGCCTTGCTGTCTTCAACAAAACCAGCGGCGCCAGCTTGCTGGGCCAAAACCCCAGCTGCGACGGCGAACGCCAATGTGGACTTCTTCATGTACCGCTCCTCTCGTTTCTAATTTTTGTAGTTCTTTGGTCTCGGGTCTGACGCCCTCGATCCACAGATGCGCGATTAGCGCCAGATCGTGACTGACAAGTCAATCGTAACCTTGTGTGTCTACTACCTTCGTCTAATCGCAGTTGATTTGGTCCCTGCAGGGTAATGAGTTTTTCATACACCCAAAAAGAATTATTTCATCCTTTTTCATACTATTCAGGAATAACACTTTCCATGGCGCGACAATCCCGCAGCGGGGTATCGCTCCATAAGCTAATTCCTAAAGGGTATTTATTGGCTATTTTTTAGATCGTTTAGTGTGAGCAGAATCTCGCACACGTCACTCACGATCAAAAAGGCGACGCCATCATGGCCAAACGCGCATCCTCTAGTCAATTTGTTACAGTTTTACTATCGCTTACACTTTCTTTTGGAGTGCAGGCCGCCAACCTCACCATCGGCTATCAGACCGGCATCGATCCGAGCAAAGTGCCCCAGGCCGACGGTGTTTATGAGCAGGCCATCGGCGAGAAAATCGACTGGCGCCGCTTCAATAGCGGCCCAGAAGTGGTCACCGCGATTGCCTCCGGCGATGTGCAGATCGGCAACCTCGGCTCCAGCCCGTTGGCGGCCGCCGCATCCCGCAATCTACCCATCGTAGCCTTCATCGTATCGGCTCAGATCAATAGTTCTGAAGCTTTGGTAGTGCGTAACGGCAGCCAAATTGACGCACCCAAGGACCTGATCGGCAAAACCATTGCCACACCTTTTGTCTCCACATCTCACTACAGCCTGCTCGGGGCCTTGAAACACTGGGGCCTGGACACCACCCAGGTGAAAGTGGTGAACCTGCAACCAGGCGAAATTGCCGCAGCCTGGAAACGCGGGGATATCGATGGTGCCTTTGTCTGGTCGCCCGCCCTGGGGGAAATCCGCAAGACCGGCAAGACGTTGACCGACGCCGCCGAGGTGGGCCAATGGGGCGCGCCGACGTTCGAGGTGTGGGTGGCGCGCAAGGACTTTGCCGAGAAACATCCGGAGGTCGTGGCCAAGTTTGCCAAGGTCACCCTGGATTCGTTTGCCGAGTACGCAGCGCACAAATCCGAGTGGACAGCGGATTCGGTACCGGTGCAGAAGATCGCCCGGTTGACCGGCGCAAACGCCGCAGACATCCCCGAACTGCTGGAAGGCAGCACCTTCCCCGATGCACAGGCGCAGCGAACCGACGCTTTGCTCAATGGTGGGACAGCCAAGGCCATTGGGGAGACGGCGAAATTTCTTAAGGAACAAGGGATAGTAGAGACCGTGTTACCGGACTATTCGGCCTACGTCACCGGAAAATTCATCAAAGAATAAACCCTCCCCCTGTAGGAGCCGGCTTGCCGGCGATGGCGATGGCGGTGGGCCAGTTAACAAAGATGTCGACTGATACACCGCCATCGCGGGCAAGCCCGCTCCTACATTGGATGGGTGGCGCTTATAAGGTCTTTTCGAAGATCTTCGAATTACGCTGGAAGTTGTACAGCGAAGCCCGCGCCGATGGCAGGCGATCGACGCTGCTCGGCACGAAGCCGCGCTCGCGGAACCAGTGGGCAGTGCGGGTCGTCAGCACGAACAAGGTCTTCAAGCCTTGGGTCCGGGCGCGGGTTTCGATGCGCTCCAACAGCTCATCGCCACGGCCGCCATGGCGATACTCCGGATTGACCGCCAGGCACGCCAGTTCGCCAGCATCCGAGTCGGCAATCGGGTATAGCGCGGCGCAGGCGATGATCATGCCTTCGCGTTCCACCACGCTGAACTGCTCGATTTCCCGCTCCAGCACTTCCCGCGAGCGGCGCACCAGGATCCCCTGCTCTTCCAGCGGGCTGATCAAGTCCAGCAAGCCACCGACGTCTTCAATCGCCGCCTCACGCACCAGCTCGAACTGCTCCTGAGCCACCAGGGTACCGCCGCCGTCGCGGGTGAAAAGTTCGGTCAACAGCGCACCGTCCTCGACATAACTGACGATATGGCTGCGCCCCACGCCCCCACGACAGGCCTCGGCCGCCGCATCCAGCAGTTCGGCCTGGTAATTGTTGCCCAGGCGTTGCAGGTGCGCCGGCACTTGTTGCGGGCGCAGTTCGCGCACTAGCCGGCCGTTTTCGTCGATCAGGCCCAGGTCTGCGCCGAACAGCAGCAGCTTGTCGGCGCCCAGGTCGATGGCGGCGCGGGTGGCGACGTCTTCACAAGCGAGGTTGAAAATCTCCCCGGTCGGCGAATAGCCCAACGGCGACAGCACGACGATGGAGCGCTCGTCCAACAGGCGATTGATGCCCTTGCGGTCGACCCGGCGCACTTCGCCAGTGTGGTGGTAGTCGATGCCGTCCAGCACACCGATCGGCCGCGCGGTCACCAGGTTGCCACTGGCCACCCGCAAGCGCGAGCCCTGCATCGGCGAAGACGCCATGTCCATGGACAGCCGCGCTTCAATGGCAATGCGCAGGTGGCCGACCGCGTCGATCACGCACTCAAGGGTTGCCGCATCGGTGATGCGCATGCCGTCGTGGTAATGCGGGGTCAGGCCGCGAGCGGCAAGGCGGGTTTCGATTTGCGGGCGCGAACCATGCACCAGCACCAGGCGCACGCCGAGGCTGTGCAGCAGCACCAGGTCGTGGACGATATTGCCGAAGTTGGGGTGATCCACACCATCGCCCGGCAGCATGACCACAAAGGTGCAGTCACGGTGGGCATTGATGTAGGGCGAAGCGTGACGAAGCCAATTGACGTATTCGGGCATAAAACCTGGGCCTGTAATAAAAAGCAGCCAAAAAAGGATGAATCGCTAAACGCACAGCGGGCTGATGGTTATCGTCGGAACAGGCTTGGCGACACGCTCGCTCTCCTTCTATGTACGGGGTGCAATGGAGTTAATTTATGCAGGTTTGAGGCAGTAGTGTTCAATCAATTCCCGCAATAGACGCACTGTAGGCGTCAAGCGTGACATTTCAAGGTACTCGCCCGGCTGGTGGGCGCAGGCGATATCCCCAGGGCCGAGCACCAGGGTTTCACAACCAAGGCGCTGAAGATAAGGCGCTTCAGTGCCGAACGCTACTGCTTCGGCACGATGACCGGTCAAACGTTCCGCGACCCGCACCAGCTCCGCATCTTCCGGCTGCTCGAAGGGCGGCACTTCGGGGAACAGTGGCGCGTAGTCGATCTGCACCTGATGGCGCTCGGCGATGGGCGTCAGCTTCTGGCGGATGGCGTCGCGCAACACCTGGGGATCCATGCCGGGCAAGGGCCGCAGGTCGAACTCCAGGGAGCACTGGCCGCAAATGCGGTTGGGGTTATCGCCGCCGTGGATGCAGCCAAAATTCAAGGTCGGCTGGGGCACGCTGAACTGGGGGTTGCGGTACTCCCGCTGCCAGGCCAGGCGCAGGCCGCGCAGCTCGCCCATGGCGTCATGCATGGCTTCGAGGGCGCTGTGGCCCAGGCTTGGGTCCGACGAATGGCCACTGCGTCCGAGAATATCGATGCGCTCCATCATCACGCCTTTGTGCAGGCGGATCGGCTTGAGGCCCGTGGGCTCGCCAATCACCGCGGCACGCCCCAGCGGGCGACCGGCCGCAGCCAGGGCGCGGGCGCCGGCCATGGAGCTTTCTTCATCGCAGGTGGCGAGGATCAGCAGCGGCTGCTTGAACGGTTGGTCGAGCAGCGGCAAGACGGCTTCGATGGCCAGCGCGAAAAAACCCTTCATGTCGCAGCTACCCAATCCTACCCAGCGCCCGTCCACTTCCGTCAACTTCAAAGGATCGGTCTGCCATAGCGCTTCATCGTACGGCACGGTATCGCTATGCCCCGCCAGCACCAGGCCACCGGGGCCGCTGCCGAAGCTGGCCAACAGGTTGAACTTGCCGGGGCTGACCTGCTGGATATCGCAGGCAAAACCCAAATCGCCGAGCCAGGTGGCGAGCAAATCGATCACCGGGCGGTTGGTCTGGTCGAGAGACGCTTGGGTACAACTGACAGAGGGCGCGGCAATCAGTGCGGCAAATTGTTCTTTCATGGACGGTAAAGGCATGCGCTGTCTCTCAACTTCCACAGATGAAACCCATCATAGAACCATCCGCGCTGCACAATAAACCCGTTACGGCACGTTGCCCGGCTCAGTCCTGTACACTGCACGGCCTTGGCAGCCACCTATTCTCCCGGCTGCACTCCCGATCCTGGATGTTCCGGCCATGCAAAAAGAAACCGAAATCAAGCTCCGCGTCAGCCGCGAGACCCTCGCCGCGCTGCGTGAGCACCCGCTCCTGAAAAAACGTAACAAAAGTGGCTGGGAACGCCGTGAGTTGATGAACCAGTACTTCGACACCCCCGAGCGCGACCTGGCCCAGGCCAAGGTCGCCCTGCGCCTGCGCAAGGATGGCGACGAAGTGATCCAGACCCTCAAGACCCGTGGCCACAGCGTTGCCGGCTTGTCGGAGCGCAATGAATACGACTGGAAACTGGCCAAGGCCAAGCTCGACGTGAAGAAACTCGACGGCGAGTGCTGGCCCGAGCAACTGGCCGAGTTGGACAAAAAGACCCTCAAGCCGATCTTCACCACCGACTTCGTACGCGAACGTGCCGAGATCGCCTGGGGCCGTGGCAAGGCCAAGGTGGTGATCGAAGCCGCCCTGGACCTGGGCCAGGTGATTGTCGGCAAGCAGAAGGAAGAAATCTGCGAGCTCGAACTGGAACTGCGCGAAGGCGAGCCCGCCGCCCTCCTGGAACTGGCAGCCGAGCTGGCGCAAACCCTGGCGCTGATGCCGTGTGATATCAGCAAGGCCGAGCGCGGCTATCGCCTGTTCGACGCCAACAGCTACTCCCTGAGCCTGCCGGCCCCGCAACTGCAACCACAAATGCCCCTGGACGACGCCTTCGCCGCGCTGACCTGGCATTTGCTGGGCAGCAGCCAGCGCCTGGCCGAGCAGTACCGTTTCAACGGTCATTGGCGCCTGTTGCAGGACTGGGTAGACAACCTCGCCGAAATGCGCGCCCTGATCGGCAGCCTTGGCCAGGCCGCGCCGCGCCAATCCACCAGCGAACTGCGCAGCGCCCTCGACGCCCTTTTGGAAGACTGGCGCCCGCTGGTCCAGGCCGGTGAAGACGATGAAGACGTGCGCAAGGCCGCGCCGGAACAGTTCCTCGAAGAACTAACCGACGTGCGCTGGGGCCTGTTCTCACTGAACACTTCGCGCTGGCTGCTGGCCCGCACCTGGACCCTGGACCGCAATGTGCGTGGCAACCGCCAGGGCGCCGCCCAGGTCGCCAACTGGCTGCCGCGCCTGCTGGCCGACGAAGCCGTCGCCCTGCGCCTGCCACGCTACCAGCAACAGCCCGAAGACCTGGCCGAGCAACTGCCGCGCATCGAGCGTCTGCAGGCCTGGCTGCATCACGCCCGCCACCTGCTGGAGATCCCGGAGCTGGATCGTTTGTACGGCGAGTTGAACAAGTTGGCGGCCCTGGCCAACCAGCCGATCACCGATGAGTCGCTGGATGCGCGGATGCATCAGGTGATTGCGGTGTATCAGAACCGTGCCTGGAAGACTTTGTTGCGCATGTAAGATTGCTATCGCGGGCAAGCCCGCTCCCACACTCGAACCGATTTGCTCTGGAACACTCGGTCAACTGTGGGAGCGGGCTTGCCCGCGATGACACCCGCACTATCACCGCAACACTGGCAGGCTGGTGGTGGACTTGATCTCCGACAGCGCCACAATCGAATTGACCTCCTGAATCCCCGGCACCATCGACAGTTTCTCGAAGAAGAAACGCTCATATGCCTCGATATCCGAGGTGACAATGCGCAGTAGAAAATCCACCGACCCCATCAGCACATAACACTCCAGCACTTGCGGGAACCCGCGGATCGCCTCGGTGAATTCCGTGAAGTTGGAGCGCCCGTGGGCGTTGAGTTTGACCTCGGCAAAAATCTGCGTGTTAAGGCCAATCTTCTTGCGATCAAGCAGCGTTACCTGGGCGCGAATCACCCCCTCCTCCTTGAGCCGCTGAATCCGCCGCCAACAAGGCGACTGCGACAGGCCGACCTGTTCGGCAATCTGCGCGCTGGAGAGCGACGCGTCTTCCTGGAGCAGTGCCAGGATCCGGCGGTCGTAGACGTCCAACTCACTGTGCATAAAAATACCTATTAATCCAGCTTCTACGAATTACCTATTCATATATAAGGCATATCACTCCAACATAGATAAGAAATACCCCACACCCCATGTAAAAATTTCTCCAGTCAAATTTGGAGAACGGCCATGCATTCAATTCCATCCAGCCCCACCACCCGCGTCGATGCCTGGGCCGTCAGCAGCAGCCATTGCCAGGCGCGCTACCAGATCCTCGCCGAAGCCGAGCCCGATGTGCTGTGCCGGATCCTCAATTTCTTCGCCTTGCAGTTTTTGGTGCCGCAGCAGGTGACCGTGATGCGCGACGATGACCTGCTGAACATCGACGTAGTGATGGATGGCCTGAGCTGGCACCGCGCCCAGGTGATCGGTGAAAAACTTCGTAACCTGATCAGCGTGTGCTCGCTGGAACTGCAACCCGTTGAATCCACAAGGCTACAAACCGTGCAGGCGGTGGCTCAGTAAAAACCGGCAATAACCCGCTGGGCGACAGCGACCAGGATCGGACTAGCCTTGGCGCTGCTGCTTCAAACCGCCCAGGAAACCGCCATGTCCGCTGTGCCAGAACACCGGGATCGCAGGCTTTGCCTCGACGATCTGCTGCCCGCCCTTACCGCCCACGGTTTGCTCGACACAGCCCTGGCCGAGCGCTTGCGGCGCACATCGGCCGATGGCTTGCATCCGCTGGAGTTTCTCGCCGGCCAGTCACTGCCTGATCCCGCCAGGCCCGGCCTATTGCTGTGCCTGGAACGGCTGACGGAGTGGCTCGCCCGTCAGGTGGGGCAGCCCTACCTACGCATCGACCCGCTGAAAATCGATGTAGCGAGTGTGGTGCCGCTGATGTCTCACGCCTTCGCCCAACGCCACCATATCCTTGCCGTCGCCGTTGACCGCGACAGCGTGACGGTAGCCAGTGCCGAACCGTACCTGCGTGAGTGGGAAACAGGCCTGGCCCATGTGTTGAAGCGCCCGATCAAGCGCGTGGTAGCCAACCCCGAGGCGATCCGCAGTTGCACCCAGGAGTTCTTCCGCCTGGCCAGGTCGGTCAACGGGGCCGACCAGACCAACCCCACGGCGACCGCTGCCGAGCAACTGCTCAGGCTCGGTGCCGGTGAGCAGGAACCAGACGCCAACGACGCGCACATCGTCAATATTGTCGACTGGCTGCTGCAATTTGCCTTTGGCCAGCGCGCCAGCGATATCCACATCGAGCCCGGCGCCGACCAGGGTCGCGTGCGCTTGCGTATCGATGGACTGCTGCACGATGCCTATCAGTTTCCGTCCCAGGTCACCACCGCCGTGGTCAGCCGCCTGAAAAGCCTTGGGCGGATGAATGTCGCCGAAAAGCGCAAACCCCAGGATGGCCGGATCAAGACCAAGACGCCCGCGGGGATCGAAGTGGAACTGCGCCTTTCGACCCTGCCCACGGCCTTCGGCGAGAAGCTGGTGATGCGGATTTTTGATCCACAGGTGCTGCTCCAGGACTTCCAGCAACTGGGGCTTTCGGCCGATGACTTGCTGCGCTGGGGGCAAATGACCGGTCAGGCCAACGGCATCATCCTGGTCACCGGCCCCACCGGGTCAGGCAAGACCAGCACCCTCTACAGCACACTGCGACAGCTGGCGACCCGCACGGTCAACCTGTGCACGGTGGAAGATCCAATCGAGATGGTGGAACCGGCCTTCAACCAGATGCAGGTCCAGCACAATATCGACCTGACCTTCGCCAGCGGCATCCGCGCGCTGATGCGCCAGGACCCGGACATCATCATGATCGGCGAGATCCGCGACCTGGAAACCGCTGAAATGGCGATCCAGGCGGCCTTGACCGGCCACCTGGTGCTCTCGACCCTACATACCAACGATGCCCCCAGCGCGATCAGTCGCCTGCTGGAACTGGGCATCCCCCACTACTTGATCAAGGCCACATTAATTGGGGTCATGGCCCAGCGTCTGGTGCGGCGGTTGTGCCCGCACTGTAAAAGCCCGGAGGCACTGAACCAGGACGATTGGCGCAGCGCCACCCAGTCCTGCACGCCGCCCCCCGCCAGCGTCTACCGGGCCAATGGCTGTGCAGAGTGCCGGGACAGTGGCTATCGCGGACGCATCGGGGTTTACGAGATCATGCTGATAAATGACGCTGCCAGGAACCTGGTCTGCGCCGAAACCGACCTGCAGGCATTGCGCCGCCAGGCGCTCAAGGACGGCATGCGCAGCCTGCGATTGTCGGGCGCCCACAAGGTTGCGGCGGGGCTGACCACCCTGGAAGAAGTCTTAAGGGTCACCCCCTCCAACGAGTAAACCGTTCTTATCTGCGACAAGCCCGTTACAATCGACAGACTTCGCGTACCGCCACCACCAGACAAGGAATCGTTATGCAGATCGGAACAGTGCTTCTCCTCTTCGTAGGCTTGGCCATTGCCATCCTGTTCATGGGCTTCAAAGTCGTGCCCCAGGGCTACCAATGGACGGTGGAGCGCTTCGGCCGCTACACCAACACGCTCAAGCCTGGCCTGAATATCATCATTCCGGTGATGGACCGCATCGGGCGCAAGATCAACGTGATGGAAAGCGTGCTGGATATTCCGCCCCAGGAAGTGATCACGGCCGATAACGCCACGGTGCAGATCGACGCGGTGTGCTTCTTCCAGGTGGTGAATACCGCCCAGGCGGCCTACGAGGTCAACAACCTCGAACATGCGATCCGCAACCTGCTGCAAACCAACATCCGTACGGTGCTCGGTTCCATGGAACTGGACGCCATGCTCAGCCAGCGCGACGGCATCAACGAGAAGCTGCTGCGCACGGTCGATGAAGCCACCGCGCCGTGGGGCATCAAGATCACCCGCATCGAGATCAAGGACATCAGCCCACCTGCCGACTTGATGGCCGCCATGTCCGGCCAGATGAAAGCCGAGCGGATCAAGCGTGCCCAAATCCTCGAAGCCGAAGGCCTGCGTGCCTCCGCCATCCTGACCGCCGAAGGCAAGAAGCAGGCGCAGATCCTCGAGGCCGAAGGGGGTCGCCAGGCTGCGTTCCTGGAGTCCGAGGCCCGTGAGCGTCAGGCTGAAGCCGAAGCGCGCGCCACACAGGTGGTATCGGAGGCGATTGCCACCGGTAACGTGCAGGCCATCAACTACTTTGTCGCGCAGAAATACATCGATGCCCTGGGCAAGCTGGCCTCGGCCAACAACAGCAAAGTGATCCTGATGCCGCTGGAAGCCAGCCAAGTCATTGGCGCTGTGGGCGGCATCGGCGAAATCGTCAAGGCCACCTTCGACAACAAGAAAGCCTGAGGCTCGCGCCATGTGGGAATTCCTGCAACACCTGTCGTTCTGGGATTGGTTGGCGCTGGGCACCGTGCTGCTGATTCTCGAAGTGTTTGGTGCCGGCGGCTATCTGTTGTGGATGGGGATCGCGGCGGCAGCGGTTGGCGTGCTCAAGTTCCTGATTCCAGGGCTTGGGCTGGAGCTGCAACTGCTGCTGTTTGCGGTGCTGTCGATCCTGACGGCGGTGTACTGGTGGAAGCGCCAGCGCAGCAGTGCCAAGGCCAGCGATCAGCCGGGCCTGAATATGCGTGGTTCGGAGCTGATTGGCCGCACCTTTGTGGTGCATCAGGCGATTATCGATGGCCGGGGCAAAGTCAAGGTCGGCGATGGCGTGTGGATGGTCACCGGGCCTGATGCGCCTGTAGGGGCTCAAGTACGGGTGATTGGCCAGGAAGGCGTGATTCTGCGGGTCGAAACTGTTTAGTCAGCCATGGAACTAGGCTGGGTTATCTACAATCAAACTGTTCAGATAACCCAGTCGGAGTCACCCATCATGCGTCTCAAATATGCTGTCGCCACCCTCGCCGTGCTTTCCCTCCCAGTTGGATCGGCCATGGCCGACAGCTTCTGGCGTAATGTCATCTCATCGGGCGCCACCACCGGCTCCACGTACCTGACCTTCAAGGACCACAAGCTGGTAGTCGCCGCCCAGGACGACGCCGGTAGCTTCGTCGCCAGCGACGGCGGCATCCGTGGCCCTTACCTGGAAGCCGCCATGCAGAAAGTGCGTGCCGACAACCCAGGCCTGAAGGCCACTGACATGGAACTGGCCAACGCCATCCTGGCGAAGAACGCCATCGCCGCCGAGTAAACCGGGCACAAAAAAGCCGCTTCAAAAGCGGCTTTTTTGTGCCTGTCGTTCGACGATTCGTTCACGGATGACAGGCTATATTCAGTTACCCCGTGCGACGATGCTGGGGTTGATATGAGCTTTTATTCTTAGTTCTTCTTAAAACGGATGCTTTCAACGTCATGAGCCAACTGCCTTTCCTGCCGTTTTCAAAACCGACCATTGATGAAGCCACTATCGCGGCAGTCGGTGAGGTGTTGCGTTCCGGCTGGATCACCAGCGGGCCCAAGGTGCAGGCGTTCGAAGCACAGTTGTCGGAATATTTTGGCGGCCGGCCGGTGCGCACCTTCAACTCCGGCACCTGCACCATGGAGATTGCCTTGCGTATCGCCGGTGTCGGGCCGGGGGATGAAGTGATCACCACGCCGATTTCCTGGGTGGCAACGGCCAACGTGATTCTGGAGGTAGGCGCCACGCCGGTGTTTGCCGATATTGACCCGGTGACCCGCAATATCGACCTGGCCCAGGTGGAAGCCGCCATTACGCCGCGCACCAAGGCGATCATCCCGGTGTACCTGGCCGGCCTGCCGCTGGACATGCCGATGCTCTATGCACTGGCCAACAAATATGGGCTGCGGATCATCGAAGACGCCGCCCAGGCATTGGGCTCCAGTTGGGATGGCCAGCGAATTGGCGCCACGGGGGATTTTGTCTCGTTCAGCTTCCAGGCGAACAAGAACATCACCTGTTCCGAAGGCGGCTGCCTGGTGTTGAACAACGCTGAAGAAGCGCGCCTGGCGGAGAAATACCGCCTGCAAGGCGTGACCCGCAGTGGGTTCGATGGCCTGGACGTGGATGTGCTGGGCGGCAAGTTCAACATGACCGATATCGCCGCCGCCATCGGCCTGGGCCAGTTTGCCCATCTCGAGCAGATCACGGCCCATCGCCAGGCCCTGGCCCGGCATTACTTCGAGTGTTTGGGCAGCGATTTCGAGGCAACGTACGGCGCACAACTGCCGCCTGCGGACTTTGAAAACAGCAACTGGCACCTGTTCCAACTGGTTCTGCCCGAGCGTTCGGATGGCCTGCCGGCCCGCGCTACGTTCATGGAGCAGATGCAGGCCCAGGGCGTGGGCATTGGCTATCACTACCCGCCGATCCACCTGCTGAGCCTGTATCGGGCACAGGGGTTCAAGGAAGGCATGTTTCCGATTGCGGAAAGCGTCGGGCGCTTGATTGTGTCGTTGCCGATGTTTACGGCGATGACCAAGGCGGATGTGGAGCGGGCTGTTGCGGCGGTGAAGCAGGTGCTCAAGCCCTGACCGTTGCAGTAGCCGGCTTGCCGGCTCCTGCAGGGGACGGTGTTATTCGCCGATGGCGGCTTTGTAGCCAGCGGCATCCAGCAGTTTTTCCAGTTCTGCGGCATTGCTTGGCTGGACCTTGAAGATCCAGGCCTCGTAAGGCTTTTCATTGAGCGACTCAGGGGCATCGGCCAAATCCTCGTTGACCGCAATCACTTCACCCGAAACCGGCGAGTAGATATCCGAAGCAGCCTTCACCGATTCGACTACGCCTGCGGCGTCGCCCGCGGCGAACACCTTGCCCACTTCCGCCAATTCAACAAACACCACATCACCCAACGCTTCCTGGGCGTGATCGGAGATCCCGACGGTCACGGTGCCATCCGCTTCCAGGCGTGCCCATTCGTGGCTTTCGGCAAAACGCAGTGCGGCAGGGATATCGCTCATAGTCTGTGTCCTCAAAAAGAAATGTCAGCGGCCATTGGCCTGCCGCAAAAGGTTAGATCAAGGTCTTGCCATGGCGCACGAAGGTCGGCTTGACCACTCGCACCGGGTACCACTTGCCGCGAATCTCTACTTCCGCGCGGTCAGCGGTTGCCATCGGTACACGCGCCAGGGCAATGGATTTACTCAGCGTAGGAGAGAAACTACCACTGGTGATCTCTCCTTCGCCAACATCGGCGATACGAACCACTTGATGAGCGCGTAAAACCCCGCGTTCTTCCAGCACCAAACCCACCAGCTTGAGCTGCACTCCGGCGGCCCGTTCAGCCTCCAGGGCGGCACGCCCGATGAAGTCGCGGCCCGCGGGTTCCCAGGCGATGCTCCAGGCCATATTGGCGGCCAACGGTGACACATTCAGGTGGATATCCTGGCCGTAGAGGTTCATGCCGGCCTCAAGGCGCAGGGTGTCACGCGCACCCAGGCCGATAGGCGAGATGCCCGCGCCCACCAGGTCGTTGAAAAAGCCCGGGGCCTGGTCGGCGGGCAGGACGATTTCCAGGCCATCTTCGCCGGTATAGCCTGTGCGTGCGATAAACCAGTCGCCGTCGGCGCGGCCCTCGAAAGGCTTGAGCTGGTGGATCAGCACGCCGCGAGACTGGGTGACCAGCTCGGCAATCTTGTGCCGGGCCTGGGGCCCCTGGATCGCCAGCATGGCCAGGTCCGGGCGCTCATGCATCAGCACCTGATAGCTGCCCAACTGGGCCTGCATCCACGCGATATCCTGGTCGCGGGTGGCCGCATTGACCACCAGCCGGTAACCGTCTTCGGTGCGGTAGACAATCATGTCGTCCACCACCCCGCCCTGCTCGTTGAGCATGGCGCTGTACAGCGCATGGCCGCAGCCATGCAAACGATCGACATCATTGGCCAGCAAGTACTGCAGCCACTCCCTGGCCTGGTGGCCTGAGATATCGATCACGGTCATGTGGGAAACATCAAACACCCCGCAGTCACGGCGCACCTGATGGTGCTCCTCGACTTGCGAGCCGTAGTGCAGAGGCATATCCCAACCGCCAAAATCGACCATTTTCGCGCCGAGGGCGAGATGCAGGTCATACAGAGGCGTACGCTGTCCCATGGGTTTCTCCTTCCGGGCGTGGCGAAGGTGCGGACGGTTGCCGTTCGGGCTACACACCTTGAAATACAAGGCCTGCAGCCACAATCAGCCACCCTGCCCGGAAGACGGGCCGCACCGAATGCCGCGCATTGTAGCCTCAAGCCGTAGGACTGGCACCTAACCGATTCGTCGCGCCGAACGTCGGATCAAGCCGATGACCGGCAACAGGCCGACCAACACCAGGGTCAGGGCGGGCAACGAGGCACGCGCCCACTCGCCCTCGCTGGTCATCTCGAAGATGCGTACCGCCAGCGTGTCCCAGCCGAATGGGCGCATCAGCAGGGTCGCGGGCATTTCCTTGAGCACATCGACAAACACCAGCAAGGCCGCGCTCAAGGTGCCGGGCAGTAAAAGTGGCAGATACACTTTGCAAAACAGTCGTGGCCCACTTACCCCCAGGCTGCGCGCTGCTTCCGGCAAGGACGGGCGGATGCGCGCCAGGCTGTTTTCCAGCGGGCCATAGGCCACCGCCAGGAAGCGCACCAGATAGGCCATCACCAGCGCCGACAGGCTGCCCAGCAGCAAAGGTTTGCCAGCGCCGCCCAGCCAGCTGGAAACCGGAATCACCAACTCGCGGTCCAGATAGCTGAAAGCCAGCATGATCGACACCGCCAATACCGAACCCGGCAAGGCATAGCCCAGGTTGCCCAGGCTGACCCCGGAGCGGATAGCCCGGGTCGGCGCCAGGCGGTTGGCGAAGGCCAGCAGCAACGCCACGCTGACGGTGATCAGCGCGGCCATGCCGCCCAGGTAGAGGGTATGCACGATCAGCCCGGCATAGCGCTCGTCGAGGTCGAAACGCCCGCGCTGCCAGAACCAGGCCAGCAGCTGGAGCATCGGGATAACAAAGGCACAGGCAAACACCAGGGCGCACCAGCCGGTTGCGGCGGCGGCCTTGACGCCATGCAGGTGATAGAGCGCCTTGCCCCGCGGTCGCTCGTTGCTCGGGCGGCTGGCGCCACGGGCCCGGCGCTCGCCGTAGAGCACCAGCATCACCACCAACAGCAGCAGGCTCGCCAGTTGTGCGGCGCTGGACAGGCTGAAAAAGCCATACCAGGTCTTGTAGATGGCGGTGGTGAAGGTGTCGAAGTTAAACACCGACACCGCGCCGAAGTCCGCCAGGGTTTCCATCAACGCCAAGGCTACGCCGGCGCCGATCGCCGGGCGCGCCATGGGCAGGGCCACCCGCCAGAACGCCTGCCAGGGCGACTGGCCCAGCACTCGCGCCGCTTCCATCAACCCCTTGCCCTGCGCCAGGAACGCGGTGCGCGCCAGCAGGTAGACGTAGGGATAGAACACCAGCACCAGCACGATGATCACGCCACTGGTGGAGCGCACGCGCGGCAGGCGCAGGCCCATGCCGAACCATTCGCGCAGCAGGGTTTGTACCGGCCCGGAGAAATCCAGCAAACCCACGAAGACAAACGCCAGGACATAGGCCGGGATGGCAAACGGCAGCATCAACGCCCAGTCCAGCCAGCGCCGGCCGGGGAACTCGCAGAGGCTGGTCAGCCAGGCCAGGCTCACGCCCAGCACCGTTACGCCTACCCCGACGCCCACCACCAGGGTCAAGGTGTTGCCCAGCAGACGCGGCATCTGGGTATCCCACAGGTGCGACCAGATTTGCGTGTCGATGCTTTGCCAGGACAGCAACAGGACACTCAGGGGCAGCAGCACCAGGGCGGCGACAGTGAAGACCGGCAGGTACCAGCGGCGTTGGGCGGGGTGGGCCAAAAGGAATTCTCAAGCAGTGGATTATTCGCAGGCCTGCACAAAACACTGTGGGAGCGGGCTTGTGTGGGAGCCGGCTTGCCTGCGATGCAGACACCTCGGTTTATCAGCGATACCGGGGTGATGCTATCGCAGGCAAGCCAGCTCCCACCCAAGCCGCTCCCACATTAATTAGAACTGCGGCGTGCTACAAATTGTACTCAGTTCCAGCCCGCACGATCCATCAGGCGAATCGCCTCGGCCTGGCGCTTGCCCGCCACTTCCACCGGCAGGGTGTCCGCCTTGAACTTGCCCCAGCTCGCCACTTCAGCCGAAGGTTCTACCGCAGGGTTGGCCGGGAACTCCTGGTTGACGTCGGCAAAGATCTTCTGCGCCTCAGGCGTAGTCATCCACTCCACCAGAGCCTTGGCGGCTTCCGGGTGCGGGGCGTACTTGGTCAGGCCGATGCCCGACAGGTTGACGTGCACGCCACGGTCGCCCTGGTTCGGCCAGAACAGTTTCACCGCCAGTTTCGGGTCCTGCTTGTGCAGGCGGCCGTAGTAGTAGGTGTTGACGATACCCACATCGCACTGCCCGGCGTTGATTGCCTGCAGTACCGCAATGTCATCGGAGAAGACGTCGGTGGACAGGTTATTGACCCAGCCCTTGATGATTTCTTCAGTCTTTTCTGCGCCATGGGTTTCGATCAGGGTGGCGGTCAGCGACTGGTTGTAGACCTTCTTCGCGGTGCGCAGGCACAGGCGGCCTTCCCATTGCTTGTCGGCCAGGGCTTCGTAGGTGGTCAGCTCTGCCGGCTTCACGCGGTCGGTGGAGTAGGCGATGGTGCGCGCCCGCAGGCTCAAGCCCGTCCAGGCATGGCTGGAGGAGCGATATTGTGCAGGGATGTTGGAGTCGATCACCTTGGAGGTGAAGGGTTGCAGAATGCCCATCTGCTCGGCTTGCCAGAGGTTGCCACCATCGACGGTCAGCAGCAGGTCGGCGGTGGCGTTCTGGCCTTCGGCCTTGATGCGCTGCATCAGCGGCGCTTCCTTGTCGGTGATGAACTTCACCTGCACCCCGGTTTTCTTGGTGTAGGCGTCGAACACCGGCTTGATCAACTCGTCGATACGAGAGGAGTAGACCACCACTTCGTCAGCCGCCTGGACGGTGGTGCTGGCGATAAGGGTGAGTGCCAGGGCAGTCAGGAGGCGCTTGGGTGCCAACATAGGTGCGGTCTCTCGTAGGAAAAGTGAGCGCAAATGATAAGGACTCACATTTAGCATCTCAACCAAACACTGGGCGCAGGCGTTACGAGATGTTGCATGGGAAGGATTTACCCTGCGACAACCGGCCTCATCGCCGGCAAGCCGGCTCCTAGCGGGGTGAACGCACTCAGGGCTTGGCCAGGTCCGGCAGGTCGCCGGTCAAGCCCAGCGCCTGACGCACAAACAGCGCCTTGGCCTCGGGCATTTGGTCGACCATTTTCAGCCCGGCATTGCGCAACCAACGCAACGGCAACTGGTCGGCCTGGAACAACCGTTCAAAGCCCTCCATCGCCGCCATCAGCGCCAGGTTGTGCGGCATGCGCCGGCGCTCGTAGCGACTGAGCACCTTCACATCTGCCAAGCGTTCACCGCGCTCGCACGCCTTTAGCAGCACCTCGGCCAACACCGCGGCGTCGAGGAAGCCCAGGTTCACGCCCTGCCCCGCCAACGGGTGAATAACGTGGGCTGCATCGCCAATCAGCGCCAGGCCTTCGGCGACGTAGCGCTTGGCGTGGCGCTGGCGCAGCGGTACGCACAGGCGTGGGTCGGCACTGACCACGCTGCCCAGGCGGCCCTCAAAAGCGCGCTCCAGTTCACCACAGAAGCTTTCGTCGTCCAGGGCCATCAAGCGTTCGGACTCGCTCGGCGTGGTCGACCAGACGATCGAGCACCAATCTTCGTGGCCATCGCGTACCAGCGGCAGGAACGCCAGCGGGCCATGGTCGGTGAAGCGCTGCCAGGCCGTACGCTGGTGCGGCTGGCTGCTGCGCACGCTGGTGACGATGGCGTGGTGCAGGTAATCCCATTCGCGTGTGGCGGTGCCGGTCAGGCGGCGCACGGCCGAGTTGGCGCCGTCGGCGGCGATCACCAGCGGCGCGCGCAGGGTGCGGCCATCGGCCAGGGTCAGCAGCCAGTCATCGCCGGAGCGGCGCATCTGCTCCAGGCGTGCGTTGGCCAGCAGGCCCAGGTCGCAGTCGTGCAGGCGCTCAAGCAGGGCGTCCTGGACCACACGGTTTTCGACGATATGCCCCAACACCTCGGCATGCACACTGGCCGCCGAGAAGTGGATCTGCCCGGTGCCGCTGCCATCCCAAACCTGCATTTCGCCGTAGGGGCTGGCGCGGCGACTGGCGATGCCGTCCCACACGCCCAGGCGTTCGAGGATGCGCTGGCTGGCGGCCGACAAGGCGCTCACCCGCGGTTCAAACGGAGCATCGGCGTCAAATGGCTTGACGCTCAACGGGCTGCCGTCGAGCAGCAGCACTTGCAGGCCACTGCCCTGCAACGCCAGCGCCAGGGCGCTTCCGACCATTCCGGCCCCGACAATCAGCACATCTGCGCGCATGTCCATGCTTTATGCCTGTTTCGCTGGCGGCTTGCGCCGCACGTAAAGGGTTTTGTCGACTCGCGCCACCAGGGTGCCGGAGCCGTCGTAAATCTGCACCTTGAGGTGCGGCAAGTATTTCTCGCCGCCCTCGGTCTGGCGTCGCACTTCATCGAGCAAGGCCTGGTCGATGGAGAATTCGGCAAACACCGGGCCTTTGCCCGGCGAGATGAAATCGATGCTCGCCGCCTTGTCCCACACGATGTAGTCGCGGCCCAGGTTCTCCATCAGCATCAGCATGTAGAACGGGTCGACCATCGAATACAGGCTGCCGCCAAACTGCGTACCGACGTAATTGCGGTTGTACCAGCCCAGGCCCATGCGCACCTTGGCGTGACAAAAGTCGGCACTCAGGTGCTGGACCCGCACCCCGGCGCCGAGGTACGGCGGGTACAGGCTCAAGAACCAGCGTAATAACCGCGCCTTGCCCAGGCGCTCCGTCAGCCACTTAC
This sequence comes from Pseudomonas sp. WS 5059, assembly GCF_012985525.1. Classification (NCBI taxonomy): domain Bacteria; kingdom Pseudomonadati; phylum Pseudomonadota; class Gammaproteobacteria; order Pseudomonadales; family Pseudomonadaceae; genus Pseudomonas; species Pseudomonas sp. WS 5059. The sequence goes on along the minus strand of NZ_JAAQWO010000003.1, from coordinate 383,550 downwards.
GCATCGGGGCGCGTGCCCAGGCCCATGGCCTGCCGGGCGAACCAGCGTTTGGCCGGCGGCAGCAGGTCCAGGCCCAGCAGGCCGAGGTTACGGCCCATGGCGACCAGCGGTTGGCCGCTGCCGAACAGGCGGGTGACCTGGTCGGAGAAGCCCACGGTCAGTTGTTGATCCAGGCGCTGGCGTTCGCGGTAGGCCTGCAAGGTCGCCAGGTCACCCGGCACGGCGGGCCCGGCCAGCAAGGCCTCGGCCAACGCATAGGCATCGCGCAGGGACAGGTTGAAACCCTGACCGGCAATCGGGTGCAAGCTGTGGGCGGCGTTGCCCAGGACCACCAGGTGCGAGCGCACTTGCTCCTCGGCCTCCACCAGCGTCAGCGGATACAAGTGGCGCGCGCCGACCTGTTTCAGGGTGCCCAGGCGATAGCCAAACACGCCCTGCAACTCGCTGAGGAAACTGCGTTCATCCAACTGCGCCAGGCGCTGGGCGTCCATGCCGACGCGGGTCCAGACCAGCGCGCAACGGTTGTCCGCCAGCGGCAGCAAGGCCATCGGGCCTTCGTCGGTGAAACGCTCGAACGCCTCGCCGTTATGGGCTTCGCTGGGGGTGATGTTGGCGATCAGGGCACTCTGGTTGTAAGGCCGTTGCTTGACGCCAATGCCCAACTGCTCGCGCAGCCCGGAGCGGCCACCATCGGCCAGTACCGCAAGGTCGCACTCAATGACGGTTTCATCGTTGAGGGTCAGGCGGTAGCCATCGGCCAGCGGCTCCATGCGGCTGACTTCTGCGGGGCAGCGCCAACTGATCACGTCTTTGTCCAGGCCTTGCCACAGGCACTGCCCGAGCCAGGCGTTTTCCACCACATAGCCCAGGGCCGGTACGCCCTCTTCAAGGGCCGACAAGCGTGCGGTAGAGAAGCGCCCACGGTCGGAAACATGAATTTGCTTGATCGGTTCGGCACGTCGGGAAATGTCTTGCCATACACCCAGGCGCTGGTAGATCTGCCGCGCGCCAAAGGACAGCGCCGAGGAACGCGCGTCATAGCTCGGCTGGTAGCTGTCGCCGGGGGCGAAGGGTTCGATCAGCACGATTTTCCAGCCACGGGCCTTGGCCCCGGCCTGCAATGCCAAGGCCAGGCTGGCGCCCACCAGGCCGCCACCGATAATCGCCAGGTTGACCCGGCTCATCGGGCGGCCGCCATCAGTGCTTCAATCTCGGCCACGGTCTTGGGTACGCCACCGGTCAGAATTTCACAGCCTTGCTTGGTCACCACCACGTCATCCTCGATGCGCACGCCTATGCCACGCCATTTCTTTGCCACGTTTTGGTTGTCCGGGGCAATGTAGATGCCCGGCTCCACGGTCAGGGCCATGCCCACTTCCAGCACCCGCCATTCGCCGCCGACCTTGTACTCGCCCACATCATGCACATCCATGCCCAGCCAGTGCCCGGCGCGGTGCATGTAGAACGCCTTGTAGGCTTCGCTGGCGATCAACTCGTCCACATCACCCTGCAACAAGCCCAGCTTCACCAGCCCGGCGGTGATAACTTGCACCGTCGCCTCATGGGCCTGGTTCCAGTGCTTGTTCGGCGCGATCTGGGCAAAGGCGGCGTCCTGGGAGGCCAGCACAATTTCGTAGATCGCCTTCTGCTCGGCCGAGAACTTGCCATTGACCGGCCAGGTGCGGGTGATATCGCTGGCATAGCAGTCGATTTCACAACCGGCGTCGATCAACACCAGGTCCCCGTCCTTGAGCAGCGCGTCATTCTGCTGGTAGTGCAGGATGCAACTGTTGCGCCCCGAGGCGACGATGGAGCCATAGGCCGGCATCTTCGCCCCGCCCCGGCGGAATTCGTAGTCCAACTCGGCTTCCAGGCTGAACTCATGCAACCCGGCGCGGCTGGCCTGCATCGCCCGAATATGGGCCGCGCAGGAAATCCGCGCGGCTTCGCGCATGACCTTCACTTCTGCGGCGGATTTATACAGGCGCATGTCGTGCAGCAGATGATCCAGGGCAACGAATTCGTTCGGCGGCTGCGCACCGAGGTGCGCCTTGGAGCGGATCACGTTGATCCACTCCATCAGGTGCCGGTCGAATTCGGCATTGCTGCCCATGGCCGAGTACACCCGGTCGCGGCCTTCGATCAGGCCGGGCAGGATGTCGTCGATATCGGTAATCGGGAACGCATCGTCGGCGCCGTATTCGCGAATCGCGCCTTCGGTGCCAGCGCGCAGGCCGTCCCACAATTCGCGCTCGGCGTTGCGTTCACGGCAGAACAGCACGTATTCGCCGTGAATGCGCCCAGGCATCAGCACAATCACCGCTTCGGGCTCGGGGAAGCCGCTCAGGTACTGGAAGTCGCTGTCCTGGCGGTACACGTGCTCGACATCACGGTTGCGGATCGCCACGGCAGCGGCCGGCAGGATCGCGATGCTGTTGGGTTCCATCTGCGCCATGAGCGCCTTGCGGCGGCGGGTGTATTCCGCTTTGGGGATATGGATCATGGGCAGGTGGGTTCCCTCTCTTAGTGCAGCGACGGCTTGGTTGCAGCAGGTTCAGCAGACTTTCGGGTTTCGGTGAACAGCAGCAACGGCGCGACGCGCAGGTATTCCATGACTTCCATATAGTCGCCTTCGCCATCTTCGGATTCTTCCAGCGCATCTTGCACCTGGGAGATGGCTGCGAGGTCCTGCAACACTTCCTTGGCGTCGGTGCTCAGCTCCAGGCCGCCGGCGTTCACGCCAAAGCCATGGAGGAAACCCTGGCACCATTGGCCCAGTGCAGCGGCACGCTCGGTGAGCGACGCATCGTCGGTTGGCAGCAGCAGGACCACGGTGACGTCATCACCGGTCAGTTCGCCTTTAACCATTTCTTGCAAGCCGATCAACGCGTTGCGCACGTTTTCGGTAGGCTCGGTTTCCAGCAGCTCGGCCACGTCGGCCAGCCAGGTGTCGGCGTCAAAACCGACGCCGGTGCAACTACGGCCCAGCAGCACGCCATGCAGTTCGGCAGGCGAGCAAGGGTGACCGCTGGAGCTCAGCAGTTTGGAAAAAGCGTCGTACGGGGAGTTCTGAATAGGCATGATGAGCTAGGCGCCAGGCGGCGCGATGTCTAGAATGAAGCGCTGTATCCTAGCACCGGCAGACGCACCCGACTATCAAGGGCGTCAGATCGTTTATCCTGCAGTTGCCATTCATCAGACAAATCCAGTGGAACCCTATGGAAGACGCCGACTTGCAAGCGCTGATGGCCAGACTCGAATTGCTAATTACCCGGGTCGAGCAACTAAAGAGTCAAAACGGACTCCTATTAGCTCAGGAAAAGACCTGGCGCGAGGAACGCGCGCACCTCATTGAAAAAAACGAAATCGCCCGGCGTAAGGTCGAATCGATGATTTCGCGCCTGAAGGCCCTGGAGCAAGACTCATGAGTTCAAGCAATAGCGTCACCGTGCAGATTCTCGACAAAGAGTATTCGATCATCTGCCCCCAGGAGGAGCGCAGCAACCTGGTGAGCGCCGCCCGCTACCTGGATGGCAAGATGCGTGAAATCCGCAGCAGCGGCAAAGTCATCGGCGCCGACCGTATCGCCGTGATGGCCGCGCTGAACATTACCCACGATTTGCTGCATAAGCAGGAACGCCCTGACGTACAGGCCAGTGGTTCGACACGCGAGCAAGTGCGTGACCTGCTCGAGCGCGTCGACCTGGTGCTTTCTACCGACCAGGAACCACCCAAGGGCTGATCGCCGCGTCTATTTCGGGTATACTCGCCTCACTCCCTGGCGTGCTTGCCAGTCGGCGATGTCCCTGAGCCGATTCGCACTACCCTGGAAGTTGCACGTTGGGCTGGTGTGCATGTCCGCTAGACGGAAAGCCTTAAAGCCTACTGCATCTTCCACCTTGAACTTTCGGGTTCAAGGGCTAAGTCGACAGCGGTTCTGTCGGGGAGCCTGATTCCCAAACTCAATGCCAGTCCCCGGACTGGCATTGTTTTATGAGCCGAACACCATGACCGAACCTGCGCCACTTTCCCGTCCGCACCTTCGACGCATGTTGCGCAAGGCCCGCCGCGCCCTGACGCCGAGCGAGCAACGCCAGGCCGCGCTTGGCCTGTATCGGCAACTGGCACAGCACCCGCTGTTTCGCCGGGCCAAACAAATCTCCCTGTACCTGCCGACGGATGGCGAAATCGATCCGCGCTTGCTGCTGCGCGCTGCCCAGCGCCGGGGCAAGGCCACCTACCTGCCAGTGCTCAGCGCCTGGCCTCGGACCAAGATGGTGTTCCAACGCGTGCGCCCTGGGGAAAAGCTTGCGCCCAACCGCTTTGGCATTCTTGAGCCACGGGTCAATGTCGGGCGCCAGCGCAAGGTCTGGGCCCTGGACCTGGTGCTGCTGCCGTTGGTGGGTTTTGATGATGCGGGCGGGCGGCTGGGCATGGGCGGCGGTTTTTACGATCGCAGCCTGGCGTACCTGGCGCGCCGCTCATCGTGGCGCAAGCCGACGCTACTGGGGCTGGCCCATGAGTGCCAGAAGGTCGAACGCCTGGCGCAGGCAAGCTGGGACGTGCCGTTGAATGGCACCGTTACCGATAGAAGATGGTATGTCGCAGAGGGGACGCCGCTGGACTCAACGGCGCCGAAATAGCGTCAACGCTTGAAGGTTTGTTGTTGCTGCTGTGCAAATTCAACCGGGGCTTGGGTCTTGTTCGACCATAGGCTTTGCGCATACCCGGTGGTCACGACGCCCAGACCGAACAAAATAACCAAAATCCATAGTAAATCCGGTTTGCGTTTCATCGATTGCCCCCCTTCAGGCATATCACACACGATGACAGCAACGTTCCAAAGTAGTCCGTTCCAGCTGCGTCAAGCTTAAAATCCCGGCATTCTGCGTTAACGTGAACCAACACGCAAACCTTGGCGTCAACCGACCGTCGGTTTGTCATGAAATTGACAGACAAGCTGCCCAATCCCCTGCAAAGGAGCAAAACCATGGCCTATTGGCTGATGAAATCCGAGCCCGATGAGCTGTCCATCAAGGGCCTGGAAAAACTCGGCGAGGCGCGCTGGGACGGCGTGCGCAATTACCAGGCGCGCAATTTCCTGCGGGCCATGGCCGTGGGCGACGCGTTCTTCTTTTACCACTCCAGTTGCCCGGAACCGGGCATTGCCGGCGTAGGAAAAATCATCGAAGCGGCTTACCCCGACCCGACCGCGCTGGAGCCTGATAGCCATTACTTCGATGCCAAGGCCACCCCCGAGAAGAATCCGTGGAGCGCCATCACCGTGGCCCACGTCGAAACCTTCCCCAAAGTCCTCGGGCTGGGCTACCTCAAGCAACAGACGGCCCTGGCCGAATTGCCGCTGGTGCAAAAAGGCAGTCGCCTGTCAGTGATGCCAGTGACGGCGGAGCAATGGGCGGCGGTCATGGCGCTGCGCTAACGCCTAACGGTATTCATTTGACCGGTATCAACGGCTATCGGTTACGATCCCGGCAAACTAGGACGCTAACACCGCAGGATGCACCCATGTCGACGTCACATCGCAGTTCGCAATTCTTCGCCTTTCTCCTGATTTTGCTGTTGGTGGCCGCCGGCGGCTTCGGTTACTGGAAGTCCACCCTCGACCGCCTGCCGGAAGGCTTGAGCATGGGCAACGGCCGACTGGAATCCACCGAAGTGCAGATCGCCACCAAGATCCCCGGCCGCTTGGCCGAGGTGCGGGTCGATGAAGGCGACAAGGTGCTCAAGGGCCAACTGCTGGCGCGTATCGACACCCGCACCCTGGAAGCCCAGCGTTCCCAGGCCGAAGCCGAAGTACTGCGCGCCAAGGAGAACTTCGCCGCTGCCGAAGCCAACGTGCAATTGCGCCAGAGCGAGAACCTGCTGGCCAGCCAGGAACTCAAGCGGACCCAAGAGCTGTACCGCCGCGGTTTCGCCAGCGCGCAGTTGATCGACCAGCAGCAGGCACGCCAGAACACCGGCAATGCGGCGGTGGTGGCCGCCCAGGCCCAGGTGAATGCGGTCAAGGCCGCCATTGGTGCCGCCGAGGCCCAAGTGGCGCAACTGACCAGCGAAATCGACGACAGCAGCCTGCGCGCGCCCATCGACGGCATCATTCAACTGCGCCTGGCCGAACCTGGCGAAGTGCTCGGCGCCGGTGGGCGGGTGTTGTTGCTGATCGATCCGAATGACCAGTACATGAACCTCTACCTGCCCGCCTCCGTCACCGGTCGCCTGACCGTGGGCAGTGAAGCGCGGATCGTGCTCGATGCCCTCCCGGATCAGCCGCTGCCAGCGAAAATCAGCTTTGTCGCGGCCAAATCCCAGTTCACCCCCAAAGAAGTGGAAACCCGCGACGAGCGCCAGAAACTGGTGTTTCGCGTCAAGCTGCGCCTGACTCAACCAAGCGCCGTGCCCCAGGCCAAGCCCGGCATGCCCGGCGCCGGCTATGTGCGCACTGCCGACCTGGACTGGCCGGCCAACCTGCAATGAACGGGCTGGCGCTGCACGCCACGGGCATCAACCACCGCTACGGCAAGCAACAGGCGCTGATCGACATCGCCTTCAGCCTGCCGGCCGGCACCCGCTGCGGCCTGATCGGCCCCGATGGCGCGGGCAAGTCGAGCCTGCTGGGCTTGATCGCCGGGGTCAAAAAGCTGCAGACCGGTGACTTGCAGGTGCTGGGCGGTTCCATCGAAGACCGCCGCCACCGCAACAGCCTGTACCCGTTGATCGCCTTTATGCCCCAGGGCCTGGGTGGCAACCTGTATCCAGAGCTGTCTATCAGCGAGAACATCCGTTTTTTCGCCACCCTGTTTGGCCTGTCCACAGCCGATTGCGACCAGCGCATGCACAACCTGTTGCTGGCCACCGACCTGGCACGCTTCGCCGACCGCCCCGCGGGCAAGCTGTCGGGCGGGATGAAGCAAAAACTGGGGCTGTGCTGCGCGCTGATCCACGATCCGGACCTGCTGATCCTCGATGAACCGACTACCGGCGTCGACCCTTTGTCACGCCGGCGCTTCTGGGAACTGGTAGAAACCGTACGCAGCGAGCGCCCACAACTGACGCTGCTGGTGGCCACGGCCTACATGGAAGAAGCCGAGCAGTTCGAGCACTGCCTGATGCTCGACCGCGGCAAGCTGATTGCCGATGGCCTGAGCCGTGACCTGGCTGCTGTTACGCCCAGTGGCAAGCTGGATGACGCGTTCACCCATTTCCAGGGCGACAGCGCGCACAACAACCAGCCGCTGGTGATCCCCCCTCGGGCTAACGACAACACCGATATCGCCATCGAAGCCCACGACCTGACCCTGCGCTTTGGCGACTTCACCGCTGTCAACAAAGTCAGCTTCGCCATTGGCCGTGGCGAGATCTTCGGCTTTCTCGGCTCCAACGGCTGCGGCAAGACCACCACCATGAAAGTCCTCACCGGGCTGATGCCGGCCAGTGAAGGCAGCGCCACGCTGCTGGGCAACCCGGTGAATGCCAAGGACCTGGCGACCCGCAAGCGCGTGGGTTTCATGTCCCAGAGCTTCTCGCTGTACGGCGAACTCAGCGTGCGCCAGAACCTGGTGCTGCACGCACAGTTATTTGATCTGCCCAAGGCCGACAGCGGCCCACGCATCGAAGAATTGATCCAGCGTTTTGACCTGGGCAGCGTCGCCGAACAACCCTCCGGCGAGTTGCCTCTGGGCTTGCGCCAGCGCCTGTCCCTGGCCGTGGCGGTGCTGCATCGCCCGGAAGTGCTGATCCTCGACGAACCCACATCGGGTGTGGACCCCGCCGCCCGCGACGATTTCTGGCGCTTGCTGGTGGAGTTGTCCCGCGAGCAAGGGGTGACGATTTTCCTCTCCACCCACTTTATGAACGAAGCCCAGCGCTGCGACCGCATCTCGTTGATGCACGCAGGCAAGGTGCTGGCCTGCGACACGCCAGACGCCCTGCAACGACAATTCCACGGCGAGACCCTGGAAGCCGCGTTCGTCACCTGCCTGGAGCAAGCCCAGCAAACCCCGGAAACCGCCGCGCCCAGCGCGAGCGTCAGCACGCCGACCACGCCGCCCGTCAGCAAGCGCGGCTTCAGCCTGGCGCGCCTGCTGGCGGTGGCCAGCCGTGAAGGCAAGGAACTGCTGCGCGACAAAGTGCGCATGGCCTTTGCCCTGCTCGGGGCGATTTTCATGATGGTGATCTTCGGCTACGGCATTTCCCTGGACGTGGAGAAGCTCGCCTTCGCCGTGTATGACCAGGACCAGACGCCGCAAAGCCGCGCCTATCTGGAGGCCTTTCGCAGTTCGCGCTACTTCGCCGAACAGCCGCCGATCACTGATTCAGCCGAGCTGCACCGGCGCCTGCAACGTTCGGAAATCAAACTGGCCCTGGAAATTCCCCCCGGCTTTGGCCGCGACCTCTACGCCGGGCGCCAACCAGCGGTGGCCGCCTGGCTCGATGGAGGAATGCCGTTTCGCGCCGAGACCAGCCGCAATTATGTAGAAGCCGTACACCAGGCCAACCTGCAACAACTGGCCGAACTCAACAGCACACCGCTGTCCCAACCGGCCGCGGCCAAGCTGGAAACGCGCTTTCGCTACAACCAGGACGTGGTCAGCGTAAATGCCATCGGCCCGGGTGTGATGGCGCTGATCCTGGCGTTTATCCCGGCCATGCTCACCGCCCTGGGCATCGTGCGCGAGAAGGAACTGGGCTCGATCACCAACTTCTACGCCACGCCCCTTACCCGCCTGGAGTTCCTTCTTGGCAAACAGGCGCCGTACCTGGTGATCAGCCTGATCAACCTGGCCTTGCTGGTGGCGATGAACCGCTGGCTGTTCGGCGTGCCGTTCAAGGGCAGCGGCCTGACCCTGGCGTTTGGCGGCCTGCTGTATGTGCTGGCCACCACCAGCATGGGCCTGCTGATTTCCGCGTTCACCCGCACCCAGATCGCGGCGATCCTCGGCACCATGATTATCACCAGCCTGCCGACCATCCAGTTCTCCGGGTTGATCGTGCCGCGCTCGTCCCTGGAAGGGGCGGCGGCGCTGATGGGGATGCTGTTTCCCGCCGGTTACTTCCTGGATGTCGCCGTCGGCACCTTCACCAAAGCCCTGGACCTGCGCCAACTGTGGCCACAGTGCCTGGCGCTGTTCGGGTTTTTCCTGGGTTTCACCGGACTGAGCCTGGTCATGCTCAAGAAGCAGGAGGCCTGATGCACAAGTTCGCCCATATCCTGCGCCTGGGAGTCAAAGAGCTCACCAGCCTGCGCCACGACAGCGTGCTGCTGTTGTTCCTGTTCTATGCCTTCACCGTCGCCATCTACATGCCGGCGGCCGGCTCGGTGATTGGCGTGCACAACGCCAGCGTGGCCTTTGTCGATGAAGACCACGGCCAATTGTCGCGCCAGTTGGCCGAAGCCCTGCAGCCACCGGAGTTCCAGCCTGCCGTGCCACTGCCCTACGACCAGTTGGACAAGGTCATGGACAGCGGCCAGTACACTTTCGTGATCAACGTGCCGGCCAATTTCCAGGCCGACCTGTTGGCCGGACGCCAGCCGAGCGTGCAGGTCAACGTGGATGCCACGGCCATGAGCCAGGCGTTTATGGGCGCGGGCTATATCGGGCGGATTTTCCAGCGCGAACTGCTGACCTACGGCGGCCAGTCCGACGCCAGCCAGCGCGCGCCAGCGGCCCTCACCACCCGCGCGTTGTTCAACACCAACCTGGAAGGTGGCTGGTTCCTGGCGGTGATCCAGATCGTCAACAACATCACCATCCTCGCCATCGTACTGACCGGCACCGCCCTGCTGCGCGAACGCGAGCACGGCACCCTCGACCATTTGCTGGTGTTGCCGCTGACCGCCCTGGAAATCATGCTGGCAAAAATCTGGAGCAATATGCTGGTGGTGGTGCTGTGTACCTGGCTGTCCCTGGAAGTGGTGGTCAAGGGCCTGCTCGGCGTGCCGCTGGCCGGCTCGTTGAGCCTGTTCCTGCTGGTGACGGCGTTATACCTGTTTGCCAGCACCGCCTTGGGCATCTTCCTTGCCACCCTCGCCCGCTCGACGCCGCAGTTCGGCTTGCTGGCGATCCCGGTGATCATTCCGATGCTGCTGTTATCAGGCGGCAGTACGCCGTTGGACAGCATGCCCGAATGGTTGCAATGGGTGATGCAGGGCTCGCCGTCCACGCACTTTGTGAGTTTGAGTGCGGCGATTCTGTTCCGGGATGCGGGGGTGAGCGTGGTGTGGCCGGATTTGCTGGCGCTGGCGGGAATTGGGTTGCTGTTTTTTGCGGTGGCGTTGGCGCGGTTCAGGAAGAGTCTGGCGTCTTGAACTATCACTTGTAAATTATAAAAACCACTAAGCCTATTAAAAAACAAAATAAAAAACTGTCATTTATGACAGTAGCCGGCATTCCTCTCCCCTTGTTAGCTTGAACAGCCAACCACGAACTTATCGCCGTAGCACCCCGGGAGAGCGAAAATGGTCAATAAATCAGATTCGGATAACAGTGGCTCCAGCGACGCTGCCACCCCAGAGGTCATAGAGATTAAGATCGACTCGAATAACCCCAACGGAAAAACAACAGTTACAGGGGAGTATTCATTGCATGGATATAAAGGAGCGATAGAGGTTGAATACACCTGGAGAAGTAATGTCTACACGATAACTGCGCTCAGATATCTATTCGAGCGTACTGCGGTAACGGGTAAAAACCCCCGCTTCGAAATCACCAGAGACACCGACGGCCCCAGCGGCCCCACATTGTCAGTCAACCCTCCACAAGATGGCCAATGGCACTCTTGGGGTTCATCAATGAGCTACCAAACAGCCAACACAGCACTATTTTTCACTTTCTACTTTATCTTCGACGCGCCCCCCGAGGGGGTATGGAGAACAGATAGAAAAATACTGAAGCTCACTGTGTACTAACTATTACAACCAGCAACTTAGTTGCTGGTTTTTTAAACCATCAAAAGTCCCCCCACTCGGACCTATTGAATGATCAGGTTGTTAAACAACAAATCCTCAACCACCGGCTTGCCCGTCTCATCGTTCATCACTTGCTGAGCCTGCTTCAGCGCTTCCTGGCGCAACTTCTCCTTGCCCTCGACACTGCCCATGCTCTCGACTGTCTGCTGGGTAAACAACGCCACCAGTTGATTGCGAATCAGCGGCTCATTGGCCTTGATCGCCGCCGCCGCTTCCGGGCCGGTCACGCGCAGGGCCACGTCGGCCTTGTATACCCGCAGTTTCGGGCCGCCATCCAGGGCGTAGTTGCCGACAAAAGGCGGCGTCAGGCTGTAATAGCTGACCTTGGGCGCTTCGCCTTCCTTGGCTTCTTCGGCATGGGCTGCCATCGGCAACGTCAGGGCCAGCATCAACAGGATCCACGCTTTCACAGTTCATTCCTCATATTCGGTGGCCAGTAGCATAACGCTAGCAAGGCAGAGCACAAGCTTATGGCGACTTATCAGGCCGGGGCATGCTCGTTGACCCGTGACCTTACCCACCTACACTTATCGGCCAATACGCCAAAAGGAATAGTCCGATGAAAGCCGTGCTGTGCAAAGCCTTCGGCCCTGCCGAAACCCTGGTGTTGGAAGACGTCGAAAGCCCGGCGATCAAGAAGAACGAGATCCTGCTGGATGTGCACGCCGCCGGGGTGAATTTCCCGGACACGCTGATCATCGAGGGCAAGTACCAGTTCAAGCCACCCTTCCCGTTCTCGCCGGGTGGCGAAGCGGCAGGTGTGGTCAGCGAGGTCGGGGAAAAGGTCAGCCACCTCAAGGTCGGCGACCGGGTCATGGCGTTGACCGGGTGGGGCAGCTTTGCCGAGCAGGTCGCGGTGCCGGGCTATAACGTGCTGCCGATCCCACCGAGCATGGATTTCAATACCGCCGCTGCCTTCAGCATGACCTACGGCACTTCGATGCACGCCCTCACCCAGCGTGGCCATCTGGCCGCTGGCGAGACCCTGCTGGTACTGGGCGCGTCCGGTGGCGTCGGACTGGCCGCCGTGGAAATCGGCAAGGCCATGGGTGCCCGGGTGATCGCCGCCGCCAGCAGCGCCGACAAGCTGGCCGTGGCCAAGGCTGCCGGGGCCGATGAGTTGATCAACTACAGCGAAAGCAACCTCAAGGATGAAATCAAACGCCTGACCGATGGCAACGGCGCCGACGTGATCTACGACCCGGTGGGTGGCGATCTGTTTGACCAGGCCATCCGCGCCATTGCCTGGAACGGCCGCCTGCTGGTGGTGGGGTTTGCCAGCGGGCGTATCCCTGAACTACCGGTGAACCTGGCGCTGCTCAAGGGCGCGGCGGTGCTCGGGGTGTTCTGGGGCTCGTTCGCCCAGCGCCAGCCGCAGGATAACGCGGCGAATTTCCAGCAGTTGTTCAGTTGGTATGCGCAGGGCAAGTTGAAGCCGCTGGTGTCGCAGGTGTATCCGCTGGATAACGCGGCGCAGGCGATCAATGACCTGGGGCAGCGCAGGGCGGTGGGCAAGGTGGTCGTGCAGGTCCGCCAGTGATTTGAAATGCAATCAATGTAGGAGCTGGCTTGCCTGCGATAGCGGTGGGCCAGCTACATCGTTGGTAACTGATCCACCACTATCGCAGGCAAGCCAGCTCCTACAGTGGGTCTGCGGTGTTCTGAAGAATCTGGTTACGACCCATACTTGTCTATTGGCGACATGTTCGTAAAAGAACATGCAATTACTCCGGTTTCCTGTGTTTGCGGATAAGAGGCGATGCTATTTTCGGTAACGAAACTGTAACATTCGCATCCGCAGTCAAAACAAGAAATTTGGAGCTCTTGAATGTTTGCTTTCTTTCGTCCTGCCCCACACCAGGCACCCCTGCCTGAAGAAAAGATCGACAGTACCTACCGACGACTGCGCTGGCAGATCTTCGCCGGTATTTTCTTTGGCTACGCGGGTTACTACCTGCTGCGCAAAAACTTCTCCCTGGCCATGCCGTACCTGATCGACGAGGGTTACACCCGTGGTCAACTGGGCTTGGCCATGTCGGCAATCGCCATTGCCTACGGCCTGTCCAAGTTCCTCATGGGCCTGGTGTCCGACCGCTCCAACCCGCGCTATTTCCTGCCGTTTGGCCTGCTGGTATCGGCCGGGGTGATGTTCATTTTCGGTTTCGCGCCTTGGGCAACCTCCAGCGTGACCATGATGTTCATTTTGCTGTTCATCAACGGCTGGGCCCAGGGCATGGGCTGGCCGCCAAGCGGGCGGACCATGGTGCACTGGTGGTCGCAGAAAGAACGCGGCGGCGTGGTGTCGGTATGGAACGTGGCGCATAACGTCGGCGGCGGCCTGATCGGCCCGCTGTTCCTGTTGGGCATGGCCTGGTTCAACGACTGGCACGCAGCGTTCTACGTGCCGGCCACCGTAGCCTTGGCAGTGGCGGCGTTTGCCTTCATCACCATGCGCGACACCCCGCAGTCGGTGGGCCTGCCGCCTATCGAGAAGTACAAGAACGACTACCCGGAAGGCTACGACGCCAGCCACGAAGACGAATTCAGCGCCAAGGAAATCTTCGTCAAGTACGTGCTGCGCAACAAAATGCTCTGGTACATCGCCTTCGCCAACGTGTTCGTCTACCTGCTGCGCTATGGCGTGCTGGACTGGGCACCGACCTACCTCAAGGAAGCCAAGCACTTCACCGTCGACAAGTCGTCGTGGGCGTACTTCTTCTACGAATGGGCGGGGATTCCCGGCACGCTGCTGTGCGGCTGGATGTCGGACAAGATCTTCCGTGGCAACCGTGGCCTGACCGGCATTGTGTTCATGGCCCTGGTGACCGTGGCGACCCTGGTGTACTGGCTCAACCCGCCAGGCAACCCGATGGTCGACATGATCGCGCTGTTCTCCATTGGCTTTTTGATCTACGGCCCGGTGATGTTGATCGGCCTGCAGGCGCTGGAGCTGGCGCCGAAGAAAGCCGCTGGTACGGCGGCAGGCTTTACCGGCCTGTTCGGTTACCTGGGCGGTTCGGTAGCGGCCAGTGCGGCCATGGGCTACACCGTGGACCACTTCGGCTGGGACGGCGGCTTTGTGCTGCTGATCGGCGCGTGCCTGCTGGCCATCGCGTTCCTGATCCCAACCCTGTGGCACACCAATAGCGTCAGCTCGGCGCGTTAATCGCCGCGACGCCTTTGGCACATCGCTTGAGCCGCGCCTCCAGATTTTTATCTGGCATGGCGTGGCTACGCAGGGCGTTGACGGTCTGCTCGACATAATCGCGAGTGGTGCCGTAACGCCCGCAAGCGCTTTCAAATACCTGGTTCAGCACGCTGTCGGGCAAGTTGCCGGCGTAGCTGGGCAGGTGCCGCTCCAGCACAAAACCCAACGCCTGCACCTGGCTGCCGTCTTCAAGCCGGCAACTGAGCCAATGTGGCCGATACGATGGGTAAGGCATCTCGCGCTGCCACAAGGCATAGAGCGAGGCCTCCAGTTGATCCTCCGGCAGGCGGTAGGCAAAGCCGCTGCACGAGCCACCACGATCCAGGCCAAACACCAGCCCCGGCAACTCCGGCGTGCCCCGGTGCTCGTGGGACCACAGGTACAGGCCCCGGTGATACCCATGGACCCGGGCGCGCAGGCGCTGGGTTGCCGAACACTCGGGACGCCAGATCAGCGAGCCATACGCAAACAGCCAGACCGGCCCACCCTTGTGCAGGCCCATGGTGGCTTGCATCGAGCTCATCAATTGTTCGTGAGTGAGTTGCGGCCCCAGATCGAGCCGCGGTGGGTAAGCCAATTGCAGACGTTCGGATTCAATAACGGTCATGGCAGATCGCTTAGGTCTCCTGTGCATTACCAGTTATAGGCGACTTTACCGTAATAGAACGCGCCGCTGTAACCGTAAGGCGAAAAAGTGCTATAGGCCAGGTTGCCGCCACTGCTGGCGTAGGCATTGAGCTTTTCCGGGTATTTGTCGGTCACGTTGTCGCCGCCCACGGTGAAGGTCCAGTTGTGCAATTTGTAGTCAGCCGACAGGTCCAGCACCCAGGCGGCCTTGAAGGTCTGGTCGTTGACCTTGTCTGCCTGGTAGCTGGTGAATTCGCCATAACGCACCAGGTTGCTGTGCAGCGCCCAGTTGCCGAAGGTGAAATCGTTGGCCAGGCTCAACTTGTGCTGGGGCGTGGTGTCGCCCAGCAAGCCGATGCGCTCGCGCCGGTCGACCCGCACCAGGTTGGCGCCCAGGCTATCGAGAATGGCCGGGTTGGCCTTCACGTCCGTGACCTTGGTGTGGTTGTAGTTGTAGCCCACAGTGCTGTTCCAGCGGATGCCGTTATCCAGTTGGTAGCGGTAGTTGGCCACCAGGTCGACACCATCGGTGCTGGTGTCGGTGGCATTGGTGAAGTAACGGGCGGTGGTGTAGTCGATGTTGCCGACACCGTTGGCCTGCAGATAAGCGCGAGTCGCCGCGTTGAGCGCGAGGTTGGACGACAGGCTGATACGGTCGCGGATATCGATACGGTACACGTCGACCGTCACCGTCAGGTTATCCGCGGGCTCCAGCACCAGGCCCAGGCTGTAGTTACGCGACTTTTCGGCCTTGAGGTCTTCGGCGCCGAGCAGGCGGGCGACCTGGCTGGTGGCCGGGAACGTGCCGGCTTCCTGGATAGTGTTGCCGATCAACTGCGACGAGGTGTAGGCAAAGTTCTGCTGGGCCAGGGACGGTGCGCGAAAGCCATTGGAAATGCTGCCGCGCAGGGCCACCTGCGGGGTGAAGTCATAGCGAGCCGACAGCGAGCCGCTGACGTTGGAGCCAAAGTCGCTGTAGTCCTCATGGCGCACCGCCGCCGAAACCCCGAGCTTCTCGGTGAAATTGGTTTCCAGGTCCAGGTATTGCGCCCAGTTGTGGCGCGAGGTGCTGCCGGCGTCGGCATCACGGAAACCGCCGAGGCCCGAACTGCCGGTCTGGTAGTAGGACGCCGGCTCACCGGCTTCAATCTCATAGCCCTGGTGCAGGTACTCACCACCGAAGGCCACCGACACCGGGTACGGCAACCAACCAAGGTCGAACTCCCGGGACAGGTCCAGGCTGAGCTGCTTCTGTTCGTTGCTCAGGGTGCCGTTGTCGAACTTGCGCGGCGTCGCCAGGCCCAGGGAGGTGTTGATGGTTTCGGTGCGCAGTTCGTACTGGTTCTTGCCGTAGTTGGCCGACAGGTCGTAGTGCCAGTCATACGCCAACTGCCCACGCAGGCCGGCCACCAGCGAGGTGTCTTCGAGGTTGCCACGGATCAGCGGCAAGTAGCCATTGGGGTTGAGCGCCGGGATGTTGTTGGACGCATTGCTCGCCCGGTAAAACGCCGCCGTCTCCCCGCGCCGCTTACTGTAGCCACCAAAGGTGTAGAACTCGGCAGCATCGTTGAAGGCATAGCCGGCGTTCAACCACAGCTTGCCTTCGTTGGTGGAGGGTTCGCCCTGGCGGAACACTCGCTGGCCGTACGTGGTAGAGCCGACGCTGGCCGGGCGGTAATCGTGGCCGGCGCGATTGGTGTAGTCATTGTCGGCGCCTTCGGCGGAGAGGTTGATAAACCCGTTCTCGCCCACTGCCAGGCCGGTATTGCCGCTGATGTTGCGCTGGATCCCGTCGCCTTTCTTGTATTGCCCGAACTTGCTGGAAACCGCGCCTCCATGGTCGGTCTGCTTGAGGATCACGTTGATCACCCCGGCAATCGCGTCAGAGCCGTAGCGGGCCGACGCGCCATCGCGCAGCACTTCGATATGGTCGACCGCCGACAGCGGGATGGCATTCAAGTCTGCCGGGGCCGAACCGCGACCGACCGCCCCGCCCAGGTTGACGAAGGCACTGGTGTGGCGCCGCTTGCCATTGACCAGCACCAGCACCTGATCCGGCGACAGGCCGCGCAGTTGCGCCGGGCGCACCAGTTCGGCGCCGTCCACCAGGCTGGGGCGTGGGAAGTTGATGGAAGGAATCAGCCGCGCCAGTACAGCACCCAGCTCATCGGAGCCGGTACTGCGCAGACTTTCGCCGGAAATAACATCAATTGGTGACAATGAGGCGCTGGCCGTGCGTTCTTGGGCACGAGTGCCGGTGACGATCACCGTGTCGAGTTTTGGTGCGTCCGCAGTCGTCGTTTCAGCTGCAATCACTGGATTGAATCCCACGGCGGTCAGCAAATTGGCTGACAAAATCGCCGTGTACAGCGCGTGTTTGTTGTAGCTCCCCATACCGCTCCCCTTGCAATCAAAAGTCAGAACTTCAATGCCCTGAGTTCATACGATCGATCCGTGTGGCGGACGGTGGCGGTCATTTACTGGTTATTGGCAGAAAGTCGGTGGCCCGATGACATATAGCTTAATGATATTTATCTTGACGAATAAATATCTTTTAAGAATAAGAGAAAGCATAAGCAATGGGCCCCATTCGTCAGGATTGCCCCGGTAAACGTCGTTGTTTCAGCACCGGTTCAGCCTTTACGGGCGGCCTGGCCTCAAGATGGGCCCGCGTCACGACCCCACTTAGCCGCGCATTAACCGACTATCGAGGTCGCCCCATGAAAAACCGACTTTCTGGCCTGCTGCTCCTGGCGCAGGCCACCACCGCCCTGGCCGCCGAAACACCCGCCAACGACGACAAAGGCTTCTGGTACGCCCAGACCAGCGTCTACACCCGGCACTTTGCGCCGGACCCCGAGCACAACAACCACCAGGACCTGATCGGCCTGGAGCGCAATGACGCTTCGGGGTGGGTGTATGGCGGTGCGACCTTTCGCAACTCGTTTCGCCAGCGCTCGTATTACGCCTATGCGGGCAAGCGCTATGACATGGCCAACTATCCGGTGTACCTGAAGCTGACCGGCGGGGCGATCCAGGGCTATCGCGGCAAATACCGCGACAAGATCCCGCTGAACCGCTACGGCGTGGCACCAGTGATCATTCCGTCGGTAGGCGCGCACTATGGGCCGGTGGCGGCAGAGCTTGTGCTGCTGGGGTTCAATGCGGCGATGGTGACCACGGGCGTGCGCTTCTGAGGCCGCGCACCCGAGTAGACACAATCCGATGTGGGAGCTTGCCCGCCCCCATATTTGATTTGTGGCGGTACCAAAATTCCCTGCCATGCGCAGATCCCCTGTGGGAGCGGGCTTGCCCGCGATAGCGTTGGTTCAGTCAATATCGTCGGTGACTGATACACCACTATCGCGGGCAAGCCCGCTCCCACAGTTTGATCGGCGCCTCAGGCGCGAGGGGCGTAGGCAAACACGTCAGCACGCATCTGATGTGCATCCATGCCCGCGTTGACCAGCGCATCCAGCGTGCCATAGATCATCGCCGGCGAACCGCTGGCGTAGACATGCACAGCCTTGAGGTCGGTTATGTCCTCGCACACCGCCTCATGCAACAAGCCACAACGCCCTTCCCAACCGCACAGGTCGCTGACCACTTTGTGCAGGAACAAGTTGGGCAATTGCTGCCACTGCTCCCAGTGTTCGACCTGGTAGAAATCTTCGGGACGGCGCACGCCCCAGTACAGATGCACCGGGTGCTTGAAACCGCTGGCCCGGCAGTGCTCGATCAGGCTGTGCATCTGCGCCATGCCGGTGCCGGCCGCGATCAGCACCAGCGGCCCGTCGGGCAGCTCGGCCAGGTGGGTATCGCCAAACGGCAGTTCGACCCGCGCCATCTGGTTGCGCTGCAACTGCTCGATCAGGCTGCGGGCACTGTCTTCGCGCACCAGCACATGCAGCTCCAGGTCGCGCCCGGCATGGGGCGCCGACGCCAGGGAAAACGCTGATTTCTCGCCGTTTTCGCGCTCGATCATCAGGTACTGGCCAGCGTGGTAGCGCAGCGCCTTGCCGGCCGGCGCACGCAGGCGCACGCGCCACACATCGCCACCCAGGTCCACGCACTCGCTCAACTGGCAGGCAAGCTTGCGCACCGGCAACTCCCCCGGCGCCAACACGCCATCCCATAGCACGATGCAATCTTCCAGCGGCTCGGCGATGCAGGTGTAGAACTCGCCATGATCGCGCACCTCGCCGGCCTGCTGCACCCGGCCCTCGACCAACAGGGCCGCGCACACGTGGCACACGCCATTGCGGCACGCCTGCGGGCATTCGTAGCCCAGGCGCCGCGCACCTTCAAGAATCCGCTCGCCCGGCTGCAAGTCGAGGACCGCACCGGAAGGTTGCAGGGTTACACGCATCAATCTATTCCCAATTCTTTCCACATCGCATCGACACGCGCCGTCACGGCTTCATCCTTGACGATCACCCGGCCCCACTCACGGGTGGTTTCACCCGGCCACTTGTGGGTGGCATCCAGGCCCATCTTCGAGCCCAGGCCCGACACCGGCGAGGCGAAGTCGAGGTAGTCGATCGGCGTGTTATCGATCATCACTGTGTCGCGCTTGGGGTCCATGCGCGTGGTGATGGCCCAGATCACATCGTTCCAGTCCCGGGCATTGATGTCGTCATCGGTGACAATAACGAACTTGGTGTACATGAACTGTCGCAAAAACGACCACACACCGAGCATGACGCGCTTGGCGTGGCCCGGGTAGGACTTCTTCATGGTCACGATGGCCATGCGGTACGAGCAGCCTTCCGGCGGCAGGTAGAAGTCGGTGATTTCCGGGAACTGCTTCTGCAGGATCGGCACGAACACTTCGTTCAGCGCCACACCCAGGATCGCCGGCTCATCCGGCGGGCGGCCGGTGTAGGTGCTGTGGTAGATCGGCTTGATCCGGTGGGTAATGCGCTCGACGGTGAACACCGGGAAGCTATCGACTTCGTTGTAGTAGCCGGTGTGGTCGCCATAGGGGCCTTCATCGGCCATCTCGCCCGGATGAATCACGCCTTCGAGGATGATTTCGGCGGTGGCCGGCACTTGCAGGTCGTTGCCACGGCACTTCACCAGCTCGGTGCGGTTGCCGCGCAACAGGCCGGCAAAGGCGTATTCGGACAGGCTGTCCGGCACCGGCGTCACGGCTCCGAGGATGGTGGCCGGGTCGGCGCCCAGGGCGACAGACACCGGGAACGGCTGGCCGGGATGCTTCTCGCACCACTCACGAAAGTCCAGCGCGCCGCCACGGTGGCTCAGCCAACGCATGATCACCTTGTTGCGGCCGATCACTTGCTGGCGGTAGATGCCGAGGTTCTGGCGGTCTTTGTTCGGCCCCTTGGTGACGGTCAGGCCCCAAGTGATCAGCGGGCCGACGTCGCCGGGCCAGCAGGTCTGCACCGGGAGCATCGCCAGGTCGACATCATCGCCTTCGATGACCACCTCCTGGCACACCGCGTCCTTGACCACTTTGGGCGCCATGGCAATGATCTTGCGGAAGATCGGCAGCTTCGACCAGGCATCCTTGAGGCCCTTGGGCGGCTCGGGCTCCTTGAGGAAGGCCAGCAGCTTGCCGATCTCGCGCAGTTCGCTGACCGACTCGGCGCCCATGCCGAACGCCACCCGGTCGGGCGTGCCGAACAGGTTGCCGAGCACCGGGATATCAAAGCCTGTGGGGTTCTCGAACAGCAGCGCCGGGCCCTTGTTACGCAGGGTGCGGTCGCAAATCTCAGTCATTTCCAGGACCGGGGAAACCGGCACCTGAATACGTTTCAACTCTCCGCGCTGCTCAAGTTGCTGCACGAAATCCCGAAGATCCTTGAATTTCATTAACCATGCCACCCGTAAAATAGGCGTACATCCTACCTGCTCTGAGGGCGGCTGGCAGCTTATCGCGGCGTATTTGCGTTTGGAACATGCTTAAAAAACGCACGAAAAAAAATGGCGCCCCTGGGGGCGCCATTCTTTCGGACCTGAAACGTCGTATTACTTACGCTTCATCGACAGGAAGAACTCGTCGTTGGTCTTGGTGGTTTTCAGCTTGTCGATCAGGAACTCGATGGCGGCAACTTCGTCCATCGGGTGCAGCAGCTTGCGCAGGATCCACATGCGCTGCAGTTCGTCGTCGGCCGTCAGCAACTCTTCGCGGCGGGTGCCGGAGCGGTTGATGTTGATGGCCGGGAACACGCGTTTTTCAGCGATGCGACGGTCCAACGGCAGTTCCATGTTGCCGGTACCCTTGAACTCTTCGTAGATCACTTCGTCCATCTTCGAGCCGGTTTCAACCAGAGCGGTGGCGATAATGGTCAGCGAGCCGCCTTCTTCGATGTTACGCGCGGCGCCGAAGAAACGTTTCGGCTTCTCCAGGGCGTGGGCATCGACACCACCGGTGAGCACTTTGCCGGAGCTCGGGATCACGGTGTTGTAGGCACGGGCCAGACGGGTGATGGAGTCGAGCAGGATCACCACGTCCTTCTTGTGTTCGACCAGGCGCTTGGCCTTCTCGATCACCATTTCGGCAACCTGCACGTGGCGGGTTGGCGGCTCATCGAACGTCGAGGCAACCACTTCGCCGCGCACGGTGCGCTGCATTTCGGTCACTTCTTCCGGACGCTCATCGATCAGCAGCACGATCAGGTGAACTTCAGGGTTGTTACGCGCGATGTTCGCTGCAATGTTCTGCAGCATGATGGTCTTACCGGCTTTCGGCGGTGCGACGATCAGACCACGCTGGCCCTTGCCGATCGGGGCGCACAGGTCGATCACACGACCGGTCAAGTCTTCAGTGGAACCGTTGCCGGCTTCCATCTTCATGCGCACGGTCGGGAACAGCGGCGTCAGGTTCTCGAAGAGAATCTTGTTCTTCGCGTTCTCGGGACGATCGAAGTTGATCGTGTCGACCTTGAGCAGGGCGAAGTAACGCTCGCCTTCCTTTGGAGGACGGATCTTGCCAACGATGGTGTCACCGGTGCGCAAGTTGAAGCGACGGATCTGGCTCGGCGAGACGTAGATATCGTCTGGGCCGGCGAGATAGGAGGCGTCTGCAGAGCGGAGGAAGCCGAAGCCGTCCTGGAGAATCTCCAGCACGCCATCACCGGAGATTTCCTCGCCGCTTTTCGCGTGCTTTTTCAGCAGGGAGAAAATCACGTCCTGCTTGCGCGAACGGGCCATATTTTCTATGCCCATTTCTTCGGCCAGTTGGAGCAGGTCGGTAATCGGCTTTTGCTTGAGTTCAGTCAGATTCATATAGGAATGACGTAATCATTTATAGAGGGGGGGAATTAAGCTTTTGGCTTAATGAGGCCGCGCCGCAGAGAAGGCGACAGGATCGCGTACTAATCGAAAGGAATGCGTCGGCGACGGCTTGCAGGGGGCAGTGGAGAAACCAGTGCGGGGCCGAATGTACCACCTGAGTTTGGGAGCGTCTAGCCCTGTTTCACGAAAAAGCCCCGCAATTTGCGGGGCTTTTTGACGACGCTTAGATGTTGGCGTCGAGGAAAGCTTGCAGTTGCGACTTCGACAGCGCGCCGACCTTGGTGGCCTCGACGTTGCCGTTCTTGAACAACATCAGGGTCGGGATACCACGTACGCCATGCTTGGCCGGGGTTTCCTGGTTGTCGTCGATGTTCAGCTTGGCGATGGTCAGCTTGCCTTCGTAGGTAGCTGCGATATCGTCCAGGACCGGGGCGATCATTTTGCAAGGGCCGCACCACTCAGCCCAGTAGTCAACCAGCACCGGGCCTTGGGCCTGAAGGACTTCGGCATCAAAGGTCGCGTCGGTGACGTGCTTGATAAGATCGCTGCTCATGGATGTCTCCGGGTTGTAAGCAAAAAAAACGTTGCCCATCATAGCCGCCCTTCCTTCGTTCAGGAAGCCGCCGCTGATTGACTCTTGCTATGGGACGCCATCATTTTGGATATGGCCGGGTCATGAGGCTACCGGGGTGATAAGGGCGATCCCCGTACGCAGCGCCGCGTTACGCACGTGCTCCTGCATGGATTTGTGCGCCGCCGCGCTGCTGCGCCGGGCCAGGGCACGGAGGATCTTGCGGTGCTCCTGCCAGGTTTCCATCGCCCGCTCCGGTCGGATGAACGGTAGTTTCTGGCTTTCCAGGAACACCTCGGCGCTGGCGCTGAGGATGCTCACCATCGCCTGATTGCCACTGGCCAACAGGATGCGCTGGTGGAAAGCGAAGTCCAGCCGTGCGGCGGCCTCGAAATCACCGGCCTTGAGCTCCCGGCGCATGGCCTGGACATTGTCTTCGAGCCCATCCAGTTCCTCGGTGGTCAACGTCATGGCCGCCAGCCCCGCAGCAAAACCCTCCAGGGCGTAACGCAACTGGAAGATATCCAACGGGCTGGCCTGTGCCGTAAACGGCCAGGCCACACCGCCCATATCACCCGCCGGTGGTGCCTGCACGAACACGCCCTTGCCCGGTTGCACGCTGACCACCCCCAGAGCGCTGAGCGATGACAAGGCCTCACGCAACGAGGCACGACTGACCCCCAGTTGCAGCGCCAGGTCACGCTGGGAAGGCAATGCATCACCTGGCCCGAAGCCCTGTTGCTTGATCAGTTTGCGGATGGCTTGCAAGGCCGCTTCCGGTACGGCTTGGGCGATGGAATTCATAAAAACCCGAGGTTTTAGTCAACAGTAGGCCTAGTTGTAAATCTATTCTCGGCAGCCCGCAAGCCACGCCCCAAAGGGGCTCGCGCGGTTTTGCCGGCGCTCGAAAAGGGTGCGAAACAGCGGCTGACTGTTCAGACCAGTAAGACCGCTGCAAGCCCATTAAATCCTGCCTTGCAACCGTTTCAGGGCGTCATGGCATGGGCTGTGCACTGGGCAAACTCAGAAAATCCCTTCACCCTTTTCGGAGAGTTGCCATGACCAAGCGTTGCAGCGCCCTGCTCACTGCCTTGTTTGCCAGCCTGATGCTCAGCCAGGCGCCAGCCCAGGCCAACGGCCTGGACGATATCGTCGCCCGTGGCACCCTCAAGGTCGCGGTGCCCCAGGATTTCCCGCCGTTCGGCTCGGTCGGCCCCGACATAAAGCCGCGCGGCCTGGATATCGACACCGCCAAACTGTTGGCCGAGCAACTCAAGGTCAAGCTGGAGCTGACCCCGGTCAACAGCACCAATCGCATCCCGTTCCTCACCACTGGCAAAGTGGACCTGGTGATTTCCAGCCTGGGCAAGAACCCGGAGCGCGAGAAGGTCATCGACTTCTCCAAGGCCTACGCGCCGTTCTATCTCGCGGTATTTGGCCCACCTGACGCGGCCATCGCGAGCCTCGACGACCTCAAGGGCAAGACCATCAGCGTAACCCGCGGCGCCATCGAAGATATCGAGTTGACCGCCGTCGCGCCCAAGGAAGCCACGATCAAGCGCTTTGAAGACAACAACTCGACCATCGCCGCCTACCTCGCCGGCCAGGTAGACCTGATCGCCAGTGGCAACGTGGTGATGGTGGCGATCAGCGCGCGCAACCCCAAGCGGGTGCCGGCGTTGAAAGTCAAACTCAAGGATTCGCCGGTGTATGTCGGCGTGAACAAAAACGAGCCGGCGCTGCTGGAGAAGGTCAACCAGATCCTGGTCGCCGCCAAGGCTGACGGCAGCCTGGAAAAAAACGCGATGCAGTGGCTCAAAGAACCGTTGCCGGCAGACCTGTGAGGCGGAGCTGATCCATGGCCTATCAATTCGACTTTGTGCCGGTGCTGGCCAATACCGACCTGTTGTTGCGCGGTGCGCTGTTCACCCTGGAGCTGACCGCTATCGGCGCCATCCTTGGGGTGGCGCTGGGGATTGTCGGCGCCGTGGTGCGGGCATGGAAAATCCAGCCGTTCTGCTGGCTCTTCGGGGTGTATGTCGAGTTGATCCGCAATACGCCATTCCTGGTGCAGTTGTTCTTCATCTTCTTCGGCTTGCCGTCCCTGGGCCTGCAGATTTCCGAATGGCAGGCAGCGGTGCTGGCGATGGTGATCAACCTGGGGGCTTATTCCACGGAGATCATTCGCGCCGGGATCCAGGCGATTCCCCGTGGGCAACTGGAGGCCGCAGCGGCGCTGGCAATGACGCGCCTTGAAGCGTTCCGCCATGTGGTGTTGCTGCCGGCGCTGGGCAAGGTATGGCCGGCGCTGAGCAGCCAGATCATCATCGTGATGCTCGGTTCGGCGGTGTGCTCACAGATCGCCACGCAAGAGTTGAGCTTTGCCGCCAACTTTATCCAGTCCCGCAATTTCCGTGCGTTTGAAACCTATGCACTGACCACCCTGGTGTACCTGTGCATGGCGTTGATGATCCGCCAGTTGCTCAACTGGATCGGCCGCCGCTATGTGATGAGGAACAGCCGATGAGTGATTTTTCGTTCTGGGACATCGTGCGCAACCTGCTGACCGGCCTGCAGTGGACGCTACTGTTGTCGCTGGTGGCGTTTATCGGCGGCGGGCTGATCGGCTTGCTGGTGATGACCCTGCGCATCAGCAAAAAGGCACTGCCGCGCAATATTGCCCGCACCTATATCGAACTGTTCCAGGGCACGCCGCTGCTGATGCAGTTGTTCTTGGTGTTCTTCGGCATCGCCTTGCTGGGGATCGATATCTCGCCGTGGCTGGCCGCCGCGATTGCCTTGACCCTGTTTACCAGCGCCTACCTGGCCGAGATCTGGCGCGGCTGTGTCGACGCGATCGCCCATGGTCAGTGGGAAGCCTCCGCCAGCCTGGCCCTCAACCCTTATGAGCAACTGCGCCACGTGATTTTGCCCCAGGCCCTGCGAATTGCCGTGGCGCCGACAGTGGGTTTCTCGGTGCAGGTGGTCAAGGGCACGGCGGTGACGTCGATCATCGGCTTCACCGAATTGACCAAGACCGGCAGCATGCTCGCCAACGCCACCTTCGAGCCCTTCATGGTCTACAGCCTGGTGGCACTCGGTTACTTCCTGCTCTGCTACCCCTTGTCCCTCAGTGCCCGCTACCTGGAAAGGAGACTGCATGCCTCTGCTTAGAATATCCGCGCTGCACAAGTATTACGGCGATCACCATGTGCTCAAGGGTATCGATTTGACGGTCGAGGAAGGCCAGGTGGTGGCGATCATCGGCCGCAGTGGCTCGGGAAAATCCACCTTGCTGCGCACCCTCAATGGCCTGGAGTCGATCAACGATGGGGTGATTGAAGTCGACGGCGAATACCTCGACGCGGCCCGCGCCGACCTGCGCAGCCTGCGGCAGAAAGTCGGCATGGTGTTCCAGCAGTTCAACCTGTTCCCCCATTTGACCGTGGGCGAAAACGTCATGCTCGCGCCCCAGGTCGTGCAAAAAGTCACCAAGGCCAAGGCCGCGGACCTGGCGCGACAGATGCTGGAGCGCGTCGGGCTGGGGGAAAAATTCGATGCCTTCCCGGATCGCCTGTCCGGCGGCCAGCAACAGCGGGTGGCCATCGCACGGGCACTGGCGATGTCGCCCAAAGTGTTGCTGTGCGATGAGATCACCTCGGCGCTGGACCCGGAGTTGGTCAATGAAGTGCTCACAGTGGTGCGCCAACTGGCTAAGGATGGCATGACCTTGATCATGGTCACCCACGAGATGCGTTTTGCCCGGGAAGTCGGCGACAAATTGGTGTTCATGCACCAGGGCAAGGTACATGAGGTTGGCGACCCGAAGGTTCTGTTTGCCCAACCGCGCACCGCTGAGCTAGCCAACTTTATTGGTTCTGTGGAGCAGCCGGGCTGATGCCAGCCTCGTGCGGCACCCACTCGACCTGGACCTGCCCTTCCAATGTGGTTTCACGGCGCACAGAGAACGCATCGACCGGCAGATACGGGTCGACCTCCAACTGCGCCGATAATCGCCGGCCTGTCACCGGTACGCCTGCGGCCCGGGCGATCAGCACCTGCCCGGGCACAAGCTGATCGCCGGTCGAGCCGTCGACGGCCAGGTCCACGGGGCGGCCATCCAGCTGGGAGTGCCGGATACTCAAGGTAACGACGCCCTCGTCACCAAACCGAAACCCCCGCCCTCCCGCAGGCAACCCGCCAAACCGGATCGCCATGGGCACGGGATCGATGCACACCACGTTCAGCACCACCGTACGCTTGCCCAGTGACGGTGAACTGGCGGGGCCATCGAGCCACTGCGCGTGGCGCAATATGCCAAAGTCGACGCGAGGCTGGCTTAAAACCAACTGGCAATTGGCGACACTGGCTTCACTGGCCAATATCGCGATAACGAACAACAGGCGCTGATAAAACCTGCTCACCGATTTACAACCCT
The DNA here is from genome assembly GCF_012985525.1 of Pseudomonas sp. WS 5059. Lineage (NCBI taxonomy): Bacteria > Pseudomonadati > Pseudomonadota > Gammaproteobacteria > Pseudomonadales > Pseudomonadaceae > Pseudomonas > Pseudomonas sp. WS 5059. The sequence continues at coordinate 356,462 of NZ_JAAQWO010000003.1, read as the reverse complement.
TGGCAGGTGGCCGAGGCGGTTTCATAAAGTTTGTCATTGGAGGGCTCTGGCTCAAGGTTCAGTTGCAACAGGCAGGGTTTGGTCGAATCCGGCAATTGGACACTCAGGGTTTGCTGGGGCTGGCTGTCATTCAGGAAGATCAGGCCTTCGCCCACCACGCTGGTCACAAAGGCCTTGTCGGTGCCAAACACAGCAGCTCCCTGGGGTAACGTGCGCCCATGCTGATCACGGGCAGTCAATAGAACACGGCGGGCACTGACCACCTGGAATTCCACGGTATTGAACGAGCCGCGTGCAGCCGCCAGGGTTTGGGTGCCGTTCTTGAGGTCGACGCGCTTGGGCAGCGACTGGGTCTGCACTTGGAGGTGGCTGTTGCTGTACGCCGGTAGCCCAGGAATGACCGCTTGGCCGCGATAGTCGGTCCAGACCGGGCCCTGGGGCGTCTCGACCTTGGCGCCCGAGATATTCCCCACCGACAGCAGGCCGAACGTGTCCTGTACCGGGTAGGGCGAAAAAGTCAGCCCTTGCCCATGGGCCACCACGGCGCCCTGCAATTGCCCGGTGTAGCTGGTTCCCGAGGCGTCGCGGTTCACTCCCGCACCTATGCGGGTGTAGCGCGGCATGACATCGACCCGCCCGTGCACCGATTGCTGGCGGTCCGTCAGATCGCGCTCGGCTCCAACCTCATAGTCCACATACTCATTGACCCGTTCCGACAAGGATGTGCCGATATCGGAGCGGCCATTGCGCCGACTGGCGTAGGAGGTCAGGCGACGGCTCTCGCCAAAGGGCAGGCTGACCTGCAGGCGCAGGGACATCCCTTGCGAGGGAAGCTCCTCATTGGCGGCATAACGGCGTTTTCGGCGGCGCGACGGGCCGGTTTGCGAGTCGGCGATCAACGCGACATCAACCTCACTGAAACGCCTGTTCCACGACGCGAATACGTGTTCGGCACCCTGCCCGTCAAACTGGGTGCTGCGCGAATAGCTGAGAGATAGCGCGCCAAACAGCGGCTCGGCCCAACTCAGCCCGGCGGTGTACTGGCGCTGGAAACGCGCATCCAGAAAGTCCTTGTTCGAGACGGCGCCTGCCTCCAGGACATCCCGATAACCTCGGCTCTGGGTAGTAGCACTCAGGTTCACTTCAACCCCGGCGCCCAACGGGCTGCCCAGCGACACGGCATTGCGCGTGCCGCCCACGCCACGGACCTGGTCACGCGACATGTTGTGCCTTGCCGTCAGCGAAACCCGCTGGAAAAACACCCGGCTCAACGTACCACCGGCCGCATGATATTCATCTGTCCCCAGCACGCCGAACCCCAGGGCCGTGCCTGCGCCCAGGCCCCAGGTACCGCTGCCCATCGCCACCACCGGTTGCTCCCGGCCACTGACGAGCGTTTCGCGCACCTTGCCCAGGGCAAAGTCGAAGCCAGGCGCCACAGGCACCTGGGCTCCGAACGACGCCGCCGGCACCACGAAACTGCGCTTGCCACTCCGGGTCCCGATGACACTCACGTCCAGGTCACTGGTGCCATTGAGCAGCGGCAGACCGGTCAGGCTGAAGGGGCCTTCAGGCACCAGGGTCGAATAAATCAGTACCCCGGACTGGCGCACCTCAACCCTCGCCTGGCTATGGGCCAGGCCTTCGACCACTACACCGTTGGCGCTCCCAAGGCGCGCCACACCATCGGGAAAGAATTGGAAGCCCGAAAGCTGGAGCCCACCAAACACCGGGCTGCGGCTGGAAATCTGGCCTGCCTGGAAGGTCGATTGCAGGGCCGCGAAATCGCGCTGGGCGTAGGCATACACATGCTCGCTGCTGCCCCTGCCATTATCGGAAATGTAGAACTGCCGACTGCGCACAACCCAGTTGCCCAGGTTGAACCCCGCCTCGGTATAGGCCGAGACAAACCGGCTGGAGCCATCACGTGCATGGCTGTCGAACCCCAGCACATCGTAGTTGAGCATGGCGGCCGTACCGCCCTGGCTGAAGCTGCCCGCCTCCCACTGCGCCTCGCGCAACGATTGCGTGGGCACCACCAGGGATACTTCGTCACTGCCGGGGCGCAGCCGCACTATCGTTGCCGGATACTCACCAATAAAGTCATGGCATGCCTGATCGGCCGTGACACCGGCCTGCAAGATCACCGATGGCACCCGCAAACCGGCCTTGTCCAGCAGCCCTCGGGTAAAGCACAGTTGGCCCTGATAGTCGAAACGAGCGTCGACCAGCCCCAATGCGGCGCCATTGACCCGCAGCCCGACCACCTGGACACCCTCGCGAAAACGCGCGGCACTGCGAAAGTATTCCGAGACTTTTGGATCAATGCCATGGGTGGTCAGGGCCGCCAGGTCAAACCCCGTCCCCAGCTCGATGGCCACCACCTCCCCATGCCCCCCGAAAAGGCTGGCCAGGCCCATGAACAGCCCCGAACAACGGGCACCACCCGTCATCTTGCCCACCGCCCGGTCAATTCCCATGATCGGCCACATTGGCTTGGTAACTGTCGACGCTGAACCCGTAGACAGTCGCCGGCTGCAGGACCACCGAGCTGACGGCGGAAAGGGCGCCCTGGGTCGCGACCGCCAGGGTCTCACCCGGCAGGATGTAGCTGCGCGGCAGGGTCGCCAACTGTTTGCCCGGCAGCAGTTGCAACTCCAGCGCCAACCGCACTACATACGCACTGTCGTTGTGCACGACCAGGCCACTGCCCTGGCGCTTCCACCTCAGCAGTTCCCAGGGTGCCTGGTGCCTGGCCAGCCCCTTGGGATGCAGGATCAGCGGCAGGTTCTGGCGCAGCGTGATGCCAATGGTCGCCCCGCCGGGGCTGCGGGCCTGGGGGATGCCTTCAAAGGACACGCGTTTCAAGCGCTGGGTCTTGAGCGGCGCAGTGGCGGTGCTGATAAAACGCACCAACTGGGTTTCACCGGCTTCGACCCGACTAATCGGCGGCGTGACAACCAGCAGCGGCTCTTGATCTTCCGGGATGTTTTCAATCACCGAGTGAAGTAACGCGGGACCCGGATCGGTGTTCTTGAGATTGATCGTCGCTTCACCGTCTTCTTCATAGAGCACGACCACCGTTGTCTCGGGCTGCATGCCATCGGCGAAGGCCATGCCACTTGCGCAAAACAGTAAAGCTGAACAACTCAACAGCGTCACACTCGCTTTCAAAAAACAACTCACAGTGTTTTCTCCGCAACGACCCAAACAAATAGCAAACAAGTGCCCACGCAAAAGCAGCCGACAAGTTCCGGAAGTACCAAGAAAACTTCCGTTGCAATATCGGCTGTTTTTATAAGTGCTTAGATGTAACTAAGTACTAAAGTAGCCCGCCCATCCAGCGTGACATCCCGGGTGAGGTCCAGGTCCTGCGCCTTGTTGATGACCGCCTTGACCGCAATCACACCGGTCAGTTGGGCAACGGCTGCCGGAGTAATGGTCGCGCCATTGCGCCACGAATACTGGCTGGGGGATTGCGCGACTTTGCCATCACTGACCTGCCAGGCGCCGGTGCCCGACCGCATGATCGGGTTCAACACCACCCCTGACGACCTCAGGTCGCGCAGGGTGACCGAGTAACCGCCGGTACGCCGGTTCGATACGGCCCCCAAGCCGAAGTTCTGCGCCTCGGTATAGCCGGCACCGAGGATCCCGGTGACCTTGCTGCTAGCCTGTAGGTCGGTCAGGGCCAGGGCGAACTTGGCCGGGGTGCTGCCGCAGTTGACGGACACCGAGGTGGTTCGCTCCTCGCGAGGGTTGAAGGCGGTCTGGGACAACTCGCCGGAGCGGATGGTCCCGTAGTCGATGATCCCACCACCACCCAGGCTCAGGTTGCAGGAGGTGGGAGTGATCGTCCCCCGCACCACCAGTTGCGCTACGTTTGTTGCCTGGGCAGCGATACTGGCTGCCAGGCAGATAATGCCCATCGTCAAACCCAATGCTTTTTTCATGATCAACCTGTCGTTAGAAAGTGTCAGGCGTTATTTATTTAATCCGGGCAGTTTACCGCCCACCTTTAGTTCCTTGATGAAACACAAAGCCATAAATAAATAACACCACGGCATCATTGCCGAAGGACAGTTTCACCCTGGCCACCACCTAATAAATATAAGACAACACCTTAAACCCTGTGAGACCTGTTAAATACAACCGTCCCTTTTAACAACTATAGAAGTAGTCCGGAGCAAACTAAAGATCAGCATAATTAACGCCGCCATGTAGGAAACCGCATAAGCACTTCAACTTTTGAAAAACTTTATAACCCCCTACATACCACTAGGGAGATGTCATAGGCCGCCCGGGAATTTGCCCTACATTTCCTACAAAACTTGATCGAGAGCAGGGGTAAGACAAATCACCGAGCACTACGCGTTGGCGCCAGCGTTTGATCGTGGCACGATGGCAAGGTTATCGACCGAGATCCCCTACCCATGCCGCAATCCCAAGCCAAGAATCTGTCCCTGATCGCCGCCATCGACCTGGGCTCCAACAGCTTTCACATGGTCGTGGCCAAGGCCCAGAACGGTGAGATCCGCATCCTTGAGCGGCTCGGCGAAAAGGTACAATTGGCGGCCGGGATCGACGATGAGCGCAAGCTCAACGAAGAATCCATGCAGCGCGGGCTCGATTGCCTCAAGCGCTTTGCCCAACTGATCAACGGCATGCCCCAGGGCGCCGTGCGTATCGTCGGCACCAACGCCTTGCGCGAAGCGCGTAACCGTGGCGAATTCATCCGCCGCGCCGAGGAGATCCTCGGGCACCCGGTGGAAGTCATCTCCGGCCGTGAAGAAGCGCGCCTGATCTACCTCGGCGTTTCCCACACGTTGGCCGATACCCCCGGCAAGCGCCTGGTGGCCGACATTGGCGGCGGCAGCACCGAGTTCATCATCGGCCAACGCTTCGAGCCGCTGCTGCGCGAAAGCCTGCAAATGGGTTGCGTCAGCTACACCCAGCGCTATTTCAAGGACGGCAAGATCACCCCGGCCCGCTACGCCCAGGCGTACACGGCGGCGCGGCTGGAGATCATGAGCATCGAACACGCCCTGCACCGCCTGACCTGGGATGAAGCCATCGGCTCATCCGGCACCATCCGCGCCATCGGCCTGGCCCTGAAGGCCGGCGGCCATGGCACTGGCGAAGTGAATGCCGAAGGCCTGGCCTGGCTCAAGCGCAAGCTGTTCAAGCTCGGCGATGCCGAGAAGATCGACTTCGATGGCATCAAGCCCGACCGCCGCGCCATCTTCCCTGCCGGCCTGGCGATCCTGGAAGCCATCTTCGACGCCCTCGAGTTGCAGCGTATGGACCATTGCGATGGTGCCCTGCGTGAAGGTGTGCTCTACGACCTGTTGGGCCGCCATCATCATGAAGACGTGCGTGAGCGCACCCTGGGCTCGCTGATGGAGCGTTACCACGTTGACCTGGAACAGGCGGCACGGGTCGAGCGCAAGGCGCTGCATGCCTTTGACCAGGTCGCCGAGGATTGGGACCTGGAAGACGGGGTCTGGCGTGAACTGCTGGGCTGGGCGGCCAAGGTCCATGAGGTGGGCCTGGACATCGCCCACTACCATTACCACAAGCACGGCGCGTACCTGATCGAGCACTCCGACCTGGCGGGGTTTTCCCGGGAGGACCAGCAGATGCTGGCGCTGCTGGTGCGCGGCCATCGCCGCAATATCCCCAAGGACAAGTTCGCCGAGTTCGGCGCCGAGGGCATCAAGCTGATTCGCCTATGCGCCCTACTGCGCTTTGCGATCCTGTTCCATCACATTCGAGGCACCCAACAGATGCCGCAAGTCACCCTGCGCGCCAATGGCGACAGCCTGGATGTGGTGTTCCCCAAAAACTGGCTGGACGAGAATCAACTGACCCAGGCGGATTTCGCCCAGGAAGCCGAGTGGCTGACGCGGGTGGGGTTCAGCTTGAACGTGCACTGACACCTAGACCCTCTCGGACGACAGCGGTACGCCAGGCCGGAACGCCGGCTCGCGGATGGCCTGCGAGGCCTGTTCATAACCGTGTGCAACCGAGAGCAGCGTGGCTTCACTGTTGCCCGTGCCGCAAAAGTGCAGCGCGGTTGGCATACCCTCCTCATCCATGCCCGAGGGCACCGAGATGCCGGGGTAACCGGCTGCGGCGGCAAAGTAGTAACTGTCGGAGCGGAAGTTCGACACGATGGCATCGAGCCTGTGCTCGCTCAACGGCTTATCGAGGGTGTCCTTGAAAGTCGGCAGGACGGCCGCCCACAGTTGCTCGCGCTGCTCATCCGTCACGTCCAGGCTGTTGATGTGCTCCAGCAACGCCTGGTCCGGCTCCCCGGTTTTCCTGTCACGCTCGTTGAACGCAATCAGCTCAGCCAGCGACTTCACGGGCAACCCTTCCCGGCCGGCCAAGTAGCCTTCCAGGCGTTGCTTGATCCCAGCAAACAGCGCGTCGCTGTATTGATCGTACGTCTCATTCGATACATTCGCGTCCAGCCTGCCTATGGGCACCATGACTGCACCCTTGGACGCGAGCAATGCGAGCGCGTCCTCGTAGTGCTTTCTGTCTGCGCGCAGGGCCGGATTCTGGGCGGCCTGCGGCGACAGCTCAGGCAGCGGGGTGTAGCCGATACGCTTGCCCTGCAAGGCATTGGCCGTCAGGCCGGCGGTATAGCCGGTGGTTTCGGTCATGGCATTGAGCGCTTCGCCAGCATCCCGCACGCTGCGGGTAAACGTGCCCACCGAGTCCAGCCTGGAACTGGTGATGACGCCCTCGGTGCTCACCAGCCCGACCGAGGTTTTCAAACCAACCACGCCGTTGTAGGCCGCCGGGGCAATGATCGAGCCGTTGGTCTCGATGCCCAGTGCCAACGGTACCAGGCCCTGGGCGACCGCCACCGCCGAACCCGAACTGGACCCTGCCACCTGCCCTCCCAGCCGATGGGGATTGAGGGTCTGCCCGCCACGGGAGCTCCAGCCATCGACCGCCACGCTGGAGCGGAAGTTGGACAGCTCGCTCATATTGGTCTTGCCCACGATCACGGCGCCAGCCTTGAGCAGGTTGTCCACAACCTTGGCGTTTTTGGTCGCCGGTGAACCAACCAGCGCACGGGAACCCGCACTGGTGTGCATTTTACCGCTGGTTTCAAAGACATCTTTCAGGGCAATCGGCACGCCGTGCAAAAAACCGCGCACGGTACCGCCGGCACGCTCCTGATCGCGCGCCCGCGCCTGTTCACGTGCATCGGGGTTGACCTGCAGGAACGCATTGCCACCCTGCAAACCCTGGTCGATGTTGGCGATACCTTGCAATGAATCGCGCACCAGCGACTCTGAAGTGACTGCCGCCCGAGCCATGTCGGACGACATGGCCTGCGCACTGCGGTAGCCCTTCGGCGGTGCGGCCAGCACCTCAAAAAAACCCGAGGCTTCAAGCCCGATTCCTACGCCCGATCCGATCATCGAAAACTCCTCAACTGCGCTATACAGGCTATCGCCTGATAGCCCGAGGTCAGTCTAGGAGCGGGAGCCTGGGCTCCCCAACCTGGGAAATCTGACGGTGCTGTCCGATTTCTCAGTGGGGGGTGTAGGCCTGGCCGATATCAGCGGACCGTCAGCACCGGGCTGCCCAAGCGCTCCAGCAAGGTTGCCTGGGCACTGCGCGGGTTCTGGTTGCCGGTCGGCGTGTTGCGCACATAGCGCCCGTCCGACTGTAGGCTCCAGCTGTGGGTGTTGTCGGTCAGATAACTCTCAAGCTCTTTCTTGACCCGCATGATCAGCTTCTTGCCTTCCACCGGGAAGCAAGTCTCCACCCGCTTGTCGAGGTTGCGCTCCATCCAGTCGGCGCTGGAGAGGAACATCTGCTCCTCGCCGCCGTTGAGGAAGTAGAACACCCGCGTGTGCTCCAGGAAGCGCCCAATGATCGAACGCACGTGGATATTGTGGGACACGCCCGCGATGCCCGGACGCAGGCAGCACATGCCCCGCACCACCAGGTCGATCCGCACGCCGGACTGGCTGGCCTTGTACAGCGCGCGAATGATCTTCGGATCGGTCAGCGAGTTGAACTTGGCGATGATATGCGCCGGCTTGCCGTCGAGGGCGAACTGGGTCTCGCGGGCAATCATGTCGAGCATGCCCTTTTTCAGGGTGAACGGCGCATGCAGCAGCTTTTTCATGCGCAGCGTCTTGCCCATGCCGATCAACTGGCTGAACAGTTTGCCGACGTCTTCGCACAGCGCGTCGTCGGACGTCAGCAGGCTGTAGTCGGTGTAGAGCTTGGCGTTGCCCGCGTGATAGTTGCCGGTACCAAGGTGCGCGTAACGCACGATTTCACCGGCCTCGCGGCGCAGGATCAGCATCATCTTGGCATGGGTCTTGAAGCCGACCACGCCATAGATCACCACCGCGCCGGCCGCTTGCAGGCGGCTGGCCAGTTGCAGGTTGGATTCTTCGTCGAACCGCGCACGCAGTTCGATCACCGCCGTGACTTCCTTGCCGTTACGCGCGGCGTCGACCAGTGCATCGACGATTTCCGAGTTGGCGCCGCTGCGGTACAGGGTCTGGCGCACGGCCAGGACATGAGGATCCTTGGCGGCCTGGCGCAACAGGTCGACCACCGGGGTGAACGACTCGAAGGGGTGCAGCAGCAAGATGTCCTGCTTGCTGACCACACTGAAGATGTTTTCGCTGTTTTGCAGCAGCTTCGGAATCTGCGGGGTGAACGGCGTGTATTGCAGTTCCGGGTGGCTGTCCAGGCCGGTGATGCTGAACAGGCGCGTCAGGTTCACCGGGCCATTGACCTGGTACAGCTCGGTCTCGGCCAGGTTGAACTGCTTGAGCAGGTAGTCCGACAGGTGCTTGGGGCAGGTGTCCGCCACTTCCAGGCGGACCGCGTCGCCGTAGCGCCGCGAGAACAGCTCGCCGCGCAGGGCGCGGGCCAGGTCTTCGACGTCTTCGGTATCGACCGCCAGGTCAGCGTTACGGGTCAGGCGGAACTGGTAGCAACCCTTGACCTTCATGCCCTGGAACAGGTCATCGGCGTGGGCGTGGATCATCGACGAAAGGAATACATAGTTATCGCCAGCCCCCCCGACCTCTTCCGGTACCTTGATGATCCTTGGCAACAGGCGCGGTGCAGGAATGATCGCCAGGCCCGAATCACGGCCAAAGGCATCGATCCCTTCGAGCTCGACAATAAAGTTCAGGCTCTTGTTCACCAGCAGCGGGAACGGGTGCGTCGGGTCCAGGCCAATCGGGGTGATGATCGGCGCGATCTCGTCACGGAAATAGCGACGAACCCAGGTCTTGAGCTTGACGGTCCAGTTGCGGCGGCGGATGAAGCGCACCTGGTGCTTTTCCAGCTCCGGCAAGAGGATGTCGTTGAGGATGGCGTATTGGCGATCCACATGGCCGTGCACCAGCTCGCTGATACGGGCCAGGGCCTGGTGCGGCTGCAGGCCATCGGCGCCGGCTTGCTCGCGGGCAAAGGTGATCTGCTTCTTGAGGCCGGCGACACGGATCTCGAAGAACTCGTCCAGGTTGCTGGAAAAGATCAGCAGGAACTTCAAACGCTCGAGCAGCGGGTAGGACTCATCCAGCGCCTGTTCCAGCACGCGGATATTGAATTGCAGTTGCGACAGCTCGCGATGGATGTACAGGCTGCTGTCGTCCAGGTTCGGAATCACGATAGGCGGTGCCGCCACCACCGGCTCCGCGGTCACGGCAGGCTGCTCGGGCGCAAGCTCCGGCGGGGTTTCGGCCACCTGTTCAACCACCGGGTGCGCATCTTTTACGGCAACTTCTGTGAGTCCTTCGGTATTCATCGAGTGTTCCTGTGAGGGCTATTGTTGCTCTCTAAGCAATTGGGCGGCACGGGCGGCAAAGTAAGTCAGGATGCCATCAGCACCCGCACGTTTAAAGGCGGTAAGGGACTCAAGGATCACGCCTTCACCCAACCAGCCATTTTGAATCGCGGCCATGTGCATGGCGTATTCACCACTGACCTGATAGACAAAGGTTGGCACCTTGAATTCCTCCTTGACCCGATAAAGGATGTCCAGGTACGGCATGCCAGGCTTGACCATCACCATATCGGCGCCTTCGGCCAGGTCCGCCGCCACTTCGTGCAAGGCTTCGTGGCTGTTGGCCGGGTCCATCTGGTACGAGGCCTTGTTGGCCTTGCCCAGGTTCAATGCCGAGCCGACCGCATCGCGGAACGGGCCGTAGTAGGCGCTGGCGTACTTGGCCGAATAGGCCATGATCCGCACGTTGACATGCCCGGCCAGCTCCAGCGCCTCGCGGATCGCCTGGATCCGACCGTCCATCATGTCCGAGGGGGCCACCACCTGGGCGCCCGCTTGGGCATGGGACAGCGCCTGCTTGACCAGTGCGTCGACGGTGATGTCGTTCTGTACATAACCCTCTTCATCCAAGATGCCATCCTGCCCGTGGGTGGTGAACGGGTCCAGCGCCACGTCGGTGATCACCCCAAGCTCGGGGAAACGCTCGCGCAGGGCGCGGGTTGCGCGCTGGGCAATGCCTTCAGGGTTCCAGGCCTCGGCGGCGTCCAGGGACTTGAGCCCGGCCGGCGTGACCGGGAACAGCGCCAGCGCCGGGATCCCCAGTTCAACCCACTGCGCCGCCTCTTCGAGCAGCAGATCAATGGTCAAGCGCTCGACACCCGGCATCGACGCCACCGCTTCCCGGCGATTTTCGCCATCGAGCACAAACACCGGCAGGATCAGATCATCCACCGTCAGTACGTTTTCACGGACCAGGCGGCGAGAAAAATCATCACGACGGTTGCGGCGCAGGCGGGTAGCGGGAAACAGGCGTTGGGCGGGGGTAAAGCTCACGGCAGACTCCTGAGCCCGGCTTGACGGGCGAGCGTGACAGTTATAAGCGGCCATTATGACGAAGGAATGACAGTTGTGCTTACTCATACAACTGGCATGCGACCTGTAGCCGCATTCATGCTTTACGTAGGAAATGTTCACTTCGTGACACATCTCGATACTTTCATGAATGTTCACGAAGGCGTAGGCTGCGCGTTCATTTCGCCAGCACCCAGACAATGCTCCAACAATTTCTGAATGACTTTGGCTACTTTGCCCTCTTCCTGGGGACGTTCTTTGAAGGTGAGACCATCCTGGTTCTCGCAGGCTTCCTTGCGTTCCGCGGATACATGGATATCAACGTGGTGGTGGTGGTCGCGTTCTTCGGCAGCTACGCCGGCGACCAGCTCTGGTACTTCATGGGCCGCAAGCACGGGCGCAAATTGTTGGCGCGCAAGCCACGCTGGCAACTCCTGGGCGATCGGGCGCTGGAGCATATCCGCCGGCACCCGGATATCTGGGTACTGAGTTTCCGCTTCGTCTACGGCTTGCGTACGGTCATGCCCGTGGCCATTGGCCTGTCCGGCTACCCGCCGGGGCGCTACCTGTTGCTCAACGGTATCGGCGCGGCGATCTGGGCGGCAGCGCTGGGTGCTGCGGCCTATCACTTTGGCGCCGTGCTCGAAGGCATGCTGGGCAGCGTCAAGAAGTACGAGCTGTGGGTCCTCGGCGCCTTGCTGGTGCTCGGCCTGGGCTTGTGGCTGCGCCGGCGCATCCGCAACGCCCGCCTGACCCGGGAAAACTGCGCGGCCGAAAAAGCCCGGCTGGAGCAGGAACAACTGGCCGAGCCGAAAAAGCCCGAGCCTACGACGCCAATCGAGTAAGCCGGCCCCGGCAACAGTAAAGGCCGATGACACTGAGCAGGCTGTAGCTGACCAACCCCAGCCAGCCCAGCACGCTGGCGGGCCACAACCCTACCAGCGGCGCCAGCCACACCAACGGCACGTTCAGCACCAGCCGCAGCAGCTCGGCCTTCAAGGCCCACGGGCGATTCTCCAGGGCCACGCCCAGGGTAAACAAGCCCAGTGCCATCACACTCCAGCCCAACACAAGCGCAGCGGTCGGCATGCCTTCGCCGACATTCATCAAATAGCTGCCAAAACCCACATACGCGGCAAATTGCAGGGCGATGTAAATCTGCTGGCGCGTGTCCAGGGGCACCTCGAATTTCCGGAACTGGCTCAGGTCCGGCTTGGCCAGCGGGTACCTGGCCTGGACGTCCGCCGGGCGCCAGCCGGTGCGCATGAACCAGATACGCAGTTTGTCCCACCCATTTTCGGTACGCCGGGCGTCACTCCACAGCTGTGCATAAAACTGCAGGTTGGCCCACAGCGGATTCCAGCTGGCCAGAGGCGTGGTCACGCCAAAGACCACCGGCTCGTTTTCGTCTTCTTCCTGGAACGAGCCAAACAAACGGTCCCAAATAATGAACACCCCGCCGTAGTTGCGATCCATGTAGAGAGCGTTCTGTGCATGGTGGGCCCGATGATTGGACGGTGTGACGAAGAACCATTCGAACCAGCCGAGCTTGGGCACATGGCGGGTATGCACCCAGAACTGGTACAGCAGGTTGAGCGACGCCACGCTGATAAACACCAGCAGCGGCACGCCGACGACAGCCAGCGGCAGATAGAAGACCCAGCTCAGCAAAAAGCCGGTGCTGGTCTGGCGCAAGGCGGTGGTGAGGTTGTAGTCCTCGCTTTGGTGATGCACCGAGTGCGCCGCCCACAGAATATTGCGCTCGTGGCCGCAGCGATGCAGCCAGTAGTAGCAGAAGTCGTAGAAGACAAAGGCGAACACCCAGGTCCAGACGCTCTGGGCCGGCATCTCGAACAGCGCCAAATGCTTGAGGGCGAAGGCATAGGTCAGCAGCCCGACGCCTTTGGTCAACAGCCCAGTGGTGGTGGACAATACACCGGTGCTCAGGCTGTTGATGGCGTCGGCCACCCGGTAGTTGCGCTCGCCGCGCCAACGGTCAGCCAACAGTTCGACCACAATCAGGGCAATGAAAAACGGTACCGCGTAAGGGACGAAGTCCATGGGCCAGTCCGGTCAATTATTGTTACACCAAGATTAGTGCAGTGGCCGGTTGTCCCATTGGCAATGCGCGACAAATAAGTAGACATTTAACGCCATAAATCAGGAGAAATGCCCATGAGCAAAAAGATTGCAGTGATCCTTTCCGGCTGTGGCGTGTACGACGGCGCTGAAATCCATGAAAGTGTTATCACGCTGCTGCGCCTGGATCAGCGCGGCGCCGATGTCCAGTGCTTTGCCCCGGACATCGCGCAGTTGCATGTGATCAACCACCTCACCGGCGAAGAAATGCCTGAGTCGCGCAATGTCCTGGTGGAGTCGGCGCGCATCGCCCGGGGCGAGGTGAAGGACATTCGCGAGGCCCGCGTGGAAGAATTCGATGCGCTGATCGTGCCCGGCGGTTTTGGCGCGGCGAAGAACCTGTCGAACTTTGCCGTCGAAGGCGCCGGTTGCAGCGTCAACCCGGACGTACTGGCACTGGCCGAAGCCTTTGCCGAAGCGGGCAAGCCGGTGGGGTTGATCTGCATTTCGCCGGCCCTGGCGGCAAAAATCTACGGCCCAGGCGTGACCTGCACCATCGGCAACGACGCCGACACCGCCGCCGCCCTGGACAAGATGGGTGCGACCCACCAGGAATGCGCGGTAGACGAAATCGTCGAAGACAAGGCGCGCAAGCTGGTGAGCACGCCGGCCTATATGCTGGGCAAGAACATCAGCGAAGTGGCATCGGGGATCAACAAGCTGGTGGACCGGGTGCTGGAACTGACCCACGAGAACGACTGAACCAGCGAAGCCGATCAAACAGGTGGGAGCTGGCCAGCTCCCACAATTTGACCGCAAGTACCTTCAGGAAGCCGCCACCCGGCGCTTCTCGGCCAAGCGGCTGCGGCTGTACAGCACCACAATCGCAATGATCGCCACGGCCTGGGCACTCAACGAGTACGCATCGGCATGGATGCCCAGCCAATCGAAGTCAAAGAACGCCACCGGCCGGGTACCGAAAATGCCGGCTTCCTGCAACGCCTTGACGCCATGCCCGGCGAACACCACCGACAGCGCACACAGCAACGCCGCGTTGATGCCGAAGAACAGCGCCAACGGCAACTTCGCCGAACCGCGCAGGATGATCCACGCCAGGCCCATCAGCAGCACCAGCGCCGTGGCGCCACCGGCCAATACCGCGTTATGCCCGGCAGGACCGGCCTGCAGCCACAGGGTTTCGTAGAACAGGATCACCTCGAACAGTTCGCGGTACACCGAGAAGAACGCCAGGATCGCAAACCCAAAACGCCCGCCACCACCGACCAGGCTGCTCTTGATGTAGTCCTGCCAGGCGGCCGCGTGGCGCCGATCGTGCATCCATACCCCCAGCCACAACACCATCACACTGGCAAACAGCGCCGTGCAGCCTTCGAGCAATTCACGCTGGGCGCCGCTGACGTCAATCACATACGCCGCCAGGGCCCAGGTCGCCGCGCCAGCGACCAACGCCAGCGCCCAACCGACGTTGACGCTGCGCACCGCCGACTGCTGGCCGGTGTTACGCAAAAAGGCCAGGATCGCCGCCAGCACCAGGATCGCTTCCAGCCCTTCACGCAGCAGGATCAGCAAGCCCGAGATATAGCTCAACGACCAGCTCAGGCCGTCGCCGCCCAACAGGCCGGCCGCTTCCGTGAGTTTGCCCTTGGCCACATCCAGGCGCTGCTGGACCTGCTCGATTGGCAATCCGTCCTGCAACGACTGCCGATACGCCATCAGGGCTTTCTCGGTGTCCTTGCGCACGTTGGCATCGACGTTATCCAGTGAGCTTTCCACCAGCTCGAAGCCTTCCAGGTACGCCGCTACCGACAGGTCGTAGGCCTGCTCGTGCTCACCACTGCGGAACGCCGCCAGGCTCTTGTCGAGGGTCGCCGCGGTGTACTCCAGCAACTGCGCCGGACCACGCTGGACCTGCGGCGGCTGCGCGCGCTGGGCGCGGAACACCCGGACGGCGTCCGGCCCTTCGGCGGCCAGCACCTCTTCCGGGGTCTGGCGCGCCAGGTCGGCCAGGTTGAAGGATTTTTCGCTTTTTGCAGCGGCCGGGTCGGCGGTGAAGCCGGCGATGTAGGTCGCCAGGTCCCAGCGCTGACGGTCATCCAGCTGGTCGGCGAACGACGGCATGTCGGTGCCTTCGACGCCCAGGCCCAGGGTGTTGTAGATGCCATACAGGCTCAGGCGGTCCAGGCGCTGCGCATCGCGCAGGTTGGCCGGCGGCGGGGTCATGCCGACACCGGCCGGGCCATCGCCAGCCCCGGCGTCACCGTGGCACACCGAACAATGCTGGGCGTACAGCGGCGCGCCACGTGTCGGGTCCGGGGTAATGGCCGGCGCCTGGCTGACTTCATAGGCTACCGCCAACTGCGCCCCCAGTTGCCGGGCCTGGCGTGCTACCGCGTTACCGTCCTGATGGCTGGTAACGGCGGCCAGCAGCTCATCGACGCCTTTGACCAGCGCCACACGCTCGGGCTTGTCCGGCAGTTCTGCCACCAGCCCCTGCAACACGCCGAGAAATTCCACCTGCTCACGGTATTCAGACTCATCGACCACCTTGCCCGCCTGTACCGTCGGCGGATAGTCGGCGCCAATGTAGTCCAGCAAATGCAGGGCCTGGGGCGCACCTTCTGCGGTGGCAGCCAGCAGATTGAAGCTGCACGACACCAACGCTGGCAACAACAGCCAGGCGAGAAAACGGGAGGGGGCAGTCATGAATGAATCTCAGATGGAAACAAGAAGTAACATATTGTCGAATGTTAATGGGTTTGACTCAAGGCGTTAGTGATTGGCGGCTGAAATCTGTGCCCTGGGTAGTGGCACAAACCTTAAACAATGCCGCTGAAAAGCCATTGTTTTGCCAGTAACGAGGCCTATAATGCGCCGCCTTCGTTATCGCGAATCGGCATTTAGGCTCCTCTTTTTATGAGGAATAGGTAGGAAAAAGCTTCCTGCGATTGGTTATTCGACCCGACCAGCCCCTTCGGCCGATTACGCTCAGGGAAGCAGCACCTCAATGGCATCTCGCGCTTTTACCTCCCTTGCCCTCGCGGCAGTCACGCTGCTGTCGGGCTGTTCGATGTTCCGCAGCTACGACACGGAACTGCAAGCCACCAACCAGCAGTTGGCCAGCGGCAACGTGGATGCCGCGCTGACCCTGCTGGAAAAGAACAACAGCAGCGAAGACAAAGACCTTCTCTACTACTTTGAAAAAGGCGAGTTGCTGCGCGCCAAGGGCGACCTGGCCGGCAGCCAGGCGGCCTGGCACCGCGCAGACGTGGTGGTGTACAAGTGGGAGGAGTCGGTCAAGTTCGACACCGAGCGCTATCTGGCGCAGTTCGGCAGTTTCCTGGTCAATGACAAGGTGCGGCGCTACGAAGGGTATGACTATGAAAAAGTCATGCTCACCACCCAGATGGCGCTGAACCTGCTGGCCGTCAACGACTTTGACGGCGCGCGCACCGAAATCAAGAAAACCCACGAACGCGAAGCGGTGATCGCCGAGCTGCGGGACAGGGAATACCTCAAGCGCGAAAACGAAGCCGAGCGCCAGGGCGTAGCCACCCAGTTCAAGGATTTGCGTGGCTACCCGGTAGAAAGCCTCGACGCGCCGGACGTGGAGGGCCTGAAGAACAGCTACCAGAGCGCGTTCAGCCATTACCTGGCCGGTTTCGTCTACGAAGCCCTGGGTGAAAAAGACCTGGCCGCGCCGGGCTATCGCAAGGCCGCCGAACTGCGCCCCAACACACCGCTGCTGGAACAGGCGCTGCTCGATCTGGACGCTTCTGCCGTGGCGGCTGACGAAAGCGACGTGCTGATCGTGGTCCAGAGCGGCCTGGCGCCGGCCCGCGACTCGATCCGCCTGCCGTTGCCGATTCCTATCGACGGGCATTGGGTGATCACACCGCTGTCGTTCCCGGTGATTAAGCCAGACACTTCGACGGCCACCTTTGCGCAGATCGGCGTCGATGGCCGGCAGCAGAACCTCACGGCCCTCAACAGCACGACCGCGATGTCACGCCGCGCCCTGCGCGACGACATGCCGGGGATCATCCTGCGCACGACCGTGCGTGCCATCAGCCGTGGCGTGACGCAAAAAAACCTCAACCAGACCAACCCAATGGCCGGCCTGGTGCTGGGCATCGCCTCCGCCGTCACCGAGGGCGCCGACACCCGCACCTGGCGCACCCTGCCGGACGTCACCCAGGTCACGCGCCTGCGCCTCAAGCGTGGCGAGCACCAGGTGAGCCTGCCCAATGCCCTGGGCGGCAGCCTGGTGACGGTCAAGGCCGAACAACGCCACCAGGTGATCACCTTGCGGGTGGTCGGCAACCAGGTCTTCGCCAGCGGCCTGGCGGCCCATGTGGTCGCGAGCAACCCGGCCCAGGCCGTCGCCAGCCTCAAACAACCTTAAGGAGCACGCTATGCGTCATTTCATCCTCGGCGCCCTGGCGCTGATCTTCCTCGCCGGCTGCGCCACCCCGCCGCCGGCACCTGGCAGCGCCGCGAGCAAAGTCGTGGTGATGGGCAAGTTCAAGGGCATCGCCGTCGGCGCCATTCGGGTGGCCCGCGAGAACGGCTTCCTGACGGCCAAGGTGCAACTGAGCAACATCACCAGCAGCAACCAGATGATGTATTACCGCTTCGCCTGGCTGGGCGCCGATGGCTTCCCGGTGGGCGACGAAGAAACCTGGAAAGTGCTGAACCTCTACGCCAACCAGGCCACCTTCCTGCCGGCCATCGCCAACCTGCCCCAGGCCGCCGACTTCCGCCTTGAAGTCAAGACGCCTTGAGCCTGGCCCCTATTCAGTTTTCGAGAGACCTTCCCATGTTTGCACGCTTTTCGTTCCTCGCCGTGATCGCCGTCCTGGCCAGCGGCTGCGCCAACACCTCGCCGGTCATCGGCGGCAAAAACATCAGCTATGGCGACACCAAGGCCGTGGAACTGGTGACCAACGAGTTCGGCTCCACCGACCTGCAGATGATCGCCGAAAGCATGACCCGCTCCCTGGCGCAGTCCGGCATCCTCCAGGGCCGCCCGGTGGTGCAGGTGTATGACGTGAAGAACAAGACCAGCGAGTACATCGATACCCGCGAGATCACCACCTCGATCAAGACCCAGTTGATGAAGACCGGCACCGCCCGCTTCGCCAGCGACAACACCGATATGCAAAGCCAGGTCGACCAGCTCAAGCTGCAAAACCAGAGCGGCCTGTACAAGAAGTCCACGGTCAGCAAGACCGGCAACATGGTCGCCGCCAAGTACCGCCTGGAAGGTTCCATCAGTTCCATCGTCAAGCGCAGCGCCGACTACAAGGACGTGTTCTACAAGTTCAGCCTGCAACTGGTCGACGTCGAAAGCGGCCTGGCGGAATGGATGGACGAAAAAGAAATCCGCAAGACCACGGAGCGCTAAGCCATGGGCCCATGGATCGGCATCATCGCTCTGCTGTGCAGCTTTGGCGCCTGGGCGGCGCCGAAAATCGCGGTCACGGACCTGGCCTACGAGGCGCGGGTGGAGCAATACATCCACGCCGTCGCGGCCAGCAATAACTTCCAGGCCAGCCCGTATAACGCCAGCGGCGCGTCCAGCTACACCGAGTTCGAGAGCCGCAACAGCTACATCGAACAGAGCGAGCTGCGCAAATTCAGCGGCGATATCAAGGGCGAGATTCTCAAGTCGCGCCAGTTCCAACTGGTCCAGGGCACGCCCTACACCAGCGAGGCCAAAGGCGATGTGTACGACGTGATCAAGCGGATCAAGGCCGGCCACTTCAAGGGCGCCGACTATGTGTTGTTTGGCACCTTGTCGGATATCGACTTCACCCAGGACATCAACGCCCTGGATCGCACCAACAGCTATTCAGCGGTACTGGGGCTGGCGGTCGTGGCGGACTTCAGCCTGATCAACACCCGTACCTACGAGATCACCTCGGCATTTACCGCCATGGGTGAAGGCCAGGACACCAAGTTGGTGAGCAGTCGCGACGTGCGCGTGAGCCTGAGCCGGCCACGGGTGGTGAAGGAAGTGTCGAAAACCCTGGGTGAAGATGTGGCGCGCCAGCTACAAGAGCAGTTGGGCGGCGGGTATCAAGAGCCCGGCCAGCCTGCGTTGCGCAATAACCTGCCAAGGGATGAGGCGCCGAAGATCCTGCACTGAACCCAAAACCAATGTAGGAGCCGGCTTGCCGGCGATAGCGATGGGTCAGTGCAATATATGCTGGCTGATACACCGCTATCGCCGGCAAACCAGCTCCTACAGTTTTGATTGGGTTTATTCAGTCAGGCCGTTGCGCGATGCAGGCTGGCGAGGAAACCCGCCGCGCCCACGAACAGCCCGGCAAACGTACGGTTCACGCGTTTTTGCTGCTTGGGCGTTCGCAACAGGCGCAGTACCTTCGACGCCAGCCCGGTGTAGCCGGCCATCACGATCATATCCACGCCGATCATGGTCGCGCCGAGGATCAGGTACTGGATCAGCAGCGGTGCCTGCGGGTTCACAAACTGCGGCAGCACCGCCAGCATGAAGACCAGGGCCTTGGGGTTGCTGGCATTGACCAAGAAACCACGGAACATCATCGCCATCGGCTTGCCGATCGGGCGTACGGCCGCGTCATCGCTCATGTCCATGGGCAAGGCGCGCCATTGCTTGACGGCCAGATACACCAGGTACGCCACGCCAAACCACTTGATCGCATAGAACGCGGTAGAAGACGCCGCAAGAATGGCGCCCAGGCCGCCCGCCACCACGGCAATCTGCATCGCCAGGCCCAATTGCAGGCCGATGGCGTTCCAGTAACCGCGCAGGAAACCGTATTGCAGGCCGCTAGACATCGAGGCGATGGCGCCCGCGCCGGGGGAGAGACTGATGATCCAGCTGGCCAGGAAAAAGGCCAGCCATGTGTCGAGCGCCATTACACACCTCGTAGCAAATTCGTTGTGAGCACTAAGCTAACTCCGAGGGCCGAGGGCTGGCTAGAGAATTTTAAGGCAAGGAGCTGATATCACTACCGCGCCAGCGGCGTACCGAACGCTGGAAGAACAGGCTGTTGGGCACTTGCACCACCGCGCTGTCGGTGCCCGCCTCGGCCACTTCGATCAGCGTGGTGTAAAGCAGGTTGATCGCGATCACCCGGCCTTTGACGCCAGGCTTGTCGACGGTGTCCACCAGCTCGACCACATCGCCCAGGCGAAACGGCCCGACGGTAAAAATCAGGATCGCGCAGAGCAGGTTGGACAGCACCGACCACATGGCAAAGAACGCCACCGCCGCCACGGCCACAAAACCCGATAGCGCAGTCCACAGCACGGTGGCCGACACGCCCAGGCGTTCGAGGACGAAGATCAGCGCACTGCCCATGATCAGCCAGCGCAGGCCACCACGCAGGGGCATCAGCAGTTGTGGCGGGAACGGGTAGCGCTCGCCCAGCCGCGTCAGGCCCTTGGCGACGAAGCGCTGGGCCAGGTAGCCGGCCAGCAGGATCAGCAGGATTTGCACGCCGACCCACACCGGTTCGATCCATTGCGCTGGCAGCGGCAGTTGCAAGGCTTCCATCAGGACAGCGCCTCCAGCTCCGCTTGCAGGCCTTCGAGCAATTCGAGGGCTTCCATCCAGGTTTCCTCCAATTGCCCTTCACGCACCTTGAGCTTGGCCTGTTCGGCCAGCAAGTCGCGCAGTTCATCCTTGCGGGCCGCTTCGTACACCGCGCTGTCGCCGAGGCTGGCTTCGATCTTGGCCAGGCGCTCGTGGACCTTGCCCAACTCGGCTTCGAGCTTGTCGGCTTCGCGTTTGTGCGGCGCCAACTGCTGGCGCAGGGCAGCGGCGGCCTGGCGCTGGGCTTTCTTGTCGGTCTTGTCCGGGTTGACCGGGGTGTTGCTGACCGGCGCGTTACGCAGGCGATAGTCGGTCAACCAGCGGGCGTAGTCGTCCAGGTCGCCGTCGAACTCTTCCACCTTGCCATCGGCCACCAGCAGGAAATTGTCGGTGGTGCTCTTGAGTAAGTGGCGGTCGTGAGACACCACCAGTACAGCGCCACTGAATTCCTGCAGGGCCATGGTCAGCGCCAGGCGCATTTCCAGGTCCAGGTGGTTGGTCGGTTCGTCGAGCAGCAGCAGGTTGGGCCGGTCCCAGGCGATCAGGGCCAGGGCCAGGCGGGCTTTTTCGCCGCCGGAGAAATTCAGCACCGGCTCATCGATGCGTGCACCACGGAAGTCAAAGCCACCGAGGAAGTCACGCAGGGTCTGTTCGCGCTCGGTTGGCGCCAGGCGCTGCAAGTGCAACAGCGGGCTGGCCTTGGCGTCGAGGGAGTCCAGTTGATGCTGGGCGAAGTAGCCCACCACCAGGTTCTCGCCACGGGTCAGGCGCCCGGCCAGGGGTTGCAGCTCGCCTGACAGGTTCTTGATCAGCGTCGATTTGCCCGCGCCGTTGGGGCCGAGCAAACCGATGCGCGCACCCGGGGTGAGCTGCAGCTTGACCTTCTCCAGGATGGTTTTGTCGCCATAACCCAGGCGTGCATCCGAGAGATCGAGCAAGGGGCTGGAGATTTTCAGCGACTCGCGGAACACAAAGTCGAACGGCGAATCGACGTGGGCCGCCGACAGTTCTTCCATGCGCTCCAGGGCCTTGATCCGGCTCTGGGCCTGGCGGGCCTTGGTGGCCTGGGCCTTGAACCGGGCGATGTAGCTTTCCATATGCGCACGCTGCGCCTGCTGCTTCTCGAAAGCCTGTTGCTGCTGGGCCAGGCGTTCGGCACGGGCCCGCTCGAACGCGGTGTAGCCGCCGCGATAGAGGGTGATTTTCTTTTGCTCGACATGGGCGATGTTGTCGACCACGGCGTCGAGGAAATCCCGGTCGTGGGAAATCAGCAACAAGGTGCCGGGGTAGCTCTTGAGGAAATCCTCCAGCCACAGGATCGCATCGAGATCCAAGTGGTTGGTCGGCTCATCGAGCAGCAACAGATCCGAGGGGCACATCAGCGCCTGGGCCAGGTTCAGGCGCATGCGCCAGCCACCGGAAAAGTCGGCGACCGGGCGATCCATCTGTTCGTTGGTAAACCCAAGGCCGGCGAGCATCTTGCGCGCGCGGGCGTCGGCGGTGTAGCCGTCGGCGCTGTCGAGTTCCGAGTGCAGGCGGGCCTGGGCGGCACCGTCCTGGGCTTTCTCAGCCTCGGCCAGGTCGTGTTGCACCTGGCGCAGGCGCAGGTCGCCATCGAGCACATAGTCGATCGCGATGCGGTCCAGGGTGTCGATCTCCTGGCGCATATGGGCGATACGCCAGTCGGCCGGCAGCAGGCAATCCCCGGAATCCGGGGTCAGCTCACCGAGCAACAGGGCAAACAACGTGGATTTGCCGGCGCCATTGGCACCGATCAGGCCGGCTTTGTGACCGGCGTGCAGGGTCAGCTCGGCGTCTTCAAGAAGACGTTGCGGGCCACGCTGTAATGTTAGGCTTTGAAGTCGGATCATAATGGCGGCGGAGTCTACCAGCTTCGTTGACCGCTGGCTTGGGTGTGAACATGTGCGCTGACCTGTGGAGCTTTGCCCTCTCGACCTACGCCCGTGCGGGCGCTGAAGATGCCTGCCTGCGCTTGCAGGAACAAGGGGCGAATGTGTGTCTGTTGTTGTGCGGGCTGTGGCTGGAACAGCGTGGCGTCGCACCCGAACCTGCGCGTGTGCTGGCACTACGGGAAATTGCCGACCCCTGGCAGGCAGATGTCGTACAGCCCTTGCGCATGGTGCGCACGCAATGGCGCGCTATGGCGCAGCAGGATGTGGAACTGGGAGCTTTGCGCGAGCGGGTCAAGGCCCTGGAGCTGGAAGCCGAACGGCAGTTGCTGTTACGCCTGGAGGCGCTGGCGAAGGGTTGGCCAACAGGGGAACGAGCCACGGATCAAACATGGCTTGAAGGACTGGTGACCGAAGCCGCCAACCTCGACCACGACGCGCTGCATCAGCTGCGCGCCGCGGCCACCGGCACTTAGGAAGTGCTGGTTGGGGTGGTGACGGGTGCTGCCGGGGCAGGCGTGTTGCTGGCCGGTGCGGTGGTAGCGGCTGGAGCGGCAGGGGTAGCAGGCTGGGCGGCTGCTGGAGCTGGTTTGGCGGCTGGCTTTGCAGCAGCAGGCTTGGCAGCAGCAGGTTTGGCAGCAGCAGGTTTGGCAGCTGGCTTAGCGGCTGGTTTTGCGGCAGCAGGTTTGGCAGCTGGCTTGGCGGCTGGTTTTGCGGCAGCAGTTTTAGTAGCTGGCTTAGCGGCCGGCTTTGCAGCAGCAGTTTTGGCAGCTGGCTTGGCGGCTGGCTTGGCGGCTGGTTTCGCAGCAGCAGTTTTGGCAGTTGGTTTAGCGGCAGGCTTTGCAGCAGCAGTTTTGGCAACTGGCTTAGCGGCTGGTTTCGCAGCAGCAGGTTTGGCAGCTGGCTTGGCGGCTGGTTTCGCAGCAGCGGTTTTGGCAGCTGGCTTGGCGGCTGGTTTCGCAGCAGCAGTTTTGGCAGCTGGCTTAGCGGCTGGTTTCGCAGCAGCAGTTTTGGCAGCTGGTTTAGCGGCTGGTTTCGCAGCAGCGGTTTTGGCAGCTGGTTTAGCGGCTGGTTTCGCAGCAGCGGTTTTGGCAACTGGCTTGGCAGCTGGTTTCGCAGGCGCTTTTTTAGCAGCAGGCTTGACCGCAACTTTGGCCGGCGCCTTGGCCGCAACGGCCTTGGCCGGTGTACGAGTGCTCAGCACTTTGGCCACCGCTTCTTTCACACGACCAACACCCTGCGCCAATTTCAGGCTCTCTTGGGCATCGCGCTTGAGTTGAAGGATGTAGGTGCGGGTTTCGGATTGACGATCCTTGAGGGCATCGAGCAAGTCCTCAAGTTCTTTCACGGCGCCCTTGGCTTTGGTTTGCGCCTTGGCTTTGCCGGCGGTTGCGGCGTCTTGCAGTTTGGTACGGGATTTATGCAGTTTTTCTTGCGCCTTGCCGCGTTGCTTTTCCAGCTTGGCGAGCAATTTTTCTGCATCAGCCAAGGCTTGGGAGCAAGCACTTTCCAAATGTTCGAGCAGGCTGCCCGAGAGTTGTTGGAGCAAGTGCAACGGGGTATTAACAGGCTTCTGTTTGGCCGACATGGTTTACCTCCTGGCTGACGTGGGTGCGGCTCATACTAGCCCTCTGCTCTTACCGCCGCTAGGGCATGTTGACAGTATCGAATGCGTTGCGTTGCACCGCACAAAAATTCTTATCGATATAACGAAAAACCACTCCATTCTTTACCCCCTCACACTGGCATAATCCACCGCACTTTCGGCTGGAGAATACCCATGTCGCGTTACCTTTTTTTCATCCTGGGTTTGTCGATTTCAGTGGCCAATGCAACTGAACCGGCGGCGTCCAAAGACAGCCACGACCTGGCCTACAGCCTGGGCGCCAGCCTGGGTGAGCGTCTGCGCCAGGAAGTCCCCGACCTACAGATCCAGGCCTTGCTCGACGGTCTCAAACAAGCCTATCAAGGCAAGCCCCTGGCACTGGATGAGGCACGCATCGCACAGATTCTCGCCCAGCACGAAGCGCAGGCCAGCCACGAGACCCAAGTGCCGCAAAGCGAAAAGGCCCTCGCCGCCGAACAACAATTCATGACCACGGAAAAAGCCCGGACCGGCGTGCGGGAATTGGCCGACGGTATCTTGCTCACGGAACTGACCCCCGGCAGCGGGAAAAAGCCGGGCGCCCATGATCGGGTTCAAGTGACGTATGTGGGGCGATTGCCCGATGGCACGATTTTCGACCAGAGTGCCCAGCCCCAATGGTTTCGCCTGGACAGTGTGATCAACGGCTGGCAAAGCGCGTTGCAGCAGATGCCGGTGGGCGCGAAGTGGCGCCTGGTGATTCCATCGGCACAAGCCTATGGCGCAGACGGCGCAGGTGAGTTGATAGCACCTTACACGCCACTGGTTTTCGAGATTGAGTTGCTCGCAACCGGAGCCTGACCCCAACGAAAAACGGTGCGCCATGCGCACCGTTTTCTTGTCTCGCCGCGAAGGCTCAAGCCTGGGTTGCAGGCTCTTCCTTGTGGGCGTTGTGCAGCACTTCGATCAGGCAGTCTTCCAGCTCGAAACGCTCATGGAGCAAGCCGCCCAGCTCTTTGAATTTTGCGGCAACGCACTCACCCTTGTCGCAGAGGTCGTTAAAAGCCAGGAGCTTTTCGGTGATGACGTCGATGCGCGGGTAAATGGTCTTGGCCAAGTCCAGGCCACGCTGGTCGTCAAAGGCCTCGGCCTCCTTGGTCAGTTGCTCATACACCCCGAAGTGCCCTGCCGAGACGTAGTCCACCAAGACACCACAGAACTCCTGCAGAGGCTTGCGGTTCTCAGCCAGAGCCTCGGGTTTCTCACCAAGAGCATCAAAGGCCCGAACCAATTCGTGACGTGCTTTCAACCAGCTGTCGATCAGCTTATGCACACCACCCCAGCGTTCCTGAGCATTCTGACAACTTTCCAACATGATGATCTCTTCCCTTATGGGCGGTGCCGCTTTTGCCCGCGCAATACGTCGAGGATAAGCGGCAAGCGGACAACGCCGCATCGAACAAACTGTTTCAATAACGCGTGCGGGCCAGATTATGCCCGCGTGACTATGGCTTCAAGGTACGCAGACCAGAAAGTTCATACAAGTGTTTAATCCCATCCTACGAGCCAACACACCCAATCAGTGCTTCACGAACCGCAAACCCGGGCCGGGCAACAAACGCGAAAACTGCGTTGCCCCCAGGATGAGCATGGCCACGAAGAACAGCAGGCTCCACTCCGGGATGCTCAAGTCGAACAGCGTCCAGTTGATTTCCACACAATCGACGGTGCCCTTGAATGCCAGTTGCAAGGCTTGCCCCAGCGACAGGTTTTCGATCATGTATTCCAGGCTCGGCCAGCAGTTGGGCATCTGGTCAGGCGGGATGTTCTGCAACAGCACCTGGCGCACCGCTGTCACTGCGCCGAGCAGCGCACAACCCATGCTCGCCGCCCAGTACAGGTAAATGCCCACGCGCCTGGGGCCATGGAGCGTTGCTATCAGGGTAATCAAGGTGAACACCGCCAGCAGGCTGCGCTGGATCAGGCACAGGAAACAAGGTCGCAGCAGAGCCCCGTATTCCAGATAAAAAGACGCGCCCAACGTCAGCACACCGGCCATGAACGCCAGGAAGAACAAGGAGCGTGAGGGGGCCAAAGACATTGTTTATCCGCAACGCAAGAGATAGGTAGTTACGGTAGAGGAAAGACCTTACCCCTTTCAATACGCGCTGGAGCAGACGCTTCCGCGAGATAGCAGGGATATCCCGTCAGAGGGCTGGCGACTTTACGTGGCCCGGTGTGGGAAACCACCTCAAGCCCCTGAAATCGAGAAAACCCAGGGATTTTGAAGGGCTGGTTACCAGATGCTTCCGAGCCAACCCTTCAAAACATCCTACGTTAAACCCGTGCAGGCACCGGTAGCGGCGAAGCCAGCAGGCGACTATCCAACAACCCCAGGCCTTCCTGGAACAGTTGATTACTGCGCTCGGTGTCACCCAACTGCGCCAGCAATCGCGCCAATTCGGCGCAGGCCTCGGGGTTGCGTTGCACTTGCAGGCTGCTTTCCAGATAGTCCCGCGCCTTGCCCCAAAGACTGTTTTGCAGGCAGAGCCGGCCCAGCGTCAGCAACAGACTGGCGTCCCCCGGATGGTCCTTGAGCCAACCTTCGGCGAATTTCAGCTGGCGTGCCGGATCGCTACCGCGCAGCAGGCCATACAACCTGATCAAGTGACTGTCGTAACCACGCTTGAGCGCAACACGCAACGCCTCTTCGGCCTTGGCATCGGCGCCCAATTGGCGCAATTGCTCGGCATAGGCCAACACCAACTGGGGCTCCTGGCGCTGGGCCGAGGTCAATTGTTGCCAGGCCCGCTCAAGGGATTGCAGGCCCGCCTCGCCCTGTTCTTCACGCTGTACCGCCAGGCTCAGGTTTTCACCCCAGGCCCGGCGCTCCAGATCCGCCAGCTCGGGGGCGGGCAGCACTTTGTCCTTGCGCAGCTCCGGTAACAGCCGGATCACCGAGGACCAGTCACCGCGCTGCTGGTGCAAGCGCTGGAGCTGGCGCAAGACCTGGGCGTTGTGCGGATGGCGCTCATGCATGGCCTGCAGCGTCACGAGGGCCGCATCCGTGTCGCCACGGTCCATCTGCAACTGCGCGTGGCTCAAGGCGATGGCGAGCTCGGCCTGGGGCTGACGCTCCAAAGCGCGCTCCAGCAGGCTGTCGGACTCTTCATAACGCCCCTGCTCGTTGGCCGCCCGGGCTGCGCCAAGGTAATACAGCAATGGTTGGCGTTCGGCTTCCGCCGCGCGGTGCAGGTGCCGCTCGGCACTGGCCCAGCGGCCTTCCGCCAGGTCCATCTGCCCTTGTTCAATAGCGACTTGCACCCGTCGACTGCGATTGCGCCGCGACCACGGGTTGACCACGCCACCGGAAGTCGTCACCAGGCCCAGCAGTACCCGCAGCAGATAGATCGCCAGGCCGACGACAAACACCGCCACCAGGGTCGACCACAGGCCGGACTCATAATGCAGCACATGGGGGTAGCTGATCAGCACATAGCCGGTGTGTTTCGAGATGCCCACCGCCAGCGCCAGGGCGAGAGCTATCGCCAGCACCAGGATCACATAGAAACGCTTCATCGGCTTTACTCCTGGGTCGCCGGCTTACCGGCTGAAGCCTTGGCTTCATCGGCAGACAGGTGGCGGCGTTCAAGGTAAGCCTGCACCGCAGACAAACTCGCGGCGAGGTCCGGGGTCACCACCGAGACGGCCTTGGGCTCAAGCTCGGTGATACGCGCCAGCATGGCCTGGCTTTGCGGATTGTCCTGGTTGAAGTTGCCCTGCAACACGCTGCGCGCCTCGCCCAGCGCTCGGGCGTATACCGCCGGCTCGCCATTGAGTGCGGCCCATTGCGCCTGCTCCAGCGCCAGGCTCAGGGCCAGGCGCACCTGGTTCAGGCCTTGGCCTGCCAGCAACGGGCGGATGTTATCGTCGGGATTGAAGTCGATACGGAAGTAGCGGGAAATCTGCTCCCACCATTGGCTCCAGCGATTGTCAGTGTCGGTAGTCGCAAGGCCTTGCGGGCTTTCTTGCAGCTGATATTCCGGGGACACGGCCGCCAGTTGCACCACCTGGTCACGCAGCGCCGCCAGTTGCAGGTACAGCCCGGTACGATCCGGCTGCTCGACACTGCGCAATGCCGCCAAGCTCTTGGCCAATTGCTCGCGGGCGGCGTACGAACCCGGATCGCTCTGCTCGCGCAGGATCTCATCGGCGCCCTGCACCAACGCCTGGGCACTGTTGATGTCCTGCAACGCGGACAAACGCAGGCTGGCCAGGCGCAGCAGATGCTCGGCCTCGGCCAGGCGCCAGTCCTTGCGGCTGGCACCCAGCACGGTTTCCAGACGCTGGTTCAGGCGCTGCTGGTCGCCCTGTAATTGCGCGACCAACCGGCGGCGTTCCTCCAGCTCATCAGCACCGGGCAATTGTGCCAGGCGTGCGGCCAACTGCTGTTGCGCCTGCGCGATGCCCTGGGATTGTTCATCCAGGGTGCGCACCTGCCCCAACTGTTGCTGGCTGCTCGCTTGCAAGGCCCGGACCTGCCAGAGCCCCCAGCCGCCAGCCGCAACACCGGCGGCACCAAGCAGCAGAGCGAGGATCGCCAGGCCATTGCCACGGCGAGGCGCAGTGATCGGGGTCTCAACAGGCGCATCGAGCGCGGGCTGAGCTTCATCTTTAGGCAAGGCTGTTTCGCTCACGTGTCCATCCTTTGCGTTATTAGAGAGTGGGAACGGGCTGGCTCCGTAACGCCACTAGCAAAGCCGCGGCACTGGCACCACGGCAATCCACAACTTTTTCCGCGCCCGCCGCCCGCGCCATTTCGGCGACTCGTGGGCTGGGCACGAACAACGGCAACTGGGCCACGCGTGGCCAATGGGCACCGGCGAGGCCTTGCAGATGCAAAAAACCCTGCCCACTGCTGACCACCAGGCCGTTCAAGCGTTCCACTGCAATGCGTTGGGCGAGCACATCCGGGTCGTAGGCCGGCAGAAACCGACGATACAACTCCAGATAATCGACACTAGCACCTTGGCCGCGCAAACGCTCAGCCAGCAGCTCTCGCCCACCCTGCCCGCGCAGGATCAATACCCGCGCATGGTCAACAGCGACAGCCTCGCGCAACCTGGGCAATGCAAGCAAGGCCTCACTGTCATCCCCAAGCTCGGGGTAGCTCACGTTAAGGCCATGCTCAGCCAGGACCTGGGCCGTTGCCGCACCAACGCTGAACCACGGCAAGGCCGGCACTGCTGGCGCGTATTGATCAAGCAAGTGCAACGCCCGGCGTGCGGCCGGCTTGCTCACGACGATCACCGCACAATAGCGATCCAGGCCCTGAAAAACCGCCCGGTGTTCAGCAGTGATGGGCAAGGGTTGGGTTTCCAGCAACGGCAGGCTGCTGCTGAAGATACCGGCTTCGGACAACGAGGCCGCCAAGGCTGCCGAATCCTCGGCAGGCCGCGTCAGCAGCACACGCCAGTCGGTCACTGCGGACCGGCCTCGCCATAGACTTTTTGCAGAATGGCGCCGGCGCCTTTTGCCAGGAGTTCTTCGGCTACCTGCACGCCCAGGCTCGCGGCTTCGGCTTGTGGCCCGCGGATTTGCGCGGTGAGCAGCAAACCACCGTCAGGGTCGCCCACCAGGCCGCGCAGCCACAGGTTCTCACCCTCAAGTACCGCGTAGCAGGCAATCGGCACCTGGCAGCCACCGTTGAGGTGTTTGTTCAGGGCGCGTTCGGCGGTGACACGAACCTCAGTGTCTTGGTGATCCAGAGCCTTGAGCAGCGCCTGGATTTCCCGGTCTGCGGTGCGGCATTCGATACCGACTGCTCCCTGGCCACCGGCCGGCAGGCTGTCCTCGACACTGATGGCCGAGGTGATGCGGTCTTCAAAGCCCAGACGAATCAGGCCAGCCGCCGCCAGGATGATCGCGTCGTACTCGCCGGCATCCAGCTTGGCCAGGCGGGTATTGACGTTGCCCCGCAGGAAGCGGATCTGCAGGTCCGGGCGACGGGTCAGCAACTGGGCCTGGCGACGCAGGCTGGAGGTGCCGACGATACTGCCCTGCGGCAATTCATCGAGGGAGGCGTAGGTGTTGGACACGAAGGCATCGCGCGGGTCTTCACGCTCGCAGATGCAATACAGGCCGAGGCCTTCGGGAAAGTCCATCGGCACGTCTTTCATCGAGTGCACGGCGATGTCGGCTTCGTTCTCCAGCAGAGCGGTTTCCAGCTCCTTGACGAACAGGCCCTTGCCACCGATTTTCGACAGCGGCGAGTCGAGCAGCTTGTCGCCGCGACTGACCATGGGCACCAGGGTCACCGTGAGGCCAGGATGGGCTTGCTCAAGGCGGGCTTTGACGTATTCGGCCTGCCACAAGGCCAGGGCGCTTTTACGGGTGGCGATGCGGATTTCGCGAGAGGACATGGATCAATCCGTACTGAATAGATACGGCAGATAATAACAGCTCAGGCAGAACCGCCTTGATTTGAATCAGCAAGTGCGGGGCCTCCCTGGCCGCAGCGCACCGCAATTGGGGCATGCAGGTCGCTACAGCCTTCGGGCTAAAGCTGCTGCATCATCTTGCGCACGCCTGCGACGTGGCGCCGGCTGACGATCAATGCGTCGCCGTTGAGCCCTTTGAGGAACAGCTGGAAATGGCCCAGGGGCGTGCGCTGCAGACGCTCGATGCGTTCGCGGGCCACCAGCGCGTTGCGGTGGATACGCACGAAACGCTCGCCAAATTCGTCTTCCAGGGCCTTGAGCGGCTCATCGAGCAGCACTTCACCGTGCTCGTGACGCAAGGTCACGTACTTGTGATCGGCAATGAAATAAATCACCTGGTCCACGGGAATCAGCTCGATGCCCTTGCGAGTCCTGGCACTGATATGGCTGCGGGGGCCGTTGCCACTTTGCGCCGCGGGCTGGGTCAGGGCGGCAAGTTGCACGCGATTGGGCCGCTCGGCTTTCTTCAAGGCCTTGAGCAGGGCATCGGCTGATACCGGCTTGGCCAGGAAGCTGACACCGCTGGCCTCCAGGGCCTCGGCAGAAAACTCCTCGTCGCTGGCGCATAACACCAGCGCCGGCGGCGACTCGCGCTCGCTCAAGCGGGCGGCGACCTGCAGGCCATCAAGGCCCGGCATGCGGATATCGAGGAGCACCACGTCCGGCTTCAGGCTGTCGATCAAGGTCAATGCCTCGTCGCCACTGGACGCGCTCGGTTCAAGGGCAGTGTATCCCTCGAGTTCACTGACCATACGGCTCAGTCGCTCGCGGGCTTGGGGTTCGTCATCAACGATCAGGACATTCATATTGCGCTGGATTCCTGCGTGAGTCTCGCACAAGGATAGCGTAGACAGGTGCGGTGACTTCCGTCACGGCGATCCACGCTAAGACTAGCGTGAGCGGCAAAAAGTGCCCCGAGAGCGACACCAATATTTACCCGGACCTGTTCAATACCGCCCAAAACCCGATACCGCAGGGCATCGTCATAGGGTTTGCTGATACTCAATATGAACACCCCCTCTACTTTAAGGTTAGCCTGGAGTTCGACCTCATCGCCTGGCATTGGTGCACTGCACCCCTGTCAGTGCAACTGTAGACGCTCACGAAGGCGACATTGCTCAATCGTCAAATATCGTCTCAATAAACACCCTTTGTTTACCTCAGGAACCGACCGGTTTAAACCCCCGCGTTCACTCCCGCCTCCAGTCTCATCCCGGACGCGGCCAACGGCAAGGCACTTTGCCACCCATCAAACAAATAAAAATGCCGACGCGGCGTATCAACGCCTCCACGGACAACCCTGTTATTATCGGCGGCACACTTTCATGCCCTCTTTTAAGCAGATCACGAGCGAATCCATGAGCACCGACAAGACCAACCAGTCCTGGGGCGGCCGCTTCAGTGAGCCCGTCGACGCCTTCGTCGCGCGCTTCACCGCCTCCGTCAATTTCGACCAGCGCCTCTATCGCCACGACATCATGGGCTCGATCGCCCACGCCACCATGCTGGCCAAGGTCGGCGTGCTGACCGATGCCGAGCGCGACAGCATCATCGATGGCCTGACCACCATCCGTGGCGAAATCGAGGCTGGCACCTTCGACTGGCGCGTGGACCTTGAAGACGTGCACATGAATATCGAGGCGCGTCTTACCGACCGCATCGGCGTGACTGGCAAGAAGCTGCACACCGGGCGCAGCCGCAACGACCAGGTGGCCACCGATATCCGCCTGTGGCTGCGCGATGAAATCGACCTGATCCTGGCCGAAATCACCCGCCTGCAAAAAGGTCTGCTGGAGCAGGCCGAGCGTGAATCGGACACCATCATGCCCGGCTTCACCCACCTGCAGACCGCACAACCCGTGACCTTTGGCCACCACCTGCTGGCCTGGTTCGAAATGCTCAGCCGCGACTACGAGCGCCTGGTCGACTGCCGCAAGCGCGCCAACCGCATGCCTCTGGGCAGCGCGGCCCTGGCCGGCACCACCTACCCGATCGACCGCGAGTACACCGCGCAACTGCTGGGTTTCGACGCCGTGGGCGGCAACTCCCTGGACGGCGTATCGGATCGCGACTTCGCCATCGAGTTCTGTGCAGCAGCCAGCATCGCGATGATGCACTTGTCGCGTTTCTCCGAAGAACTGGTGTTGTGGACCAGTGCACAGTTCCAGTTCATCGACCTGCCGGACCGCTTCTGCACCGGCAGTTCGATCATGCCGCAAAAGAAAAACCCCGACGTGCCGGAGCTGGTGCGCGGTAAAAGTGGCCGTGTATTCGGCGCACTGATGGGCCTGTTGACCCTGATGAAGGGCCAGCCCCTGGCCTACAACAAAGACAACCAGGAAGACAAGGAACCGCTGTTCGACGCCGCCGACACCCTGCGCGACTCGCTGCGCGCATTTGCCGACATGATCCCGGCGATCAAGCCCAAGCACGCGATCATGCGTGAAGCGGCGCTGCGCGGTTTCTCCACCGCCACTGACCTGGCGGACTACCTGGTGCGCCGTGGCCTGCCGTTCCGTGACTGCCATGAAATCGTCGGGCATGCCGTGAAGTACGGCGTGGACACCGGCAAGGACCTGGCGGAAATGAGCCTGCAAGAGCTACGTCAGTTCAGCGACCAGATCGAGCAGGATGTGTTCGCGGTGCTGACCCTGGAAGGCTCGGTCAATGCCCGTAACCATATCGGCGGCACGGCTCCGGCCCAGGTCAAGGCAGCCGTGGTGCGCGGCCAGGCCCTGCTCGCCAGCCGCTAAAAGCATCGCAGGCAAGCCAGCTCCCACCTTTGACCAGAGCCTTCAATTTAACTCGGTCAAAATGTGGGAGCTGGCTTGCCTGCGATAACATCACCTTAGTGTCACTGACACACCGAGGTGCCTGCATCGCGGGCAAGCCCAGCTCCCACACAAGCCCGCTCCCACATTTATGACTTCTTCGCCGCGACCATCGCCATGAAGGCTGGCATCGCCGCCTCCTTGTCCGCCGCCACTCGCTGGGCGTTGGGCAGGTCTTGCAGCTTCTTCAGCAAGGCCTTGGCCTTCGGCAACTCAGCCAGCAGATCCAGGCCAAACAGCTTCCCACCGACCGCACACGCCAAGTCCACGCTGTACATAAAATACAGATCGGCAAGCGTAAAACTCTCCCCCGCCACATACGGCGCGAACTTGCCGTGCCGGCCCAGTGATGCAATCCCCAACAGCAACTCGGCCTTGGCCTTGTCCTTGATCGCCTGCGGTACCGTCATGCCAAAGAACGCCTCGCCATAACAAGCGCGGGCCGGCAGTTCGATGTACAACTCGATTTCCCTGCACAGCGCCAACACTTGGGCGCGCTGGAATGCATCGCCTGGCAGCAGGGCCGGGCCCGACTGGGTCTGTTCGAGGTATTCGAGAATCACGCTGGTTTCGTTGATAAAACCTCTCTCGACCTTCAGCACCGGCACCTTGCCGCGCGGGCTCACCACCAGGGCTTCAGGGGTTTGCCCGGCATAAAAAGCCACTTCCTCGAAGGGCAGGCCTTTTTCCAGGAGCGCCAGCTTGACCATGTTGTAGTAGTTACTGACCGAAAATCCGTAGAGCTTGAGCATCACAAAGCCTCCAGGCCGTGCAGGGGGTTGGCTGGGTAGGTTATAGAACGTGATGCGCCGCCTGACCAGCAGCATCACCTGGCTGAATGGAGGTAGACTGGCGCCCTTTCCTGACAGGAGGCAGCCATGAGCGAGCCAACCGATATCGACAACGACGACGAAGAGTTCGCCGAATCCACACTGACCCAAGCGATCGAAAACCAGATCGAAAGCGACAACCCGCCCGCGGCCAAGGCCACGTTCAACAAGCTGACCCTGGTGGGTTACGAGCGCGAAGACATCCTGAACCTGATGGCCCATGTGCTGGCCGTGGAAATCGACGCGATGCTGGAAGAAGACCGGCCGTTCAACACCGACTGGTATGAAACCGCCCTGCGCGCACTGCCAGAGCTGCCGCCGGAAAACCAGTAGGCCCCTGGAACCGCCATCGCCGACAAGCTGGCTCCTACAGGAGTGCGGCTTGCCTCCCCTGTGCCCATATCGCACTGGACAGTTCGCCCAAGTACGTTCACCTTAGGGGCTGCTAGCGTCTGACAATTCCTAGAACGTCTGGAGTCCTTATGTCGTATACCCCTGAGTTGGTTGCCGAACTGGAAATCCTTGCACTTTTTAACCTGGGCAATATCCAGGAAGGCCTGAAAGTCCATCAGACCGCCGCTCCCACTGCCATTGCTGCTGCCAAACGCCTGTTCGAGAAAAAACTGATCGACCAGCCAGATGGCGGCTACCTGACCAGCCTGGGCCGCGACGCGGCAGAACAAGCGCAAACACTGCTGACAATTCTGACTACCGCTACCACCAAAGAAGCCGCCTGATCCACCGTATCGCCCACGGGATCCTCTGTTCACGGATTCCGCGGGCATTCCTGTGTGCACGATAAAATTCTGACGTCAAAAACAAATTCCCCTTAAGCCTCCTACGATTCTGTCTGTAAACTCCTACACGGCTGCCCACGCCGGGCCCTGCGAGCCGTTGAGTTCGACATGACCAGTACCCATGAAATCCGCCCTGACTTGGATGAAGGCATTGACCGCAAGGTACTGGCCCAACTGCGCTCGCGTTTCCTGACCCTCAATGCCGGCCGCATGGCCCGCGCCGTCGAAGGCCTGACGCCGCGCCAGCAAAGCGTGCTGGCGCTGCTGCCGCTGTTTTTCCACGTCAATCACCCGCTGCTGCCGGGCTATGTCTCGGGCAGTACGCCGGCCGGCTTGGCGAATTTTGAACCGGATGCCCAGGTCCTGGCCGAAGCCCAGCGCCTGACCCGCTCGTTTTCCTACAAGCCACGCCACGGCAACCCGCCCACCCCGATCCACGGCCTGTTCCTGATGGGCAGCCTCGGCACGTTGGCCCAGGCTGACCAGAGCGATATGGACGTGTGGGTGTGCCACGCCGCCGACCTGAGCGAGGCCGAGCTGGGCGAGCTGCGCAAAAAATGCCAACTGCTGGAAGCCTGGGCCCTGGGCATGGGCGCCGAAGCGCATTTTTTCCTGATCGAACCGAGCCGCTTTGCACAGGGCGGTCGCGATACCCAGCTCAGTTCGGATGACTGTGGCACCAGCCAGCACTATCTGTTGCTCGACGAGTTCTACCGCACCGCCATCTGGCTGGCCGGGCGCACGCCGATCTGGTGGCTGGTACCGGTCTACGAAGAAGCGCGCTACGCCGAATTTACCCACACGCTGATTTCCAAACGTTTTATCCGCGCCGACGAAACCCTCGACCTCGGGCACCTGGCCCATATTCCACCTGGGGAATTCATCGGCGCCGGCCTGTGGCAACTGTTCAAGGGCATCGAGTCACCCTATAAGTCGGTGCTCAAGCTGTTGCTGACCGAGGTGTATGCCAGCGAACACCCCAAGGTGCAGTGCCTGAGCCTGCGTTTCAAACGCGCAGTGTTCGCCAACCAGTTGGATCTGGATGAGCTGGACCCGTATATCGTGGTCTACCGCCGCATCGAGGAATACCTGCGCAGCCGCAACGAACCCGAACGCCTGGAACTGGTGCGGCGCAGCCTGTACCTGAAGGTCAACCGCAAGCTCACCACCGGCCAGCGCACCATCGGTTGGCAGCGCGCACTGCTGGAGCGCCTGGCCAATGAATGGGGCTGGGACCAGCGGCAACTGGCCCTGCTCGACAGCCGCAGCCAGTGGAAAGTGCGCCAGGTCGCGTCCGAGCGCCGGGCCCTGGTCAATGAGCTCAATTACAGTTATCGCTTCCTGACCCAGTTCGCCCGCACCGAACAGACCGTGAGCCTGATCAACAAGCGCGACCTCAATGTGCTGGGCCGGCGCCTGTACGCGGCCTTCGAACGCAAGGCCGGCAAGGTCGAGTTCATCAACCCAGGGATTGCTCCGGACCTGGCCGAAGACACCCTCACCCTGGTTCATTCGCCCAATCGCAAGGAGCCGGGTCAGTTTCACTGGGGCCTGTACAACGGCAGCCTGACCGCCCTGGAATGGGAGCACTTTGCGCCGATCAAACGCAGCCGCGACCTGCTGGAGATGCTCACCTGGTGCCATCGCAACGGCGTGATCGACAGCAGCACACGCCTGGCCCTGCACCCCGGCACCAGCGACTTGAGCGAATTCGAGCTGTTCAACCTGCTGGGCAGCCTGCAACAGACTGTCGCCCTGCCCCTGGCCACGGTCGATGAAGAACGCCTGCTGCGTACGGCGATACCCGAGGAGGTGCTGTTGCTGATCAACGTCGGCGTCGACCCCCTCAAGCATCACCGTGACTTGAATATCCTGATGACCACCGAGCGCACCGACTCCCTGAGTTACGCCGGCGTCAGGGAAAACCTGGTGCTGACCCTGGACCAGGTGACGCTCAACAGCTGGAACGAGGTGATGGTCAGCCGCTACGAGGGGCCCCACGCCCTGCTCGATTGCCTGCGCGATTACCTGAATCAGTTACCGCATGACCGATTGCCGCGGCTGCGGGTGCGTTGTTTCTGTCACAACCGTGCGCAGTTCATTGCCCAGCGGGTCGAAGAGATTTTCGATACCGCGCAAAACCTGATGCTCAGCCAGCTCAACCACCGCTATCTGATCCAGGTACAACAGCACTATCACGTCATGGAGCTGGCACCGGGGCAAGCCAATCACGTGTCATTGCCCAGCCAGCAGGCGCTGGTGGACTACCTCAGCGAGGAGCTGGCCAGCTACAGCCCGTTGCACCTGGATGCCATGGCCCTGGAAGACCACGACCTGGCAGCACTGCTGCCCATGGGCCAGGCCGATTGTGTGCAGGTGTTCTACCGCATCAACGACGGCTTCGCCGAGCTGTACGTACTCGACGAGTTCAACGCCCTCTGGCAACAGCGCCTGCCGTTTCATGATGAGCAGAGCTTGCTCGCGCCTTTGCAGCGCTTTCTGCAATCGATCATTTATCGACGGGACGCGCTGTCACCGCTGGACCCGCAGCAGCCACTGGGGGCGGTGCAGACGCTGTATTACCAACTGCTGCCATCGGCAGGCGGCCGTACCCGTCGGGTCGAGCCACGGCCTGCGCCGCAGACTCCGGCCAACAAACCGTTCTACGACGTGCAGGCGATTATCGGCAAGGGTGCGCCAGGCCAGGTGGGGATCACCCTGTACTGCAATCAGCGGGAGTTTTGCGAACTGGAGTTTGGCGACCAACTGTTTGCTGTGGTCGCCCAGGAGATCGTCGGGCAGCGCCGGGAAACCGAGCGCTATCGTTGCTACATCACCGATTTGGACCTATCCGGCCTACTCGGTGATGTTCAAAGCCCAAGCAATCTGTACCTGCGCTACAAAGCCGAGTTGGAGCAGGCGCTCAACCAGGCCTTGAATGAGGTTTAGAGCGCGAATGCGCCGCCGTCCTTCGGCTGGCCTTCGACACTCAGCAGCTCAAGCTTGAGGGTCTTGCCGCCCGGAGCAGGCCAATCGATATGCTGGCCGACTTGCAGGCCCAGCAACGCACTGCCCACCGGGGCCAGGATCGAGATCTTGCCTTCGTCGGCATTCGCGTCCTTGGGGTAGACCAGGGTCAGGTGATAGTCCTTGCCGCTGCTTTGCTCACGGCAATGCACGCTGGAGTTCATGGTCACGACACCGGCAGGCACTTCATCGTGGCCAACCACCTCTTCGGCGCGGTCAAGTTCGGCTTGCAGGGCGATGACGCCTGGCAGTTTGTCGTCCATACGGTCGATCAGTTGCTCAAGACGTTGCACATCGAGACGGGTGAGGATGATGGAAGGTGCAGTCATGATTGCGGCAGACTCCTTTTTTTCTGCACAAAAAAGCAAAACCCCGCCAATAAACGGCGGGGTTCTCACGGACCTCGATGAGTTGAGGTATACCCGGACACTACCACAGCACACCAAATAAACAAGATGGGCCGGCCTGAAGGTCAGGCGCCAGCCTTGCGTTGCTCGGCCTGGGCGACGATCACGCGGCGCCGCTGGTCGTCGGCGGAGCGCCATTCCCGGATGTCTTCCACATGCCGGAAGCAGCCAAGGCAGACTTTTTGCTCATCCAGCCGACACAAACTGATACAAGGTGACGGCACAGCCGGGCTGACATTGCTGAACAGCGGCTTGGGCGGGCGGACGGGCGCGGGCTGGGTCACGATCAGATCTCGTCGAAGTCCAGCTCGACGCCGGCTTGTTCCAGGGTGATGCGTGCAAGCATTTCGCTCAACAGCTCGTCACTGGT
Source organism: Pseudomonas sp. WS 5059 (assembly GCF_012985525.1). Taxonomy (NCBI): domain Bacteria; kingdom Pseudomonadati; phylum Pseudomonadota; class Gammaproteobacteria; order Pseudomonadales; family Pseudomonadaceae; genus Pseudomonas; species Pseudomonas sp. WS 5059. The sequence continues at coordinate 317,668 of NZ_JAAQWO010000003.1, read as the reverse complement.
GTCGTTCGACCAGCGTTTTTCTTCTTCGTCGTAGTCGAAGTGAAACCCTCCGGAACGCGCGGCCAGCCACAGCTGGCGCAGCGGCTCCTGGCGGCTGAAGATCAATTGGCTGCCGTTCTCAAACTTGACGGTCAACACGCCTGCAGAATTTTCCAGATCCACGTCCAGGCCACTCTCGTCGAAAATATCCTCCAGCGCTTGCTGGGTCGCATCGACCAGGTCGTGAAAGCGGGCTTCGGTCAAACTCATGGTGGGAACCTCAAAAAGTGTCTACTCACGCTCAAGCGCCGCACGATACGGAGGCGCCATGATGATTGCAAAGGATACCGATTTCATTCCCACCAGCCGTGCGAATTATCCCGACGGGATGTAGGCCACATCACGACATACTCGGCAAAGCCCCGCCGGACGGGTGTCCCGGCGCATAGGCAAGCTGGCGGGTGGTCGGTATACTCGGGCGCAATTAATGCATATTCAAGGATTTAGCCATGAAGCGCCTGATCTCTTCCCTTGCTGCGCTCGTCGCGGTCGCTTGCCTCGTCAGTGCCTGTGGTCAAAAAGGCCCGCTGTACCTGCCCGATGACAGCAAAGACCCGAATGAACAGGCGCAAACGTCGCAATCCAAAGCGCACAAGCACGACACCTACTAAGGGAATTTCATGGACGCTTTTAACTACCGGGACGGCGAGCTGTTCGCGGAAGACGTGGCGCTGTCCGCGATTGCCGAACGCTTCGGTACCCCGACCTATGTGTACTCGCGAGCGCATATCGAAGCGCAATACCGCACCTTTGCCGATGCACTGGAGGGTACGCCAAGCCTGGTGTGCTATGCAGTAAAAGCCAACTCCAACCTGGGTGTACTCAATGTCCTGGCGCGCCTGGGCGCTGGTTTTGACATCGTGTCCCGTGGCGAGCTGGAGCGTGTACTGGCCGCGGGCGGCAAGGCTGACAAAATCGTGTTCTCCGGTGTCGGCAAGACCCGCGAAGACATGCGCCGCGCCCTGGAAATCGGCGTGCATTGCTTCAACGTCGAGTCCACCGACGAGCTGGAGCGCCTGCAAGTGGTGGCCGCCGAGATGGGCGTGCGTGCGCCGATTTCCCTGCGCGTCAACCCGGACGTAGATGCTGGCACGCACCCGTACATTTCCACCGGTCTCAAAGAGAACAAGTTCGGCATCGCCATTGCCGACGCCGAAGACGTGTACATCCGCGCCGCCCAACTGCCGAACCTGGAAGTGCTGGGCGTGGACTGCCATATCGGCTCGCAACTGACCAGCCTGCCACCGTTCCTCGATGCCCTCGACCGCCTGCTGGCGCTGATCGATCGCCTCGGCGAGTGCGGCATCTACCTGCACCACATTGATCTGGGCGGTGGCGTGGGCGTGCGTTATCGCGACGAAGAGCCGCCGCTGGTGGCCGACTACGTCAAGGCCGTACGCGAGCGCACCGAAGGCCGCGACCTGAAGCTGATATTCGAGCCGGGCCGCTACATCGTTGCCAATGCGGGCGTACTGCTGACCCAGGTCGAGTACCTCAAGCACACCGAACACAAGGATTTCGCCATCGTCGATGCGGCGATGAACGACCTGATCCGCCCGGCCCTGTACCAGGCCTGGATGGATGTCAGCGCCGTGCGCCCGCGCGACAGCGCGCCGCGCACCTATGACATCGTCGGCCCGATTTGTGAAACCAGTGACTTCCTGGCCAAGGACCGTGAACTGGCCCTGGCAGAAGGCGATCTGCTGGCCGTGCATTCGGCCGGTGCCTATGGGTTTGTCATGAGTTCCAACTACAACACCCGCGGGCGTACCGCCGAAGTGTTGGTGGACGGTGATCAAGCGTTTGAAGTGCGTCGCCGCGAGACGGTAGCCGAGTTGTTTGCTGGCGAAAGCCTGCTGCCGGAGTAAGCCATGCTGCTGCGTTTTACCAAGATGCACGGGCTGGGCAATGACTTCATGGTCCTTGACCTGGTCAGCCAGCACGCGCATATCCTGCCCAAGCACGCCAAACTGTGGGGCGACCGCCATACCGGCATCGGCTTCGACCAACTGCTGCTCGTCGAAGCGCCGAGCAACCCGGAGGTGGATTTCCGTTACCGGATCTTCAACTCCGACGGTTCCGAAGTGGAGCAGTGCGGCAACGGTGCGCGCTGCTTCGCGCGGTTCGTGCTGGACAAGCGCCTGACCGCCAAACGGCAGATTCGCGTCGAGACCAAAAGCGGCATTATCGAACTGGATATCCGCAGCGACGGCCAGATCAGCGTCGATATGGGCGCCCCGCGCCTGGTACCGGCCGATATTCCGTTCGTGGCTGATGCCCAGGCGTTGAGCTATCCGCTGGATGTCGACGGTACCGTGGTCGAGGTGGCCGCCGTGTCCATGGGCAACCCCCATGCAGTGCTGCGGGTCAACGACATCAACAATGCGCCAGTGCATGAGCTGGGCCCGAAGATCGAACATCACCCGCGTTTTCCGGCACGGGTCAACGTCGGCTTCCTGCAGGTCATCGACCGCTCCCGCGCGCAGTTGCGGGTCTGGGAACGCGGCGCCGGGGAAACCCAGGCTTGTGGCACCGGTGCTTGCGCCGCCGCCGTGGCGGCGATCAGCCAGGGCTGGATGGATTCGCCACTGTTGATCGACCTGCCTGGTGGACGCCTGTCCATCGAATGGGCAGGCCCAGGCCAACCGGTGAAGATGACCGGCCCGGCATCCCGCGTATACGAAGGACAGGTCCGTCTATGAGAGCGACTCGCTAATGACCGATAAGCCCCAGGCACCCGCCAAGCAGCCCGAAGGATCCCCTTGCGAAAGCCTGGAGGCAGCGGCCGTCGCCGCTTACCTGGAGGCTAACCCGGACTTCTTCGTCGAACACGACGAGCTGCTGCCGGCCCTGCGCATCCCTCACCAGCGCGGCGATACCGTGTCGCTGGTGGAGCGGCAGATGAAGATCCTGCGCGAGCGCAATATCGAAATGCGCCATCGGCTCTCACAGTTGATGGACGTGGCCCGCGACAACGACCGCCTGTTCGACAAGACCCGCCGCCTGATCCTGGCGCTGCTGGATGCCGCCAGCCTGGAAGACCTGACCATTGCCGTCGAAGACAGCCTGCGCCAGGACTTCCAGGTGCCGTTTGTCAGCCTGATCCTGTTCAGTGACAACCCGATGCCGGTCGGGCGCTGGGTCAAGGGCAGCGACGCACAGACCGCCATCGGCGGCCTGTTGTCGGAAGGCAAGACCATCAGCGGCACCCTGCGCGAGCATGAGCTGGACTTCCTGTTTGGCGAAGACCAGCGCGTGCAGATCGGCTCGACTGCCGTGGTCGCCCTCAGCCATCAAGGCTTGCACGGTGTCCTGGCCATCGCCAGCCGTGATCCGCAGCACTACAAAAGCACCGTGGGCACGCTGTTCTTGACCTACATTGCCGAAGTGTTGAGCCGCAGCCTGCCACGCTTCACCAGCGCCCTGCGCGCGGTGCGCTAGCCATGGAACGACAACTGGACGCCTACTGCGCTCACCTGCGCAGCGAGCGCCAGGTGTCTCCCCATACGCTGGAAGCCTACCGGCGGGACTTGAACAAGGTCCTGGCGTTCTGCCAGAAACAACAGATCGGCAGTTGGAAAGCCCTCGATATCCAGGGCCTGCGCAGCCTGGTTGCGCGCCTGCACCAGCAAGGCCAATCCTCCCGCAGCCTGGCGCGCCTGCTGTCGGCGGTGCGTGGCCTGTATCACTACCTCAACCGCGAAGGCCTGTGCGATCACGACCCGGCCAACGGCCTGGCGCCGCCCAAGGGTGAGCGCCGCCTGCCCAAAACCCTGGATGCCGACCGCACCCTGCAATTGCTCGATGGCGCGGTCGAGGATGACTTCCTGGCTCACCGCGACCAGGCGATCCTGGAGCTGTTCTATTCCTCGGGCCTGCGCCTGTCGGAGCTGACCAGCCTCAACCTCGAGCAGTTGGACCTGGCCGATGGCCTGGTGCAAGTACACGGCAAAGGCAGCAAGACCCGCGTGCTGCCCATTGGCAAAAAAGCCCGCGACGCCCTGCTGGTATGGCTGCCCCTACGAGCCCTGGCCAACCCGCCGGACGATGCGGTGTTTGTCAGCCAGCAAGGCCGACGCCTCGGGCCACGGGCCATTCAGCTGCGGGTCAAGGCCGCCGGCGAGCGGGAACTGGGGCAGAACCTGCATCCGCACATGCTGCGCCACTCCTTTGCCAGTCACCTGCTGGAGTCATCACAAGACTTGCGCGCCGTGCAGGAACTGCTCGGCCACTCGGATATCAAGACCACCCAGATCTACACCCACCTGGACTTCCAGCACCTGGCGACGGTGTACGACAGCGCCCATCCACGGGCCAAACGCGTTAAAGGCGGCGACTCATGAGCATCAAGCTAATCACCTTCGACCTGGACGATACCCTGTGGGACAACGTCCCCGTCATCATCAGCGCCGAAGCGTCGATGCGCCAATGGCTGGCGACCCATGCGTCCAAGGTCGGCGACTTGCCCCTGGAGCATTTCGCCAGCCTGCGCCAGCACGTACTGCAACGTCATCCCGAACTCAAGCACCGGATCAGCATCCTGCGCCACCGGGTGCTGATGCACGCCTTTGAAGAGGCCGGTTATCCACAGCCGCAGGCCACGGAAATGGCCGATGTGTGTTTTGAAGCGTTTATTCATGCGCGGCACCAGCTCACGGTCTTCCCGGAAGCTGAGCCGATGTTGCAAGCCCTGCGCCAGCACTTCCTGCTGGGGGTGATCACCAATGGCAATGCCGATGTCCAGCGCGTGGGCCTGGCGGATTACTTCCACTTTGCCCTGAGGGCCGAAGATATCGGCATCGCCAAGCCGGATGCGCGCTTGTTTCAGGAAGCGTTGCAGCGAGGTGGGGTGGATGCCAGTGCGGCGGTACATATTGGCGACCATCCGGGCGATGACATCGCCGGGGCGCAGCAGGCGGGGTTACGGGCGGTGTGGTTCAACCCGGCGGGCAAGGTTTGGGAAGGCGAGAAATTGCCGGATGCGCAGATTCGCAGCTTGAGCGAGCTGCCTTCGCTGCTCCACAGCTGGAAATAACGCGACCCGACAAGCCAGCTCCCACATGGGTTTGCGGCACTGGCCATTTGTCTCAGGCATGAAAAAGCCCGCAGCGACGGCGGGCTTTTTCAGCAAGCAAGTAACCGGCCTCAGATAGGCCGACTGCCGTACTTGTTGTCCGGCTTCTTCGGTGGATCTGCCACCACGTTGGCCTCGACTTCCTGCACTTTGCCGCCCTTGGCGAGGAATTCTTCCATCGCGCGGGCCAGCGCATCGCGCTCTTTGTTCTTGGCTTCAACGCTCGGCAACTCATCAACCGACACAGCAGCCTTGGCCTTGCCCTTGGCGGTCGGGGCCGGCGCGTCATCGCCGCCGTCGTCGTCAGCTACGTCTTCGGCAGCCGCCTCAAGACCTTCTTCGGTTTCGTCGTCACCTACTTCGAGGTCGTCGTTTTCCAGATCATCGTCGCTCATGTTCTACCTCATGACTTGCGAAAAGCAGATTAGTTATAGCCCAGCTTCACCATCTGTCGAAGGCTGCCGGAAAAAAATCAACGTCCACCGGATAACCAGTGGCTTATGCCCCGTCACCGTGCAAGGTGCCGAGGACTTTACGAGCACCGCCATGATCACGCTACTCGCCCAGATAAACGCCTTGCCATGTGCCCATTGCCAAATGGCCGGCCGTGACCGGCAAACTCAGTTGGCGAGCCGAAAGGCTGCCCTTGAAATGACCCGGGGCTTGGCCCGCAGGGTAATCAGGGTCTGCCGATGTATACAGTTCTGCGCCCATCGGCGCGCATTCTAGCGCGCTCTGGGAAAAAACAAAGTGCCGAATACGCCTACATGCCTGTAAGACATTCGCACACTGAAAAGTACCGTGTGGATCCGATCACAAACTCGACACAAAAATTCTCACACGCTTTCACCACAGGCAAATACCAGACAAAAAAATGCCCGGCAAGCCGGGCATGTTTTTTTCATAGGTTCTTACAAGTTGTAGCCACGTTCGTTGTGTTCCGCCAGGTCCAGGCCAACGGCCTCTTCCTCTTCGGTCACACGCAGGCCGATGGTCAAGTCCAGCACCTTGAGAATCACAAAGGTCACGATACCGGTGTAGATCACGGTAAAGCCTACGCCCTTGGCCTGGATCCAGACCTGTGCGGCAATATCGGTCACCGTGCCGAAGCCACCCAGGATCGGCGCCGCGAATACACCGGTGAGGATCGCCCCGACAATCCCGCCAACACCGTGCACGCCGAAAGCATCCAGGGAGTCATCGTAGCCCAGCTTGCGCTTGAGGCTGGTGGCGCAGAAGAAGCAGATCACGCCAGACGCCAGGCCGATCACCAGGGCGCCCATTGGGCCCACGGTACCGGCGGCCGGAGTAACGGCCACCAGGCCGGCGACCACACCCGAGGCGATGCCCAGGGCGCTTGGTTTGCCGTGGGTAATCCACTCGGCGAACATCCAGCCCAGTGCCGCAGCCGCGGTAGCGATCTGGGTCACCAGCATCGCCATGCCCGCCGTGCCGTTGGCCGCAGCAGCAGAGCCGGCGTTGAAGCCGAACCAACCGATCCACAGCATCGCCGCGCCGATCAGGGTGTAGCCCAGGTTATGCGGGGCCATCGGCGTAGTCGGGTAGCCTTTACGCTTGCCGAGCACGATGCACGCCACCAGGCCAGCCACACCGGCGTTGATGTGCACCACGGTGCCGCCAGCGAAGTCCAGCACGCCCCAGTCCCACATCAGGCCGCCGTTGCCGCTCCAGACCATGTGCGCGATCGGCGCATAGACCAGGGTGAACCAGATGGCCATGAACAGCAGCATGGCGGAGAACTTCATACGCTCGGCAAACGCACCGACGATCAGCGCCGGGGTGATGATCGCGAAGGTCATCTGGAAGGTGATGAACACCGCTTCCGGGAACAGCGCTGCAGGCCCAGTGATGCTGGACGGTGTGACACCCGCCAGGAACGCCTTGCCCATGCCGCCGAAGAACGAGTTGAAGTTGACGACGCCCTGCTCCATGCCGGTGGTGTCGAACGCAATGCTGTAGCCGTAGACGACCCACAGGATGCTGATCAGACCGGTAATGGCGAAGCACTGCATCATCACAGAAAGAATGTTTTTGGAGCGGACCATGCCGCCGTAGAACAGCGCCAGGCCAGGGATGGTCATGAACAGCACCAGTGCGGTGGCTGTCAGCATCCAGGCAGTGTCGCCGGAATTGAGGACTGGAGCCGCCACTTCGTCTGCCGCCATGGCCAGGCTGGGCATTACGATGGACAACAGGGCTCCTAGCCCTGCGAATTTACGCAGAGTCATATTGTTTTCTCCTGGGGCGTTGGGGTTTGGCGGCTTAGATTGCGTCGGTATCGGTTTCGCCGGTACGGATGCGAATAGCCTGTTCCAGATTGACCACGAAGATCTTGCCGTCGCCGATCTTGCCGGTGTTGGCCGCCTTGGTTATCGCCTCGATAACCCGATCAAGATCCTTGTCGTCAATGGCGACATCAATCTTCACCTTCGGCAGGAAATCGACTACGTATTCCGCGCCGCGATACAGCTCGGTATGACCCTTCTGCCGACCGAAGCCTTTGACCTCAGTGACGGTAATGCCCTGCACGCCGATCTCGGACAGTGACTCGCGTACATCGTCCAACTTGAACGGCTTGATGATGGCAGTGACTAGCTTCATGAAAACTCTCTCCCGAATTGGTGGACTTGCCCCAGGAAAACAAACCCGTCTCAAGTCTAAGCGCAGTGCCTGGCTTTGTAACGCATCGTCGCCTCGGCAATTGCCTCGGCGACGCCAGCTAACCGTTGGTGACGAAACATGTACCCTGGTCCGTCAGCGCACTGCATTCGTCACAGCGACTGCATCAGTGCATGGGTCATGATCGTCTAAGCAGAAACCTTGCCAGCTCCGTAAAAATCACTGAAATCAAGCCGTTGCCCGCTCACACCGAGCAATGGGCCGTTGTAGCAGCCCACATACGCACAAAAACAGTGCGTCCGCATTCGGGACAATGCGCGAAAAGCGTGCGCAGAGCACTGGGAAAAGACTATAGGCGCTGCGTGATACACTGCCGGCCAACTGTTTCCGGAATGTTTCCCATGCTCGCGCCCAAAGACCTCCTCGACGCCCTGAGCGGCCACGCCTCTCGCCTGTTCAGCGGCGAGACCCCGCTGCCTCGCAATGAAATCGAAAGCCAGTTCAAGGCACTGCTGCAAAGCGGGTTCAGCAAACTGGACCTGGTCAGCCGGGAAGAATTCGACAGCCAGATGGTAGTCCTGGCCCGCACCCGAGCACGCCTGGAGAGCCTGGAGGCGAAGGTGGCAGAGTTGGAAGCGCGGTTGAATCCACCCCAGGAATAACCACCCTGCCCCCTGTAGGAGCCGGCTTGCCGGCGATGGCTGTCTACCTGACACACCAAACCGGCTCCTGCAATTTCAACGCCCGGATACGTTCAGTAAAACCTGCGCAAGGCGCCTCCCCCTCTCTCGTCTACCCTTGAAAAACCGCAAAGCGGCCCTCCCTTCAAGGAACGAACATGTCCCTCGCCATCGTCCACAGCCGCGCCCAGATCGGCGTCGAAGCCCCCGCCGTCACTGTCGAAGTGCATATGGCCAATGGCTTGCCGTCCCTGACCCTGGTGGGCTTGCCGGAGACAGCGGTCAAGGAAAGCAAAGACCGCGTGCGCAGCGCCATTCTCAACAGTGCGCTGCAATACCCCGCGCGCCGCATCACCCTTAACCTGGCGCCCGCCGACCTGCCCAAGGACGGCGGGCGTTTTGATCTGGCGATTGCCCTGGGGATTCTCGCGGCCAGCGTGCAGGTGCCGACACAGGCGTTGGATGGCGTGGAGTGCCTCGGCGAACTGGCCCTGTCTGGCGAAGTGCGCGCCGTCAAAGGTGTGTTGCCAGCCGCGTTGGCCGCACGCAAGGCCGGGCGCAGCGTGATCGTGCCCAGGGCCAATGCCGAGGAGGCGTGCCTGGCCGGCGGGTTGAAGGTGATTGCGGTGGATCATCTGCTGCAAGTGGTGGCGCACCTGAATGGGCTGGTGCCGATCGAGCCTTACACGTCCGACGGATTGCTGTACCTGAACAAACCTTACCCGGACCTGAGCGAGGTGCAGGGCCAACTGGCCGCCAAGCGCGCACTGCTGATTGCGGCAGCGGGTGCCCACAACTTGCTGTTCAGCGGGCCACCCGGCACCGGCAAGACTTTGCTTGCCAGCCGCCTGCCCGGCCTGCTACCGCCCTTGAGCGAACAGGAGGCGCTGGAAGTGGCGGCGATCCAATCAGTGGTCAGCCTGGCGCCGTTGAGCCACTGGCCTCATCGGCCCTTTCGCCAGCCGCACCATTCCGCGTCCGGGCCGGCGCTGGTGGGCGGCGGCTCGAAACCGCAGCCTGGGGAAATCACCCTGGCCCATCACGGGGTGTTGTTTCTCGATGAGCTGCCGGAATTTGATCGCAAGGTGCTGGAGGTGCTGCGCGAACCGCTGGAATCGGGACATATCGTGATTTCCCGGGCACGCGACCGCGTCAGCTTCCCGGCACGCTTTCAACTGGTGGCGGCGATGAACCCCTGCCCTTGCGGTTACATGGGTGAGCCCAGTGGACGTTGCCGGTGTACGCCGGAGCAGATCCAGCGCTACCGCAACAAACTCTCCGGGCCGTTGCTGGACCGGATTGATTTGCACCTGACCGTGGCACGCGAAACCACCGTGCTGAACCCCTCCCAAAAGGTCGGTGATGACACGGCGAAGGCATCCGCCCAAGTGGCCGAGGCCCGGGAGCGCCAGCAAGGGCGCCAGGGTTGCGCGAATGCCTTCCTCGACCTGGCGGGATTACGCGAGCACTGCGCACTGGTAAACGCCGATGAAAGCTGGCTGGAGAGCGCTTGCGAGCGGCTGACGTTATCGCTGCGCGCAGCCCACCGACTGCTCAAGGTCGCGCGTACCCTGGCAGACCTTGAGCAAGTGGAAGGCATCGCTCGCCATCACTTGGCGGAGGCATTGCAGTACCGGCCGGCATCAGTTGGCTAGCAGCGTTCAGGAAAAATCCAGCAGCAGCCTCGCCACTTCCAGCACCTCACCCAGTACCGCTTCTGCCGACTCGGCGGAAGGCTTGAGCATCAGGTCATCGGCGTAGCCCATCGCCAGGGCGAAGAGCTGCCGTGCAGCGCGTTGGGGCGACTTGCAGCGAAAGACCCCGGCAGCGACACCCCGCTCGATCACCTCGGCAAGCATGCCTTGCCATTGGGCATTGATCACCAGGTAAGCCTGGGCCATTTGCGCGTCATGCATGGCCTCGTCCCAGGCGTCCAGCCAGAGCGCCCAGCCTGCATCGGCGGTGCTGGGCAGGCAGTCGCTCAAGAATCCTACGAGCGCCTCCAGTGGTGGCGCATCGGCCAAGGGCTCGCGCACTTCATCCAATTGCTCATTCGCAAAGCGCACAAAGGCTTCGCGGCGCAATTCATTCCAGTCGCTGAAGTAGTGATAGACATGGCTGCGCGACAGCCCGGCATGTTCGGCCAAGTCACGGGTGGATACATCGGCAAAGCCCTTGCTGCGAAACAGCTCCAAGGCAGCGGCGATGATCTGGTCTTTACGGTCGATACGCGACATGGGCAATTCCTTACGGGCGCCACCAGATAAGCGGCGCTTGCTTTTTGAGCGATCGCTCAAAGATACTTGAGCAGTCGCTCAATAGTAGCGCCTATTACTCCTTCGGTGCACCCATGCCATCCACAACGCCACACATCCTGATCGAAGAAAGCAAGAAAATCGGCCAGCAATCGGCCAGCCAAACCCTCAAGGCAATCGCCAAGGCTTATCCCGGCAAGCTGTTCTGCACGCTGTCGTTGGTTGCGCTGGAGAACGCGTTGCTGCTGGCCTATCCCCTGTTTGCCGGTTTCGCCGTGGACTCGATCCTGCGCGGCGATGCCGGCAGTGCGCTGTTCTATGCGGCCGTGGTGATGGCGTTCTGGGTGGTCGGCGCCGCACGCCGGGCGTTGGATACCCGCACTTTCACGCGGATCTACGCCGATCTTGCCGTACCTGTGATTCTCAATCAGCGTCTGCAGAACCACAGCACGTCCAAGGCAGCCGCACGGGTGGTGCTGGCGCGGGACTTTGTCGATTTTTTCGAAAAACATGTGCCCGTGATCGCAACGGCCTTGGTCTCCATCGTTGGCGCAGCTGCGATGCTGCTGGTGATTGAACCTTGGGTGGGCCTGGCCTGCTTTGCGGCATTGCTGCTTTGCATCATCCTGCTACCGCGATTTGCCCGCCGTAACGAGCAGTTGCACGAACGGTTGAATAACCGCCTGGAGAAAGAAATTGGCCTGGTGGAAAAGGTGGGCGCCCAGACGTTGCGACGCCATTACCAGTTGCTGTCACGCCTGCGTATCTGGCTGTCGGACCGCGAAGCCGCCGCCTACCTGTTTCTCGGCACGCTGGCAGCGCTACTGTTCATCGTAGCGATCAGCCAACTGGCCTTGTCGCCAGCGGTCAAGGCCGGCCATGTCTATGCGGTGATGACGTACCTGTGGACCTTCGTCAGCAGTCTCGACGAAGCGCCAGGGATGGTCGACCAACTGGCGCGGCTCAAGGACATTGGCAAGCGCGTGGACCCAGGGCTCGGCGACCACTAAGCCTCAACGAAACCGATCCACCTCCTGCCGCAACCCCGCCGCCAAGGTCTCCAGTTCCTTGGCGGTAACTGCCAGGTTCGACACCACTTCCCGCTGCTCACTGTTGGCCAGGGCAATGCTCTGCAGGTTGCTGCTGAGCAAAGTCGCGGTGCTGCTTTGCTCCTGGGTCGCGGTGGTAATCGCGGCGAACTGCTGCCCCGCCGAACGGCTTTGTTCGTCGATGCGCGCCAGGGCCGAGGCCACGTCGGCGTTGCGCGACAGGCCTTCCTGCATCAGCACATTGCCCTGCTCCATGGTGCTGATGGCGTTGCCGGTTTCCTGCTGGATGCTCTGGATCATTCCGGAAATTTCATCGGTGGCCTGGCGGGTGCGTGAGGCTAGGTTGCGCACTTCATCGGCGACCACGGCAAACCCACGCCCCTGCTCCCCGGCCCGCGCCGCCTCGATGGCGGCGTTGAGCGCCAGCAGGTTGGTCTGATCGGCAATCGAGGTGATCACACCGACGATGCCGCCGATTTCCTGGGAGCGTTGGCCCAGGGTATTGATCACCGTGGCCGTGCTGTTGAGTGCCGTGGCGATATGTTCCAGGGACGACGACGCCTCCTGCATCGAGTTGCGACCGATGCGGGTCTGCTGGGCATTTTCCTGGGCCAGGCGCTCGGTATTACCCATGTTGTCGGCAATGTTCAACGAGGTGGCGCTGAACTCTTCCACCGCGCCGGCCATGCTGGTGATCTCGCCGGACTGCTGCTCCATGCCCTCATAGGCCCCGCCCGACAGGCCCGACAGCGCCTGGGCGCGGCTGTTGACCTCTTCGGCCGCCTCGCGGATGTGGGAGACCATGGTCGACAGGGCTTCACCCATCTGGTTGAAACTGCGCGCCAGTTGACCGATCTCGTCATGGCTGGACACATTCAGCCGCGCACTCAAATCACCGGCGCCCAGGGCTTCGGCCTGGCGCACCAGGTCACCCAGGGGCTGGAGTTTGCTGCGCAGCAGCCAGACCGCCGCGCCCACGGCCAACAGCATCGCCAGCACGCTGCCGATTACCAGGCGGATACCCACGGCCCAGGTCACCGCCCGGATCTCGGCCTTGGGCATGCTCGCCACCACCGACCACGGGCCGCCGTCAAACGGCACCGCAACGCTGTAGAAGTCCTCGCCCTGGTCACTCCAGAAACGCCCCTGGCCGGGCTTTTGCGCCAGCTCCAGAATCGGCACAACCGCCTGCTCCGGGGCTTGCACACCAGCGGGCGGCACCAGCCAGTGTTTTTGCTCGTCCAGCAGCGCCAGCGAGCCGGTCTGGCCAATGCGAAAACGCTTGAGGTTGGCGAACTGGGCGTTCTGCGCATCGGTGTAGTCAAAACCGATAAACAACACCGCAATCACCTGGCCGCTGGCATCGCGCACCGGGCTGTATTGGGTCATGTAGGAGCGCTCGAACAGCACCGCACGGCCAATGTAGCTCTGCCCGGCAAGCAGGCGCTGGTAGGCCGGGCCCTGGCGATCCAGCACGGTGCCGATCGCACGGTTGCCGTCCTGTTTGGTCAGGGAGGTGCTGATGCGGACAAAGTCTTCGCCACTGCGCACGAACACCGTAGCCACGCCACCGGACATCTGCTTGAACTCATCAACCTCGTCGAAGTTGTTGTTCAACACCTGGTCGCCCAGGTACAGGCTCGGGGTCTGTACCCCGGCCACGTTCACTTTCTGCTCGGGATGCACGCGCAACCCGGCGGCGAAGCGCTGCTCAAACAACCCGCTCAAACGCTCGGTGCTCTCGCGCAGGGTGCTGTGGAAGGTATTAAGTTGGTCGGCGAGCAAGCGCGCTTCGCTGGCCAGGTGTTCTTCGCGGGTTTGCAGGTTGGCCGAATCCAGGGAGCGCAGGGCAAATAGGGTGCTGGCGCTGATCACGACAGCCAATATGACCGCCAAGGCAATGCCCAGCTGCGAAGCGATGCGGGCGCGGGGTTGAGACATGACAGCTCCTGGCCGAGGCCCGGATCGTCCTGATCTCATAGCGCTAATCGGCGAATTTCTTGGATTGGGGGGCACGCTGAGCCGCAACTAATGGCGGCTCCGACACACCTACTTCGGCGGCCCGGATCAATACTTGAGCAAATTACAGGGGTATCACTCAAACGCATTGTTTGCGCGCGCTGCATCGATTCAGTCGAGCTGCTCCACTGGCGGCAGTGTCATGGCCCGGACCTCACTTTGCAGGAAGTCCGAGAGCCTGCGCAGGCGCTCGCCGCCGGGGCGGGTCTTGGGCCAGACCAGGTAGTAACTTTCGCCGCTGGCCACCGCAGTAGGCCAGGGCAGGCTCAAGCGCCCCTGCGCCACATCTTCGGCAACCATCAGCAAATCCCCCATGGACACGCCATAGCCCCGAGCGGCGGCAATCATGCCCAACTCCAGCGTATCGAACACCTGCCCGCCCTTGATGGCGACACGAGAGGCCAGGCCGGTGCGTTGCAACCAACGGCGCCAATCACGCCGGTCCGGCGTGGGGTGCAGCAGTTCAGCGCCGGCCAGGCGCTCCACATCCCAGGGGCCATCGTTGAGCAGGTTCGGCGCGCCCACCGGGATCAGCAGTTCGGGGAACAGGTAACTGGCCTCCCAATCTGTGGGAAAGTGCCCATCACTCAGTAGGACCGCGCAGTCGAACGGCTCCTGGTTGAAATCCACCTCATCGATGCTCATCCACGCACTGGTCAACTGCACTTCGTTGCCCGGCTGCAAGTGCCGGAACCGACTCAGGCGTGCCAGCAACCAGCGCATGGTCAGGGTCGACGGGGCCTTCATGCGCAGGATGTCATCTTCGGCATTCAAGGTATGGCAGGCGCGCTCCAGGGCGGCGAAGCCCTCGCGCACGCCCGGCAGCAGCAAGCGCGCCGATTCGGTGAGCTGCAAGGTGCGCCCGCTGCGCTGGAACAGGCGACAGGCGAAATGCTCCTCCAGGGTGCGGATATGCCGGCTGACTGCACTTTGGGTGATCGACAGTTCTTCGGCGGCACGGGTGAAGGAGTTGTGCCGTGAGGCGGCTTCAAATGCACGCAAGGCATACAGCGGAGGAAGGCGACGAGACATGAGGAAAACTCCGACGGCACGAACCGCAAACCCTACCAGAATCATCCTTGCATGAGTTTTAATCATGCCAATGATCGCATTTATCCCTTTGTGAAAAGCGCTGAGAGCGCCGAGAATCAACCCTTCTACCCTTTGTGCAAATATTGAGCGTGATGATCATGCAGCATCCGGCGCGTACCGAACTCTGGGCCATTCTGCGGCTGTCAGGGCCGTTGATTGCCTCACAGCTGGCGCACATGCTGATGGTGCTGACCGACACCCTGATGATGGCCCGCCTGAGCCCCGAAGCCCTGGCCGGCGGTGGGCTCGGCGCGGCGAGCTATTCGTTTGTGTCGATCTTTTGCATCGGCGTGATTGCCGCCGTGGGCACCCTGGTCGCCATTCGCCAGGGCGCCGGTGATATCGAAGGCGCTACCCGCCTGACCCAGGCCGGCCTGTGGCTGGCCTGGCTGATGGCCCTGGTGGCGGGCCTGCTGCTGTGGAACCTCAAGCCGGTGCTGCTGATGTTCGGCCAGACCGAGACCAACGTGCAGTCGGCCGGCCAGTTCCTGATGATCCTGCCGTTTGCCCTGCCCGGCTACCTGACATTCATGGCCCTGCGCGGCTTCACCAGCGCCATCGGCAAAGCCACCCCGGTGATGGTGATCAGCCTGTGCGGCACGGTGATCAACTACCTGCTCAACCATGCATTGATCGAAGGCATGTTCGGCCTGCCCAAACTGGGCCTGATGGGCATCGGCCTGGTCACGGCGATTGTCGCCAACTGCATGGCCCTGGCGCTGTTGTGGTACATCAAATACAACCGCGCCTACGCCGCCTACCCATTGGGCAAGGGCCTGTTGCGGCCCAACCTGCATTACTTGCGCGAGCTGTGGCGCCTGGGCCTGCCGATTGGCGGCACCTATGCAGTGGAAGTCGGCTTGTTCGCCTTCGCGGCGCTGTGCATGGGCACCATGGGCAGTACGCAGTTGGCGGCCCACCAGATTGCCCTGCAAATCGTCTCGGTGGCGTTCATGGTCCCGGCGGGCATGTCCTATGCGGTCACCATGCGCATCGGCTTGCATTACGGCGGCGGGCACCTGCTCGGCGCACGGCTCGCCGGGCGTGTGGGTATCGCCTTCGGCGCGACGGTGATGCTGGGGTTTGCCATGGTGTTCTGGCTGTTTTCAGACCCGCTGATCGGCCTGTTCCTCGACCATGACGACCCGGCCTTCGCCCAGGTGATCAGCCTGGCGGTGAGCCTGTTGGCCGTGGCGGCGTGGTTCGAGTTGTTCGACGGTGTGCAGACCATCGCCATGGGCTGCATCCGCGGGCTGAAGGATGCCAAGACGACCTTCCTCGTCGGCCTGGGCTGTTACTGGTTGATTGGCGCACCGGCGGCCTGGCTGATGGCGTTTACCCTGGGTTGGGGGCCGACCGGGGTGTGGTGGGGGTTGGCGCTGGGGCTGGCCTGCGCGGCGATTACCCTGACGTGGGCGTTTGAAAGAAAGATGAGGCGGATGATTGCCCAGACAAACTGAAGAAGGTACGCGTTCACTGTAGGAGCTGGCTTGCCAGCGATGGCGATGTATCAGTCACAGTATCGTTGACCGACAGACTGCTATCGCTGGCAAGCCAGCTCCTACAATCATTGGTTTGACCGCACCGGCCTAGATCACCTCGCCCAACAACGCCTGCTGGCTGCTGCCAAACGTCAGGTATTCCACCAATTCCGCCAGCGGCAACGGCTTGCTGATCAGGTAACCCTGGGCCTGGTCGCACCCAAACAAGCGCAACAACGCCAGTTGCTCGGGGGTTTCCACGCCTTCGGCCACCACTTCCAGGTTGAGGTTGTGGGCCAGGTTGATCATGGCATGCACCAGCTTGCGGTTTTCCTCGCGCTCTTCCATGCCGCCGACAAAGCTCTTGTCGATCTTGAGCAAGGCAATTGGCAGGCTGTTGAGGTGTACGAAGGACGAGAAACCAGTGCCAAAGTCATCCAGGGAGAAACGCACCCCCAGGCGGCCCAGGGCATCCATGGTTTGCTTGACCAGGTCGCTGCGGCGCATCACGGCGGTTTCGGTCAGCTCGAACTCCAGCCACTGCGCCTCCACCCCGCGCTCGGCAATCAAGCGGCTCAAGGTCGACAGCAACTGGCTGTCCTGGAACTGACGGAACGACAGGTTGACCGCCATGTGCAGCGGCGGCAGGCCGCGTTCGCGCAGGTCCTGCATATCGCGCAGGGCCCGGGAAATCACCCAGTAGCCCAACGGCACGATCAGGCCGCTCTGCTCGGCCAGCGGCACGAACTCGCTAGGCGGCAACAACCCGCGCTCACCATGGCGCCAGCGCACCAGGGCTTCGAGGCCGACGATATGCCCATCGTCCAGGTCCAGACGCGGCTGGTAATGCAGTTCCAATTCGTCACGGCGCAGCGCCCGGCGCAGTTCGCTTTCCAGGTCGGCGAGGCTGCGGGCGTTGCGGTTGATGCGTTCATTGAAGATATGAAAGGTGCAGCCCTGGGTGCTCTTGGCCTGCTGCATGGCGATGTGCGCGTGCCACATCAACGGGTCGGCGCCGGCCTTGGCGCGGGCATGGGCCACACCCAGGCTGCAACCGATCAGCAGGCTCTCGCCATCGACCCAATAAGGTTCCGCCATGGCCTCGGTGATGCGCTCGGCCATCCACTCGGCGCGCTGCGGCGCACGGCGGGTGTCGATCAGCAAGGCGAATTCGTCACTGCCAAGGCGTGCCAGTTGGTCGCCGACTTCCAGTTGGCTCTTGAGCCGCGAGACCACTTGCAGGATCAGCCGGTCGCCCGCCTGGTGGCCGAGGGCATCGTTGGCGTGGCGGAAGTTGTCCAGGTCCAGGTGGCCGAGGGCCAGGCCACGCCCGTCGTTTTCGGCAAGGCGCGCGGCCAGCAAGGTCTGGAAGCCCTGACGGTTGGCGATGCCGGTCAGCGGATCCTGTTCGGCCAGGCGTTGCAGGGTATTTTCCAGCACGCCGCGCTCGCGCACGTGGCGCAGGCAGCGGCGCAGCGTATCCACGTCAAACGCACCACGGATCAACCAGTCGCTGGCGCCCAATGGCGCAACCAGCGGTTCCTGCTCCAGCAGCAACACGGTGGGCAGGCTACAGCGGCCAGGGCCGGGTTGCAGGCTGGGGGTGGTCAGCAATACAGCCGTGCGGTCGTCGTCGAACAGGCTGCTCACCGACTCCCAGTTTGGCGCACTGATCAGCACAGCCCCATCGCCCATCGGCGTCAGGCACTCGCGCAACAACGCTGCCCACGCAGGCTCATCGGCCAGTAGCAGCAAACGCAAGGGTTCGACAGGCGTAGACAAGCTAGCTCCCTAGACTTTGCAAAATTTCGTTGGCGGCGGGCATTATGACGTGCAGCCTGATAATGACCAATGATATTGGTTATCAAATACGTGCTGTGCGGCTCTAGATCGAACAATAGACCCAAAAACCCCGCACATCCTGCGGCAAAGTAACAAAACCGGCAAATTTAGATCGAGTGGTACGTCACACTGTCGTTCAGAGGCGGCAGAATCTTGCCAGCCTGTTAAAATGCCCGCCCTTTTCGCTCAAAGACTCCCAAAACCCTGTATGTCCCGACTCAATCCCCGGCAGCAAGAAGCCGTGAACTACGTCGGCGGCCCTCTATTGGTGCTCGCCGGTGCTGGCTCCGGCAAGACCAGCGTGATCACCCGCAAGATCGCGCACTTGATCCAGAACTGTGGCATCCGTGCCCAGTACATCGTCGCCATGACCTTTACCAACAAGGCGGCGCGGGAAATGAAAGAGCGCGTCGGCACCCTGCTCAAGGGTGGCGAAGGCCGTGGCCTCACCGTGTGTACCTTCCACAACCTGGGGCTGAACATCATCCGCAAGGAGCATGTGCGGCTGGGCTACAAGCCGGGCTTCTCGATCTTCGACGAGACCGACGTCAAGTCCCTGATGACCGACATCATGCAGAAGGAATATGCCGGCGACGACGGCGTAGACGAGATCAAGAACATGATCGGCTCGTGGAAAAACGACCTGATCCTGCCCGCCGAAGCCCTGGAAAACGCGCGCAACCCCAAGGAACAGACCGCCGCCATTGTCTATACCCACTACCAGCGCACGCTCAAGGCGTTCAACGCGGTGGACTTCGACGACCTGATCCTGCTGCCGGTGAAACTGTTCCAGGAACACAAGGACATCCTGGAAAAGTGGCAGAACAAGGTGCGCTACCTGCTGGTGGACGAATACCAGGACACCAACGCCAGCCAGTACCTGCTGGTGAAGCTGCTGATCGGCACGCGCAACCAGTTCACCGTGGTCGGCGACGATGACCAGTCGATCTACGCCTGGCGCGGAGCCCGCCCGGAAAACCTGATGCTGCTCAAGGACGACTACCCGTCCCTGAAAGTGGTGATGCTGGAGCAGAACTACCGCTCCACCAGTCGCATCCTGCGTTGCGCCAACGTGCTGATCTCCAACAACCCCCACGAGTTTGAAAAACAACTGTGGAGCGAGATGGGCCACGGCGACGAGATACGCGTGATCCGCTGCCGCAACGAAGACGCCGAAGCCGAGCGCGTGGCCGTCGAACTGCTGACCTTGCACCTGCGCACCGACCGCCCCTACAGCGACTTCGCCATCCTGTATCGCGGCAACTACCAGGCCAAGCTGATCGAGCTGAAGTTGCAGCACCACCAGATTCCTTATCGATTGTCAGGCGGCAACAGCTTTTTCGGACGCCAGGAAGTAAAGGATCTGATGGCCTACTTCCGGCTGATCGTGAACCCGGACGACGACAACGCCTTCCTGCGCGTGATCAACGTGCCACGCCGGGAAATCGGCTCCACCACCCTGGAAAAGCTCGGCAACTACGCCACCGAACGCAAGATCTCGATGTACGCCGCCACCGATGAAATCGGCCTGGGCGAGCACCTGGACACGCGCTTCACCGATCGCCTGTCGCGCTTCAAGCGCTTTATGGACAAGGTGCGCGAGCAATGCGCCGGCGAAGACCCGATCAGCGCCCTGCGCAGCATGGTCATGGATATCGACTATGAAAACTGGCTGCGCACCAACAGTTCCAGCGACAAGGCGGCGGACTACCGCATGGGCAACGTCTGGTTCCTGATCGAGGCGTTGAAGAACACCCTGGAAAAAGACGAAGACGGCGAAATGACCGTCGAGGACGCCATCGGCAAGCTAGTGCTGCGCGACATGCTCGAGCGCCAGCAGGAAGAAGAGGATGGCGCCGAAGGTGTGCAGATGATGACCTTGCATGCGTCCAAGGGCCTGGAATTCCCCTACGTGTTCATCATGGGCATGGAAGAGGAAATCCTCCCACACCGTTCCAGCATCGAAGCCGACACCATCGAAGAAGAACGGCGCCTGGCCTACGTGGGTATTACCCGCGCGCGTCAGACCCTGGCCTTCACCTTTGCGGCCAAGCGCAAGCAGTACGGCGAGATCATCGACTGCGCCCCGAGCCGGTTCCTCGATGAGCTGCCACCGGACGACCTGGCCTGGGAAGGCAACGACGACACCCCAACTGAAGTCAAGGCGGTACGCGGCAACACCGCCCTGGCGGATATACGCGCGATGCTAAAGCGCTAGAATCGACTACTTTTTAATCTACTTTCGGCGCCCCTTGCGCCACCAGAGGAAGCTTTTGTGGAAGCACTGCACAAGAAAATTCGCGAAGAAGGCATCGTGCTTTCCGACCAGGTACTCAAGGTCGACGCCTTTCTGAACCATCAGATCGACCCGGCGCTGATGAAGCTGATCGGCGACGAATTCGCCGCGCTGTTCAAGGATTCGGGGATCACCAAGATCGTCACCATCGAAGCCTCTGGCATCGCGCCGGCGATCATGACCGGCCTGAACCTGGGCGTGCCGGTGATCTTCGCCCGTAAGCAGCAGTCCCTGACCCTGACGGAAAACCTGCTGTCGGCGACGGTGTATTCCTTCACCAAGAAAGTCGAAAGCACTGTGGCGATTTCCCCGCGCCACCTGACCAGCAGCGACCGCGTGCTGGTGATCGATGACTTCCTGGCCAACGGCAAGGCGTCCCAGGCACTGATTTCGATCATCAAGCAGGCTGGCGCCACCGTGGCAGGCCTGGGGATCGTGATCGAGAAGTCGTTCCAGGGCGGGCGTGCCGAGCTGGATGCCCAGGGTTACCGGGTTGAGTCGCTGGCGCGGGTCAAGTCCCTGGCTGGCGGTGTCGTGACCTTCATCGACTGAAGGTGAGCGAGCACAGTTAAAAATGTGGGAGCTGGCTTGCCTGCGATAGCGCAGTGTCAGGCGACAGAGATGTCGACTGTCAGGCCCTCGTCGCAGGCAAGCCAGTTCCCACATTTGCCTTGTGTTACCTGTCAGCGTGCGGTGGCCTGTAGGCCAGCAAGCAATAGACGCTGATACAAATCCTCTTTAAACCCCTCCGGCGTTTCCAGGCGCATGCGCAGCAGGTGCTCGGCAAACGCCTCAGGCTCCGGTGCATCCAGCGCCGCCTTACCCAGTTCCAGAATCTCCGTCAGCTTGAATTTGCTCTTGAGCCAGTTCAACGCGCGCAACAAATCGCGCTCTTCATCGGTGAAGTCACTGCCCAGCGGGTACTCCGGGAACAGCCTTGGATGCCGCGCCTGCACGGCCTCCAAGCGCGCGAGCGTGTTGTCGGCAAAGCGCGGGTCGAGCTGGAAGTCCTTGGGCAACTTGCCGGCTTTTTGCGCCTGCTCGATCAGGTCGGCCTGGAATCGCGAGTCGGTGATATTGAGCAGCGCCTCGATCACCTTGGCGTCGGTCTGGCCGCGCAGGTCGGCGATGCCGTATTCGGTGATCACAATGTCGCGCAGGTGCCGGGGAATCGTGCAGTGGCCGTACTCCCAGACAATATTGGAGCTGACATCGCCACCCGACTCGCGCCAGCTGCGCAGGATCAGGATCGAGCGCGCGCCCTCCAGCGCATGGCCCTGGGCGACAAAGTTGTATTGCCCGCCCACCCCGCTGAGCACGCGACCGTCTTCCAGTTGGTCGGCAACACCGGCGCCCAGCAACGTGACCATGATCGCGCTGTTGATAAACCGCGCATCCAGGCGCTGCAAGCGCTTGAGCTCTTCCTGCCCGTACAGCTCGTTGATGTAGCTGATGCGGGTCATGTTGAATTCAAGGCGCTTGGCGTGAGTCATTTCCTGCAAGCGCTGGTAAAAACTGCGTGGCCCGAGGAAGAAACCACCGTGGATCGAAACGCCATCCTGCTGCGCCGCATCGTCCAGCAGGCCAGCGTTAGCCTGCTGCTGAGTCGCCACATCCGGGTACACCCTGCGCCGCACAATCCCGGCGTCGGCCAGCACCAGCAGGCCGTTGACGAACATTTCGCTGCAGCCGTAAAGGCCCCGGGCAAACGGCTCGACCCCGCCCTCACGGCTGATCAGCGGTGCCCACTGGTACACATCAAGGTCTGTGAGCAACTGCCGGTAGCCTTCGTTATCGGCCTGGCGCGCCAGCAGCGCAGCGGTCAGGGCGTCGCCCATCGAACCGATGCCGATCTGCAACGTACCGCCGTCGCGCACCAGGGTACTGGCGTGCAAACCGATGAAGTGGTCCTGCAAACCCACGGGCATGTTCGGCGTGGAGAACAGCGTGGTGCGGTCTTTTTCGTCGATCAGGAAGTCGAACTGATCCATGCCCAGCTCGGCATCACCGGGCATGTAGGGCAAATCTTCATGCACCTGGCCGACCACCAGGATGGTCTCCCCGGCCGCACGGCGCTTGGCGATCATCGGCAACAGGTCGAGGGTGATATCGGGGTTGCAGCTCAGGCTCAGGCGATCCGGGTGTTCGCTGCTGCTGGCCACCAACTGCGCGACCAGGTTCAGGCCGGCGGCGTTGATATCGCGGGCGGCATGGCTGTAGTTGCTGCTGACATAGTCCTGTTGGGCCGAGGCGCTATGCAGCAGGCTGCCGGGCTGCATAAAGAACTGCTGCACGTGGATATTGGCCGGCAGGCTGTCCTTGCGCAGGGCGGCGAGGAAGTCCAGCTCGGGATAATCGCCAAACACCCGCTCGATAAACGGCTCCAGGAAACGCTTCTGCAAGCCATCGCCCAACGGTGGGCGGCCCAGGCTGAGGGCCGTGTAGATGGTCAGCGCCCGCTCGGGCAGCTTGGCAATGCGCCGGTACAAGGCGTTGGCAAACAGATTCGGCTTGCCCAGGCCCAACGGCATACCCATGTGGATATGCGCAGGCAAGCGCTCCAGTACGTCATCGACCGCTTGTTCGATTGAACACAACTGCACCATCCGACCCTCCTGAACATTCCGTGATTAGGGGTTGGACCGAGCTTGCCGGGTCTTTGCTGCAATGAACAGCCTTGGCCGCCAAATTGCGCCCACAAAAAAGCCGCTGGTCAGCGGCTTTTTGGCGAAGATCGGTTTATTTCAAACCAGACATCTTCTCGATCGCAGCCTTGAGGTCGTCATCCGAGCAATCGGAGCAGGTGCCTTTAGGCGGCATGGCATTGATGCCGGTGATGGCTTTGGCCAGGATGCCGTCGAGGCCGCCCTGGTGGTCGGCGCGTTCTTTCCAGGCTGCGGTGTCACCGATTTTCGGTGCACCCAACAGGCCCGTGCCGTGGCAAGCATTACAGTGTTTGGCAATGACTTCGTCCGGCGTTTTCGCACCGCCGCCGCCTGCTGTCACAGCGACTTCCATCCCCTTGCACTCTTGCCCCTGGACACACACCTGTCCGACAGGCGCCAGGCGCTTGGCAATATCATCATTGGTCGCAGCTTGAGCGCTGGCAGCCCAAAGGGCCAGTACGGTTGCTGGTACGGCCAGCATTTTCATAATTAGGTTCACGCGTTCACCCTCATGGTGGCTATTCACGCCTGCGGCCACGGTTTCGCAGGCGGCGAAAGTATAACGGTTAGGCCGCCTCACTGAAACAACCCTATTATCCAAGGGGAGATTCAGTAGGGCGAAATACAACGATGGGCACCTCTGCAAGGTAGGCAGGGCGCCTCTTCTGTTAAAAGTTCGCGGGCGTGGCTGCGCTGATTAGTCGCGCCGGCACATCGAACGGATTACGAAAACGGTGCGGCTTGGTGCTTTCAAAGTAGTAGCTATCGCCGGCTTCGAGCACAAAAGTTTCGACGCCCACGACCAACTCCAGACGACCTTCCAACAAGATCCCGGTTTCCTCACCGTCATGGGTCAGCATTTCCTCGCCGGTATCGGCGCCTGGCGGGTAGATTTCGTTGAGAAACGCAATCGCCCGGCTGGGATGCGCCCGGCCCACCAGTTTCATCGTGACCGCGCCATCGGAGATGTCGATCAGCTCATTGGCTTTATAGACGATCTGCGTCGGTTTTTCCTGGAGGATCTCCTCGGAAAAGAACTCGACCATGGACATGGGAATGCCGCCCAGCACCTTGCGCAAGGAGCTGATGGAGGGGCTGACACTGTTTTTCTCGATCATCGAAATGGTGCTGTTGGTGACGCCCGCACGCTTGGCGAGTTCACGCTGGGAAAGACCTTTCAGTTTACGGATGGATTGCAGTCGTTCGCCGACGTCCAATGCAGGAGCCTCCTAGGATTCAGGCTTTGTTGTAATTGAGCGTTATCATGGCGACAGCGTTCAGTATTTACAACACTTTGGTCTGAATCCTGGTGGACGTGATCGGCGGCCTGCGGCTATGTGCCGGAATAGAGCCGTGGCACGCGGCGCAGGTTGCAAAAAATCTGGTAGGGAATGGTATCGGCGGCGCTCGCCACATCGCTGGCGAGGATGTTTTTGCCCCACAACTCCACGGTCGAGCCCAGGCCGGCCTGGGGCATGTCGGTCAGGTCGATGCACAGCATGTCCATCGACACCCGCCCCAGCAGCTGGCTGCGCTGGCCGGCGACCAGCACCGGCGTGCCGGTCGGCGCGTGCCGTGGATAACCGTCGGCATAGCCCATGGCAACCACGCCGATACGCATCGGCTTGGGCGTCACGAAGCGCGCGCCATAACCCACTGGCTCGCCCGCAGGCAGCTCGCGTACGCAGATGACTTTCGACTCCAGGGTCATCACCGGCTGCAAACGCGCGGCAACTGCCTGGTCTTCGCCAAAGGGCGTCGCACCGTAAAGCATGATGCCCGGTCGTACCCAATCACTGGAAACGCTCGGCCAGCCCATCACCGACGGCGAATTGCGCAGGCTGACCTGGGCCGCCAGGCCCTGGCGCGCCGCCTCGAACACCGCGACCTGCTCATCGCTGCTGGCGCAGTCCAGCTCATCGGCACGGGCGAAGTGGCTCATCAGCACAATCTTTGCGACTTTGCCGCTGGCCAGCAGGCGCTGGTACGCATCGTGATAGTCCTTGGGATGCAGCCCAACCCGGTGCATGCCCGAATCCAGCTTCAACCACACCGTCAGCGGCTTGCTCAGGCGCGCCTGTTCAATTGCCTCCAGTTGCCACAGCGAATGCACCACGCACCACAAGTCATGCTCGATGATCAGCGGCAGCTCGTCGGCCTCGAAGAATCCTTCGAGCAACAACACCGGCCCACCAATTGCAGCGGCGCGCAGCTCCAGCGCTTCCTCGATGCAGGCCACGGCAAAACCGTCGGCCTGGTCTTCCAGGGCCAGGGCCACACGCACGGCACCATGGCCATAGGCATCGGCCTTGATCACGGCGAGGGCCTTGGCCCCGGTCAGTTCGCGGGCCAATTGGTAGTTATGGCGCAGGGCTTGTAGGTCGATCAGGGCACGGGCAGGACGCATGGCGGCAGGCTTCTAGGCGGCGGTGGGAAGAAAAAACCGGTACCGGCCAATAGCGCCGGCACCGGAAGAGGGATCGTTTATGGCAGAGCAGCCACGACAGACAGCTCCACCAGGATTTCTGGCTCACACAGCTTCGACTCGACCGTGGCACGGGCCGGGGCCACGCCTTTTGGCAGCCACTTGTCCCAAACCGCGTTCATGCCGGCAAAGTCGGCGTCGATGTCTTTGAGATAGATCGTCACCGACAGCAACTTGGTTTTGTCGGTACCGGCCAGATCCAGCAATCGCTCGATATTGGCCAGGGTTTCTCGGGTCTGCTGTTCAATCCCGGCACTCATGTCGTCGCCGACTTGTCCTGCCAGATACACGGTACCGCTGTGGACAACGATCTGGCTCATGCGCTCATTGGTGAGCTGGCGCTGGATTGACATGTTTTGTGGACTCCTGAGGGTTGCCGTAACGGGAAATATCAAGGCCTGCGGCACTGATCTGCGGGGTTTTCTTGGCCATCAGGTCCGCCAGCAGGCGACCAGAGCCACAGGCCATGGTCCAGCCGAGGGTGCCGTGGCCGGTATTCAAGAACAGGTTCTTGAAGGGCGTGGCGCCGACGATCGGCGTACCGTCCGGGGTAGTCGGACGCAGGCCGGTCCAGAAGGTGGCTTCGCTCAAATCACCGCCCTGAGGATAAAGGTCGTTGACGATCATCTCCAGGGTTTCGCGCCGGCGCGGGTTCAGCGACAGGTCAAAACCGGCTATTTCAGCCATGCCACCGACCCGGATGCGGTTGTCGAAACGGGTGATCGCGACTTTGTAGGTCTCGTCGAGAATGGTCGAGGTCGGGGCCATCGCCGGGTTGGTGATCGGCACGGTCAGGGAGTAACCCTTGAGCGGATACACCGGCGCCTTGATCCCCAGCGGCTTGAGCAACTGCGGCGAGTAACTGCCCAGGGCCAGCACGTAGCGGTCGGCGGTTTCCAGCTTGCCGTCGATCCACACACCGTTGATGCGGTCGCCGGCGTGGTCCAGGCGCTGAATGTCCTGTTCAAAGCGGAACTCCACACCCAACTGCTTGCACATATCGGCCAGGCGGGTGGTGAACATCTGGCAGTCGCCGGTCTGGTCATTGGGCAGGCGCAGGGCACCGGCCAGGATATCCGTGACGCTGGCCAGGGCCGGCTCGACGCGGGCAATGCCGGCGCGGTCAAGCAGCTCGAACGGAACCCCGGACTCTTTCAGCACGGCGATATCCTTGGCCGCGCCATCGAGTTGCGCCTGGGTGCGGAACAATTGCGTAGTACCCAGGCTACGGCCTTCGTAGGCGATACCGGTTTCGGCGCGCAGTTCGTCGAGGCAGTCGCGGCTGTACTCGGACAGGCGCACCATGCGCTCTTTGTTCACCGCATAACGGTTGGCCGTGCAGTTGCGCAGCATCTGCGCCATCCACAGGTATTGGTCGATATCGGCGGTGGCCTTGATCGCCAGCGGCGCATGGCGCTGCAGCAACCACTTGATGGCCTTGAGCGGCACGCCCGGCGCGGCCCATGGCGACGCATAACCGGGCGAGACCTGGCCGGCGTTGGCGAAGCTGGTCTCCATTGCAACGGCCGGCTGACGGTCGACCACGACCACCTCAAAACCGGCACGCGCCAAATAGTAGGCACTGGCCACACCAATGACACCGCTACCCAAGACCAAAACGCGCATTTTTATATCCTCATCACGGCTTGACCGCTGACGTTTGTTGTTCAGCACAAAGATGTGGGCAGTATAAAAAGCAATGGCCAGTGCATTTCACTATATAAGTGCCTATATTTGGCGACAATTCTCGGCAAAAACCCTTTTCACGGAGGAGCATCCCCTATGCGGACCAATACCCAGACCAAGCGGGAGCTGGACAAGATCGACCGCAACATCCTGCGCATCCTGCAGGCCGACGGGCGGATTTCGTTTACCGAGCTGGGGGAGAAGGTCGGGCTGTCGACCACGCCTTGCACCGAACGGGTCCGGCGCCTGGAGCGCGAGGGGATCATCATGGGCTACAACGCCCGCCTCAATCCGCAGCACTTGAAGGGTAGCCTGCTGGTGTTTGTCGAGATCAGCCTCGACTACAAATCCGGCGATACCTTCGAAGAATTCCGACGTGCCGTGCTGAAACTGCCCCATGTGCTGGAGTGCCACCTGGTCTCAGGGGATTTCGACTATCTGGTGAAGGCGCGGATCTCCGAGATGGCTTCGTACCGCAAACTGCTGGGCGACATCCTGCTCAAGCTGCCCCATGTGCGCGAATCCAAGAGCTATATCGTGATGGAAGAGGTGAAGGAGAGCCTGAACCTGCCGATCCCGGATTGACGCCCCTACCGTGTAGGAGCCGGCTTGCCGGCGATGAAGCCCTGGAGTCATGCATTCAATTGAATGACGCCATCGCCGGCAAGCCGGCTCCTACAAGGGGAGCAGTCAGACCAGCACCTGCCGCGTCGTCGCCATGTACTCGTGGATCTGCTTCTCCACCCGCGGGTGAATCAACTCCACCGGGCCACGGTTGTTGGGGCATGGCAGGCTGGGGGTAGTACCAAACAGCCGGCAGATCAGCGGGCGTTCGTCGTACACCGTGCAGCCGTCGGGGCCCAGGTGTACGCAATTGAGCTCATCCATGGCCGCTTCCTGCTCGGCCGCCGTCTTGCGCGGCAGGCGCGACATTTCCTCGGTGGATGTAGTCACCGGCCCACAGCAATCATGGCAACCCGGCACACACTCGAACGAGGGAATCTGCCGGCGCAGCGCGTTGACTTTCTGGCTGTTGCAACTCATCGAAACCCATACCGAACGGCGAATAGGCGTGGATTTTGCCCTAAAAGCCCCGAGTGAGACAGCTTCACCCGACCGCTGTATCCTGCGTCAAATTTTCCAAACACGGATGCTCCCCATGACCGCCAGCGCCCGGCACACCGCTTCCTACTACGCCGCCAGCAGCCTGCCGCAGCCCGATTATCCGGTGCTGGCAGGCGAAGTCGTCGCCGATGTGTGCGTGGTGGGCGGCGGGTTTTCCGGGCTGAACACCGCGCTGGAGCTGGCCGAGCGCGGCTTTAGCGTGGTGCTGCTGGAGGCGCGCAAGATCGCCTGGGGCGCCAGCGGGCGCAACGGCGGGCAGTTGATTCGTGGCGTCGGTCACGGCCTGGATCAGTTTGCCAATGTAGTCGGCACCGAAGGTGTGCGGCAGATGAAGCTGATGGGCCTGGAAGCCGTGGAAATCGTGCGCCAGCGGGTCGAGCGCTTCCAGATCGATTGCGACCTGGCCTGGGGCTATTGCGACCTGGCCAACAAGCCCCGCGACCTGCAAGGCCTGGCCGCCGACGCCGAAGAACTGCACGGGCTTGGTTATCGCCATGAACTGCGCCTGCTGCAAGCCGGGGAGATGCGCAGCGTGATCGGCTCCGACCGTTACGTGGGCGGCATGATCGACATGGGCTCCGGCCACCTGCACCCGCTGAACCTGGCCCTCGGTGAAGCCGCCGCCGCGCAGCAACTGGGGGTCAGGCTGTTCGAGCAGTCCGAAGCCCTGCGCATCGACTACGGCCCGGAAGTCAAAGTCCACACCGCCCAGGGCAGCGTGCGCGCCAAGACCCTGGTGCTAGGCTGCAATGCCTATCTCAATGGCCTCAACCCGCACCTGAGCGGCAAGGTGCTGCCCGCTAGCAGCTACATCATTGCCACCGAACCCTTGAGCCCAACCCAGGCCGCCGAGTTACTGCCGCAAAACATGGCGGTGTGTGATCAGCGGGTCACGGTGGACTACTTCCGCTTGTCGGCCGACCGGCGCCTGCTGTTCGGCGGTGCTTGCCACTACTCCGGACGCGATCCCCAGGACATCGGCGCCTATATGCGGCCGAAGATGCTCAAGGTCTTCCCGCAATTGGCCGAGGCGAAGATCGACTATCAATGGGGCGGCATGATCGGCATCGGCGCCAACCGCCTGCCGCAGATTGGCCGGCTGGCCGACCAGCCCAATGTGTACTTTGCCCAGGCCTACGCCGGCCATGGCCTGAACGCCACCCACCTGGCCGGCAAACTGTTGGCCGAAGCCATCAGCGGCCAGCACAGTGGGCGCTTCGATCTGTTTGCCCAGGTGCCACACATCACCTTCCCTGGCGGCAAGCACTTGCGCTCACCGCTGCTGGCCCTGGGCATGCTCTGGCACCGCTTGAAAGAACTGCTCTGACTCAGCCGCGCCAGAACGGCTTCAAGCCTTCCTGGCGCGCCTGCTCGGCACTCAGGCCGATGTCGCGCAGTTGCTCCCGGCTCAACTCCAGCAAGGCCTTGCGCGTGTGGCGCCGGCGCCAGAACAGTTCCCAACGGCTCGGATTGCCAGGCGCCAGCCCGGCCAGCCCACGTTCCTGCCCTGCTTCCAGTTCCTGACTGTGTAACGCCAGCCGCACGTCGCTCAAGCCACTCATCGTCTTGCCCCTCATTTGCCTGTTGCCATGAGTGACTAGAATGAGCGCCGCAGCAAAACCATTACAGATTCAACCAACCTATATTAAATCCATACAGATACTCCACAACACACGCTGAATCCTGTATTTTCCAGGCATCTGTACTGGTCCTCGGGAGCAACCGCCATGACGCTTTACGTCAACCTCGCCGAACTGCTGGGCACGCGCATCGAACAGGGCTTCTACCGTCCCGGCGACCGTCTGCCCTCGGTGCGCGCCCTGAGCGTAGAACATGGCGTCAGCCTGAGCACCGTCCAGCAGGCTTACCGGCTGCTGGAAGACAACGGCCTGGCAACGCCCAAGCCAAAATCCGGCTACTTCGTGCCTGTCGGGCGCGAGCTGCCGGCGTTGCCCGCCGTAGGTCGGCCGGCCCAGCGCCCGGTGGAGATTTCCCAGTGGGACCAGGTGCTGGAACTGGTCCGCGCGGTACCTCGCAAAGATGTCATACAGATGGGCCGAGGCATGCCGGATGTACTGTCGCCAACCATCAAGCCGCTGCTGCGCAGCCTGGCCCGGGTGAGCCGGCGCCAGGACCTGCCAGGCCTGTACTACGACAATATCTACGGCTGTATGGAGCTGCGCGAGCAAATCGCCCGTCTGTCATTGGATTCCGGCTGCCAGCTCGACGCCCAGGACATCGTGATCACCACCGGCTGCCATGAGGCGCTGTCCTCCAGCATCCGTGCGATTTGCGAGCCTGGCGATATCGTCGCCGTCGACTCGCCAAGCTTTCATGGCGCCATGCAGACCCTCAAGGGCCTGGGCATGAAAGCCCTGGAAATCCCCACCGACCCGCTCACCGGCATCAGCCTCGAAGCCCTGGAACTGGCCCTGGAACAATGGCCGATCAAAGTCATCCAGTTGACCCCCAACTGCAACAACCCCCTGGGCTACATCATGCCCGAGGCCCGCAAACGGGCGCTGCTGACCCTGGCCCAGCGCTTTGACGTGGCAATCATCGAAGACGATGTGTATGGCGAACTGGCCTACAGCTACCCGCGACCACGCACCATCAAATCCTTCGACGAAGAAGGCCGCGTCCTACTCTGCAGTTCCTTCTCCAAAACCCTGGCCCCCGGCCTGCGGATCGGCTGGGTAGCCCCTGGCCGCTATCTGGAGCGGGTGCTGCACATGAAGTACATCAGCACCGGCTCCACCGCCACCCAACCGCAGATCGCCATTGCCGAGTTCCTCAAGAACGGGCACTTCGAGCCGCATTTACGGCGGATGCGCAGCCAATACCAGCGCAATCGCGACCTGATGCTCGATTGGGTCAGCCGCTATTTCCCCGCCGGCACCCGCGCCAGCCGGCCCCAGGGCAGCTTTATGCTGTGGGTGGAACTGCCCGAGGGCTTCGACACCCTCAGGCTCAACCGCGCCCTGGTCGAGCAAGGCGTACAGATTGCCGTGGGCAGCATCTTTTCTGCCTCGGGCAAATACCGGAACTGCCTGCGGATGAACTACGCTGCCAAGCCAACACCCCAGATTGAAGAGGCGGTGCGCAAGGTCGGGGCCACGGCGATCAAGATGCTCGCCGAAGCCGAACAGCGGGTGGACTGACCTTTTGCCAGCAATCACCGTCATATGCCCACCACCGCCCTGATTCGGAACCTGCCTCCTTGATGAGCCAACGGCTGTTAGCGCTTCTTTTGCTGGGGTTCCTGGGCCTGGGCGGTTGCGCCACCCTCAACGTACCCCGCGTACCCAGCGAAGCGCTGCCGACCACGCAGTCCGCCTTCGGCCGCTCGATCCAGGCCCAGGCCGCGCCCTATCAGGGCCGCTCCGGGTTCCGCCTGCTGCCCAACAGCAGCGAAGCGTTCATGGCCCGCGCCGAACTGATCCGCAATGCCCAGACCAGCCTCGACCTGCAGTACTACATCGTCCATGACGGCATCAGCACGCGCATGCTGGTGGACGAGTTGCTCACCGCGGCCGACCGTGGCGTGCGGGTGCGCATCCTCCTGGACGACACCACCAGCGACGGCCTGGACCAGATCATCGCCACCCTGGCCGCGCACCCGCAGATCCAGATTCGCCTGTTCAACCCCTTGCACCTGGGGCGCAGTACCGGCGTGACGCGGGCCATGGGCCGGCTGTTCAACCTATCGCTGCAACACCGGCGCATGCACAACAAGCTGTGGCTGGCGGACAACAGCGTGGCGATAGTCGGCGGGCGCAACCTGGGGGATGAGTATTTCGATGCCGAGCCCAACCTGAACTTCACCGATATCGACATGCTCAGCGTGGGGCCTGTGGCCGAACAACTGGGCCACAGCTTTGACCAGTACTGGAACAGTGCACTGAGCAAACCCATCGCCGACTTTATCTCCAGCGCCCCCTCCTCCCGCGACCTGGCCACCGCGCGCGGGCTCCTGGAGAAGTCCCTGGCCGAGTCGCGCCAGCAAAACCATGCCCTGTACAACCGTCTGCGCACCTACCAGACCCAGCCCCGCATGGACATCTGGCGCCGAGAGCTGATCTGGGCCTGGAACCAGGCACTGTGGGATGCACCGAGCAAGGTCCTGGCCAAGGCCGATCCCGACCCGCAACTGCTGCTCACCACTCAACTGGGGCCAGAGCTGGAAGGCGTGCACAGTGAACTGATGATGATTTCGGCCTACTTCGTCCCCGGTCAGCCGGGCCTGGTGTACCTGACCGGCCGCGCAGACGCGGGTGTGGACGTACGCCTGCTGACCAACGCCCTGGAAGCCACCGACGTGCCGGCGGTGCATGGCGGCTATGCGCCCTATCGCAAGGCGCTGCTGGAACACGGGGTGAAGTTGTACGAACTGCGCCGCCAACCGGGCGACGGCGGCGGCAGTGGCCCGCACTTGCTGGGTAGCCGCGCGCTGCATGGCTCGGACTCCAGCCTGCACAGCAAGGCGATGATCTTTGATCGGCAGAAGTCGTTTATCGGCTCATTCAATTTCGATCCGCGCTCGGTGCTGTGGAACACCGAGGTCGGGGTGCTGGTGGACAGTCCTGAGCTGGCCGAACACGTGCGCAACCTGGCCCTGCAAGGGATGGCGCCCGCCTTGAGCTATGAGGCGAAACTGCAGCAGGGCCAGGTGGTCTGGGTGACGGAAGATAACGGCCAGTTGCACACCCTGACCCGTGAGCCGGGTAGCTGGTGGCGCCGGTTCAATGCCTGGTTCGCTACCACCGTGGGCCTGGAGCGCATGCTCTAACCCCTGTAAGAGCCGACTTGCCGGCGATAGCGGCGGGTCAGGTAAGTTGCTATCGCCGGCAAGCCGGCTCCTACAGGTTTACCTAGGCTGGCTGCTCAACGCCAAACGCTCCTTGGCGCAACAACAGAATCACCAGCCCCAAGGCCCCCGCCGCCATCAACAACGGCAACGCATGCCCGCTGATCCACTGGCTGCCAGCCCCCGCTACCAGTGGGCCGATCAGGCAACCAATGCCCCACAACTGCGCGATATGGGCATTGGCCCGCACCAGCGCATCATCACGGTAGCGTTCGCCGATCAGGATTAACGACAAGGTAAACAAGCCCCCGGCGCTGGCACCGAACAGCACCCAGATCGGCCAGATCAGCCAGGTATCGAGCAACGGCGCAATCGCCAGGCTCGACAGCAGCAACAGCACCGCGCAGCCCAGAAACAGGGTGCGCCTTGGCAGGTAATCGGCCAGGGCGCCAATCGGCAATTGCAGCAGGGCATCGCCGACGACCACGGTGCTGACCATCGCCAGCGCCACCTCGGCGGTAAAGCCCTGTTGCAGGCAATACACCGGTAATAGCGTCAGAATCATCGCTTCGAACGCGGCAAACAGCGCCACCGCCCAGGCAATCGCCGGCAAGCCACGGCAAAAACCCCACAAGTCGCCAAAGGTCACGCTGAAGGCTTCTGCCGTCGGCGCCCCGCTGCGCCCCAGGAGCAGGACCGGCGCAACGATCAACAGGCCGACACCAACCCAGAAACCATAGTCATGCTCGGTGCCCAGCACACCGAGCAACAACGGCCCCGACAGCTGGCTCAAGGCGTAGGTACAGCCATACAGCGCCACCAGCCGGCCACGCCACTGCTCCACCACCAACTGGTTGATCCAGCTCTCGCCGAGGATAAACACGATGGTCAGGATCACCCCGATCATCAACCGCAGCACCAGCCACACCGGATAGCTGGGCAGTACCGCCAGTAAACCGATGGAAATCGCCCCGGCCCACAGGCACAGGCGCATCAGGTTCGCCGTGCCCAACCAGGAGGCCAGGCGACTGGACACCTTGGCGCCCAACAACACACCGAATGCCGGCATGGCCGCCATGATGCCGATGGCAAAGTTGCCATAGCCCCAGCTTTCCAGGCGCAGGGACACCAACGGCATGCTCACGCCCAGGGCGAGGCCGACGCTGAGTACCGACGCCAGGACGGCGAAGTAAGTCGCCCAACGCATTGCCACGCTCCTGTGGGTTATTTCCAGATCACGCAAAATACTGTGGGAGCGGGCTGGCCCGCGATGAGGGAGTACCAGCCAACTCATGAGTGACTGATATACCGCTATCGCGGGCAAGCCCGCTCCCACATTTGGGTCTACTGCAGCTTGGGCCCGGAGTCCGGACTTACAGCTTGATCCAGGTCGCCTTCAGCTCGGTGTACTTGTCGAACGCGTGCAGCGACTTGTCGCGACCGTTGCCCGACTGCTTGAACCCACCAAACGGCGCAGTCATGTCGCCGCCATCGTACTGGTTGACCCACACGCTACCGGCGCGCAGGGCCTTGGCGGTCAGGTGCGCCTTGGAGATATCCGAAGTCCAGACTGCAGCGGCCAGGCCATAAGGCGTGTCGTTGGCAATCGCCACCGCTTCTTCAGCACTGTCGAAAGTCAGCACCGACAGCACCGGGCCAAAGATCTCTTCCTGGGCAATTTTCATGGCGTTGGTCACGCCGTCGAAAATCGTCGGCTCGACATAAGTACCACCGGTCTCCTGCAGGGTGCGCTTGCCACCGGCCACCAGCTTGGCGCCATCGGCGTGCCCGGCCTCGATGTACGACAGCACGGTGTTCATCTGCTGGGTATCCACCAGCGCACCGACATTAGTCGCCGGGTCCAGCGGGTTGCCCGGCTTCCAGCCCTTGAGGGCCTCGATCACCATTGGCAGGAATTTGTCCTTGATCGAACGCTCCACCAGCAGGCGCGAGCCGGCCGTGCAGACTTCGCCCTGGTTGAAGGCGATGGCGCCCGCAGCGGATTCGGCGGCGGCTTGCAGGTCCGGGGCATCGGCAAACACGATGTTCGGGCTCTTGCCGCCGGCTTCCAGCCAGACGCGTTTCATGTTCGATTCGCCGGAGTAGATCATCAGTTGCTTGGCGATCTTGGTCGAACCGGTGAACACCAAAGTGTCGACGTCCATATGCAGCGCCAGGGCCTTGCCGACAGTGTGGCCATAACCCGGCAGCACGTTGAGCACGCCTTTGGGGATACCGGCTTCAACGGCCAGGGC
Source organism: Pseudomonas sp. WS 5059 (assembly GCF_012985525.1). NCBI lineage: Bacteria > Pseudomonadati > Pseudomonadota > Gammaproteobacteria > Pseudomonadales > Pseudomonadaceae > Pseudomonas > Pseudomonas sp. WS 5059. The sequence continues at coordinate 282,177 of NZ_JAAQWO010000003.1, read as the reverse complement.
GGCGATGCGGATGGCAGTCAGCGGGGATTTTTCCGAGGGCTTGAGCACGACCGAGTTACCGGTGGACAGAGCCGGCCCCAGCTTCCAGCAGGCCATCATCAGCGGGAAGTTCCACGGCACGATGGCCGCCACTACGCCGACGGGCTCGCGGGTCACCAGGCCCAGTTGGTCATGGGGGGTGGCGGCCACTTCATCGTAAATCTTGTCGATGGCCTCGCCGCTCCAGCTCAGGGCTTGCGCCGCGCCAGGGATGTCGATGCCCAGGGAGTCGCCGATGGGCTTGCCCATGTCCAGGGTTTCGAGCAGGGCCAGCTCTTCGGCATTGGCCTTGAGCAGCGCGGCGAAACGGATCATGGTGGCTTTGCGCTTGGCCGGGGCCAGGCGTGACCAGGCACCGGAGTTGAAGGTGGCGCGGGCGTTTTCCACGGCGCGCTGGGCGTCGGCGACGTCACAGCTGGCAACCGTGGTCAGCAGGCGGCCATCGACCGGGCTGAGGCATTCGAACGTGTCGCCGGAAACCGCGGCGGTGTATTCGCCATTGATGTAGGCGCGGCCTTCGATCTTCAGGTCCTTGGCGCGTTGTTCCCAGTCGGCACGGGTCAGGGTGGTCATGCGAGTGTCCTCCTCTTATTAAATATAAGGGCCCGGCGTTATAACCGCTCCCTTCCAAATGCTTGCCCGGCCAGCCAGCTATTCGGTCCGAGGCACCCGCCACCCTAAACCAGCCGCAAGGGATGTTTCAATATATTTGACATAACCGCGGCAAACGCCCTTGCGATGTTCATTTTAATAAACATAGACTTTGGCTCTCCAACCCCAGGCCTAGACGGGATACGTGCATGAACATTCAGGATGTCGTCGATTTCAGCCAGGCGAACACCGCCGCCGAACGCTACCGCCCCGCCACAGAAAAAGTCCTCAAGGGCGACCCCGAGCAGACGCTCTACAACCACTACAACAGCCCGTGCGGCCAGATGAACGCCGGGGTCTGGGAAGGTGAAGTCGGGCAATGGAAGGTGAACTACACCGAACACGAGTACTGCGAGATCGTGCAGGGGGTTTCGGTGCTACGCGATGCCGAAGGCAACGCCAAGACCTTGCGCGCCGGTGACCGCTTCGTGATCCCGGCCGGGTTCAGTGGCACCTGGGAAGTGCTGGAGCCGTGCCGCAAGATCTACGTGGTGTTCGAAGAAAAGGCCTGATCGGTCGAGCGCGACTTTTCAAAAGGCAAAAAAAACCCGCATCGTGAGATACGGGTTTTTTTCACAAGAAAGAAAACCAATTACTTGATTTTGCCTTCTTTGTAGATCACGTGCTTGCGAACGCGCGGGTCGAACATTTTCTTTTCGAGCTTGTCCGGGGTAGTACGCTTGTTCTTGTCGGTAGTGTAGAAGTGACCAGTACCGGCGCTAGAGATCATTCGAATCAATTCACGCATGATTTAGCTCCTTAGATTTTGCCGTCGCGGCGCAGTTCAGCGAGCACGACAGTGATGCCACGCTTGTCGATGATACGCATGCCTTTGGCAGATACGCGCAGACGGACAAAACGTTTCTCTTCTTCAACCCAGAAGCGGTGATGCTGCAGGTTTGGCAGGAAACGACGACGGGTTTTGTTGTTTGCGTGGGAAATGTTATTCCCAGTCACCGGACCCTTACCGGTAACTTGACAGACTCTCGACATGCCTCAGCCCTCTAAAACCACATGCCCAACCCGGCATGGGTTGGCCGCTTAATCTCTCAGTCATTTGGCGCCAGGCGCCGCGTTTCTTTAAGGGTCTTACCGGCTACACCTACAGTGAAGGAACCGGGCCCCTAGAAAAGAGCGCTGCTTTATACCAGAAAGACCCCAGTGCAACAACAGCCGGTGTGTTTTTCCCGCTGTAAATCTCGCCCGAACAGCTCTCAAGCGCTGCCAGGGTGGGCCGCCGTGCTGGCGAACCGCTCGTCGCACCAAATGTTTTATCGCCGCTGCTTGTAGGCCAAGGCCCCGGACAAAATGACCTGAGGCGCCATCAAAACAGTATTTGCTGTAAATGCACAGGCAAAAATGGGCTAGTCATTTGTGAATCAGGCCACTACGGTAGGCCTTTTCCAGACTGCACTCGCAGATGGGCCTCCGATCTGCAAAGGAAACCGACCATGCGCCTCGCTGCCCTGCCACTCCTGCTCGCCCCGCTCTTCCTCGCCCCGTTGGCCCAGGCGGCCTCCACGTTGAGCGTCTGCACCGAGGCCAGCCCCGAAGGGTTCGATGTGGTGCAGTACAACTCCCTGACCACCACCAACGCCTCGGCGGATGTGTTGATGAACCGCCTGGTGGACTTCGACGCTGCAAGCGGCAAGCTGGTGCCGAGCCTGGCCGACAGCTGGGAAGTCTCGCCAGACGGCCTGACCTACACCTTTAAATTGCATCCGGACGTGAAATTTCACCGTACCGCGTATTTCAACCCAAGCCGCAGCCTCACCGCCGAAGACGTACGCTTCAGCTTCGAGCGCATGCTCGACCCGGCCAACCCCTGGCACCAGATTGCCCAGAGCGGCTTCCCTCACGCCCAGTCGCTACAACTGCCGGCGCTGATCAAGAAGATCGACGCCCTCGACCCGCTGACCGTGCGTTTTACCCTGAATCACGCCGACTCCACGTTCCTCGCCGCGCTGAGCATGGGCTTTGCCTCGATCTACCCGGCCGAATACGCCGACAAGCTGCTCAAGGCCGGCACCCCGGAGAAGCTCAATAGCCAACCCATCGGCACCGGGCCCTTCGTTTTCGGGCGTTTCCAGAAAGATGCGGCCATTCGCTACAAGGCCAACCCGGATTACTTTGCCGGCAAACCGGCTGTGGATAACTTGATCTTTGCGATCACCCCGGACGCCAACGTGCGCCTGCAGAAACTGCGCCGGGATGAGTGCCAGATTGCCTTGTCACCCAAGCCCCTGGATATCGGCGAGGCGCAAAAGGATGCGGCGCTCAAGGTGGAAAAGACCGCAGCCTTCATGACCGCCTTTGTGGCCATCAACAGCCAGCACCCTCCGCTGGACAAGCCAGAAGTGCGCCAGGCGATCAACCTGGCCTTCGACAAGGCCAGCTACCTCAAGGCCGTGTTTGAAGGCACCGCCGAAGCCGCCACCGGCCCCTACCCGCCCAACACCTGGGGTTTTGCCAAGGAATTGCCGGGTTATCCACAGGACATCGCCAAGGCCAAGGCCCTGCTGGCCCGTGCCGGCTTGAGTGACGGCTTCAAGACCACCATCTGGACCCGGCCCTCGGGCAGCCTGCTCAACCCCAACCCAAGCCTGGGCGCCCAGTTGTTGCAGGCGGACCTGGCCAAGGTCGGCATCCAGGCCGAGATCCGCGTGATCGAATGGGGCGAACTGATCCGCCGCGCCAAGGCGGGCGAGCACGACCTGCTGTTTATGGGCTGGGCCGGCGACAACGGCGACCCGGATAACTTCCTGACCCCGCAGTTTTCCTGCGCAGCGGTCAAATCCGGCACCAACTTCGCCCGCTACTGCGACCCCGCGCTGGATAAGCTGATCAGTGCCGGCAAGACCACCAACGAGCAAGGCGTGCGCAGCAAGCTGTACCAACAGGCGCAGGCGCAGATCCAGCAGCAGGCACTGTGGTTGCCACTGGCCCACCCGACGGCCTTTGCCCTGACACGCAAGAGTATCGAGGGGTATCAGGTCAGCCCGTTTGGGCGCCAGGACTTCTCCAAGGTCAGCGTAAAACCCTGACCCGGCCTCTGTAGGAGCCGGCAGGCCAGCTCCTACAAGAGGTTGCGTTACAGCCAGCCATATTCAGCCATCGACAGCGGGTCACCGTCGCCGACAATGATGTGGTCCAGTACCCGCACATCCACCAGATCCAGGGCCTTTTGCAGCACTTTGGTCAATTTTCGATCAGCAACGCTCGGCTCGGCATTCCCGGAGGGATGGTTGTGGCACAGGATCAAGGCCGCCGCGTTGTAGTCCAGGGCGCGCTTGACCACTTGTCGCGGGTAGACCGTGGCGTTGTCGATGGTGCCCTGGAACAGCGCCTCGAAACCCAGCACCCGATGCCTGGAGTCGAGAAACAGGCAGCCAAATATCTCGTGGGGCTGGTGGCGCAGCAGGGCCTTGAGGTAATCACGCACGGCTACCGGGCTTTCCAGAACCGACTCGTTACGCACATGCTCGGCCAGATGGCGCCGCCCCATTTCCAGTACCGCCTGCAACTGGGCGAACTTGGCCGGCCCCAGGCCCAGGTGCTGGATGAATACGGCCTGGCGCGCCTCCAGCAGCGTACGCAGGCTGCCAAACTGCCCCAACAGGTGGCGCGCCAGGTCCACCGCGCTTTTACCCGAGACACCGGTACGCAGGAAAATCGCCAGCAACTCGGCATCCGAGAGGCTCTGCGCGCCCAACTCCAAAAGCTTCTCCCGCGGACGCTCCGCCGCAGGCCAATTGCGAATACTCATGGCACCTCCGTGTGCATGTGCGCCGCTGTTGCATGGCGGACGCTGTGTTATCTTAGCCGCTCTTTTTTGCGCGCGATTTCACCCTGGGGAGGGGGGATCGCAACGCCATCACTGAACTGGAAAGGCAAACCAATGCAGCGTCTGTATCGGAAACGCATCGTTCTCGGCGTCGGCGGCGGCATTGCCGCCTACAAGAGCGCAGAGTTGGTTCGCAGGCTCCTGGACCAGGGCGCCGAAGTGCGCGTGGTCATGACCCGTGGCGGCAGTGAGTTCATTACCCCACTGACCATGCAGGCACTGTCCGGCCACCCGGTACACCTGGACCTGCTGGACCCGGCTGCCGAAGCCGCCATGGGCCATATCGAACTGGCCAAATGGGCCGACCTGGTGCTGATCGCACCCGCCACCGCCGACCTCATCGCGCGCCTCGCCCAAGGTATTGCCGACGACCTGCTGACCACGCTGGTACTGGCCACCGACGCCACCGTCGCCATCGCCCCGGCGATGAACCAGGCCATGTGGCGCGACCCGGCCACCCAGGCCAACACCCAATTGCTGCAAAGCCGTGGCCTCAAGGTTTTTGGCCCGGCCTCCGGCAGCCAGGCCTGTGGTGACGTCGGCCTGGGCCGCATGCTCGAAGCCACGGACCTGGCGCTGTGCGCCGCCGAGTGTTTCCAGCACCTGGCCCTGACCGGCAAGCACGTGTTGATTACCGCCGGCCCGACCCAGGAAAACATCGACCCGGTGCGCTACATCACCAACCATAGCTCAGGGAAAATGGGCTTTGCCCTGGCTGAGGCGGCGGTTGAGGCAGGCGCGCGCGTGACCCTGATCACCGGCCCGGTGCATCTGCCAACCCCGGACCGGGTCACCCGCATCGACGTCGTCAGCGCCCGCGACATGCTCGCGGCCTGTGAGGCGGCGATTCCCTGTGATGTGTTTATCGCTTCGGCAGCGGTCGCAGACTACCGCCCGGAAGTGGTTGCGCCGCAAAAACTCAAGAAAGACCCTACAAGCGGCGATGGCCTGCTCCTGCAAATGGTCCGCAACCCGGACATTCTGGCCACCATTGCCACCCGCGCCGATCGTCCGTTCAGCGTCGGTTTCGCCGCCGAGACCGAAAACCTGCTGGACTACGCCGCACGTAAACTGAAAGACAAAAACCTCGACCTGATCGTTGCCAATGATGTCGCCAACCCCAGCATCGGCTTCAACAGCGAGGAAAACGCCTGCAGCGTGATTGACCGCGAGCTGCACGCCACCCTTTTCGCCCAGACCAGCAAGGGCAAGATTGCCCGCCAACTGATCTCTTTTATCGCCCAACGGCTGAACCAGGTTTAATTTCCATGCACGCTTTGCAAGCCAAGATCCTCGACCCCCGCATCGGCACCGACTTCCCACTGCCGGCCTACGCCACACCCGGCTCCGCCGGCCTGGACCTGCGCGCCATGCTCAAGCAAGACACCGTCCTTGAGCCGGGCCAGACCCTGCTGATCCCTACCGGCCTGTCGATCTACGTCGGCGACCCTGGCCTGGCTGCGTTGATCCTGCCGCGCTCGGGCCTTGGCCACAAACACGGGATCGTGCTGGGTAACCTGGTGGGCCTGATCGACTCCGACTACCAAGGTGAGCTGATGGTCTCGTGCTGGAACCGTGGCCAGACCGCCTTCAACATCGCCGTCGGCGAGCGTATCGCCCAACTGGTGCTGGTACCGGTGGTGCAGGCGCATTTCGAGCTGGTGACCGAGTTCGACGAAACCCAGCGCGGCGCAGGCGGTTTCGGGCATTCCGGCAGCCACTGACTACGCTCAGGCATGCCGGGCGCAGCGTCCGGTATGCCCCAGTGGCACTTTCGCACTACGAACTCTAGGGCTAAAACGCCGTCTTACCCTTCAGTTTGAGCCTGCCGGTCGCCGCACTCAGGCCTGTCCGCCCCGTATCGATGGAGTTTCCCAGTGATGAGCAACGCAGCCCCAGTCGCACCGACGTTTCCCGACAGCATTTTCCGCGCCTACGACATCCGTGGCGTCGTCCCGAAAACCCTGACCGCCGAAACCGCCTACTGGATCGGCCGCGCCATCGGCTCCCAAAGCCTGGCCCAGGGCGAGCCCAACGTCTCGGTGGGACGTGACGGTCGCCTGTCCGGCCCCGAGTTGGTGGAACGCCTGATCCAGGGCCTGGCCGACAGCGGCTGCCATGTCAGTGACGTAGGCCTGGTGCCAACGCCGGCGCTGTACTACGCCGCCAACGTGCTGGCCGGCAAATCCGGCGTGATGCTCACCGGCAGCCACAACCCATCGGACTACAACGGCTTCAAGATCGTGATTGCCGGCGACACCCTGGCCAACGAGCAGATCCAGGCCCTGCACACTCGCCTCAAGACCAATGACCTGACCAGCGGCCAGGGCAGCATCACCCAGGTCGATATCCTCCAGCGCTATTCGGACGAAATCACCCGGGACGTCAAGCTCCAGCGCCGCCTGAAAGTCGTGGTGGACTGCGGCAACGGCGCAGCCGGCGTGATCGCCCCGCAACTGCTCGAAGCCCTGAACTGCGAAGTGATCCCGCTGTTCTGCGACGTCGACGGCAACTTCCCCAACCATCACCCGGACCCGGGCAAGCCTGAAAACCTGGTGGACCTGATCGCCAAGGTCGCAGAAGTGGGGGCCGATGTCGGCCTGGCCTTCGATGGCGACGGCGACCGCGTGGGCGTGGTGACCAACACCGGCAGCATCGTGTTCCCCGACCGCCTGCTGATGCTGTTCGCCCGCGACGTGGTTGCACGCAACCCAGGCGCCGAGATCATCTTCGACGTCAAGTGCACCCGGCGCCTGACGCCGTTGATCAAGGAATATGGCGGCCGCCCACTGATGTGGAAGACCGGTCATTCGTTGATCAAAAAGAAAATGAAAGAAACCGGTGCCCTGCTGGCCGGCGAAATGAGCGGCCATGTGTTCTTCAAGGAACGCTGGTTCGGTTTTGACGACGGCATCTACAGCGCCGCCCGCCTGCTGGAGATCCTCAGCAAGGAGAAATCCAGCGCTGAAGACTTGTTCGAGACCTTCCCGAACGATATTTCTACGCCGGAAATCAATATCCATGTGACCGAAGAGAGCAAATTCAGCATCATTGACGCATTGCACGATGCGCAATGGGGTGAAGGCGCCAACCTGACCACCATTGATGGTGTGCGAGTCGATTATGCCGAAGGCTGGGGCCTGGTTCGCGCGTCCAACACCACTCCGGTGCTGGTCCTGCGTTTCGAGGCGGATACCGAGGCCGAGTTGCAGCGCATCAAGGACGTGTTCCACGCCCAGTTGAAACGTGTTGCCCCTGATCTCCAACTACCGTTCTGATTATTTGCCCCGGAGCCCTGAATGACCCTCGAACGCGACGCTGCCGCCAATACCGCCAAGGTCCTTTCCGAAGCGCTGCCTTACATTCGACGCTACGTCGGCAAGACGCTGGTGATCAAGTACGGCGGCAATGCCATGGAAAGCGACGAGCTGAAAACCGGCTTTGCCCGCGACATCGTGTTGATGAAAGCCGTCGGGATCAACCCGGTGGTGGTACACGGCGGCGGCCCGCAGATCGGCGACCTGCTCAAGCGCCTGTCCATCGAGAGTCATTTCATCGACGGCATGCGTGTCACTGATGCACAGACCATGGATGTGGTGGAGATGGTCCTGGGCGGCCAGGTGAACAAAGACATCGTCAACCTGATCAACCGTCACGGCGGCAGCGCCATCGGCCTGACCGGCAAGGACGCCGAGTTGATCCGCGCGAAGAAACTCACCGTGACCCGCAAGACCCCGGAGATGACCCAGCCGGAAATCATCGACATCGGCCAGGTGGGCGAAGTGATCGGCATCAACACCGATTTGCTCAACCTGCTGGTCAAGGGCGACTTCATCCCGGTGATCGCGCCGATTGGCGTGGGGGCCAATGGCGAGTCCTACAACATCAACGCTGACCTGGTAGCCGGCAAGGTGGCCGAGGCCCTGAAGGCCGAGAAGCTGATGCTGCTGACCAACATCGCCGGCCTGATGGACAAGGAAGGCAAGGTCCTGACCGGCCTGACCACCCAGCAAGTCGACGACCTGATCGCCGACGGCACTATCTACGGCGGCATGCTGCCGAAGATCCGCTGCGCACTGGAAGCAGTGCAAGGTGGTGTCGGCAGCTCGCTGATCATCGACGGCCGGGTGCCCAATGCGGTGCTGCTGGAGATCTTCACTGATACGGGCATGGGCACGCTGATCAGCAATCGCAAGCGGCCGTAAACACTGAAACAAAAAGCCCCCGTTCAACCTGGTTGAACGGGGGCTTTTTTATGTGCATCGACCTGCAGCATTATGGAGATCCCCTGTAGGAGCGGGCTTGCCCGCGATAGCGGTAGTCCATTCAACACTGATGTTGACTGACAGATCGCCATCGCGAGCAAGCTCGCTCCTACACAAGCTCATCAGCTACAAGGGGTCAGACGCCAAACTGCTCGCGGTACGCACGCACTGCCGGCAGGTGCTGCTTGAGCTGCGGGTCGTCTTCGAGGAACTGCAATACCTGGTTCAGCGACACGATGCTGACCACTGGAATGCCAAAATCACGCTCTACTTCCTGGATCGCCGACAACTCACCGTTGCCGCGCTCCTGGCGGTTCAGTGCGATCAGCACGCCGGCGGCCTTGGCGCCGTCCTGGGATGCAATGATCTGCATCACTTCACGAATCGCGGTGCCGGCGGTGATCACATCGTCGATGATCAGCACATCACCGGCCAGCGGTGCGCCGACCAGGCTGCCGCCTTCGCCGTGGGCCTTGGCTTCCTTGCGATTGAAACACCATGGCAGATCCCGGTCGTGATGTTCGGCCAGGGCCACTGCGGTCGCGGCGGCCAACGGAATGCCTTTGTAGGCAGGGCCAAACAGCACATCGAAGGAAATACCGCTTTCAACAATGGCGGCGGCGTAGAAACGCCCCAGTTGCGCCAGGGCAGAACCCGAGTTGAACAGGCCAGCATTGAAGAAATATGGGCTGGTGCGCCCGGACTTGAGGGTGAACTCACCGAAGCGCAAAACCCCGCGATCGATGGCAAAACGAATGAAATCGCGTTGATACGCCTGCATGAAAAAAGCCTCAGATACCACGGATTTAGCTAAATAGGTAGACGGCGTGTATCATACACGCACGCGATTTTTGGGGCCATTTATGCGGATCATCAGTGTGAACGTTAATGGTATTCAGGCTGCAGTCGAGCGTGGTTTGCTCAGTTGGCTGCAAGCCCAGAATGCCGACGTCATCTGCCTGCAGGACACCCGCGCCTCCGCCTTTGAACTGGACGACCCAGCCTTCCAACTGGATGGCTACTTCCTTTATGCCTGTGATGCCGAAGTCCCTGCCCAAGGTGGCGTGGCTCTGTATTCACGGTTGCAACCCAAGGCGGTCATCAGCGGCCTCGGCTTCGAGACAGCCGATCGCTACGGGCGCTACCTGCAAGCCGATTTCGACAAAGTCAGTATTGCTACCTTGCTGCTCCCTTCGGGGATGAACGGCGATGAAGACTTGAACCAGAAGTTCAAGCTAATGGACGATTTCGCCCGTTATCTGGATAAACAGCGACGCAAACGTCGCGAGTACATTTATTGTGGCTCGTTGTACGTGGCGCAACAGAAGCTGGATATCAAGAACTGGCGCGACAGCCAGCAATCCCCGGGTTTCCTGGCGCCGGAACGGGCCTGGATGGACGAGATTGTCGGCAACATGGGTTATGTAGATGCCCTGCGTGAAGTCAGCCGCGAAGGCGACCAGTACAGCTGGTGGCCGGACAACGAACAGGCCGAGATGCTTAACCTGGGCTGGCGTTTCGACTACCAGTTGCTGACCCCCGGCCTGCGCCGGTTTGTGCGCAGCGCACGTCTGCCGCGTCAACCGCGCTTCTCGCAACATGCGCCGTTGATCGTGGACTACGACTGGACCTTGACCATCTGAGGTCAATATCCAGGCACAAAAAAACCGACATCACTGTCGGTTTTTTTGTGGGCGATGATTATTTGATCAATCGCCAGGTGAGCGGGTAACGGTAGGCAATGCCTTTGTTCGCCTTGACCCCGCCGATGATGGTCAACACCAGCGCGGCAATTACCAGCACCACCATCAACAGGAAGCCGATCACCACGAACCCCAGGACAAAGCAGACCAGCCAGGCGATGGCCACGGTCAGCTGGAAGTTCAGCGCTTCCTTGCCCTGGTCATCGATCAGCGGGTCCATGTCCTTCTTCACCTGCCACAGGATCAACGGCCCCAACACACTGCCAAAGGGGAACACCAGGCCGAGGAACGCCGCGAAGTGACAGAGCATCGCCCACTGGCGCACTTCTTTGTTCTGGGCCGACACAGGAAGCTGGTTGTCACTCATGGCGTTGCTCCTTGAGGCTGGTTTCAGTCAGCCAGTGCGGCGTTCTGCAGTTCGAAGATTTCGCTCATGCCTTTCTGGGCCAAGGCCAGCATGGCGTTCAGGTCGGCCGGTTGGAATGGCGCACCTTCGGCGGTGCCCTGCACCTCGATGAAGCCACCGGTGCTGGTCATGACCACGTTCAGGTCGGTCTCGGCAGCCGAATCCTCCAGGTAATCCAGGTCCAGTACCGGCTCGCCCTGGTACATGCCCACCGACACAGCGGCAATCATCTGCTTGAGCGGGTCGCCACCTTTCAGGCCACCGCGTTTCTTGATCACTTTCAGCGCATCGACCAGGGCGACCATGGCGCCAGTGATGGACGCGGTGCGGGTGCCGCCGTCGGCCTGGATCACGTCGCAGTCGACATATAGGGTCACGTCGCCCAGTTTGGACATGTCCAGCGCAGCGCGCAGGGAGCGGCCGATCAGGCGCTGGATTTCCAGGGTACGACCACCCTGCTTGCCACGACTGGCTTCACGCTGGTTACGCTCGCCAGTGGCGCGCGGCAACATGCCGTATTCGGCGGTCAACCAACCCTGGCCCTGGCCCTTGAGAAAACGCGGCACGCCGTTCTCCACGCTGACGGTGCAGATGACCTTGGTATCGCCAAACTCGACCAGTACAGATCCCTCGGCGTGTTTGGTGTAGTTGCGGGTGATGCGGATCGAGCGGAGCTGATCGGCAGCGCGACCACTTGGACGTTTCATAGGGGATACCTGTACTAAGGACGAAAAACTGCCGAGCATTATAGAGCCGCAGGCCGCTTCTCGGCACTGCTAATAAATTCGGTAACGAATGGACAAGCCCTGCCACCCTTTGTCACAGCCAGCATTTGGGGGCGCTCGCCCCGTTGCGCTACAATCCTGCGCCTTCGCAGCCTGTCGGCTTCAATCTACCTACCAGCCCGCCCGTTTGCGGGACTGTATCGCGAGGTACCTCCATGGTGCACAGCATGACCGCCTTCGCCCGCGTCGAAAAAGCCGGCGCCCAGGGCACCCTGAGCTGGGAACTGCGCTCGGTCAACAGCCGCTACCTGGAGCCGCACCTGCGCCTGCCCGAATCCTTTCGCGACCTTGAAGGCGCCGTGCGCGAAGCCCTGCGCGCCGGCATCTCCCGTGGCAAGCTGGAATGCACCCTGCGCTTTACCGAGGAAACCACCGGCAAGCCGCTGCAGGTTGACCGCGAACGCGCCGCGCAACTGGTCGCCGCCGCCGAGACCATCGCCAGCCTGATCAAGCAGCCGGCAGCCCTGAACCCGCTGGAAGTCCTGGCCTGGCCCGGCGTACTGGTGGCCGACGCCACTGACCCGCAGGCGCTGAATGCCGAGGCCCTGGCCCTGTTCAATCAAGGCCTGAAGGAGCTCAAGGCCGGGCGCGAGCGCGAAGGCGCCGAACTGGCGCGCCTGATCAGCGAGCGCCTGACCGCTATCGAAGCCGACGTGGTGACCCTGCGCGAGTTGGTCCCGCAAATGCTGGCCACCCAGCGCCAGAAGGTCCTCGACCGCTTCGCCGACATGAAGGCCGACCTCGACCCGGTGCGCCTGGAGCAGGAAATGGTCCTGCTCGCGCAAAAAAGCGACGTCGCCGAAGAACTCGACCGCCTGAGTACCCACATCCTGGAAGTGCGCCGCGTGCTCAAGGCGGCCGGTGCCGCTGGTCGGCGCCTGGACTTCCTGATGCAGGAACTCAACCGCGAAGCCAATACACTGGGCTCCAAAGCCTTCGATCCGCGCAGCACCCAGGCTGCGGTCAACCTCAAAGTGTTGATCGAGCAAATGCGCGAACAAGTACAGAATATTGAGTAAGGCAACTCCCATGACCCACAGCACCGGCACCCTCTACATTGTTTCCGCGCCCTCGGGCGCGGGCAAAAGCAGCCTGGTCAAGGCCCTGACCGACGCCAACCCGGAGATCCGCGTATCGGTCTCCCATACCACCCGCGCCATGCGTCCGGGTGAGGTGAACGGCGTGAACTATCACTTCGTCGAGCGCAGCGAGTTCGTGAAGATGATCGAACACGGTGACTTCCTGGAGCGTGCCGAAGTGTTCGGCAACCTCTATGGCACGTCCCAGAGCCATTTGCAGCAGACCCTCGACGAAGGTCATGACCTGATCCTGGAAATCGACTGGCAGGGCGCCGAACAAGTGCGCCAATTGATGCCCAAGGCGCGCTCGATCTTTATCCTGCCGCCGTCCCTGGAAGCCTTGCACCAGCGCCTGACCAATCGCGGCCAGGACAGTGACGAGATCATCGCTGGGCGCATGCGCGAAGCCGTCAGTGAAATGAGCCACTATGTGGACTACGACTACCTGATCATCAACGACGATTTTGCCCACGCCCTGGACGACCTGAAGGCGATTTTCCGTGCCAATCAGCTCCAGCAAAAACGCCAGCAACAGCGTTTTGGCAAATTGTTGGCCGAACTGCTCGGTTGAATGGCTCTTCCCAAAACCGCTGCAAGGGCCTTACATTGGCGCTTGTAGCGTGTTTGCCGGGGCCTGCGGAAAATCAGCGCTTCCCTAAACGCTGGTGATTTTTTAAACTGTTGAGTCCGCTCGCCCAACCGGGCAGCGCGCATCTTGCATTCGCTCCGAGGAATACCATGGCCCGCGTAACCGTTGAAGACTGCCTAGAACACGTGGATAACCGCTTTGAGCTGGTCATGCTCTCTACCAAGCGTGCCCGTCAATTGGCCACTGGCGGCAAAGAGCCGTTGCTCAATTGGGAAAATGACAAGCCAACCGTGATGGCCCTGCGCGAAATCGCTGCCGGCGTGATGAGCTACGAGTTCATCGCCAACGCCGAGATCGTTGAAGACGAACCGCTGTTTGCAGCGTTCGAGGACGAGTCCAACGAGGCCGTCTAAGCCTATGCCTGGTCGACGTAGCACGGCGCGGGGTCAAAGCCTTCGGCAGGAGTTAATACCTTGCCGAGCATAGACGCCCTCGCCGATCGCTTATCGACCTACCTCGGTACCGACCAGGTCAACCTGGTCCGCCGAGCGTATTTCTACGCCGAACAAGCCCACGACGGCCAACGCCGCCGCAGCGGCGAGGCATATGTCACCCATCCTCTTGCGGTGGCCAATATTCTTGCCGACATGCACATGGACCATCAAAGCCTGATGGCCGCGATGCTGCATGACGTGATCGAAGACACCGGCATTGCCAAGGAAGCGCTCAGCGCGCAATTTGGCGAAACCGTGGCCGACCTGGTCGACGGGGTCAGCAAGCTGACCCAGATGAACTTCGAAACCAAGGCCGAGGCCCAGGCGGAAAACTTCCAGAAAATGGCCATGGCCATGGCCCGGGATATCCGGGTGATCCTGGTCAAACTGGCCGACCGGCTGCACAACATGCGCACGCTGGAAGTGCTGTCCGGCGAGAAACGCCGGCGCATTGCCAAGGAAACCCTGGAAATCTACGCGCCCATCGCCAACCGGCTGGGCATGCATGCCATTCGTATCGAATTCGAAGACCTTGGTTTCAAGGCGATGCACCCGATGCGTTCAGCGCGTATCTACCAGGCGGTCAAGCGCGCCCGGGGCAATCGCAAGGAAATCGTCAACAAGATCGAAGAGTCCCTGAGCCATTGCCTGGCAATCGACGAGATTGAAGGCGAAGTCAGCGGGCGGCAGAAGCATATCTACGGCATCTACAAGAAGATGCGCGGCAAGCGCCGGGCCTTCAACGAGATCATGGACGTGTATGCGTTCCGGATCATCGTCGACAAGGTCGATACCTGCTACCGCGTGCTGGGCGCTGTACATAATTTGTACAAACCCCTGCCAGGCCGCTTCAAGGACTACATCGCGATCCCCAAGGCCAACGGCTATCAGTCGCTGCATACCACGCTGTTCGGTATGCATGGGGTGCCGATCGAGATCCAGATCCGCACCCGGGAAATGGAAGAGATGGCCAACAACGGCATCGCCGCCCATTGGCTGTACAAGTCCAGCGGCGACGAGCAGCCCAAAGGCACCCATGCCCGCGCCCGCCAGTGGGTCAAGGGCGTGCTGGAAATGCAGCAGCGTGCCGGCAACTCCCTGGAATTTATCGAAAGCGTGAAGATCGACCTGTTCCCGGACGAGGTCTACGTGTTCACGCCCAAAGGCCGGATCATGGAGCTGCCCAAGGGCTCCACGGCGGTCGACTTTGCCTACGCGGTTCACACCGACGTCGGTAACAGCTGCATTGCCTGCCGGATCAACCGTCGCCTGGCCCCACTGTCGGAACCGCTGCAAAGCGGTTCCACCGTGGAAATCGTCAGCGCGCCGGGGGCCCGGCCGAATCCGGCGTGGCTCAACTTCGTGGTCACCGGCAAGGCTCGCACCCATATCCGCCACGCGCTGAAGCTGCAACGTCGCTCCGAGTCCATCAGCCTGGGCGAACGCCTGCTGAACAAGGTGCTCAACGGTTTCGACAGCTCCCTGGAGAAGATTCCCGCCGAGCGCGTGCAGGCGATCCTCCACGAGTACCGCCAGGAAACCATCGAAGACCTGCTCGAAGATATCGGCCTGGGCAACCGCATGGCCTACGTCGTCGCCCGTCGCCTGCTGGGCGAAGGCGAGCAACTGCCGAGCCCCGAAGGCCCGCTGGCCATTCGTGGCACCGAAGGCCTGGTGCTGAGCTACGCCAAATGCTGTACGCCAATCCCGGGCGACCCGATTGTCGGGCACCTGTCCGCCGGCAAAGGCATGGTGGTGCACCTGGACAACTGCCGCAATATCAGCGAAATCCGCCACAACCCGGAAAAATGCATCCAGCTGTCATGGGCCAAGGATGTGACCGGCGAATTCAACGTCGAGCTGCGGGTGGAGCTGGAGCACCAGCGCGGCCTGATCGCCCTGCTGGCCAGCAGTGTCAACGCGGCCGACGGCAATATCGAAAAAATCAGCATGGACGAACGCGATGGTCGCATCAGCGTGGTCCAACTGGTGGTCAGCGTGCACGACCGCGTGCACTTGGCCCGTGTGATCAAGAAACTGCGTGCCCTGACCGGGGTTATCCGCATCACTCGCATGCGCGCATAACACCCCCCTATAGCCCGGACATTACAAGGAGTCATTCATGACCAAGACTGTTATCACCAGCGACAAGGCACCTGCTGCCATCGGTACTTATTCCCAGGCGATCAAGGCGGGCAACACCGTCTACATGTCCGGCCAGATCCCACTGGACCCAAAGACCATGGAACTGGTTGAAGGCTTTGAAGCCCAGACCGTACAAGTCTTCGAGAACCTCAAGTCGGTAGCTGAAGCAGCAGGCGGTTCGTTCAAGGACATCGTCAAGCTGAACATCTTCCTCACCGACCTCAGCCACTTCGCCAAGGTCAACGAGATCATGGGCAAGTACTTCGAACAACCCTACCCAGCCCGCGCCGCCATTGGCGTTGCCGCCCTGCCCAAGGGTTCCCAGGTTGAGATGGACGCGATTCTGGTCATCGAGTAATACATTCGGCGCAACCCACGGGGTTGCGCCGACTTCGTTTTAAAAGGATTTCGTAATGCGCAAAGCGCTCGTTGCCTCCACGCTGCTGGCCCTTCTTCTTGGCGGCTGCGCCAGCAGTCCTGCCACCCGGGATGTGAGCGGTACCTGGATCAACCAGGTTGCCATCGATGCGGCGTCCAAGGGCGGCCCTTTGCGTGAAGCCCTGCAAGCCTACGGCCCGAACCTCGAATGGGAGGTCAACACCCGGGCCAACCAGGCGCGCTACTTCAACGGCTTTGAACGCCCTGAAGGCACCCTGGCCGGCGAAAAGTCCGGCACCTGGAACGTTGATTTCTACGGCAGCTCGACCACCGAACTCAAGCGCAAGGGCAAACAGCTGCTGCAAGTGGCCAACGACAACGAGCCCGAACAGCTCTTTGATCGCCCCAAGGACCCTGCCCCTGAAGGCGCACCGTTGGGTGCCAACTTCGAACGGGCGCTGTACGCGGCCTACATGGGCGGCAGTTGGAAAATCACCAGCGGCAGCGGCCTGGGCGAGACCGTACAGTTCCAGGCCAACGGCCAGGTTACCGGCCTGCCGGGTGCCGACCAGTATTCACTGTGCCTGGCAGGCGATTGCGCCTCCATGAGTGGTGGCTACGACAGCATCTGGCTGCAACAAGGCGGCCAGGGCAACCCGTGGATCTTCAGTCGCAACGACAAGCAACTGGAGATTTTCCAGGCGATCAATACATCCCAGGCCGACGAAGTGCCTTCGTTCACCCCCGGGCCGCGCCAGTGGCTGTTGGAAAAACAGTGATACGAAACAAAGGAGCCTACGGGCTCCTTTTTCTTTAGCCTGCAATCCTTTGCCTCGGACTACGCCATGTTCAAACCACTCCTCATTGGCCTGGCCTTGCTGGGCGGCTGCACCCACGTATCGCAACCCGTCGACATCAGCGGGATCTGGATCAACCAGGCCGCCATCGATGCCGCCGCCCAGGGCCGGCCGCTGCTCAACAGCCTGCAAGCCAACGGCAGGAACCTGGAGTGGAATGTCGACACCCGCACCGGCCAAGCTCATGCCAGCAGTGCCTTTGAGGTAGATGAAGGCCAACTCCTGCCAAAAGCACCTGGCGCATGGACCGTCGATCACAACGGCTATGGCCGTGACGAACTGCAATTAAAGGATCAGCAACTGCTCCAACTGCCTCGCAAGGATCTGCCCGGCCAGGTGTTCCAGCGTGCCCACCCATCGACCACGGAGGGTGCGCAATGGGGGAGTACATTCCGGCAGGCACTGAACTCAGCTTACATGGGTGGCCCGTGGAAAATCCTTGAGGGCGAAGGCGCCGGCGGCACCGTAGTGTTCAATGCGCATGGCAACCTGTCGGGCCTGGGAAAGAATGACCGATACGAATTGTGCCTGGGCGGGGACTGCGCCACTCAAGGCGCCGGCAATGACACCCTGTACCTGGGCAAAGGCGACGCGGGGGATAGTTGGATTTTCGTGCGCAACGGCAACACGCTGGAAATTTTCCAGGCGATCAATCATTCCAG
Organism: Pseudomonas sp. WS 5059; assembly: GCF_012985525.1. NCBI lineage: Bacteria > Pseudomonadati > Pseudomonadota > Gammaproteobacteria > Pseudomonadales > Pseudomonadaceae > Pseudomonas > Pseudomonas sp. WS 5059. The sequence goes on along the minus strand of NZ_JAAQWO010000003.1, from coordinate 264,280 downwards.
GCCAGACGAAATTCCTCAGTTGAGCCCTGGGCAGCGCCAGTGGCTGCTGGAAAAACAGTAAGACCACTGTGGGAGCTGGCTTGCCTGCAATAGCATCACCTCTGTTTCACTGACACACCGAGCTGCCTGCATCGCAGGCAAGCCCGGCTCCCACAGGAGAGGTCAGCCCTTGAGGATAGCGGCGTAGCCTTCGCGGTAGCTTGGATAGGTTGGCGTCCAGCCCAGCGCCTTGGCTCGCGCATTGCTGCACTGCTTGCTGCCCGCACGCCGCACGCTGGCGTCTTCGGCCCACTCGGTGACCCCAAGGTACTCGCGCAGCCAATCCACGACTTCGGCCAGCGGCGCAGGCGCGTTGTCGACACCGATGTAGACCTTGTCCAACGTACCGCCCTGCTCCACATGCAGCAGCAAAAAGGCCAGCAGCCCTGCCGCATCATCGACGTGGATGCGGTTGCCATATAAAGGTGGCTCAACCGCCACGCGATAGCCTTGGCGCACCTGGCTCAACAACCACTCGCGACCAGGACCATAGATACCGGTCAAGCGTACAGTCGTGGCCGGGATACCGCTGTCCAATGCCACTTGCTCGGCTTCCAGCATCACCTGCCCGGAGTACCCAACGGCATGGGTGGGCGAGGTTTCATCGACCCATTCACCGTTTTGCTGGCCGTAGACGCTGCTACTGGACACAAACAGCAGGTGCTTGGGCTGCTGACCATAGTCATCGAGCCACTCCAGCACATGCTGCAAACCTTCGACATAGGCTTTGCGATAGCCCGCTTCATCGTGGTCGGTCGCGGCCGCGCAGTACACCAGGTAGTCCACGCCACCAATCGGCCAGGTGTCGGGGCAGTCCTTTTTGAACAGGTCGCCGGCAATGCCAATCACCCCTTCCGGCAGGCGCGAGACATTGCGTCGCAGGCCATGCACCTCCCATCCCGCGACCAGCAATTGACTCGCCAGCCGACTACCTACATCACCACAACCGGCAATCACCACAGAAGGCGCAGACATCACAAAACTCCGTTCTCAAAGGTCTAGATTAGCCCTCGCAGGTGACCAGCGGCCAGAAAAAGCACAAATAAAGTTACTGTATTACTTCTGTTAACAAGAATTACTTGCAATAATAACGGCCCATTTGTCCTCGGCCCTTTTGCGGCCTGGCAGGGCAATCCCTTATTTTTTCCTCTCAGGTCCGGCCAGCATGACACGCAATAACCTCCCCGCTTCGCCAACCAAGCCTCACAGCCCGTCCCGCGCCTGGCGCGCGATAACTGCGTTGCTGCTCAGCGTCCTGCTGGCTCCGACCGCCGCGTTCGCCGATGCCACGGCACCGGCCACCCCGCCTGCCGCCGCTGCACCAGCCCCGGCTGCAGCCCCAGCACCTGAGCAAAACGCCGCCGCTCCCGGCGCACCGGCTGCCGCACCTGCGGCCACCGACCCGGTCGCAGCCGACGGTGTTACCCCGCAAGATGAAACCGGCGTAGTCCTGGAAGAAGACAACACCCTGGGCATGGCCCACGACCTGTCGCCGTGGGGCATGTACCAGAACGCCGACATCATCGTGAAGATCGTGATGGTCGGCCTGGCTATCGCCTCGATCATCACCTGGACCATCTGGATCGCCAAAGGCTTCGAACTGCTGGGCGCCAAACGCCGCCTGCGCACTGAAATCGTCAACCTGAAAAAAGCCACCACCCTTAAAGAAGCCAGCGAAAGCGCGGCCATCAAGGGCACCCTGGCGCATCTCTTGGTGCACGACGCGCTGGAAGAAATGCGCCTATCGGCCAACACCCGCGAAAAGGAAGGCATCAAGGAACGCGTGAGCTTCCGCCTGGAGCGCCTGGTAGCGGCCTGCGGTCGCAACATGAGCAACGGCACCGGCGTGCTGGCGACCATCGGTTCTACCGCACCGTTCGTCGGTCTGTTCGGTACCGTGTGGGGCATCATGAACAGCTTCATCGGCATCGCCAAGACCCAGACCACCAACCTCGCCGTCGTTGCCCCAGGCATTGCCGAAGCCCTGCTGGCAACCGCCCTGGGCCTGGTCGCCGCGATTCCAGCGGTGGTGATCTACAACGTGTTCGCCCGCTCGATCGCCGGCTACAAGGCCCAGGTGTCGGATGCTTCGGCAGAAGTCCTGTTGCTGGTCAGCCGTGACCTCGATCACCTGCCTACCGAGCGCAGCTCGCAACCGCACATGGTGAAAGTGGGGTAATCGGCCATGGGCCTGCATTTGAATCAAGGCGACGACGAGCTCGTCGAGAACCACGAAATCAACGTCACGCCGTTTATCGACGTGATGCTGGTGCTGCTGATCATCTTCATGGTGGCAGCACCCTTGGCCACGGTGGACATCAAGGTTGACCTCCCCGCCTCCAGCGCGAAACCCGCGCCGCGGCCGGAGAAACCGGTGTTCCTCAGCGTCAAGGCTGACCAGCGCCTGTTCCTGGGCGAAGAAGAGGTCAAATCCGAAACCCTGGGTGCGGTGCTCGACGCGCGGACCCAGGGCAAGAAAGACACGACGATCTTCTTCCAAGCCGACAAAGGCGTGGACTACGGCGACCTGATGAGCGTGATGGATGCCCTGCGGGCGGCCGGCTACCTCAAGGTCGGTCTGGTCGGACTTGAGACGGCAGCCAAAAAATGATCACGACGCGCCACAAACTGACGCGTTATGGCACCAGCCTTGCCGTCGTGCTGGGCGTCCACGCCGTCGCGATCATCCTCGCGTACCAATGGTCGGCACCCCATATGGTGCAGTTGCCACCGGCGGCCATGGTCATCGACCTGGCGCCGATGCCGGCACCACCGCCTCCGGCCCCGCCGAAGGTGGTGACGCCGCCGCAACCGCCGGCGCCGGTGGAAGAGTTGCCCTTGCCGAAACTGGCCGAGGCACCCAAGCCGACGATTTCCGTGCCCAAGCCGGTCAAGCCAAAGCCCAAGCCGCAGCCGCCCAAGCCTGAGAAAAAGGTCGAGCAGCCCAAGGAAAAACCTTCCGAGGACCCGCCGAGCGAAAGCCCTCAGAACAACGCGCCTTCGGAAAAGTCGGCCCAACCGCAACCCGGCCCTTCGCCGGCGCAAGTCGCGGCCAAGGCCACCTGGGAAAGCACGCTGCTCGGTCACCTGGCGAAATACAAGAAGTACCCGCCAGGCGCCCAGGCCCGTGGCAAGGAAGGCTTGAACCGCTTGCGGTTCGTGGTGGATGCCGAAGGCAAGGTGCTGTCTTATGAATTGGTGGGCCGTTCCGGCAACGCCGACCTGGACCGCGCCACTCTGGAGATGATCCGTCGTGCCCAGCCGCTGCCCAAGCCACCGGCCGACATGTTGAAAAACGGCAGCATCGAAATCGTTGCGCCGTTTGTCTACAACATCGAGAAGCGTCGCCGCTAACCCCTGTGGGAGCGGGCTTGTGTGGGAGCGGGCTTGCCCGCGATGACGGTGTAACAGTCAACATCCACAATGACTGACACACCGCCATCGCGAACAAGCCCACCCCCACACAAAGCCGCCAACGCCATTAAGCAAAATCCCCCGCACAAACCGCTCAATCCCCAATCTAGTTCTGATAACGTGCGCCTATCGATTGCAGCCGGTATGCTTGGCCCGCAACCTCATGGACGCCCGCTATGACTCTTACAGAATTACGCTACATCGTGACCCTCGCCCAAGAGCAACACTTCGGCCATGCCGCCGAACGTTGCCATGTCAGCCAGCCGACGCTGTCGGTGGGTGTGAAGAAGCTTGAAGACGAACTCGGTGTGCTGATTTTCGAGCGCAGCAAGAGCGCCGTGCGCCTCACTCCGGTAGGCGAAGGCATTGTGGCCCAGGCCCAGAAGGTACTGGAGCAGGCCCAGAGCATTCGTGAACTGGCCCAGGCCGGCAAGAACCAGCTGACCGCCCCGCTGAAAGTCGGCGCGATCTACACCGTCGGCCCGTACCTGTTCCCACACCTGATCCCGCAACTGCATCGCGTTGCGCCGCAGATGCCGCTGTATATCGAGGAAAACTTCACCCACGTACTGCGCGACAAACTGCGCAACGGTGAGTTGGACGCGATCATCATCGCTTTGCCGTTCAACGAAGCCGACGTGCTGACGTTGCCACTCTATGACGAGCCGTTCTACGTGCTGATGCCCGCCTCCCACCCGTGGACGCAAAAAGACACGATCGACGCCGGCCTGCTCAACGACAAGAGCCTGCTGCTGCTCGGTGAAGGCCATTGCTTCCGCGACCAGGTGCTGGAAGCCTGCCCGACCCTGACCAAGGGCAACGACGGCGCCAAGCACACCACGGTGGAATCCAGCTCCCTGGAGACCATCCGCCATATGGTGGCGTCTGGCCTGGGCATCTCGATCCTGCCGCTGTCGGCCGTGGACAGCCATCACTATGCAGCCGGCGTGATCGAAGTGCGTCCGCTCACCCCGCCCGTGCCGTTCCGCACCGTGGCGATTGCCTGGCGGGCCAGTTTCCCGCGCCCGAAAGCGATTGATATCCTCGCCGACTCGATCCGCCTGTGCTCGGTGGCCAAGCCGCCCGCTGCGAGCTAAGCCTTGTATGACTGAGTTGTCGCAGGTGTCGGTGACGGCACTCAAGGGTGTCGGTGAAGCCATGGCCGAGAAGCTGGCCAAGGTCGGCCTGGAAAACCTCCAGGACGTGCTCTTTCACCTGCCCCTGCGCTATCAGGACCGCACCCGTGTAGTGCCCATCGGCCATCTGCGCCCTGGGCAGGACGCGGTGGTCGAAGGCACCGTCAGCGGTGCCGATGTAGTGATGGGCAAGCGCCGCAGCCTGGTGGTGCGCCTGCAGGACGGCACCGGTGGCCTGAGCCTGCGCTTCTACCATTTCAGCAACGCGCAAAAGGAAGGCCTCAAGCGCGGCACTCGCGTGCGTTGCTACGGTGAAGCGCGCCCGGGTGCCTCGGGCCTGGAAATCTACCATCCGGAATACCGCGCCATTACCGGCGACGAGCCGCCGCCGGTAGACACCACCCTCACTCCCATCTACCCGCTCACCGAGGGCCTGACGCAACAGCGCCTGCGCCAGCTGTGCATGCAGACCCTGACCCTGCTCGGCCCGCAAAGCCTGCCCGATTGGCTGCCGCAGGAGCTGGCCCGTGACTACCAGTTGGCGCCCCTGGCGGATGCGATTCGCTATCTGCACCATCCACCGGCCGATGCCGATGTCGATGAGCTGGCCCTGGGTCATCACTGGGCCCAGCATCGCCTGGCCTTTGAAGAGTTGCTGACCCACCAATTGTCCCAGCAACGCCTGCGCGAAAGCATGCGCTCCCTGCGTGCGCCAGCGATGCCCAAGGCCACGCGCCTGCCCGCGCAATACCTGGCCAACCTCGGCTTTGCGCCGACCGGCGCGCAGCAGCGGGTAGGCAACGAAATTGCCTACGACCTGAGTCAGAAAGAACCAATGCTGCGCCTGATCCAAGGCGATGTCGGTGCTGGCAAGACCGTGGTCGCGGCCCTGGCCGCGCTGCAGGCCCTGGAGGCCGGCTACCAGGTGGCGTTGATGGCACCGACCGAGATCCTCGCTGAGCAGCACTTCATCACCTTCAAGCGCTGGCTCGAACCCCTGGGCCTGGAAGTGGCATGGTTGGCGGGCAAGCTCAAGGGCAAGAACCGCACTGCCGCCCTGGAGCAGATCGCCGCTGGCGCCCCGATGGTGGTAGGTACCCACGCGCTGTTCCAGGACGAAGTGAAATTCAAGAACCTGGCCCTGGTAATCATCGACGAACAGCACCGCTTTGGCGTGCAGCAACGCCTGGCCCTGCGCGAAAAGGGCGTGGGCGGGCGGATGAATCCGCACCAGTTGATCATGACGGCCACCCCGATCCCACGCACATTGGCCATGAGTGCCTACGCCGACCTCGACACCTCGATCCTCGACGAGCTGCCGCCCGGCCGCACCCCGGTCAACACCGTATTGGTCACCGACACCCGCCGCGTCGAAGTCATCGAGCGCGTGCGCGGCGCCTGCGCCGAGGGGCGCCAGGCGTATTGGGTATGCACGCTGATCGAAGAGTCCGAAGAACTGACCTGCCAGGCGGCCGAAACCACCTACGAAGACCTCACCAGCGCCCTGGGCGAGCTCAAGGTCGGGCTGATCCACGGGCGCATGAAGCCTGCGGAAAAAGCCGCAGTGATGGCCGAGTTCAAGGCCGGCAACCTGCAATTGCTGGTCGCCACCACAGTCATCGAAGTCGGCGTGGATGTGCCCAACGCCAGCCTGATGATCATCGAAAACCCCGAGCGCCTGGGCCTGGCGCAACTGCACCAGCTGCGCGGTCGTGTCGGCCGGGGCAGTGCCGCCAGCCACTGCGTGCTGCTCTACCATCCGCCGCTGTCGCAGATTGGCCGCCAGCGCCTGGGGATCATGCGCGAGACCAACGACGGCTTCGTGATCGCCGAAAAAGACCTGGAACTGCGCGGCCCCGGCGAAATGCTCGGCACCCGCCAGACCGGCCTGCTGCAATTTAAAGTGGCCGACCTGATGCGCGACGCCGACCTGCTGCCCGCCGTGCGCGACGCCGCCCAGGCCCTGCTGGAACGCTGGCCGCACCACGTCAGCCCGCTGCTGGATCGCTGGCTGCGCCACGGCCAGCAATACGGCCAGGTCTGACAGACCGCCGATAGCCGACACCATCACAAACCGCAGTTAGACACCCCCCCGCCGAACCAAGCTGGTTATACTCCAAGCAAATGTAGGAAATTGGATCCGGCCATGTCAGAAGTTGCCCACGCCACAGCCCCGCCGACTGCCCCATCGGTCATTCGGGACCTGCTCGCGAAACTCGCCATCAGCTACACGGAAGTCACCGAACACCCCGGCCTTAACCCGGCCCGAAAGGTTCAAGCGGTACTGCTCGATGACGCGGTGGGCGCCCTGATGGTGCTGTTCCCCCAGAGCCAGTTGCTGGATCTCAATCGCCTAACCGAGCTGACCGGGCGCAACCTCACCGCCGTCGCACCGGAGCGCCTGGAGCGCATGCTCGGCAAACACAGCCTGAGCCTGCTGCCCGGCCTGCCGCCGTTGACCAGCTCGCCATGCCTGTATGAAGAACGCCTGCTGCGCGAGCCGACCCTGCTGGTGCACTCGGGCGAAGCCACGGTGCTGCTGGAAATCGCCAGCGATGACTTCAAGCGCATGCTGAGCAAAGCCAGCGCCGCCAACTTCGGCGAGCCCTTGAGCAGCATCCGGCCCAACTTCGATCGCCCTAACGATGACCCCGACGAAATCTCCCAGGCCATGCAGGCGTTTACCGCCCGCCGCATCCAGCAAAGGCTGGAAGCCACCATCGAGATTCCGCCGCTGGCCGACACCGCGCAGAAGATCATCAAGCTGCGGGTTGACCCAAACGCCACCATCGACGACATCACCGGCGTGGTCGAGACCGACCCGGCCCTGGCCGCGCAAGTGGTGAGCTGGGCGGCATCGCCGTACTACGCCTCGCCGGGCAAGATCCGCTCGGTAGAGGATGCGATCGTGCGCGTGCTGGGCTTCGACCTGGTGATCAACCTGGCCCTGGGCCTGGCGCTGGGCAAGACCCTGAGCCTGCCCAAGGACCATCCGCAACAGGCCACGCCCTACTGGCACCAGTCGATCTACACCGCTGCGGTGATCGAAGGCCTGACCCGCGCCATGCCCCGCGCCCAGCGTCCGGAAGCCGGCCTGACCTACCTGGCGGGCCTGCTGCACAACTTTGGTTACCTGTTACTGGCCCACGTCTTCCCACCGCACTTCTCGCTGATCTGCCGGCACCTGGAGGTCAACCCGCACCTGTGCCACAGCTATATCGAGCAGCACTTGCTGGGCATCAGCCGCGAACAAATCGGCGCCTGGCTGATGCGTTACTGGGATATGCCGCAAGAGCTGTCCACGGCCCTGCGCTTCCAGCACGACCCGAGCTATGACGGCCAATACGCCGAATACCCGAACCTGGTATGCCTGGCGGTGCGTTTGCTGCGCGGGCGGGGGATTGGTTCCGGGCCTGAGGCCGAGATTCCGGACGAGTTGCTGGAGCGCCTGGGCCTGAGCCGCGACAAGGCCGAGGACGTGGTGAGCAAGGTGTTGGATGCCGAGGTGTTGTTGCGCGAACTGGCGTCGCAGTTCAGCCAGGGGTAAAGCTGGTGCCTGTTGTACCGCTATCGCAGGCAAGCCAGCTCCCACATTTGACCGAGTTCCAACGTTGGAATGCACTCAAAATGTGGGAGCTGGCTTGCCTGCGATGAATGCAACTCGGTCTTTCAGGCCTTCTTCTTCGGCTTCAAATACTTGGTCAAGCCCTGGAACCACATCACCAGGGCCGGGTTGCCCTTGATCTGGATCGACTTGTCCTGAATCCCCGTCATGAACGCCAGTTGCTTGTTCTTCGCCTGCATCGTGGCGAAGCCATAGGCGGCGTCTTTGAAGGCGATGGCGAACGCAGGCTCCGGGTGTACACCCGAGCGACTGGTGATGCGCTGGTCTTTGACGATGAAGTGGCGGGCGACCTTGCCGTCGAGGGTCTGCAGCTGGAATGCCAGGTCTTTGTCACCCAACTGCTGCTGGAACGCGTGGTTGTTGCGGCTGGCTTTGGCCATCATCAGGCCCAGCACCCACAGGAGAAAACGAAATTTCATGCACACGGCCTCAGTGTAATTATTGGGTGGCCGCAGCAGTTTAACGATTTGCGCGCGGAACGCCACCGATCTCCCGCGTTAGCCGGAGATCGGCTGGCGTTTACCGCTTATAGCAACAACTTGGCTCAAACGTCAGGGCAACGCATCGGTGCCCACTCGGTCACTCCAAGCGCCACCCACACAACCGTCGTGGCCCAAGAACGCGCCCCAACAAAAATGGGCACCCGACCCAGTCGGCGTGCCCATTTTTCATACCTCCACGCCTCCCTTCGAGGCGGTGCCGCGCTTACGGGTTGACGCTGTCTTTAAGCGACTTGCCCGGTTTGAACGCTACGGTGTTGCTCGCCTTGATTTTCACCGGCTCGCCGGTTTGCGGGTTTTTGCCGGTGCGGGCGCCACGGTGGCGCTGCAGGAAGGTGCCGAAACCAACCAGGGTGACGCTGTCCTTGCGGTGCAAGGCGCCAGTGATTTCTTCAAGAACGGCGTTGAGGACGCGGTTGGCCTGTTCTTTGGTCAGGTCTGCTTTTTCTGCAATGGCGGCTGCGAGTTCTGGTTTACGCATAGGTGAAGCCTCTTTGACGGTTTTTTGTTGTTATGTCCGTGCTGCTCTCTGCTGGAGCAGCGCCAAGGCGCCGCAGGCTCTACTCTGCGGCAGACGGGAGTGAGGATGGCATGCCATTGGTGCCTGCGCCAGTCTCGCGGCGACCTTTCTAGGGGGAAAAAGGTGCTTATTCCGACAGAACGACCAGCATTTACGCCAGCAGAGGCGGAAGTTCCTTATTCAGGGCCAGTTTTTCCATGACTGCCGTACCGGTAAGCGCATAGCCCAGCAGGCGACCGCTGGCATCGCGGCACAAGGCCTTGATGTCGCCGCCCTGCCCTTCGACACTCCACACGCCTTCAGTGCCCCGTGGCGGTGGTGAGACCACCAGTGGGCACGCCGGGGTTTTCACCGTGACCGGCATCGGCCCGTAGTTGACCGCCGTGGCGTTGCCCGCCAGGGTCTGGGCCAGGGCGCGGGCGCAGCTCATCAGGGGCATGACGTACAACAGGTTCAGGCCATCGACCTCGGCGCAGTCGCCCAGGGCGTAGATATTGGCGTGGGAGGTCTTGAGGTGGCGGTCGACCATGATCCCACGGCTGATTTGCAGGCCGGCCGCAGCCGCCAGGTCCACCCGGGGGCGCAGGCCGATGGCGGAAACCACAAGGTCGCAATCAATCACCGTGCCATCGGACAGGTGGGCCTCCAGGCCGTCAGCCGTGCGTTGCAGGCGGTTAAGCACCGGGCCCAGGTGGAAGCGTGCGCCCAGGCCTTCCAACCCGGCCTGCACCGCTGCAGCCGCCGCCGGGTGCAGCAGGGTCGGCATGACTTGCTCGCACGGTGCCACCAGGTCGATGGTGTAGCCACCCAGGATCAGGTCGTTGGCAAATTCACAGCCGATCAGGCCCGCACCCAATAGCAACACCCGGCGCTTGCCGACAGCGGCGTGGCGAAAGCGCGCGTAGTCTTCCAGGTCGTTGATCGGGAAAATCAATTCAGCGGCATCGCCCTCGACGGGCACCTGCACAGTCTGGGCGCCCCAGGCCAGGATCAGGTCGCGGTAGGCCACCGCCTCCTCGCCGATCCACAGGCGCTTATGCCCAGGGTCGATCCCACTGATTCGGGTATGGGTGCGCACCTCGGCCTTGAGTTGCTCGGCCATGGCGCCAGGGGTCGCCATGCTCAGGCCATCGGCATCCTTGTTTTTGCCAAAACCGGTGGAGAGCATGGGCTTGGAGTAGGAACGCCCATCATCCGCGGTGATCAGCAACAGCGGGGTTTCGCTGTCGAGCTTGCGAAACTCCCGAGCCAGGTTGTAACCGGCCAAGCCCGTACCGATGATCACGACAGGTGCGCTCATTCCATTCTCCTTGTAGTGCATTTCTTAAATTCAGCGAATCAACCGATTTCGATCATTTCAAAATCCATTTTGCCGACGCCGCAGTCCGGGCACAGCCAGTCTTCCGGGACGTCCTGCCACAGGGTACCTGGGGCGATCCCGTCATCCGGCCAACCGTCCTTCTCGTCATAGATCAGGCCACAGACTACACATTGCCACTTCTTCATTACTTGCTTCCTCAGGGTCCAGGCTTACTGGCCGACGGTCGATAGATCCAGCATTGCCGTGCGGCTCAGGGCGTTTTGTACTGATCGGGGCGCCCAGATGCAAGCATGTTCGACCCAATGTCCCGGCACACGCCGGCAACAATCCAGGCTGCCATGGTAAGCTCGGCGCCTCATTAACTGCCAATAATGACTCCCCGTGCCGCATTCGATTGCCGTTCCCGATGCCTGCCAATGGCTGAACCAGAGCCTTCTGCGCCCTCTGCCCGCCCCCCCTGCCCTTGACTGGCTGTTCGATGAAGGCTCGCTGACGCGCCGCCTGACGCACCTGTCCAACGATGGTTTCAGTGTTACGCCGCTGTACGAAGGCTGGCAGCCCCTGCGAGACGACGAATGCGCCGCCCTCGACCTGCCAGCGGCCAGTATTGGCTGGGTACGCGAGGTGTATTTGCGCGGTCACGGCCAGGCCTGGGTGTTCGCCCGCAGCGTGGCGGCGCGCAGTGCCTTGCAGGGCGATGGCTTGCATATGGATGAGTTGGGCAGTCGTTCCCTGGGCGAGTTGCTGTTTTGTGACCAGGCCTTCACCCGCCAGGCCATCGAGGTCTGCCACTACCCACGCGCCTGGCTGCCGCAGGCCGATCAGGCCAATGGCTTGTGGGCGCGGCGCTCGCGCTTTGATCGCGGCGCGTTGAGCGTGTTGGTGGCGGAAGTGTTCCTGCCGAGCCTGTGGCAAGCCGTGCAGCAATCTGCGGAGGATTGCTGATGTACCAGCGCCTGCTCCAATCCCTGAACCGCTTGAACCCACGGGCCTGGGACTTTGTGCAACTGACGCGGATGGACAAGCCCATCGGCATCTATCTGCTGCTGTGGCCCACCCTGTGGGCACTGTGGATTGCCGGCAAGGGCTCGCCATCGTTGAGCAATATCGTGATTTTTGTGTTGGGCGTGACCCTGACCCGTGCCGCCGGTTGCGTGATCAATGACTGGGCTGACCGCAAGGTCGACGGCCATGTGAAGCGCACCGCGCAACGCCCGTTGGCCAGCGGCAAGATCAGCTCCAAAGAGGCCCTGGTGTTCTTTGCGGTGCTGATGGCCATCAGCTTTTTGCTGGTGCTGCTGACCAATGCCGCCACCATCTGGCTGTCCCTGGGCGGCCTGGCCCTGGCCGTCAGCTACCCCTTCATGAAGCGCTACACCTATTACCCGCAAGTGGTGCTCGGCGCGGCGTTTTCCTGGGGCATGCCCATGGCGTTTACCGCCGAGACCGGCAGCCTGCCGGCCATTGCGTGGCTGCTGTATATCGCCAACCTGCTGTGGACCGTGGCCTACGACACCTACTACGCCATGACCGACCGCGATGACGATCTGAAAATCGGCGTCAAATCCACCGCGATCCTGTTTGGCGATGCCGACCGGATCATCATCCTTACCTTGCAGGGGCTGGCGCTGCTTTGCCTGCTACTGGCGGGCTCACGCTTCGAACTGGGCGGCTGGTTCCACCTGGGGCTGGCGGCGGCGGCGGGGTGTTTTGCCTGGGAGTTCTGGTACACCCGGGATCGGGACCGGATGAAGTGCTTCAAGGCGTTTTTGCACAACCATTGGGCAGGGTTGGCGATTTTTCTCGGGATTGTGGCCGATTACGCCTTCCGATAATGCCCTGTTCCTTGTAGGAGCCGGCTTGCCGGCGATGAGGCCAGCAGCCCTGCGGTGATTTCAGGGCCGCCATCGCCGGCAAGCCGGCTCCTACAGGGGAGTTCAGGGCTTGGCGACCTTCCAGGCGCCGTCCATTTTGCCGTCGCCGGTCGCATCGCCGGCCTTCTTGTCGGCGATGAAGGTATACAGCGGCTTGCCGTCATAGGCCCATTGGCTGGTGTTGTCGTCACGGGTGATGACGGTCCACTTGCCCATCGGTTTATCGGTGGACTCGGCCTTCAACGGCGGCCAGTTGCTGGCGCACTTGTCGTTGCAGTTGGACTTGCCGTCGGCATCCTTGGCAAAGGTATAGAGCGCCATGCCCTTGTGGTCCACCAACATCCCGTCTTTAGTCATGGCCGGGTCCGCCGCGACAGCCAGTGTCGGCAGCGTCAACGCCGCCGTGACCAGCAGGGCTTTCCAGGAAAAAATACCTTGAGTCATCAGAACCTTCCTTTTGCGGTTGTCAGGATTCGGACTCAAAGCGTAGTTCAGGACTAGGCCGATTGCGCAGGCCAGTAAAATACTGTCACACGACTGCAATAATTCCGTTATCTAATGCGGCGCAAGACAGTTAAATGACAAGAGGACTTAGCATGGTTGGCAGGAGCATTCTGATCGTTGACGACGAAGCGCCCATTCGCGAAATGATCGCCGTTGCGTTGGAAATGGCCGGCTATGACTGCCTGGAGGCAGAGAACTCCCAGCAGGCCCACGCCATTATCGTCGACCGCAAGCCGGACCTGATCCTGCTGGACTGGATGCTGCCCGGCACCTCTGGCATCGAGCTGGCCCGGCGCCTCAAGCGCGATGAGCTGACCGGGGATATCCCGATCATCATGCTCACCGCCAAGGGCGAAGAGGACAACAAGATCCAGGGCCTGGAAGTGGGCGCCGATGACTACATCACCAAGCCGTTTTCCCCACGGGAACTCGTTGCACGTCTGAAGGCCGTGCTGCGCCGCGCCGGCCCGACCGATGGCGAGGCGCCGATTGAAGTCGGCGGCCTGCTGCTGGACCCGATCAGCCACCGCGTGACCATCGACGGCAAGCCTGCCGAAATGGGCCCCACCGAATACCGCCTGTTGCAGTTCTTCATGACCCACCAGGAGCGCGCCTATACCCGTGGGCAATTGCTGGATCAGGTGTGGGGCGGCAATGTGTATGTAGAGGAGCGCACCGTGGACGTGCACATCCGCCGCCTGCGCAAAGCCTTGGGCGATGCCTACGAGAATCTGGTACAAACCGTGCGCGGTACCGGCTATCGGTTTTCCACCAAAGGCTGAGCCAGCCCTTCCCAGACTTAACAGCCGACAAGGACGCATGTTCAAGTGAACCAAAACTGGCATGGCACCCTGATCCGCCACATGCTCCTGCTGGTCACCGGCTGCCTGTTGGTCGGCCTGATCAGCGGCTACTACGGCTGGAGCCTGGCCATCGGCCTGGGCCTCTACCTGGGCTGGACCCTCAAGCAATTGCTGCGCCTGCACGAGTGGCTGCGCCAGCACAAACCCGATGAAGCACCACCCGACGGCTACGGCCTGTGGGGCGAGGTGTTCGACAGCATCTATCACCTGCAACGCCGCGACCAGCGGGTGCGGGGCCGCCTGCAAGCGGTGATCGACCGGGTCCAGGAGTCGACGGCCGCGCTCAAGGACGCGGTGATCATGCTCGACAGCGACGGCAACCTGGAATGGTGGAACCGCGCCGCCGAGACCCTGCTGGGCCTCAAGACGCCCCAGGACAGCGGCCAGCCGGTGACCAACCTGGTACGCCATCCGCGCTTCAAGGAATACTTCGAGCAGGATAACTACGAGGAAGCCCTGGAAATCCCGTCGCCCACCAACGATCGGGTGCGCATCCAGCTGTACCTCACGCGCTATGGCAACAATGAACACTTGATGCTGGTGCGCGACGTCACCCGCATCCATCAGTTGGAACAGATGCGCAAGGATTTCGTCGCCAACGTCTCCCACGAATTGCGTACGCCGCTGACGGTGATCTGTGGCTACCTGGAGACGCTGCTGGACAACGTCGAAGGCGTCAACCCGCGCTGGAACCGTGCCTTGCAGCAGATGCAGCAACAGGGCTCACGCATGCAGACCCTGCTCAACGACCTGCTGCTGCTGGCCAAGCTGGAAGCCACCGACTACCCCTCGGACAACCACCCCGTGGCCGTACAGAGCCTGCTGCAGACCATCAAAAACGATGCCCAGGCCCTGTCCGGCGAGCGCGGCCAGATCATTACCCTGGAGGCCGACCCGTCGGTGCTGCTCAAGGGCAGCGAGGGCGAATTGCGCAGTGCTTTTTCCAACCTGGTGTTCAACGCTGTGAAGTACACCCAGGACAAAGGCACGATCCGCATCCGCTGGTGGGCCGATCAGCAGGGGGCGCACCTGAGCGTGCAGGATTCGGGGATTGGTATCGACAGTAAACACCTGCCACGCCTGACCGAGCGTTTCTACCGCGTCGACTCCAGCCGCAACTCCAACACCGGCGGTACGGGGCTGGGCTTGGCGATCGTCAAGCACGTGCTGTTGCGCCATCGGGCCCGCCTGGAAATCAGCAGCGTCCTGGGCCATGGCAGCACCTTTACCTGCCACTTTGCGCCGACGCAGGTCAGTCGTTCGCAAGCAATCGCGACGAAGGATTAATCTGAAAATAACCCCCACCCTCCTGTGGGAGCTGGCTTGCCTGCGATAGCATCACCTCGGTGCATCTGTAAGACCTAGGCGCCTGCATCGCAGGCAAGCCAGCTCCCACATAAGCCCAATGCAGCAGGCATTCACGGATCCGCCCGGCAGCCGCCACTAGGCAAGCGCCCCTTCAGCCGCTACATTGCCTGACTTGTGCCCGCCCTTGAGGCACAGCCATCACCCCTTTTTGAATACACGGAACCCGCAAAACCCCATCATGGACCCTTCCCCTGGTATCACCCTCGCGACACTCTTCGCCGATTTCGGCATGATTCTTTTTGCACTGATCCTGGTACTGCTCAACGGTTTCTTCGTTGCGGCGGAATTTGCCATGGTCAAACTGCGCTCCACCCGGGTCGAGGCCATCGCCCACACCAACGGCTGGCGCGGGCAGATCCTGCGCACCGTACACAGCCAGCTCGACGCGTATCTGTCGGCCTGTCAGTTGGGTATCACCCTCGCCTCCCTGGGCTTGGGCTGGGTCGGTGAGCCGGCTTTTGCGCACATCCTGGAGCCGTTGCTGGGGGCCATGGGCGTCGAGTCGCCTGAAGTCATCAAGGGCGTGTCGTTCTTCGCCGCCTTCTTCGTGATTTCCTACCTGCACATCGTGGTCGGTGAGCTGGCGCCCAAGTCCTGGGCCATTCGCAAGCCCGAGCTGCTGTCGCTGTGGACGGCGGTGCCGTTGTACCTGTTCTACTGGGCGATGTACCCGGCAATCTACCTGCTCAACGCCAGCGCCAACGCGATCCTGCGCATCGCCGGCCAGGGCGAGCCCGGCCCCCATCACGAGCACCATTACAGCCGCGAAGAACTCAAGCTGATCCTGCACTCCAGCCGTGGCCAGGACCCAAGCGACCAAGGCATGCGCGTGCTGGCCTCGGCCGTGGAAATGGGCGAACTGGAAGTAGTGGACTGGGCCAACTCGCGGGAAGACCTGGTGACCCTGGACTTCAACGCGCCGCTCAAGGAAATCCTCGCGCTGTTCCGCCGCCACAAATTCAGTCGCTACCCGGTGTACGACCCGGTGCGTGGTGAGTTTGTCGGCCTGCTGCACATCAAGGATCTGCTGCTGGAACTGGCGGCCCTGGATCATATTCCCGAGTCGTTCAACCTGGCCGAGCTGACCCGCCCGCTGGAGCGCGTGTCGCGGCACATGCCGCTGTCGCAATTGCTCGAACAGTTCCGCAAGGGCGGCGCGCACTTTGCCCTGGTAGAGGAAGCCGACGGCAACATCATCGGCTACCTGACCATGGAAGACGTGCTGGAAGTGCTGGTGGGCGATATCCAGGACGAACACCGCAAGGCCGAGCGCGGCATCCTCGCCTACCAGCCGGGCAAACTGCTGGTGCGTGGTGACACGCCGCTGTTCAAGATCGAGCGCCTGCTGGGCATCGACCTGGACCACATCGAGGCCGAAACCCTCGCTGGCTTGATCTACGACACCCTCAACCGGGTGCCGGAAGAGGAAGAAGTGCTGGAAGTGGAAGGCCTGCGGATCATCATCAAGAAGATGAAAGGCCCGAAAATCGTGCTGGCCAAGGTCCTGATGCTCGACTAGGGCACACCCCCTGTAGGAGCGAGCTTGCTCGCGAAGGACGTTAACGATAACGCTGGGATCCTGACACCCGGCAGCGCCCTCAGGTTTTTCGCGAGCAAGCTCGCTCCTACAAAAGCCTTACCGCGTGCCCGACGCAAAGTTGGGCAAGGCCTGTACCGGCTGCGTGAACTCATACGGAATCGACACCCACCCCGCCCCCGTATCGCGCTGCACCACAAAATGCAGGTGTGGCCCGCTGCTGTTACCGGTATTGCCCGACTGCCCCAGCGGGCTGCCCACCCCCACGTGCTGCCCATCCCTGACGCTGACCGACCCTCGCTTGAGGTGCAGATAAACACCCTGGGTGCCGTCATCGTGCAACACCCGCACGAAGTTGCCCGACGGGTCACTGCCGCGCCCGGATTGGTTGTTCTCGGTCTTCACCACCAAGCCGGCCCGCGCAGCGATGATCGGCGTGCCCTCGGGCATGGCGATATCCATGGCGTAGCGACTCTTGACGTCAGAATGACTGAATGTGCCGCCAGGCCCCTGGGTCAGGCGGAAAGGCCCGCCACGCCAGGGCAAGGGGTAGCGCTGGAACTGCGCCGGCCGCAAGTTGCGCCGCGGCTGGGGATCAAGCACCTGGCGCTTCACCGGCACCACCCGCCGTTCCTGGAACACAAACACCTGGGCGCCGGGGGTCTTCTGCTCGCTGAAAAACACCACGCCACGGGCATCGGTGGAACGATAGAGGGTCGTGGCCAGGGTCGATGAAGCGACCGCGCACAGGCCACAAAACAACATAAAACGCACAAGCATCGGATAAACCTGCCGGGTATGACTGAACGGCAGGCTAGCAAGGGTTCATGACACTGTTGTGTGGACCGACGCCCCTGTAGGAGCCGGCTTGCCGGCGATGGCGGTTTATCTGTCACCGCGCCACGCCATCGCTGGCAAGCCAGCATCTACAGGGATCAGGGGGTTGGTTCAGGCACCCGGCACGAAATGCTTCTGCGCGGTGCCCCGGGCAATCAGCCGGGAGATGTAGTCCAGCTTCTGCGCGTCCTGGTCGATAAAGCGGAAGGTCAGTTGCAGCCAGTCGCTGTCGGGGCGTGGTTCGTAGGCGACGATGGCGTGCAGGTAGCCGTTGAGGCGGGCAGTTTCGGCGTTCTCGCCTTGTTCAAGATCAAGCACAGCACTTTCCAGCACTTGCGGCAGGACGTCGCCACGGCGCACCACCAGCAGCGCCTCCTTGATGCTCAGGCCCTTGATCACACATTGCTGGGTGCCGCTGGACAGACGCAATTGGCCCTGGCCGCGACCGCTGGCGGCCGAGGGGGCGGCGGTGGACTGAACGGGCGGGCTGTTGAGCAGGCCTTTGCTCGGCGCGGCCACCGGGGCGGGCTTGACCGCTTCGGGCTTGCCACCGGTCAGGGCGCTGAGGGAGTCGTTGCCGAAAGCCGAGTTCATCTTGGTCGGCGCACTGGCCAGCAAGGCGTCGAGGCGACCGATCTTATTCAGGGCCTGCTTGACCTTGTTCAGCAACTGTTCGTTGGTGAACGGCTTGCTGACATAGCCGGAGACGCCGGCCTGGATGGCCTGGACCACGTTTTCCTTGTCGCCACGGCTGGTGACCATGACAAACGGCATGGACTTGAGCTGTGGCTGCTCACGGCACCAGGTCAACAGTTCCAGGCCAGACATTTCCGGCATTTCCCAGTCGCACAGCACCATGTCGAAGGTTTCGCGCATCAGGATGGCCTGGGCCTTTTTGCCGTTCACCGCATCTTCAATCTTGATACCGGGGAAGTAGTTACGCAGGCACTTCTTCACCAGGTCGCGAATAAACGAGGCGTCATCCACCACCAATACACTGACTTTACTCATCGACCCTTCATCCTCTCAAAACCCCGGCAAGCAAAACGCTTAACTGATGGCATTTTGCCAAAAACTCGTCAGTCACGCCGGGACTTTATGGCTGCCCGCAGCGCAAAACTCATACGCCACAAACGCAAACGCCCGACCAGAGGCCGGGCGTTTATTTCTCGGGCAATCTTACTTATCGTCAGATTCGGCCGGAACATTAGGGATTTGATCGGCCGTGCCTTCAACTTCGGCTTTCATGCGCTTGAGGCCCATGTGCCGTACGTCGGTGCCGCGTACCAGGTAAATGACCAATTCCGAGATATTGCGCGCGTGGTCGCCGATCCGCTCCAGGGAGCGCAGCACCCAGATGATGCTCAATACCCGCGAGATGGAGCGCGGATCTTCCATCATGTAGGTCGCCAGCTCACGCAGGGCGGTCTTGTACTCGCGGTCGATGATCTTGTCGTACTGGGCCACCGACAACGCCAGGTCGGCGTCAAAGCGGGCAAACGCATCCAGCGCATCGCGCACCATGTTGCGCACCTGGTCGCCGATGTGACGCACTTCGACGTAACCGCGCGGCGCTTCGCCTTCTTCGCACAACTGGATGGCGCGACGGGCGATCTTGGTGGCTTCATCGCCGATGCGCTCCAGGTCGATCACCGACTTGGAAATGCTGATGATCAACCGCAGGTCGGAGGCCGCCGGCTGGCGACGAGCGAGGATGCGCAGGCATTCCTCGTCGATGTTGCGCTCCATCTGGTTGATCTGGTCGTCGATCTCGCGCACTTGCTGGGCCAGGCCCGAGTCGGCCTCGATCAGCGCGGTCACCGCGTCGTTGACTTGCTTCTCCACCAGCCCGCCCATGGCCAGGAGGTGGCTGCGCACTTCCTCAAGCTCGGCGTTGAACTGCGCGGAGATGTGGTGGGTAAGGCCTTCTTTGCTAATCATGTTGGCGTCCTTGGAGCGTCCGGTAAGGTGCGGAGAACCGCAGCGTCAGTGCAATCAGAACCACAGCTTCCTAGCCGTAGCGACCGGTGATGTAGTCTTCGGTCTGCTTCTTCGCCGGATTGGTGAACAGGGTATCGGTATCGCCGAATTCCACCAGTTTGCCCATGTACATGAACGCGGTGTAGTCGGAAACCCGCGCCGCCTGTTGCATGTTGTGGGTCACGATGACGATGGTGAACTTGGACTTGAGCTCGTAGATCAGCTCTTCGACTTTCAGCGTCGAGATCGGGTCGAGTGCCGAGCACGGTTCGTCGAGCAGCAGCACTTCCGGCTCCACGGCGATGGTCCGGGCAATCACCAGACGCTGCTGCTGGCCGCCGGACAGGCCGAGGGCCGATTCGTGCAGGCGGTCCTTGACCTCGTCCCACAGCGCCGCGCCCTTGAGGGCCCACTCCACCGCTTCGTCAAGGATGCGCTTCTTGTTGATGCCCTGGATCCGCAGGCCATAGACCACGTTTTCGTAGATGGTCTTGGGGAACGGGTTAGGCTTCTGGAACACCATGCCCACCCGGCGACGCAGCTCGGCCACGTCTTCGCCCTTGCGGTAGATGTTGCTGCCGTAGAGGTTGATCGCGCCTTCCACACGGCAACCGTCCACCAGGTCGTTCATGCGGTTGAAGGTGCGCAACAGCGTGGACTTGCCGCAGCCCGACGGGCCGATAAAGGCGGTCACGCGCTGCTTGGGGATGTTCATGCTGACGTCGAACAGGGCCTGCTTCTCACCGTAGTACAGACTCAGGCCCGGGACTTCGATGGCCACGGTTTCTTCGGCCAGGCTCAGGCTCTGCTTGTCGCGACCCAGGGCTGACATGTTGATGCCGTGGGAATGGGTTTCATGTTGCATGGGATGCTCCCTGTGCTACCAATTCGTTTCGTTGAACCGCCGGAGCGGCTTACTCAAATTCTGTGTCTGTGGGAGCTGGCTTGCCTGCGATGGCATCACTGCGGTCTTACTGATACACCGCGTCGTCTGCATCGCAGGCAAGCCAGCTCCCACATTGGACCGTGTCAGCTATCCAGTGCCTTGTACTTTTCGCGCAGGTGGTTACGAATCCATACCGCCGACAGGTTCAGCGTGGCGATCACCAGCACCAGCAGGAACGCGGTGGCGTACACCAGCGGACGTGCGGCCTCGACGTTGGGGCTCTGGAAGCCGACGTCGTAGATATGGAAGCCCAGGTGCATGATCTTCTGGTCCAGGTGCAGGTACGGGTAGTTGCCGTCCAGCGGCAGCGATGGCGCCAGCTTGACCACACCCACCAGCATCAGCGGTGCTACTTCACCCGCGGCGCGGGCCACCGCGAGGATCATGCCGGTCATCATCGCCGGGCTGGCCATGGGCAGGACGATTTTCCACAGGGTTTCGGCCTTGGTCGCCCCCAGTGCCAGGGAACCTTCACGCACCGTGCGTGGGATTCGCGCCAGGCCTTCTTCGGTGGCCACGATCACCACCGGCACCGCCAGCAGCGCCAGGGTCAACGAGGCCCACAACAGGCCCGGCGTACCGAAGGTCGGCGCCGGCAGGGCTTCGGGGAAGAACAGGCGGTCGACCGAACCACCCAGCACGTACACAAAGAAGCCCAGGCCGAATACGCCGTAGACAATCGCCGGGACGCCCGCCAGGTTGTTCACCGCGATACGGATAATGCGGGTCAAGGTGTTCTGCTTGGCGTATTCACGCAGGTAGACCGCCGCCAGCACGCCGAACGGAGTCACGATCATCGCCATGATCAGGGTCATCATCACGGTGCCGAAGATCGCCGGGAAGATCCCGCCTTCGGTGTTGGCTTCCCGCGGGTCATCGCTGAGGAATTCCCAGACCTTGCTGACATAGAAACCCATCTTGGTCAGGGTGCCCATGGCGTTCGGCTGGTAGGCATGCACCACATGGCCGATGTTGATTTCCAGCTCTTTGCCGTTGGCATCACGGGCCGTGAGGCTGTCGCGGTTGAACTGGGCGTGCAGGTCGGTCAGGCGCGCCTCGACGGCCTGGTAACGCGCATTCAGCTCGGCGCGGTCGGCATCCATGTCAGCCTGGGCGGCAGCGTCGAGCTTGCCGCTGAGTTCCAGCTTGCGACCGTGCAGGCGGATTCGCTCCAGGCCGGCGTTGATCGCACCAATGTCGCTCTTCTCAAGGGTCTTGAGATCGGCGGCCAACCTGTTCACCCGCTCAACCCGCGCCTGCAGCTCGGGCCACGCCGCCTCGCCTTCGGCGATGACTTTGCCATCCTGCTTGACGTTGACCAGGGTGCCGTAGAAGTTGCCCCACTCACGACGCTCGATGGCCATCAACTCGACAGGCGTGGTCTGGTTGGTCAGCCACTCGCCGACGATCCAGGTGAAGTCATTACCGTTCAAGTCCCGGTTGCCGACCTTGATCAGCTCGCGGGTCATGAACTCCGGACCTTCGTCCGGCACCGGCAGGCCAGCGCTTTTCAGGCGCTCGCGCGGCACTTGTTCTTTCTGTACCACTTCGCCGATGACGATGTGGTTGGCCTGGCCCGGCACGTTGTAGTTGGCCTGGATCAGGTCGGCCGGCCAGAAGTGACCCAAGCCGCGTACGGCAATCACAGCCAGCAAACCAATGGTCATGATGACCGCGATGGCCACCGCGCCACCGCTGATCCAGACGCCAGGGGCGCCGCTCTTGAACCATCCATTCAGGGAGTTCTGTTTCACAGACTTCTACCTTTCTTAAAGCGACGAGTATTTCTTGCGCAGACGCTGACGGATCAGCTCGGCGAGGGTGTTCATGACGAAGGTAAACAGCAGCAGCACCAGCGCCGAGAGGAACAGCACGCGGTAGTGACTGCCGCCCACTTCCGACTCGGGCATTTCCACCGCGACGTTGGCGGCGAGCGTTCGCAGGCCTTCGAACAGGTTCATTTCCATGACCGGGGTGTTACCCGTGGCCATCAGCACGATCATGGTTTCGCCCACTGCACGGCCCATGCCGATCATCAGCGCCGAGAAAATCCCCGGGCTTGCGGTCAGCAACACCACACGGGTCATGGTCTGCCAAGGCGTAGCGCCCAGCGCCAGGGAGCCTAGGGTCAGGCCACGCGGCACGCTGAACACGGCGTCTTCGGCGATGGAGTAGATGTTCGGGATCACCGCAAAACCCATGGCCAGGCCGACTACCAGGGCGTTGCGCTGGTCGTAGGTGATGCCCAGGTCGTGGGAGATCCACATGCGCATGTCGCCACCGAAGAACCAGGTTTCCAGGTACGGGCTCATGTACAGCGAGAGCCAGCCCACAAACAGGATCACCGGGATCAGGATCGCGCTTTCCCAGCCATCGGGAACCCGCAGGCGGATCGACTCAGGCAGGCGGCTGAAAACAAAGCCGGCGACGAGGATGCCAATCGGCAACAACATCAGCAGGCTGAAAATCCCCGGCAGGTGCCCTTCGACATACGGCGCCAGGAACAGGCCGGCGAAGAAGCCGAGGATCACCGTCGGCATCGCTTCCATCAGCTCGATCACCGGCTTGACCTTGCGGCGCAGGCTCGGAGCCATGAAGTAAGCGGTGTAGATCGCCGCGGCGATGGCCAGGGGTGCAGCCAGCAGCATGGCGTAGAACGCGGCCTTGAGCGTACCGAAGGTCAGTGGCGCCAGGCTCATCTTCGGTTCGAAGTCGCTGTTGGCGGCGGTCGATTGCCAGACGTATTTAGGCTCGTCGTAGTTTTCGTACCAGACCTTGCTCCACAACGCGCTCCAGGACACTTCCGGGTGCGGGTTGTCGAGGGTCAACGGCTGCAGCTTGCCGCCGGCTTCGACGATCACGCGGTTGGCCCGTGGCGACATGCCAAAGATGCCCTGGCTTTCGACCACCGGGTCCACCAGCAAAGTGCGGTGCGCGGTACTGTGGAACACCCCGAACTTGCCGGAGGCATCCAGGGCGGTGAAGCCTTTGCGACGCTCTTCAGCGGTGATTTCAACGATAGGCGTGGTGCCCATCTGGAAAGTACGGATCTGCTTGAGGTGTTGCTCACCATCCGGGTCACGGGCCATGAACCACTGGGCCAGGCCACCCTTGGAGTCGCCGACGATCAGCGAGATACCGCCCACCAGTTGGGTGCTGGCGGTGATTTCAGCGTTGCCATCTTCCAATAATTTGTATCGACCGTTGAGGCTGTTGTCCCGCAGGCTGAACACATCGGCCAGGGCGCGACCGTTGATCACATACAGCCATTGCTGGCGTGGATCGACAAAGATCGCTTTAACAGGCTCGGTCATTTGCGGCAGGTCGATGCGCTTCTGCTCGCTGACCACTTCGCCGGTCATCATGTTTTCTTCGCGGCTCACCGACAGCACGTTCAGGTGCGAACCGGCGGAACCGGCAACGATCAGCGAGCTGTCAGTGGCGTTGAGGGCGACATGTTCCAGCGGCCGACCGGCTTCGTCGAGCACTATTGGCGTGTCGCCGTAGGGGTATTCGATTTCGGGCGAAATGGTCTTCTTGCCGTCCGGGTACGACACTTTATAAGAGTGACGGAACACCAGGGACTGGCCATTGGACAAGCCAAGGATTACCAGCGGGCTGCCGGGCTGGTCTTCACCGATGGACACCACGCTGGCGCCGGCCGGCAGGGCCAGGTCGACACGCTTGAGTTCAGCACCGGTATCAACGCTGAAGAACAACGCCTGGCCCTTGTCGGAAACCCGCATGGCGACCTGGTTCTGCTCTTCCAGCGAGATCAGCAACGGCTTGCCGGCATCCTGCATCCAGGCCGGGCTCAGGGCCTCGTCCTTGGTCAGGCTGGCACCCTGGAACAGCGGCGCGACCACGTAGGCCAGGAAGAAGAAAATCAGCGTGATAGCGCCGAGGACGGCAAGGCCGCCGACCAGTACGTACCAACGGGTCAGGCGGTCCTTGAGCGCGCGGATGCGGCGCTTGCGTTGCAGCTCAGGCGTATTGAAATCAATGCGCTTGGGAGGAGAAGTCGTCGTCATGGTGGAATTGGCCAGATCATTCATGCGCACACCCTAGCGATCCTGTATGACAGAAAGATGACAATGCAGTGACGCAAAAAATCCGCCGCGTAGCAGGGCTGGCAGCGGACCGAAAAATTAGGAGTGTAGACCGGCTTGTCATGGGAGCGGGTTGGCCCGCGATGGCATCAACACGATTTCAATTTTAAACCGCGTCGCCTGCATCGCGGGCAAGCCCGCTCCCACACAAGAGCATGCATCTACACCAGGTAGTGCAGGCTTATTTGCCTTCTTTCAGACCCAGGTCAGCCAGTGCCTTGGCGGCAACTTTGGCTGGCAGTGGGATGTAGCCATCCTTGACTACAACTTCCTGGCCCTGTTTGGACAGAACCAGTTTCACGAACTCGGCTTCCAGCGGGGCCAGAGGCTTGTTCGGAGCCTTGTTGATGTACACGTAGAGGAAACGCGACAGCGGGTACTTGCCGTTCAGGGCGTTTTCTTCGGTGTCTTCGACGAACTCGCCGCCTTCTTTCTTGGCCAGGGCCACGGTTTTCACGCTGGCAGTCTTGTAGCCGATGCCCGAGTAACCGATGCCGTTCAGCGAGGAGCTGATGGACTGCACGACCGAAGCCGAGCCTGGTTGTTCGTTGACGTTTGGCTTGAAGTCACCTTTGCACAGCGCTTCTTCCTTGAAGTAGCCGTAGGTGCCGGATACCGAGTTACGACCGAACAGTTGCACTGGCTTGTTGGCCAGGTCACCGGTCACACCCAGGTCACCCCAGGTCTTGGCGTCAGCCTTGGCGCCGCACAGGCGAGTCGACGAGAACACGGCATCGACCTGAGCCATGGTCAGGTGCTTGATCGGGTTGTCCTTGTGTACGAATACAGCCAGGGCGTCCACGGCCACCGGGATAGCCGTCGGCTTGTAGCCGTATTTGTTCTCGAAAGCCTGCAGTTCGTTGTCCTTCATCTTGCGGCTCATCGGGCCCAGGTTAGCGGTGCCTTCGGTGAGTGCAGGCGGCGCGGTGGAAGAACCGGCGGCTTGAATCTGGATGTTTACGTTCGGGTATTCTTTTTTGTAGTTCTCGGCCCACAGGGTCATCAGGTTGGCCAGGGTATCGGAACCGACGCTGGACAAGTTGCCCGATACACCAGTGGTCTTGGTATAGGCCGGAATTGCCGGGTCAACACCAGCGGCCACCGCGTGGGCAGTCGCAACGCCAGCAGCGACAAAAGTCATTGCCGCCATCAAACGCTTCAGTTTCATGCCTTACTCCTAGCAGATAGGGATAGTTGGATCGGGGCCAAGTATCGGTAGGCCGTGTGAACACTCTATGTCTGGAATATGACAATTAGATGAAAGGCCAGTATTGGCTAGGAAAGCGGATGCGGGGGGGGGACGCTGAGTAAACGCGGGGGCGAGGCGAGGGATTGCGGTAATTTCAGAAACACTCTGTAAACGTTGCAGGAGCCGGCTTGCCGGCAATGGGCCCTTGAATTGTGCACTGATCAAGGGACGCCATCGCCGGTAAGCCGGTTCCTACAGGGGACTTGCCAGGTTCAGCGCCCGCGTTTCCACAGGTAGGCACCCACCAGCATCCCCATCGTGCAGATCACGGCAACGTAGTACGCCGGGCCCATTGGGCTTTCTTTCATCAGCAGCGACACCACCAACGGCGTCAGACCACCGAACACCGCGTAGGCAACGTTGTAGGAAAACGACAGGCCGCTGAAGCGCACCACCGGCGGGAAGGCCTTGACCATCACGTAGGGCACCACGCCGACCACGCCGACGAACAGGCCGGTGAGGGTGTACAGCGGGAACAGCCAGTTCGGGTGGTCCAGCAGGCTGTGATACAGCGTCCACGAGGTCGCGAGCAGCAATGCGCAACCGGCGATCAGCACGCGACCGGCGCCAAAGCGGTCAGCCAGCGCGCCGGAGAGGATGCAGCCCAGGCTCAGGGTGACGATCGCCAGGCTGTTGGCCTGCAACGAGACTGTCGGGCTGAAGTGGTAGATGGTCTGCAGCACGGTCGGGGTCATCAGGATCACGACGACGATACCGGCCGACAGCAGCCAGGTCAGCAGCATCGACAGCACGATGGCGCCACGGTGGTCACGCAGGACCGCACGCAAGGGCAGCTCGGCGGCCAGGGTCTTGCGCTGCTGCATTTCGGCGAAGATCGGCGTTTCGTGCAGCCAGCGGCGCAGGTACACCGAAAACAGGCCGAATACACCGCCCAACAGGAACGGGATCCGCCAGGCGTAGTCCGACACCTGCTCCGGGGTGTACAGGGTGTTGATGGCGGTGGCCACCAGCGAACCCAGGAGGATCCCGGCGGTCAGGCCGCTGGTCAGGGTGCCGCAGGCGTAGCCGATATGGCGTGGTGGGACATGCTCAGAAACAAAAACCCACGCCCCCGGCACTTCGCCACCAATCGCCGCGCCCTGGATCACGCGCATCAGCAGCAACAGGATCGGAGCCCACAGGCCGATCTGCGCGTAGGTCGGCAACAGGCCCATGATCAGGGTCGGCACGGCCATCATGAAGATGCTCAAGGTGAACATCTTCTTGCGCCCCAGCAGGTCGCCGAAGTGCGCCATGATGATCCCGCCCAGCGGCCGCGCCAGGTAGCCGGCGGCGAAGATGCCGAAGGTCTGCATCAGGCGCAGCCATTCGGGCATGTCGGCGGGGAAAAACAGCTTCCCGACCACAGTGGCGAAGAACACGAAGATGATGAAGTCGTAGAACTCCAGCGCGCCGCCCAGGGCCGACAGCGACAGGGTTTTGTAGTCGTTGCGGTTCAGCGGTCGTGCGGGCGGCGCAATGCTTGAAGGCACTGTGGTCATGGCAAGGCTTCTCTTATTAGGTCAGATCAGGAATCCGCAACAGCGCTGGTTTGGCCTGGCAGGTCCGGCAAGATAACAAATTGCCTGGAAAAGCACAGTCTAAACACCTGCACAGCGGTTGGCGCCGACTCGCAAAGTCACCACCTTGCAAGGCCCGCCTCTTCCTTCTTCGAATTATTGTCGGGGACCAAAAACGCCAGCAAATACTGGGGTGCTGGGTTTAAAAGAAACAATGGTCAAACCCCTCAAGTTGCATGACTGTTTTGGCCATTTGCCCGACACCTTCAAAGCCACGCAGATAGATGTACAAAATCCGGCCCCAATGGTCGTCGCGCAGGCTAGCGACCGATATACTGCCCGCCTTGCACCGGCATATCAGTGGAAGTTGCGCGAAAACGTCGTTGGCACCGGCCAGCCGATTTCGCAGAGTTTCCCTCAAGGCGCCTTT
This sequence comes from Pseudomonas sp. WS 5059, assembly GCF_012985525.1. Classification (NCBI taxonomy): domain Bacteria; kingdom Pseudomonadati; phylum Pseudomonadota; class Gammaproteobacteria; order Pseudomonadales; family Pseudomonadaceae; genus Pseudomonas; species Pseudomonas sp. WS 5059. The sequence goes on along the minus strand of NZ_JAAQWO010000003.1, from coordinate 236,508 downwards.
CGAAAAACGTGACGAACGTAGTATGTTCGGGGCTGAATCGTTTTTCCAAGACGGCTATTCACCGATTACATAGTCCAAGAGTCACGGGTCAGAGGCACCCCCGGCATGATCGAACTCGAACAAGAAGATCCTATCCCGCAAGGCGATCTCGCCCTGCAAATCACCGCACTGCCCCGTGAAACCAACGGTTTCGGCGATATTTTCGGCGGCTGGCTGGTAGCGCAGATGGACCTGGCCGGCACGGCAATGGCCAGCAAAGTCGCCGGCGGCCGCGTGGCTACCGTAGCCATCGACCGCATGGCCTTCCTGGTTCCGGTGGCGGTGGGCGCGCAGTTGTCCTTCTACACCCAGGCCCTGGAAATCGGCCGCAGCTCGATCCAGATGATGGTCGAAGTGTGGAGCGATGACCCGCTGTCCAGCGAATGGCGCAAAGTCACCGAGGCGGTGTTTGTGTTCGTCGCCATTGATGGCAGCGGGCGCACCCGGTCGGTTCCGTCGCGGGCGCGTTAAACCTCGCGGCGGTTTGACGGTCCATTGCCCCATTGCCTGTCACTAAGAGAGCCTTGTATGCCTACGCCCCACGTTGAAGCCGTGAAAATGGATGAGCTGGACTGCTGGCGCATCCGCCACAACGGCGCCGAAGTGCTGGTGGCCCAACAGGGTGCGCACGTGTTCAGTTACCAGCCCGCTGGCGCAAAACCGGTGATCTGGCCTAACGACAAGGCGGTGTTCAAGGCTGGCAAAGGTATCCGTACGGGTGTGCCGGTGTGCTGGCCGTGGTTTGGTGTGTTCGAGCGCAACCCGCAAAGCGTCAAGGCGATGCGCCAGAGTGATCAGCCGGCCGGCGCCCATGGTTTCGCGCGCACAGCCATCTGGACCCTGGCCGGCGTCGAAGACAACCGGGTTGAGCTGGTACTGCCGGCACCTGCTGGCGGCTTCCCTGGCTGGCCCCATCAGGTCGATCTGAAAATGAGCATCCTGCTCGACGATCAACTGCATATCCGCCTGACCAGCCACAACCGCAGCACCGACACCGTGATCATCAGCCAGGCGCTGCACAGCTACTTCGCGGTCAGCGACGTGCGCAAGGTGCAGGTCGATGGCCTGGATGGGCTGGACTACATCGATACCGCCGACGGCTGGGTGACCAAGCAACAGGTCGGCGCACTGCACTTCAGCGCCGAGACCGACCGTATCTACCTCGACACGCCGGCACAGTTGAACATTGTCGATAAAGACTGGCAGCGCCGTATCCAGCTCACCAGCGAAGGATCAAAATCGACGGTGATCTGGAACCCCTGGACTGAACGCGCCAAGGCCTTCGATGACATGGCCGACGATGGCTGGCAGGGCATGCTGTGCATCGAGACGGCAAATGTGCTGGACGATGTGGTGGCACTGGCACCGGGCGCTAGTCACACCATGGGCGTGAGCATGGCCAGTCTGCCCCTGTAACCTAACCAAAATGTAGGAGCGGGCTTGCCCGCGATGGCGGTGTTTCAGCCGATACATTCGGCGACTGATACACCGCTATCGCGGGCAAGCCCGCTCCCACCCAAGCCCGGGGTTTTGTGGCGCTGGTTATAGATCCGCTTCCTGCACCACCCTCACCACTCCCGCATCCAGGGCATAAGCCGCATCCGCCAGGTCGTTGTTGACCGTCTCGACCTTCAAGGTGCCGGTCACCCATAGCGGCGTGTAGATGTCATCCAGCTTCAAGCCCTTGGGATAGCGCACCAACACCAACTGGTTTGGCGGCGGCGGCGGCACGTGGATGCACGCGCCCGGGTAAGGCACCAGGAAGAACAAGGTGCTGCGGCCCTTGGCGTCGGTTTCCAATGGCACCGGGTAGCCCCCCAGGCGGATATGCTTGCCGTTCAGGGCGGCCACGGTCTTGGTCGAATACATCACCGCCGGCAAGCCTTTGCTCTGCTTCAAGCCACCCTTTTCGGTAAAGGTGCCCAAGGCTTCCGGGGAGTTGTGGTCGATATCCGGCATTTGCTCCAGGGCTTTCTGGTCTGACTCAGGCATCAGTTCCAGCCAGTCGGTTTCCGGCAATTGGGCGGCGTGGGCCAGGCTTGAACCCAGCAAAAGGACAGTCAACAGGAGGCGGCGCATGAAGGGGCTCGGCAAATGAACACAGTGCCGGCATTCTAGCCCTCTGCGCCTGCGCAGCGCAGAGGGCTTGTCGCTAAATCATTTCTTTTTCAGCAGACCGTAGATCACCAGCAACACGATGGCACCGACCAGCGCGCCAATGAAGCCTGCGCCCTGGCCTGCCTGGTAGATACCCAGCGCCTGGCCGCCATAGGTCGCCGCCAGGGAGCCGGCGATACCCAGCAGGATGGTCATGATCCAGCCCATGCTGTCGTCGCCTGGTTTCAGGAAACGCGCCAGCAGGCCGACGATCAAACCGATAAAGATGGTCCCAATGATACCCATGGCATTTCCCTCTGAATGAAAGTTAGCTGAAGCCTAGTCAGACTTTGGCATCCTGCAATCAGAGGATGGCGGTCACCAATGGTTCCCGCCAGCCCGTGGGTTATTGCGCGGCGATCAGTGCCTGGACCTTGGCGATCTGCGCGTCGAGTGTCGCGCGGTCCTTGCAACGCAGGTTGGCGTGGCCGACCTTGCGCCCGACCTTGAAGGCCTTGCCGTAGTGATGCAGGTGGCAGTCATCAATCGCAATGACCTGCTCTACCGGCGGCACCACACCAATGAAGTTGAGCATCGCGCTCTCGCCCACCTTGGCCGTGGAACCCAGTGGCAGGCCCGCAACCGCCCGCAGGTGGTTTTCGAACTGGCTGCACTCGGCGCCTTCGGTGGTCCAGTGCCCGGAGTTGTGTACACGCGGGGCGATTTCGTTGGCCTTGAGGCCACCGTCCACTTCAAAGAATTCGAAGGCCATCACGCCGACATAATCCAGTTGCTTGAGCACGCGGCTGGAATAGTCTTCGGCCAGGGCCTGCAACGGGTGGTCGGTGCTGGCCACGGACAGCTTGAGGATGCCGCTGTCGTGGGTGTTGTGCACCAACGGGTAGAAGCGCGTTTCGCCATCACGGGCGCGCACGGCCACCAGCGAGACTTCGCCGGTGAACGGCACGAAGCCTTCCAGCAGGCAAGCAACGCTGCCCAGCTCGGCGAAGGTGCCGACCACATCGGCGTCAGTACGCAGGACTTTCTGGCCCTTGCCGTCATAACCCAGGGTGCGGGTTTTCAGCACAGCCGGCAGGCCGATGCTGGCGACGGCAGCGTCCAGGTCCGCCTGGGACTGGATGTCGGCGAAGGCCGGGGTCGGAATGCCCAGGTCCTTGAACATGCTCTTTTCGAACCAGCGGTCACGGGCGATGCGCAGGGCTTCGGCGCTCGGGTACACCGGCACGAATTGCGACAGGAACGCCACGGTTTCGGCCGGCACACTTTCGAACTCGAAGGTCACCAGGTCGACTTCATCGGCCAGTTGGCGCAAGTGGTCCGGGTCGCTGTAGTCCGCCCGCAGGTGTTCGCCCAGGGCCGCCGCACAGGCGTCCGGCGCCGGATCAAGAAACGCGAAGTTCATCCCCAGCGGCGTACCCGCCAGGGCCAGCATGCGACCCAGTTGGCCGCCACCGATTACACCGATTTTCATCAATCAACAACCTCAGGCGATGCGTGGGTCTGGATTGTCCAGGACGCTGTCAGTCTGTTCGGCGCGGAATTTCTTCAGGGCCGCGTGGAACTGTGGATGCTTGGCGCCCAGGATACTGGCCGACAGCAATGCCGCGTTGATCGCGCCAGCCTTGCCGATCGCCAGGGTGGCCACCGGAATGCCGGCGGGCATCTGCACGATGGACAGCAGCGAATCCACGCCCGAGAGCATCGACGACTGCACCGGCACACCGAGTACCGGCAAGTGGGTCTTGGCCGCACACATGCCCGGCAGGTGGGCTGCGCCACCGGCACCGGCGATAATCACCTCGATGCCACGGGATTCTGCTTCATCGGCATACTGGAACAGCAAGTCCGGCGTGCGGTGGGCGGAAACCACCTTCACTTCAAACGGAATGCCGAGTTTTTCCAGCATATCGGCGGTGTGGCTAAGGGTGGACCAATCGGACTTGGAGCCCATGATCACGCCAACCAATGCACTCATCGTCGTGCCTCTTCTCTCTGGGCGCCCGCAGGCGCGTCAAAAAACAACAAGCCACGCGGGAAATCCGGCGTGGCTTGTTGTACGAATTAAGGCCGGTTGGACCGGCCGAAGGCCGCGCAGTATACCGTAATAATGCAGATAAACAGCCCCTGGAATGACCATCTGTCTTACCGGTCAAACCTGCGGTTTTATTGACTTCAGAGTCAGCCAAAACACCCAAAACCTGTAGGAGCCGGCTTGCCGGCGATTGCGGTCAATCAGCACCAAATATCCGACTGGCACACTGCTATCGCTGGCAAGCCAGCTCCTACAGTTAACCGCGTTCGGCCGGCGGATTCTGCGCCGCCCCACCTTCCAACTTGCGCCACAACAACCGCACGTTCGCCTTGCGCACCAACGCGCAGCGATACAGGCGGATCTCCAGCGGCACATGCCACTGCGGCCCGCCGCACACTACCAGTTCACCCCGGGCCAGCTCGGCGCGCACGCTCAACTGTGGTACCCAGGCAATCCCCAGCCCTTCCAGCGCCATGCTTTTAAGGCTGTCGGCCATGGCGGTTTCATACACCGTAGTAAAGCGCAGGGCGCGCTGGCGCAGCAGCAGGTTCACCGAACGCCCGAGGAATGCCCCGGCGCTGTAGGCCAGCAATGGCACGCTGCCCTCGCCTTCCAGGTCAAACAGCGGCTTGCCATCGGCATCGGCGGCGCACACTGGGAGCATTTCGGTATTGCCCAGGTGCAGCGACGGGAAAATATCCGGGTCCATCTGCATTGCCGCATCTGGGTCGTAGAACGCCAGCATCAGGTCGCAGCCACCTTCGCGCAGGGCATGCACCGCGTCGCCGACGTTGGTCGCGACCAGCCGCGTGGCGATGTTCAGCCCTTCGTTGCGCAATTGCGCGATCCAGCGTGGGAAAAAGCCCAGCGCCAGGGAGTGCGCCGCCGCGACTTGCATGACTTCGCCCTGGCCGCCTTCAAGGTGATGCAAATGGCGTAGCACTTCGCCCAGTTGCTCGACCACCGTGCGCGCCGTTACCAGGAACAACTGCCCCGCCGCCGTCAATTCGACCGGCGTGCGCGAACGGTTGACCAACGTCAGCCCCAGGGCCGCCTCAAGGCTGCGGATGCGTCGACTGAAGGCCGGCTGGGTGACAAAGCGCCGCTCCGCCGCCTGGGAGAAGCTGCGCGTGGCCGCCAGGGCGCTAAAGTCTTCCAGCCATTTGCTTTCAAGGTTCATCTGATTCTCCAGGGCATGCACCATTTTGGCACACACGCCCGCCATGTTAACCGGGTCACATCAACATTATGCCGTTTGTGCATAGGCCAGCGCTTAATAGCATTGGCCCAAAAACTCCCACAAGCCTAGCATTCACAGCGTTCCGGCCTAGCCCGGGTCCATATCGAGATGATTTCCGTCATGTCCTCCGCTGCATCATTCCGCACAGAAAAAGACCTGCTTGGCGTACTCGAAGTACCTGCCCAAGCGTATTACGGCATCCAGACCCTGCGAGCCGTGAATAACTTCCGTCTCTCCGGCGTTCCGATTTCGCATTACCCGAAATTGGTGGTCGGTCTGGCAATGGTCAAGCAAGCCGCCGCTGATGCCAACCGCGAGTTGGGCCAGCTCAGCGAAGCCAAGCACGCTGCCATCAGCGAAGCCTGCGCCCGCCTGATCCGCGGCGACTTCCACGAAGAGTTCGTGGTGGACATGATTCAAGGCGGCGCTGGCACTTCAACCAACATGAATGCCAACGAAGTCATCGCCAACATCGCGTTGGAGGCCATGGGCCACAACAAGGGCGAGTACCAATATCTGCACCCCAACAACGACGTGAACATGGCGCAGTCGACCAACGACGCCTATCCGACCGCGATCCGCCTGGGTCTGCTGTTGGGCCATGACGCGCTGCTGGCCAGCCTCGACAGCCTGATCCAGGCGTTCGCCGCCAAGGGTGTCGAGTTCGGCCACGTCCTGAAAATGGGCCGTACCCAGCTGCAAGATGCCGTGCCGATGACCCTCGGCCAGGAATTCCGTGCCTTCGCCACGACCCTGGGTGAAGACCTGGCACGCCTCAAGACCCTGGCGCCGGAGCTGCTGACCGAAGTCAACCTGGGCGGCACCGCCATCGGTACCGGCATCAACGCCGACCCGCGCTACCAGGCCCTGGCTGTACAGCGCCTGGCCACCATCAGCGGCCAGCCGCTGGTACCGGCGGCCGACTTGATCGAAGCCACCTCCGACATGGGCGCGTTCGTGCTGTTCTCCGGCATGCTCAAGCGTACGGCGGTGAAGCTGTCGAAGATCTGCAACGACCTGCGCCTGCTGTCCAGCGGCCCACGTACCGGGATCAACGAAATCAACCTGCCAGCGCGTCAGCCAGGCAGCTCGATCATGCCCGGCAAGGTCAACCCGGTCATCCCGGAAGCCGTGAACCAGGTGGCCTTCCAGGTCATCGGTAACGACCTGGCCCTGACCATGGCGGCCGAAGGCGGCCAGCTGCAACTGAACGTGATGGAGCCGCTGATCGCCTTCAAGATCTTCGACTCGATCCGCCTGCTGCAACGCGCCATGGACATGCTGCGCGAGCACTGCATCGTCGGCATCACCGCCAACGAAGCACGCTGCCGCGAACTGGTGGAGCACTCCATCGGCCTGGTCACCGCGCTGAACCCGTACATCGGCTATGAAAACGCCACCCGCATCGCCCGCATTGCCCTCGAAAGCGGCCGCGGCGTGCTGGAACTGGTGCGCGAAGAAGGCTTGCTCGACGACGCCATGCTCGACGACATCCTGCGCCCGGAAAACATGATTGCCCCGCGTCTGGTGCCTTTGAAGGCCTGAACGCATGTAGCACCGCTCACCAGGTTGAGGGACTAGACACCTCTCACCCTTTTGAGGGCTTGAAGACTTGCTCTTCAGGCCCTTTTTTTTGCCCGCAATTTGCCAACCCCCAACCTTTGTAGGAGCCGGCTTGCCGGCGATGAGGTCCTCAAGGCAGGTACAACATTTCAAGAACGCCATCGCCGGCAAGCCGGCTCCTACATAAACGCAACCAGTCCCTCGAATGCGTTTTACATATAAAACAAATAACGCCTTTCGCAACTTCCCCGCGTTACCCAATAAAGCACCGACTTCTTGCAACTTCCCATTACACGCTCAAGCAGTGTGCAATTTCGTGCCATATAAGAACCAACGTTTCATATATGAAACAACCAACTTCCAACTACTAGAACCTAAATCACTAATATCAAAGGATATTTACTAATAGTTTGTAGGAAATAACCCCCTGGCATTGTTCATGCACTAAACGGCGTATCACCTATAAAACAGACCAGAGTACCTACCTGATGGCTGTGAAAGAGATGTACGCCGTGACGCCCCAATGGAATAACCAAGCTCTCAGGGAAGAGCTGGAGCCGACTGAAATTGAATTTCGCAATGTCGGTAAATGTTTCCCGGCCAAGGGTAAAGCAGACGCGCCCTTCGCCATTCGCGAGGTGAACTTCAAGATTCGCCGGGGTGAAGTGGTGTCGATCATCGGCCCTTCCGGTTGTGGCAAGAGCACCATTCTCAATATGGGCTCAGGCCTGTACCGCCCCAGCGAAGGTGAAGTGTTCGTTGGTGGCGAGCCGGTCACCGGGCCGGTGCCGCAGGTTGCGTTCATGTTGCAAAAGGACCTGCTGATGCCCTGGCGCAGCATCCGCCGCAACGTCGAGCTGGGCCTGGAGATCCAGGGCGTACCCGCCGCCACCCGGCAGAAAGTCGCCCTCGACCTGCTCGAGCGCTGCCACCTCAATGGCTACGCCGATCACTACCCGTTCCAGCTATCCGGTGGCATGCGCCAGCGCGCCGCCCTGGCTCGCACCCTGGCCATCGACCCGCAGGTGCTGTTCCTCGACGAGCCGTTCTCGGCACTCGATGCCCAGACCAAGATGATCCTGCAACAGGACATGGCGCGGATGCTGTTCGACGAGAAGAAGACCGCGCTGTTCATCACCCATGACCTGATCGAAGGCATCGCCATGTCCGACCGCTTGCTGGTCATGAGCGCCCGCCCCGGCACGATCATCGAAGAAATCAGTATCGACCTGCCGTTTCGCGACAACCCCCTGGAGCGCCGCAAGCTGCCGGAAATCGGCCCGCTGGTCGGCCGCCTGATGGAGTTGCTCCAGGTCGGCGCCGACACCGAACTGCACTGATCACCGCCCTTGCGGCCCCCAACCGATTCAGGAGTCCCCATGCTCAAGTCTCTGTTTCAACGTCTTTGCGCCCTCAGCCTGGGCCTCGGCATGGCCTGTGCCGCCCAGGCGCAGCCGACCAAGGTCACCTACCTGCTGCCGGCGCCGCCCAACTCGCCCGCGTTCGCTCCGTGGATCATCGCCAAGGAAAAGGGCTACTACACGGCCCAGGACCTGGACCTGACCTTTATCGCCGCCAAAGGTGGCGTGGACGTGGCCAAGCAGATCGGCGCCGGTAATGCGCTGATCGGCGGAGCCATCGGTGACACGCCGATCGTGGTGCGGGCCAATGGCATCCCGGTGCGCGCCGTGGCGGTGCTGGGCGACGGCGGGGTGACGATGATCGCCACCAATGCCAAGGACAACATCAACAGCGTCAGCGACCTCAAGGGCAAGACCATGACGGTGATGTCGTACTCCGACACCACCTACTACGCCCTGCTCGCCTCGCTGCGCAAAGCCGGGCTGGGCAAGAACGACGTGAACATCCAGGCCGCCGGCCCCGCCGGGGTCTGGCAATTGTTCTCCGCCAACAAGGCCCAGGCCATGGCGGGCGTGCCGGACTGGGTGATCAATGCCGAGGAAGCCGGGGTGCAGATCAAGCTGATCCCCCAGGACCAGATTTTCGAGAGCATGGCCCAGGCGATTCTCGCCTCCGACGACGCGATCAAGAACCAGCCCCAGATTGTGCGCGGCGTGGTCCAGGGCACCCTGCAAGGCATGCGCGACATCATCCAGGACCCGCGCGCCGCCGCCGCGACCTTCGCCAAGGCGGTACCGGCCTACGCCGGCAAGGAAGACTCGCTGGAGAAGATCTTCAAGCTCTACGTCGAACACGTCTACGCCAAGCAGGCCGTGCTCGGGCACATCGATCCGCAGCACCTGGACAAGGTCCTGCAGTTCTATGTCAGCGAAGGCATCGTCACCCAGGCGACTCCGCTTGAAGACCTCTTCACCAACCAATTCGTCGACAGCCCGGTCGCCGCACAGTGAACCACCGGGACATTGAGGTACGTACACGATGAAAAACAACAACTCCGTGCTCGGTAGCGTCGCGCTGCTGATCCTGTTCCTGGTGCTTTGGCAATGGGGCCCCGGCCTGCTCGGCATGCCCGAGTTCGTCATGCCCAAACTCAGCCGCGTGGCCCAGGAAGGCCTGGTGATGTGGCAAACCGGCGGCCTGCTGCAACACACCCTGATCACCGCCCTGGAGATCGTCGTCGGCTTCGCCCTCGGCGCCCTGCTGGGAGTGATGATCGGTGTCTCGCTGGGCCTGTCGCCGGCGGCCGAAGCCATGTTGTCGCCGTACATCCTGGCCTTGCAGATCGCCCCGAAAGTCGCCTTCGCGCCGCTGTTCGTGATGTGGCTGGGCTACACCATCTACCCGAAGATTCTGATCGCGATCCTGATCGTGTTTTTCCCGGTGATGATCAACGTGCTCTCGGCAATCCGCACCGTCGACCCGGACATGATCAACCTGGTACGCACCATGAATGCCAGCCGCTGGCAGATCTTCCGCCTGGTGGAGTTCCCGTCGGCCATGGCCGCACTGTTTTCCGGCCTGCGTATCGCCTCGACCCTGGCCGTGATCGGCGTCACCGTCGGTGAGCTGGTCGGTGGCAACCAGGGCCTGGGCTTCTTGCTGGTAGACGCCGAGGGCCAGGGCAACACCGCTGGGGTGTTCGTCGCCATTGTCGCGCTGACCCTGATTGGGGTGATCGCCTACGGCGCAGTAGTGTGGGCGGAAAAACGCGTCCTGCACTACATGCCCAAAGCCATGTTGAGCACCCAATGATGAGCCGCCATGACCTTTTGCTTGCAGGCCGCCGCGTGCTGGTCACCGGTGGCGCTCGGGGCCTGGGCTATGCCTTTGCCCAGGCCATCGGCCAGGCCGGCGCCCGGGTGGTGATTGCCGATGTGCTGCACGAGCGTGTACAGCAGGCCGCCGGTGAATTACGGGCGCTGGGCCTGGACGTGCAGGCCGTGGCTGTCGACCTGGCGCAACCCACCTCGGTCCAGGCCTGTGTCGACGCGACGATTAGCCTGCTGGGCGGCCTCGACGGCCTGGTGAACAACGCCTCGATCACCAACTCCGGGGGCAAGGGCTGCGAAGAGCTGAGCATCGACACCTGGGACCAGGTGATGCAGGTCAACGTGCGCGGCACCTGGCTGATGACCACCGCCTGCCTGCCGGCCCTGCGCGCCAGCGGCCAGGGCGCCATCGTCAACCTGGCCTCGGACACCCCGCTGTGGGGTGCACCGAACCTGCTGGCCTACGTCGCCAGCAAGGGCGCGATCATCGCCATGACCCGCAGCCTGGCCCGTGAGCTGGGCAGCGACAACATCACCGTCAACGCCATCGCCCCTGGCCTGGTGCTGGTGGAAGCCACCGCCTACGTGCCCGAGGCGCGCCACCGTTTGTACAACGACCAACGGGCCCTGCAACGCCCGCAATTGCCCGAAGACGTCAGCGGCGCCGTGCTGTTCGCGCTGTCCGACCTTGCCCGCTTTATCACTGGACAAACCCTGCCGGTCAACGGCGGGTTCGTCATGCCTTGATCTGGAGACTGTCATGACTGATCTATCTGCCCAAAACGACACCCCGAAAAGCTGGGACCGCCCTGCCGGCGCCAGCCTGGAAAGCTGGATGAGCACGCGCATCGCCCGCTACGAGACGCGCAAGTACGACTGGGATGCCCTGAAGTTCCAGGCCGACTACGACCCCAAGTTCCGCCGCGCGCAAATGCGCTACATCGGCACTGGCGGCACCGGCATCAGCACCGACATGAACACCATCCCGTCGGAGCACTTCACCTTTTCCACCATGGTCATCCCGGCCGGCCACGAAGGCCCGCCGCACCTGCACATTGACGTCGAAGAAGTGTTTTTCGTGCTGCGCGGCAAACTCAAGGTGGTACTGGAAAAGGACGGCGAGCGTTTCGAAACCATCCTCACCGACCGCGACGTGATTTCCGTGCCGCCGGGCGTGTACCGCGAAGAGATCAATATCGGCGACGAAGACGCGCTGATGTGCGTGATGCTCGGCGCGAAAAAGCCGATCACCCCGACCTATCCGCCAGAGCACCCTCTGGCCTCGATCAAGCGCGGGTAAGCCCATGTTGCCAGGACTCACCCAAGCCGCGCCGACGGCCGACCTGCAAGCCCAACTGCAGCGCGACTTCCCCCAGCGCCTGGTCGCCGCCGCCGGTGGCCAGCAGGCCCTGCGCGAATGCGGCACGGGGCCGGCGGTGGTGTTGCTGCACGGTATCGGCTCGGGCGCGGCGTCCTGGCTGCAAGTGGCACAGCACCTGGCGGCCCAGGCCCGGGTCATCGCCTGGGACGCGCCCGGCTATGGCGACTCCAGCCCCCTGGAGTCGGACGTGCCCAAGGCCGAGCAATACGCCGCCCGCCTGGTGCAGATGCTCGATGCGCTGGAAGTGGACGAGTGCGTGCTGGTCGGCCACTCCCTGGGCGCGCTGACCGCCCTGGCCTTGGCCCGCAGTGCGCAGGCCCAGCGGGTGAGCCGCCTGGTGCTGATCAGCCCGGCTCGCGGCTATGGCGCACCCGAACGCAGCCAGCAGCGCCAGCAAGTACGCCAGCAACGCCTGGATAACCTGCAACGCCTGGGTATCGCCGGCCTGGCCGCACAACGCAGCGCCCACATGCTCTCGTCGCAGGCCCAGCCCCAAGCGTTGGCCTGGGTGCACTGGAACATGGCCCGCCTGAACCCGCTGGGTTATCGCCAGGCCATCGAATTGCTGTGCGGCGACGACCTGCTGCGCCACGGCCAACCTGCAATGCCCTGCGAAGTGCATTGCGGCGAAGCCGACGCCATCACCACGCCCGACACCTGCCTGGGCGTGGCCAAGGCCCTGGGTGCCAGCTTCAACCTGATCGCCGACGCAGGCCATGCCAGCCCCATCGAACAACCGCTGGTGGTTGCCGGTCGCCTGGCCTACGCCCTCAAACAATCCCTGACAGGTAGAACCCTATGAACGACTCAGATCTGCTGAAGGATGCTCAGGACAAATACATCGTGCCGGGCCTGGAGCGCGGCTTGCTGCTGCTCTGCGAGTTCAGCCGGCGCAACCGCACCCTGACCGCGCCGGAACTGGCACGGCGCCTGGCGCTGCCGCGCTCGACCATTTTCCGCCTGCTGACCACCCTGGAAACCATGGGCTTCGTCACCCGCAGCGGCAACGAATACCGCCTGGGCATGTCGGTGCTGCGCCTGGGCTTCGAGTACCTGGCCTCGCTGGAGCTGACCGAACTCGGCCAGCCGCTGCTGGCCCGTTTGTGCGACCGGGTTAACTACCCCAGCAACCTGGTGGTGCGCGACGGGCGTTCCATCGTCTATGTGGCCAAGGTTTCGCCGCCGTCGGTGTTCTCCAACGCGGTCAACGTCGGCACCCGCCTGCCGGCCCATGCCACGGTGCTGGGGCGCATCCTCCTCGAAGACCTGTCACTGGCCGAACTGCGCGAGCTGTACCCCGAGGAGCACCTGGAACAGCACTCCCACTGCACCCCCAAAACCGTGATGGAGCTGTTCGACATGCTCCAGGCCGACCGCCAGCGCGGCTTTGTCAGCGGCGAAGGGTTCTTTGAATCGGCGATTTCCACAGTGGCCGCGCCCGTGCGCGACCAGAGCGGCGACATCGTGGCCGCCCTCGGCGTAACCATCCCGACCACGCAGATCGGTCATGTGAATTTTGAAGAGCTGTTGACCCAGGTACGACGCAGCGCCGACGAGCTGTCGCGCCTGCTCAACTACAACGGCGGCGCCCACAGCAGCCAGCCCCGCGTCACTGCCTTGATGAGAGATTGAGATGAGCCTTTATCCATTGCAGGGCCGCACCGCAATCGTCACCGGAGGCTCCTCGGGCATTGGTCTGGCGTGCGTCGAGCTGCTGCTGGAAGCCGGCGCCGCCGTTGCGTTCTGCGGCCGCGATGCAGAACGCCTGCGCCGTGCCGAAAGCGACCTGCGCCAACGTTTCCCCCAAGGCCAACTGCTGGCCCAGGTGTGCGATGTGCTCGATGGCGAAGCGGTCAACGCCTTTGCCAGCGCCAGCCAGGCCGCGCTGGGCGCCGCCAGTGTGTTGATCAACAACGCCGGGCAAGGCCGGGTCTCGACCTTCGCAGACACCACCGACAGCGCCTGGACCGAAGAGCTGCACCTGAAGTTTTTTTCGGTGATCAACCCGGTCCGCGCCTTCAAGCCGCAGCTGCACAACCAGGCCGATGCCGCCATCGTCTGCGTCAACTCACTGCTGGCCAGCCAGCCGGAGCCGCACATGGTCGCCACCTCGGCCGCCCGCGCCGGGATCAAGAACCTGGTGCGCTCGATGGCCACCGAGTTCGCCCCGCAAGGCATCCGCGTCAACGGCATCCTGATTGGCCTGGTGGAGTCCGGGCAATGGCGCCGCCGCTTCGAAGCGCGTGAAGAACGCGACCTCGACTGGGCGCAATGGACCGCCCGCCTGGCCCAACAAAAACATATTCCCCTGGGGCGCCTGGGCCTGCCGATTGAAGCGGCCCGCGCGATCCTGTTTCTGGCCTCGCCTCTGTCGGCTTACACCACAGGCAGCCATATCGATGTATCCGGAGGCCTGTCCCGCCATGCGTAATGAAAACACTGTCACCGTGGGCGCTGCCATCACCGCCTTTCTCGAACAATGCGACGTCAAGGCCGCGTTTGGCGTGATCTCGATCCACAACATGCCGATCCTCGATGCCTTCGCCGTGCGCGGCAATATCCGCTTTGTCATGGCCCGGGGTGAAGCCGGCGCCGCCAACATGGCTGACGCCTATGCCCGTACCACCGGCGGCCTGGGCGTGTGCCTGACCTCCACCGGCACCGCCGCCGGCAATGCCGCGGGCGCCATGGTTGAAGCGCAGACTGCCGGCACCCCGCTGCTGCACATCACCGGGCAGATCGAGACGCCATACCTGGATCAGGAACTGGCGTATATCCACGAAGCCCGCGACCAGTTGAACATGCTCAAGGCCGTGTCCAAGGCCGCCTTTCGCGTGCGCAGCGTCGAGACCGCCATCAGCACCCTGAAGCTCGCGGTACAGACCGCCCTCACCGCGCCCACCGGCCCGGTCAGCGTCGAGATCCCGATCGATATCCAGTCGACCTTTATCCCGATGCCTACCGACCTGTCGCCGCTGCCGATCCCGGTCGCCGTACCGGCACCGGAAGCCCTCGACCTGGTGGCCGCGCGCCTGGCCAGTGCCAAGCGCCCGATGCTCTGGCTCGGTGGCGGCGCACGGCATGCCGGGGCGCAGGTCAAGCGCCTGCTGGCGATGGGCGTGGGGGTGATCACCTCGACCCAAGGCCGTGGCGTGGTCAATGAAGACGACGAGCGCTGCCTGGGGGCCTTTTCGCAGAACAAACGGGTCGAGCAGTTCCTGCAAACCTGCGATGCACTGCTGATCGCCGGGTCGCGCCTGCGCAGCAACGAGACCTTCAAGTACGCGCTCAAGCTGCCGCAGAACACCCTGCGCATCGACGCCAACCCGGCCATCGAAGGCCGCAGCTATGCCAGCGAGCTGTTTATCTGCGGCGATACGGCCCTGGCCCTGGACGGCCTGGCTGACCGCCTGGAAGGCCGCCTGCACACCGACCCGCAGTTCCTCAGCGAACTCAAGGCCGTGCGCGAGCAATCGCGCAACCAACTGGTGGCGGACCTGGGCCCGTACTCGGCGATGGTCGAGCAATTGCAGGCCAGCACCGGGCGCAACTTCTCCTGGGTGCGCGATGTGACCCTGTCCAACAGCATCTGGGGCAACCGCCTGCTCAACTTGTACCACCCGCGTGCCGGGGTTCACGCCTTGGGCGGCGGTATCGGCCAGGGCCTGGCGATGGGCATCGGCGCCGCGGTCGCAGCCGCTGAAACCGCGCCCGAGCGCAAGGTGTTCGCCCTGGCGGGCGATGGCGGTTTCATCCTCAACCTGGGTGAGCTGGCGACCCTGGTCCAGGAGCGCGCCAACCTGGTGATCCTGCTGATGAACGACCAGCGCTATGGGGTCATCCGCAATATCCAGGACGCGGTCTACGGCAGCCGGCATTGCTATGTCGACCTGCACACCCCGGACTACACCAAGCTCGCCGAATCCATGGGCCTGCGCCACGGCCTGGTCACCGACCTCAAGGATTTCGGCAAGGTGGTCGACAGCGCCTTGAGCCAGCCCGGCCCGTTCCTGCTGGAAGTGGACATGCTCAGCGTGGGCAATTTCGCCACCCAGTTCGCCGGCCCGCCCAACAGCGAAACCAAAGCCCAGAAGGCCACCGCCTGAGGATCGCCGCATGTTGCATATCACCATGATCGGCTGCGGCGCCATTGGCGTCGGCGTGCTGGAGCTGCTGGAGAACGATCCGCAGCTGTGCGTGGATTACGTCATTGCCTCCGAGGGCTCAGAGGCGTTGGTGCGCCAGCGCCTGGCCAGTTTCAAGCGACCGCCGCAGGTGCTCACCGCCTTGCCCGCCGATACGCGCCCGGATTTGCTGGTGGAATGCGCCGGCCACCGCGCTATCGAGGAACATGTGCTGCCGGCCCTGGAGCGTGGGATTGCCTGCCTGATTGTGTCGGTCGGCGCCTTGTCCGAAGTGGGTCTGGTCGAGCGCCTGGAAGCAGCCGCTGAGCGCGGCAAGACCCGCATCGAGCTGCTGCCCGGTGCGATTGGCGGTATTGATGCGTTGTCGGCGGCCAAGGTCGGCGGCCTGGATTCGGTCAACTACACCGGGCGCAAGCCGGCCCGCGCCTGGAAAAACACTCCCGGCGAGCAGGCGTGCGACCTGGACACCATCAGCCAAGCCACGGTGATCTTCCAGGGCAGCGCCCGCGAAGCCGCGCGGCTGTATCCGAAAAACGCCAACGTCGCCGCCACCCTGTCCCTGGCCGGGCTGGGCCTGGATCGCACCCACGTCACGCTGATCGCCGACCCCCACAGCGACGAAAACGTCCACCACTTCGAAGCCCGTGGCGCCTTTGGCCGTTTCGAGTTGAGCCTGCGCGGCAAGCCGCTTTTGGCCAACCCCAAGACCTCGGCGCTGACCGTGTACAGCGTGGTCCGTGCGCTGGGCAACCACGCCCATGCCATCTCAATTTAGGAGCCCGTCGATGACTCTCGAACAGACTTTACCGATCTGCATCGCCGGCCACTGGCGCCTGGGCCGTGGCGAACGCTACGCCAGCCGCTACCCGGCCACCGGCGAGGCCGTGGCCTGGCTTAACGCTGCCGATCTGCAGGATGTAGAAGACGCCATCCAGGGCGCACACCAGGCCTTCCTGCACAGCGGCTGGGCCCAGCGCAAACCCCATGAGCGGGCCAGCGTGCTGTACCGCATCGCCGAGCTGATCCGCCTGCACAGTGAAGAACTGGCGCAACTGCAACGCCAGGACAACGGCAAGCCGATCAATGAAACCCGCGCGCTGGTGGCCAGTGCGGCCGGCACCTTCCAGTTCTTCGCCGCCGCCTGCGAAACCCTCGAAGAAACCATTACCCCCTCGCGCGGCGATTTCGTCAGCATGAGCGTGTATGAGCCGATGGGCGTGGTCGCCGCGATCACTCCGTGGAACTCGCCAATTGCCAGCGAGGCGCAAAAGGTCGCACCAGCCCTGGCGGCGGGCAATGCGGTGGTGATCAAGCCAGCGGAAATCACCCCGCTGCTGGCCCTGCGCCTGGCGCGCTTGTGTGAAGAGGCCGGCCTGCCCAAGGGCCTGATCAGCGTGCTGCCCGGCAAAGGCTCGCTGCTGGGTGATGCGCTGACCCGCCACCCGCTGGTCAAGCGCGTGTCGTTCACCGGCGGCACCCGCACTGGCAAGCACATCGCCCATATCGCCGCCGACAAGATGATGCCGGTGTCGTTGGAGCTGGGCGGCAAGTCGCCGACCATCGTCCTTGATGACGCCGACCTCGACCACGCGGTGGCGGGCGTGCTCTACGGCATCTTCAGCTCTTCGGGCGAGGCCTGTATTGCCGGCTCGCGGCTGTTTGTCGCGCGCGCCCTGTACGAACCCTTCATGCAACGCCTGGTAGCCGCCGCCGCGAACCTGCGCATGGGCGACCCGGCCGACGAAAACACGCAGATGGGCCCGCTGATCAGCGCCAGCCATCGTGAATCGGTGGAACGCTACGTCGCCCTCGGCCTGGCCGAAGGCGGGCGCCTGCGCCTGGGCGGGCAGCGCCCCAGCGGTGGCCTGTATGACCAGGGCTACTTCTACCCGCCGACCATCCTCGAAGGCCTGCACAACCAACAACAGGTGTGCCAGGAAGAAATCTTCGGCCCGGTGCTGGTGGCCATGCCCTTCGACGATGAAGAGCAACTGCTGGAGCAGGCCAACGACAGCCTGTACGCCCTCGCGGCAGGCATCTGGAGCCGCGACTACAAGCGCGCCTGGGCCCTGGGCCGGCGCTTGCAGGCCGGCACGGTGTGGATCAACACCTACAAGCAGTTCTCGATTTCCACGCCGTTCGGCGGTTGGCGCGACAGCGGCCTGGGCCGCGAGAAAGGCCGCCTGGGGATCCTGCAATACATGGAACAAAAGAGCCTCTACTGGGGCATGAACCAACAGCCACTGGCCTGGGCCGGTGTGCCACACGAGGTAGCGTGATGAGCGTTTTAGGTATTGATGAAGTCACCTATGGCGTCGAGGACCTCGACACCTGCGTGCGTTTTTTCAGCGACTGGGGCCTGACCCAGGTCAGCGCGCAACCCGATGAGGTGATCTTCGAGACCCTCAACGGCTGCCGCGTAGTGCTCGCCGACCTGAACAAACCCGGCCTGCCGCCCGCCATCGAGGCCGGCTCGACCGTGCGCGAAGTGGTGTGGGGCGTGGCCGACGCGGCGGACCTTGCGCTGTACGCCGAACGCATCGCCAACGACCCGGGGTTTGTCGAGGGCAACGGGCGTATCGGCTGCACCGACCCCAACGGCTTGGCGATCCGCCTGCAAGTGACGCGCAAGCGTGAGCTGGAGATCGAGTGCAGCGGCCACAACACCTGGCAGACCAAGGGCCGGATCAACAAGGCGGCGCCGATCTACGAGCGCGCCACGCCGATTGAGGTCGGCCACGTGGTGTTTTTCGTCAAGGACGTAAACGCC
This sequence comes from Pseudomonas sp. WS 5059, assembly GCF_012985525.1. Lineage (NCBI taxonomy): Bacteria > Pseudomonadati > Pseudomonadota > Gammaproteobacteria > Pseudomonadales > Pseudomonadaceae > Pseudomonas > Pseudomonas sp. WS 5059. The sequence goes on along the minus strand of NZ_JAAQWO010000003.1, from coordinate 218,029 downwards.
TGCGAAGCCTTCTACCACGAGCGTTTCGGCTTCCAGGCCTCGGACCGCTACCCGGACCGCGGGGCCTTTTTGCGCACCGCCGAGGAAGGCGGCCATCACGACCTGTTCATGCTGCAACTGCCGGCGCCACGGGCGGGGCTGAACCATGTGGCCTTTACCGTACGCGATGTGCACGAGGTGTTTGGCGGCGGCATGCACGTGTCCCGCAGCGGCTGGCCGACCGAGATCGGCCCTGGGCGCCACCCGGTGTCTTCGGCGTTTTTCTGGTACTTCAAAAACCCCGCTGGCGCGCTGGTGGAGTACTACGCCGACGAAGACCAACTGACCGGCGAATGGCAGCCCCGCACCTTTGAGCCGGGGCCCACGGTGTTCGCCGAATGGGCGATTGCCGGCGGTATCGACGGCAATACCCGGCGCCAGCAACACGTCGAGGCGCCGCAAGGCAAGTTCCTCACCGACAAACCGAAACCTTGAGCAGGAGTCGCACATGCCTTCCTTAAATATTGCTATCGCCGGCGCCGGCATCGGCGGCCTGACCGCCGCGATCGCCCTGCACCGCGCCGGTCACCAGGTCACCGTGTTTGAACAGTCCAAGGCCTTTTTGCGGGTCGGTGCCGACATCAACCTCACCCCCAACGCGGTACGGGCGCTGGATGGCCTGGGAATTGGCGCCGCCGTGCGCATCCCGGCCGCGCGGCCGACCCACCGTATCAGCCGGATGTGGGACAGCGGCGAAGAGACGTCACGCCTGGAAATGTCCGACGCCGCCGAGCAGAAGTACGGCGCCCCGCAACTGACCATCCACCGCGCCGATCTGCTGGCGGCCCTGGCCGAAGTGTTCCCGCTGGAGCAGGTGCAGTTCGCCAAGCGTGCCGAACGGATCGAGCACACTGACGACGGCATCTGCCTGCATTTCAAGGATGGCAGCCAGCACCGCTGTGACGTGCTGATCGGCGCCGACGGTATCCACTCGGTGGTGCGCAACGCGCTGTTCGGCGAAGAGCACCCGCGCTTTACCGGGGTGGTGGCATACCGCGCGGTGGTGCCGGCCGAGTTGGTGGCCCATGTGCCGAATATCCAGGCCTTCACCAAATGGTGGGGCCCCAACCCCCAGAGCCAGATCGTTACGTTCCCGCTGAACCAGGGCAAGGACATCTTTATCTTCGCCACTACCGCCCAGGACAGCTGGCATGAAGAGTCGTGGACCAGCGCCGGCGATGCCGACGAACTGCGCAGCCACTACCAGGCATTCCACCCCGACGCCCGTGCCCTGCTGGATGCCTGCAGCGATGTGCTCAAGACCGCGCTGTATGAGCGCGACCCGCTGCCGTTCTGGTCCAAGGGACCCATCACCCTGCTGGGCGATGCCTGCCACCCGATGATGCCGTTCATGGCCCAGGGTGCCGGCCAGGCCATCGAGGATGCGGTGGTGCTCGCCCGTTACCTGCAAGACCTCGACAGCCCGTCCCAGGTCGCCGCTGCCTTGCAGGGCTATCAGCAGGCGCGCCTGGAACGCACCAGCCAGATCCAGATCGGCTCGCGCGGCAACCAGTGGCTCAAGGACGGCGGCAATGCCGATTGGGTCTACGGCTACGACGCCTGGTCCATCCCCACCCAAAGCGCGGCCTGACCATGAGCGACACCTTGCTGGTGACCGTGCTGCTCAAGCACGACCAATCAAAAAACCTGGAAGACATTCAGCGGCACATGAAGCAGCAGGACTGGTGGGAGCGCTTTCCACCGCAAGGCGTGGAGGTGGTGAGCTGGACCGTGGCCATGGGCCTGGGCCAGATCGTCACCCTGCGCTTGGCGCCGGGCCTGCTGCCGTCCCTTAACGTGGAGCTTGAGCGCTCGGCGTGGGGCGTGTTCAGCACTGAAGTTTTCCCGACATACGACTTTATCCCGGTGCGCGAAACCATCCGCGAACGGGTACGCAACGGAGGTCAATGACATGAGCACTACCGAACGATTCCTCGAGCCCCATCAGGCGCGCAAACGGCCCAATACCCAGTTTGAAGAGCTGCTGGGCGACTCCATCGAGCGCGCCTTCGGCAACGGCGTGACCGAGTTGGCGGCCCTGCTCGCCCACCTCAACCTGGCCGGCCCGCCCTGCCCGCTGACCAGCGGCGAGTGGACGGCAGATGCCTATCAAACCCTGATGGCCCGGCTGGGCGAATGACCCGGCAGAAGGAATAAAAAAATGACTATGCAATTGACCGTCGACCCTGTTGAAAACCATCTGGCCAATGGCCTCAAAGACCTCTGGTTCCCGGTATTACCCTCGGACCTGCTGGGTGAAAAGCCGGTATCGGTACGCCGCCTGGGCTACAAGATCGCCCTGTGGCGCGATAACGATGGCCGCGTGCACGCCCTCGAAGACCATTGCCCCCATCGCGGTGCGCCGCTGTCCCAGGGCCCGGTGTTGGGTGATCGCCTGCAATGCCCGTATCACGGCATCGAAGTGCGCTGTGACGGTACCGTGACCAAGGTACCGGGCAGCCCTGGCTGCAAACTCGAAGGCAGCCGCCCGACCCGCATGTTCCATACCCGCGAAGCGGCAGGCGCGATCTTTTTGTTCAATGCCACCGACCCGCATTTAGCGACCCCGCCGGAACTGGTGCTGCCCGAGCAACTGACGTCCCCGGAGTGGAGCAGCTTCGTCTGCTACACCGAGTGGAAAGGCGACTACCGCTACGTGATCGACAACGTCATGGACCCGATGCACGGCACCTACCTGCACAAGATGTCGCACTCGATGAGTGAAGGCGAAGCCACCGCCAAGTTCGTCACCCGCGACACCGACAACGGGTTCTTCTTCGAGAAGGAAGGCCAGCGCGGGGTGAACTTCGACTGGACCGAGTTCATGGACAACGGCTGCCATTGGCTGCGCCTGGAAATCCCCTACCCGAAAACCGGCGGCCCGGGCGGCAACTTCACCATTATCGGCAGCTACACCCCAAGCAGCCGCGCGCTCTCGGCGGTGTTCCACTGGCGCTGCCGACCGCTGACCGGCTGGCAGCGCGATACCTGGCGCTTCCTCTACAAAAACCGCCTGGAAGCGCGGCACTGGGCCGTGCTGGAGCAGGATCGGGTGCTGCTGGAGTTCATGGAACCGGACGCCAACCAGCGCGAAAACCTCTACCAGCACGACCTGGGTGTGGTGCGCATGCGCCGTTACCTGAAGAACGCGGCCAAGGCCCAGCTCGAACTGATCGACGCGAAGCAACTGCCATGAACCCGGTCGTGGTGGCGCCCGCCGGGGCCAGTTGGTCGAATGCGCTGCTGATCGGCCGCGAGGTGGTGATGTCCGGGATGACCGCACACCCCGCCAGCCGCGAGGCGACCCTGGATTGCTACGCCCAGACCCTGGTGGTGCTGGGCAAGATCCAGGCGCTGGTGACGGCGGCCGGTGGGCATCTGGGCAATATCTACCGGCTGACGGTGTACCTCACCGATATCGCCGACAAGGACCAGGTGGGCCGCGCACGGCGCGATTTCTTCGCCGGGCAGGCCGTATTTCCCACGTCCACCCTGGTGGCCGTCAGCGCGCTGGTGTTTCCTGAACTTCGGGTCGAGATCGAGGCCAGTGCCCGGCTCGATGTCGACCTGCGTACCGTCACAGAGGTGAATGATGTCTAAGCCCTCCCTGCTCAACGCCCGCGTACACACCCTGCGCTATGAAGCCGAAGGCATCATCAGCGTGGAGTTTCGGCCGTTGGGCGATACCGTGTTCCCGCCGTTCGAGGCCGGCTCGCACATCGACCTGCACCTGGCCAACGGCCTGGTGCGCAGCTACTCGCTGCTCAATTCTCCCAGCGACCAGGGGCGCTACACCGTGGGCATCCTGCGTGACCGCAACAGCCGCGGCGGCTCGGAGTATGTGCACAGCCAACTGCGGGTCGGCATGGCGCTGTCGATCTCGGCGCCGCGCAACAACTTCGCGCTGGACCTGAGCGCCAGCCACAGTGTGCTGGTGGCCGGTGGCATCGGCATTACGCCGATCTACTGCATGTTTCGCCAACTGCTGGCCCAGGGCAAATCCGCCGAGCTGATCTATTGCGCGCGCTCGCGCCAGGAAGCGGCATTGGTGGAAGCCTTGAACGGCCTGGATGCGCGGGTGGTGTACCACTTCAACGACGAAAAAGGCGTGCCGCCGGACCTCGCCGCCTACCTCGCCGGCCAACCTGCGGATACGCACTTCTACTGCTGCGGCCCAACGCCGATGCTGGATGCGTTCGAGGGCACCTGTGAGCGCCTGGGTTATCCCCATGCCCATATCGAGCGCTTTACCGCCGCCGAACTGCCGCCCAGCGAAGATGCGCAGAACCGCTATAGCGTGGAGTTGAAAAAGTCCGGCAAGACGCTGTCGGTGGAGCCCGGCTTGAGCTTGCTGGATGTGCTGCTCGAAGCCGGTTGCGACATCGATCACAGCTGCCGCGAGGGGGTGTGCGGCTCCTGTGAAACGCGGGTGGTGGAAGGCCAGATCGACCACCGCGACGGGGTGCTGACCAAGGCCGAGCGCGCGGCGAACAAATCGATGATGGTGTGTGTTTCGGGCTGCAAGAGCCAACGGTTGGTGCTGGACCTCTAGCCCCCCCTGTAGGAGCGAGCTTGCTCGCGAAGAACGTTAACGATAACGCGGTTTATCCTGAATAACCGCGTTACCCTCAAGTTCTTCGCTCGCGCCTACAGGATCACCCGCAAAGTGCCCGTTTCATTGGCAGCGTGCAATAAAGACGCACCTATCACGGGCAACTTTGTTACCGCACTTACGGATTGTTTCATGGGTTATACACAGCGCTTTGTTTCCCATATAAACAATTGTTTTTAAGCGGTTTTTTTATAAAATCCAAACTAACTTACCGCCTGGCACACTTCCTGCTCTACTCCCGTGCATCCACTGATTAAACGGCGTTTCGCCGATAAAACAATAATAGCCAACACTTAAACCCGGTAAGACCCGCTCCCTCCTTAGTTGCCTTTAAAGGCAAGCGGACGAGTGTTGCCGATCACCCGGTAGAGAGGTCTCTATGAAGCGTGTCTTATGTGCAGGATTGATGTTTGCCAGTTTCAGCGGTTTCGCCGCAGAACCCATCCCTTCCGAGCCGGTGCGGGCCAACGCCGCCAATAAACCTTTCCCCCACATTGCCTGGCGCAGTGACGCCGGGGACGCCAGCCTGGACATCGGCGGCGCGCTGCGCACCAACTATCGCGACGAGCATTGGGACACCACCGAGAACAATGGCCGCTTCCTCTTCGACACATTCCGCCTGGACGTGCAGGCCACCTACAAGAGCCTCTATAGCGATATCGGCTACTGGTTCCAGGACGACGGCAAGCGCTCCATCGACCGTGGCTTCGTTGGCTATCGGCTCAATGCCAACTCCAACCTGCAACTGGGCGCACCGTTCAAGCCGTTTGGCCTGGAGCCGTATCCGCAATTTGGCTGGAGCTACCACCTGCCGTTTTTCATGGGCTATGCCTCGAGTGCCGGCACCGGCCTCAAGTACAGCTACAAGGATCAGGATTGGGACGTGCAGCTTGGCTTTTTCCCGCGCATGTTGCCCAGCGACCTTCGCTACTCGCCTGAAGTCGGGCGTTACGCCGACCTGAACGACAACGCGATTGCCTTCACCCAGTCGCGCCAGGACAACGAGAAGCGCAACCAGCTCAACGCCCGCGTGGCGCGCACCTTCAACAGCAATGGCTGGAAAACCGAGATCGGCGCCTCGCTGGCCACCGCCCAGCTGTACAACGCCACCACCAAGGACGATGGCGACTATTGGGCCGCCGGTGTACACGCCATCATCAACAAGGGGCTGTGGACCGTCACCACCCAGGCCATCCGCTACGAATACGATCCCGAAAACCCCACCGGCGTCAGCAAGGACTCGGTACTGATGGGCGGCAACGGCCTGACCCCGGCCTACCTGATCGCGTCCAAGGCCAGCCTGGCGTCGATCAACCTCGGCTACGACGTCTACACGCCTAGGCTGGGGCAGTTGAAGAAGGTCAAGCTGTACACCGACTACAGCCGGATGATGAAAGACAAGAGCGAATGGGATGATTCGCAGATGTTCACCGTAGGCGCGCAGTTCCTGGCCATGCCGGTGATGGCCTGGGTCGACTTTACCTGGGCGCGCAACGCCAACCCCTATGGCGGCGCAGAGAATGGCAGTGGTTTTACCAACACCAGTTCGGTGGGCAGCAACGAGTGGTATTACCGCACCAACGTGAATATTGGTTACTACTTCTAACCAGACAACAAAAGTCAAAGGTGGGGGGGGAGTACATATCCGTTGCTGCGGTCATGGCGGCTATTGGTTCCGCCCTTACGGCGGGTCACTTTCGAAAAGCGCGAAAGTAACCAAAGCGCTTTTGCCCCACCACTCGGTGCCTCGCCTAGGCTCGGCATGCCCGCAGTCAGGCATTGCTCCGTGGGCCCGCCGCGATCGGCCATCCATGGCCGTGTCGCGGCTACCCCGGCATCCTGCCGGGGTGCCCACTGCGCAATACCTGCCTGCGGCCAGCGTGGTTTGACGGGGCGCCTAAGATCAAAAGCCAGATCAAAAACAGAGCAACAGCAAAGCCAGAGCGCGAAGCTGCATTCCCCTGTAGGAGCTGGCTTGCCTGCGATGGCGGCAGGTCTGCCAACAGATTCATCGACTGATACACCGCTATCGCAGGCAAGCCAGCTCCTACAGGGTACGCGTACGCTTCGACGATCAGGTCGGCTGTCAGGCCGCCTCGCGTTGCTTGTGATTTTGATCCCAGCGCCCCGTTAAACCACGCTGGCCGTCATCCGATATTGATTTGGGGGGTAACCCGGCAGGACGCCGGGTTAGCCGCGCTGGGCCAGGGATGGCCCATCGCGGCGGCCCCCCAAATCAATGTCGGATGACGGGCACACCGAGCCTAGGCGAGGTGCCGAGTGGTGGGGCAAGAGCCCTTTGCTTACTTTGGGGCTTTTCCAAAGTGAGCCGCCGTAAGGGCGGAACCCTAAGTGGCCATGACTGCAGCAACGGATATGTACTCACACCCCACAACCAAAAAAGAGCAAGTCGTGTAGATACTCATGCCTAACGCAGCCTCACCAAAGCTCGACAGCCCCCACATCAGGTCAGTGTGACGCTTCGACCATTCCTCGCTCAGTTGCGCTGCTTGCAGACGGCTGGCGCACACCTAGGTATAGTGCCGCCCCTCTTCGCATGCACGATCGTCAACCGCATGCGAACGCCGAACTAATAACAACCCGCGACTTGGAACCGGGACGAGCACTCGCCCCACCTATCGTGCTGCCTGCGCGACGGTGTGTAACGCGATGTTTCGACCCGTCCGGCTTTTGCCTTTACAAAAAAACAGCGAGGAATACTCCATGCTAGAAGTCATCAACGACTTCCTCTCAGGAAAAGTACTGATCGTGCTCATTGTCGGGCTCGGTGGTTACTTCACGATCCGCTCGCGTTTCGTTCAGTTTCGTCACTTCTTTCATATGTTCGCGGTGTTTCGCGACAGCCTCAAAAGCAGTGCCGGCCAACTCAGTTCGTTCCAGGCGCTGATGCTCAGCCTGGCCGGGCGGGTGGGCGCCGGTAACATCGCCGGGGTCGGCATTGCCGTGACCCTGGGTGGCCCGGGCGCAGTGTTCTGGATGTGGGTCACCGCGCTGGTGGGCATGTCGTCGAGCTTTATCGAGTGCTCCCTGGGCCAGCTCTACAAACGCACCGACGCCGAAGGCACCTACCGTGGTGGCCCGGCCTATTACATCCAGCACGGCCTGCAAAAACGCTGGCTGGGGATGGTCATGGCGTTCCTGCTGCTGGTGACCTTCGGGTTCGCCTTCAACGGCCTGCAAGCCCATGCCGTGACCCACTCGCTCAATAACGCCTTTGGTTTCGACACCACCTACACCGGCCTGGCGCTGGCGGTGTTGCTGGGCCTGGTGTTTATCGGCGGGATCAAGCGCATTGCCTCGATTGCCGACCTGCTGGTGCCGGTCAAGACCCTGGTCTATATCGCCGTGACGGTCTACGTGATCGTGCTGCAATTCGACCAGGTGCCGGCCATGCTCGCGACCATCGTCAGGAGCGCCTTTGGCCTGGACCAGGCCTTCGGCGGCCTGGTGGGCAGCGCGATCATCATGGGTGTGAAGCGCGGCGTGTTCGCCAACGAAGCAGGCCTGGGCAGCGCGCCCAACGTGGCCGCGGTGGCCTCGGTGGAACACCCGGTCGCCCAAGGTGTGGTGCAAGCGTTCAGCGTGTTCCTCGACACCTTCATCATCTGCACCTGCACCGCCCTGCTGATCCTGCTTTCGGGCTTCTACACCCCAGGCTTTGAAGGCGACGGCATTGCCCTGACCCAGAACTCCCTGGCAGCGGTGGTCGGTGACTGGGGGCGGATGTTTATCTCGGTGGCCCTGGCGTTGTTCGTGTTTACATCGATCATGTACAACTACTACCTGGGCGAGAGCAACCTGCGCTTTTTGGTGGGCAACAACCGCAAGGTGCTGATCGGTTATCGCGCGTTGGTACTGGTGCTGATCTTCTGGGGTTCGATCGAGAACCTGAGCACCGTGTTCGCGTTCGCCGACATCACCATGACCATGCTGGCGTTCGTCAACCTGTTCGCCCTGGCGTTCCTGTTCAAGATCGCCATGCGTATCCTCAACGACTACGACAACCAGCGCGCGGCGGGCATCAAGACCCCGGTGTTCGACTCCAGCCAGTTCCCGGACCTGGACCTGGACCGCAAGGCCTGGCCGGCCAACCCGGTGCAGCCTGAGCCAACCGCTCAAGCGACTGCTGAGTTGAACGCCCAAGTGCAACGCTGAGCCTAGATAGATGACACGCCGCCCGGCCTTGGGCATGCTCTGGGCCCGGCGGCGTTTTTCGTTCAGGAGATTGTTCGATGTCCAAAGCTAACACCCTCATGGTGCTCTACACCGGCGGCACCATCGGCATGCAAGCCAGCGCCAACGGCCTGGCGCCCGCTTCGGGCTTTGAAGCGCGCATGCGCGAACAGCTTGCCCACCTACCAGCGCCAGCCTGGCGCTTTCGGGAAATGTCGCCGCTGATCGATAGCGCCAATATGACGCCCGCCTACTGGCAACACCTGCGCAGCGCCGTAGTCGAGGCTGTGGACGAGGGCTGCGATGGCGTGCTGATTTTGCATGGCACCGACACCCTGGCCTACAGCGCGGCGGCCATGAGTTTCCAACTGCTGGGCCTGCCGGCGCCGGTGGTGTTCACCGGTTCGATGCTGCCGGCCGGCGTGCCCGACAGCGATGCCTGGGAAAACGTCAGCGGCGCCCTGGCAGCGTTGGGTGAAGGCCTGGCGCCCGGGGTGCACCTGTACTTCCACGGCGCACTGATGGCGCCGACCCGCTGCGCGAAAATCCGCAGTTTTGGTCGCCATCCCTTTGCTGCACTGCAGCGCAACGGCGGCGTGGCCAAGGCCCAGGCGCTGCCTGCCGCCCTGGACTACCGCCAGCCCAAGGCCCTGGCCAATGTCGGCGTATTGCCGCTGGTACCGGGCATTGATGCCGGGCAACTGGATGCCCTGGTCGACAGCGGCATCCAGGCACTGGTGCTCGAATGCTTTGGCAGCGGCACCGGGCCCAGCGATAACCCGGCGTTCCTCGCCAGCCTGCAGCGTGCGCAGGCTCGGCACATCGTGGTCGTAGCGATCACCCAATGCCATGAAGGCGGTGTGGAACTGGACGTATATGAAGCGGGCAGCCGCCTGCGTGGGGTCGGTGTGTTGTCCGGTGGCGGCATGACCCGCGAAGCTGTGTTCGGCAAGCTGCAAGCCTTGCTCGGCGCCGGGCTGCCCAACGACGAAGTACGGCGCCTGGTCGAGCTGGACCTGTGCGGCGAACTGAGCTGAGCGGCATATAACTTGCTCCACTTCCAGCCATCCCCTGGCTGGAAGTTCCCATGCTGCACTCCCACCTCACCACCCTCAACGCCGTTTCCCTGGTGCTCAGCACCTTCAAGGCCGAAGGCTTGCCCGCCGAAGCGCTACTGGCCGGCAGTGGCATCTGTGCGGCGGACCTGAGCCGCGCCGACACACGCATCGCCACGCACCAGGAGATGCAAGTGTGCGCCAATGCCGTGGCCTTGCAGCGCGATATCGGGCTGATCGTGGGGCGACGGATGCACGTATCGGCGTACGGCATGCTCGGCTATGCCCTGCTCACCAGTGCCACTTTCGGTGACGCTTTGCGCCTGGCCCTGCGTTATCCGGCGCTGTTGGGAACACTGTTCGAACTGAGCCTTGAGCAAGACGGCGAGCGTATCTGGTTCACCGCAAGCGATTACCGCGAGAGCCCGGCGCTGACCGCCTTCAACGTGGAGCTGTGCCTGGGGTCGCTGAAGGTGATCTGCGACGACCTGCTCGGCCATCCGCTGCCCTTGCTGGGCGCGCGCTTTGAGCATACTGCGCCGGATTACCAGGCGCGCTATGCCGAGTGTTTTGACTGCCCGTTGCAGTTCCAGGCCACGGCCAATGCGTTCGCCTTCGACCAGCGCTGGCTCGCCCAACCCTTGCCCCTGGCCGACACCGTGACCCACCGGGCCATGGCCGAACGCTGCCGCAAGCAGAACACCGAATTCACCGGGCGCGAGGCCTGGCTGGGGCGGGTCCGCCAGTTGCTCGCGGCACAACTGCACGCCGCACCGGGGCTCGATGGCCTGGCCCAGCAGATGAACTGTTCGCCGCGCACCCTGCGCCGGCACCTGCACGACCTGGGCTGCAGCTACCAGGAACTGCTGGACGAACTGCGCTTCGAGCGCGCCAAGCAGTTGTTGGCGCAAGACCAGTGGCCGATCTACCGCATCGCCGAGCAGTTGGGTTTCAGTGAGACCGCGAGCTTCCGGCATGCCTTTGTACGCTGGAGCGGTGTAGCGCCGAGTCAATTTCGAGCCTGACGCCCCATGCAGGGGCGAATTTCGGACAGACAATTTGGCCATATTTATCCCCTTTTGGCCGCTCCTGCCGTTCTCCAAACCTGCGCGCACCGCAACACTGCAAGGCATCCCAACCTGCCTGCGGAGAACAATAAAAATGCTGACGATCTACTCGCACGATCACCACCTGCACCATGGCCGTTGCGAATTGATGGACGGCCAGTTGATGCCCTGCTTCGAAATGCCTTCGCGCGCCGACCATGTGCTGCAACGGGTCAAGGACCGTACACTGGGCCCGGTGCAAGCGCCCCAGGACTTTGGCCTGGCGCCGCTGCAGCGCATCCACAGCCGCGACTACCTGGAGTTCTTCCAGGGTGCCTGGGCCCGTTGGGTCGAATTCGGCCAGGACGGCGACCTGCTGCCCTACACCTGGCCCGCCCGGACCTTGCGCCGCGTGCTGCCCACCAGCCTGCACGGCCAACTGGGCTATTACAGCTTCGACGGCGGTGCGCCGATCACCGCCGGTACCTGGCAGGCGGCCTACAGCGCGGCGCAGGTCGCGCTGACCGCGCAGCAGGCGATCCAACAAGGCGCCCACAGCGCCTTCGCCTTGTGCCGGCCACCGGGGCATCACGCCGCTGGCGACTTGATGGGCGGTTACTGCTACCTCAACAACGCCGCCATCGCCGCCCAGGCTTTTATCGACCAGGGCCACAAAAAGGTCGCGATCCTCGACGTGGATTACCACCACGGCAACGGCACCCAGTCGATCTTCTATGAGCGCAGCGATGTGCTGTTCACTTCGATCCACGGGCACCCGCAGGCCGAGTTTCCGTTTTTCCTCGGTTATGCCGACGAGCTGGGCGAGGGTGCCGGCGAAGGCTTCAACTTCAATTACCCGCTGCCGGCCGGTGCCGCCTGGGACACCTGGAGCGCGGCACTGGAGCAGGCCTGCCGGGAGATCGAGGGCTATGGCGCCGACATCATCGTGGTGTCCCTGGGCGTGGACACGTTCAAGGACGATCCCATCTCGCAATTCAAGCTCGACAGCCCGGACTACCTGGCCATGGGCGCGCGTATCGCCCGCCTGGGCAAGCCGACGCTGTTTGTGATGGAAGGCGGTTACGCGGTGGCAGAAATCGGCATCAATGCCGTCAACGTTCTCGAAGGTTTTGAAGGGGCAGCCCAATGAACATGCTCAAGTCGCTTGTGCTCTGCGCCGCCGTGCTCAGCAGCGCCGCCCACGCCGAAGAAAAAACCCTGCGGGTCTACAACTGGTTCGACTACATCACGCCCAAGGCCCTGGAAGATTTCAAGGCGCAGAACCCGGCGATCAAGCTGGTGTACGACATCTTCGACACCAACGAAGCCCTGGAAGCCAAGTTGCTGACCGGCAACTCCGGGTATGACGTGGTGGTGCCGTCCAATGTGTTCCTGGCCAAGCAGATCGAAGCCGGGGTGTTCCAACCCCTGGACCGCAGCCAGTTGCCCAACTGGAACCACCTCGATCCCAAGCTGATGAAGCTGATCGAGGCCAACGACCCGGGCAACAAACACGCGGTGCCCTACATGTACGGCACCATCCTCATCGGCTTCAACCCGGACAAGGTCAAGGCCGCCCTGGGCGCCGACGCACCGGTGGACAGCTGGGATTTGATCTTCAAAGAAGAGCACATCAGCAAGCTCAAGCAATGCGGCGTGGCACTGTTGGACTCACCGTCGGAAATCCTGCCCCTGGCCCTGCAGCACCTGGGCCTGGACCCCAACAGCAGCAACCCCAAGGACTATGTCAAAGCCGAAGCGTTGCTGATGAAGATCCGCCCCTACATCACCTACTTCCACTCATCCAAATACATGGCCGATATCGCCAACGGGGATATCTGCGTGGCCGTCGGTTACTCCGGCAGTTTCTCCCAGGCCGCCAACCGCGCCCGGGAGGCCAAGAACGGGGTGATCGTCGACATGCGCCTGCCCAAGGAAGGCGCGCCAATCTGGTTCGATATGCTGGCCATTCCCAAGGGTGCAAAAAACCCGCAGGACGCCTACACCTTCATCAACTACCTGCTGCAACCCCAGGTGATCGCGCCCATCAGTGATTTTGTCGGCTACCCCAACCCCAACAAGGATGCGACCGAGCACGTCTACCCGGCGATTCGCAACAACCCCAACCTGTATCCCACCGAAGCGGCGATGGCCACGCTCTACACCCTCAAGCCCCTGGAGCGCGACGCCGAGCGTGCGCGGACCCGGGCCTGGAGCAAGATCAAGTCCGGCACCTGATCGACCTTGGCCTGGGCGCGCCGGCCCCGGCCAGGGTATTTATCTACCGTCTTCGCCGCCGCCGCAGAAACTACCGTGCAGCTCTTCAAGCCTTCCACTGGCCAAGGAGCTGCAAATGCCCAACGACTCACCCGCCCCCCATAACCGTCCGCCAAGTGCCTATGAGCTGCTGATGCAATTGAGTACCGGCCCCTCCATCCGTGAAGTCGCCGCGAACCTGCTACGTGCAGCCCTCAAGGAGCAATACCCGACACTGAACATCGAGCCGGACCTGGCCATGGTCGTCACACCGCATTGGCGCATCGTCGGCGATGCGATCCAGGCAGCGCCGGCGTCTACCGAATCACTGACCTCGGTCCTGGCCAACCAGGCCCTGTCGCCTGAGCCGGTGATCTATATCGACGGCGAGCATTTCCTCACCCTGGAGCCCGCAGCCCAGCCCCCCGACCACCTGCCCGTGAAGATCGATGCTATCGCACGGCTGGTCAACGAGCTGTCGGCCCTGATCTTCAGCGCTTTCCAGGAGCAGCAGTTGGACTACTGGAATGCCTCCAACGGCCTGGCAGGCCCCCGCTGGCAGACACTCGCCCATTCCTTGCGCAACGTATGGAACGTTACGGCCCAGGAAGGCTGGGATGAACAAGATTGCGCCATGGCCAGGACGCTGTTCCACTTCCCGCAGCTGGCCAGGCGCAAAACCTCCGATACCTTCCAGACCCACGCTTACCTGGTCGACATTGATGCCAGCAACGAAAACCAGTCCATTCACGTTGGCCTGTCGGATATCGCGGTGCTGATCGGCGTACATGAGCAACAGCAGCGCATCCTCACGTATTCGCTGAGCACTGGTTACGCGAAATTCGACTCCCTGGACGCCTTCGGCCAAGCCCTGCCCACAGGCCTGACGCAAAGTGCGGCGCAGGTGAACGTGCAATGGCGCCTGTACGAACCGCAGGGGGATTTCTTCGAGAGCCAGGCGTGTAACCTGGTCGCCCTGCAACTGGAGGCCATCGGCTCGGTGGGCTCGTCCGGCATCGAAGCACCTCCCGCAGCAGCGGTCGGCGGCCAGGCGGTCGCCCGCATCCTGCCGGTGATTGAGGACCTGAGCAGCCACTCACTGTCGAACATCCGCCAGATACATGAAGAGCTTCCCGAGTGGCTGACCGGCGCCTCAGACCTCGACATCTCGACCTACAGCCGCTACCTGATCGACCTGGCCGAACTGCACACCCACAACCACGGGCGCACGTTCCAGGACGGTATCCCGGCAATCCGCGACTACGCCCGGGAGCAGTTGCAAGGCACACTCAAACAGCAACCCAATGGCGCGAGCCTGAACCTGGACAAGGTCGAGATCAGCATCGAGAGCCCGGTGGTCTGGGGCACTTTTGTGCTGCCCGGGGCCAGCGACATCACCCGGCGCAGCCTGATCGACCTGGCCCTGGAAAACCTCACCGGGCTGCCCACAGGAACAACCAGCGTGCTCTACAACGGCGGCAAGAGCCCGACCTGGCTGACCTACACCTACCTCAAGGACCTGATCGAAACCCTCGATATCGGCGAACACTACCCGGCGCTGATCAAACGCACCCTGCTCGACGACCCTGCTGAGTCGAAGAGCCGGCAGACCCTCTACACCTCGCACTTGCGGGTGCAACTGCCGCTGCTGGCCTTGCAGTGGAAAATCCAGCGCCTGCATGGCATCGACGAGCGCGGTTACCGCTATGTGGCGGCGGCCGTGCAGGCAGAGGCGCACGAGCGCCAGGTGGAAGGGCAAGAGATCGTGTTCCGCCGCCTGGCCTTTGTCCCGACCTTGCGCCCCAGCAAGGAACAGGATGGGGTGGCGAATATGTTCGTGATCGGCCCCCGCGACCACACCCAGGGCCCGTGCCTGCTGTATCGCCCGTTGCTGACTCCGGTGCTGATCCAGTTCCCGTCCCGGCAAAACCTGCTGTATGCGATCAAGCATCAGCGCACCCTGCGCGATTCGGTGCTGGCCTGGCTGGCCGAAGACATACGCTTTAACTACGAGCAGTACGTGTTCCCCGCCGCCCTGCCCTCGCCATGGACGGTGGTGCGCGCGCTGGTGGAACCGCAAGTGGTGCTGCAAATGAGTGGCCCCATGGCCCTGAGCGACGAAGTGCTGGGCAATGATGCCCTGGCGACGTTGTTCACGGACAACGCCAATGCGCTGGTGGAGCTGGCCAACCGCCAATCGGTGTCCAATGTGCAGAAGCGCTGGGCCAGTTACCGGCAGGCCGGCTGGATGATTTTCGGCGCGGCGCTGCCCTTTTTGGGGCGCACGGTGGGGATCGCCGCATGGATCTGGCAAATCATGGACGACCTGCAAGCCACGGCCCAGGCCGAACCGGGGCCCGATGGGGAGGTTTCCTGGACGGCTCAGGTCGACCTGCTGCTCAACCTGGGCATGGCCCTGGTGCTGCACGTGACCTTGCGCCATCCACCTGAGCGAGCAGCGCAAAAGGTGGCGCTGGTGGAGACTGAACCCACACCGGTAGAACCTGAAACCACGGTTCTGGAAAAGACGCAAAAAGCACTGCCGACGTCGCCCAAAGTCCTCGTCAGCCAGCAAGCCAACGTGTCCGAGAGCGACCTGGCCGCACGTCATCAAGGCCCCCTGCACAGCAGCGGCGCACTCAGTCGTGCGCCCTCAAGCCTGGGGGCGACCCTGGATCGCTTCAAAATTGACAAACCCGAGGGGCTGGGGGAGCCGATCACGGAGGCCGGGGTGCACCTGCATCTCTATGCCCTTGCCGATAAATGGTACGCACCGGTCGGCCCACGCTGGTTCGAGGTGACGGTGGATGAGAACGACAACGTCATGATCATCGACCCCAAACGCCCCACCCACAACGGCCCCTTGCTGCTAAGCAACCTGGCCGGCCAATGGTTTGTCGACACCCGCCTGCGCCTGCGCGGTGCCGGGTTCAGGAACCGCCGCAAAGCCGCGCAAGCCAAAGCACCTTCGCGCATCCTCGACCTGCGGCAAAACCTCAACGCGTTCAACGCCGACCAGCGACGCGGGCAAACCGAAATCACCCAGGCACATGCGGCGATAGAGCCAAAGCCAGGCCCCTCCTCCGAGCGCCAGCGCGAGGCGTACATCGACAAGGTCGACGCCCGCATGGCCGAATACGACGTGCCCATCCGCCAACTGCGGGCACTGAACATCATCGACACAGTGCCCAATTACCAGGGCAACATGATTGACTATTTGAGCCAACAACTGCTGCTGACCCGTTCGGCCGTTGCGCAACGCCTGCCCATGTTTCGCACCAAGCTATTGACCACGCTCCAGGAGCTGGAAACGATCACCTCGCGGGACGCCAAGCTTCAGGCGCAGCTCGCCGGAACGGTATCAAAGCTCAACCTGGACATGATCAAGCGCCTGCAATACGCCGAGTCGCGTTATCGCGAGCTGGAAAAGCTCGGTATCGAGGGCACCAAAATCATCCAGACCACGCTGCGCGCCTTGCCCCACTTCAAGCTATACGACCTCAAAGCCCTGCAAATCACCCTGACCCGCTACCTGTGCATCACGCCAGGCACAGGCGAAGCGTTCACCGATGCGCACCGCCAGCTCGATGAAATCGTCAACTGCGCCGATATCAACATCCTGACCTGGGTCGAGACCCTGAGCGAATCGACCATCAGCAACCCGGACGAGCGCCTCGATGTGCTCAACAGCCTGGTAGAACAGTTCGCCATCATTGACCAGCGCTTGCTGGACCTGCACGCCGAATACCCTGAACACGTGCAGCGAGAGCCCCTGGAAGACCTGCGCCAGCGGATCGACGAATTCAACCAGCAGGCGACTCACGAACTGGTGCTGCTGCTGCGTGAGCGCAAGCCCCCGGAACCCAAGGCCGGCTCGTCCAGAACGCCGCAGACGCCGAAAAAAAAGGTTATCAAGACCCGTTTCAGCGGCGTGCTGGTGGGGGAGTTGCGGCCTGACGAGGCAGGCCTGCTGGATGTCAGGGCGCCGGTGACGGGCAAGGTCATTGCCACCTTCCACGAAAAAAGCCCCGGCGTGTGGGTGGAACGCGCAAGGCCTGCCGCAAAGCTGCCCAAGCCACAGGCTGCCGACCTCAATACCAGCATGAACGATGGGCAGCACCTGCTGGATGAGGAACCCGCCGCCACGCAGCGGGTGCTGGCGCATGCCAAAAAAGCCGGACGCATCCCGGTAGAGATCGAAGAAATGCTGCATCAGTACGCGGCACGCCTGGAGCAGGCGGTTAACACGGTCGAGGAGGCGCTGACCCAGCGCAACCTCACCGAAAGCGATCGCCCCTCTGCTGCCACACTCAACCGCAAACTCAACGAGGCGGCGCAACGCCTCTACCAATTGGGCACCAACACCCGTATCAGCATGACCAAACAGCAACTGCCCACCGCCGAACGGGTGGAATGGCTGCACAGCCTGGGGAAGGTAAATATCGTCAAGGTGGTCACCCGCCGACGCCTCAAGGGGCCCGGCAAAAACTATCTGGATGAGTACGCCATCCGCGATCACCAAAGCCAGGAAGTGCTGTGGTATGCGCACTTCCACTACGAATCGCCGCAAGCCGAACTCGACAACTACACCGCCGGCCACCTCAAGACCCGCGACCAGCAAAAGCTCGGCGGCGCGATCCACCGTACGGGCTTGAGCGAGCGCGACCAGATCGCGATTTATCGCAGTGAAATCCGCCCGCCACTGGCGCGTGCCCTGTTCTTCCAGAACTGAGGCTCAACCGGCCTGCCAGGCCCGGCGCAACCGGGCCAGCGCCTGGGCAATAGCCTCTTCGGGCACGGCGGCAAACCCCAGCACCAGGCCGGCACGCAGCTCCGGTGCCGGCCCGGTATCGGGCAGCCAGTAGCTGCTCAGGGCGTTGATCTCCACATCCGCGGCCAAGGCCTGGGCCACCAGTTGCGCTTCACGGGCCAGGCCCTGCACCCGCACGGTGAGGTGCAAGCCGGCCGCGACACCGGGCAGGCTCCCCACACCCGGCACATCGGCCGGCCAGCCGGCCAGCACGGCATTGCGCCGGCTCAGGGCGGCGCGACGCATGCGGCGGATATGCCGCTGGAAGTGCCCCGCTGCCATGAACTCGGCCATCACTGCCTGGGTGCTGACCTCAGAGTGCCGCACATCCACGGCGCGGCGTCGGGTGAAGGCACTCACCAGCGCCTGGGGCAAAACCAGATAGCCCAGGCGCAACGCCGGGAACGCCACCTTGCCGAAGGTGCCCACGTAGAGCACCCGGCCACTGCGGTCCAGGGCGGCCAGCGGGGCCAAGGGCGCGCCGCTGTAGCGGTACTCGCCGTCGTAGTCGTCCTCGATGACCCAGCCACCGGTGCGCTCGGCCCAGGCCAGCAGCTCCAGGCGCCGGGCCAGGCTCATCACCACTCCCGTCGGGTATTGGTGCGAGGGCGTGACGTATGCCAGGCGGCAATCGCTGAGCGCGTTCAACGCGGTGCAGTCGATGCCGCCAGCGTCCACTGCCACGCCTTGGAGTTTCGCCCCGGCAATGGCGAACGCATGTCCAGCCGCCCGATAACCGGGATTTTCAATCGCCACTCCATCCCCGGGCTCCACCAGCAGCTGTGCACAAAGGCTGATCGCCTGTTGCGCGCCGCTGGTGATCACTATTTGCTCAGCAGTGCACTGCATGCCTCGCGAGCTACGCAAGTAGGCGGCGATCAGCCCGCGCAGGCGCGCGTCCCCTGCCGGGTCGCCGTAGCACAACTGCTGCAGGTTCGGCTTGCGCCAAAAAGCCGCATTCAGCTTGGCCCACACGTCAAACGGGAACAGATCGAAGGCCGGCACACCCACGCGAAAAGCCCGTGGCGGGCCAGCCGGCGGCAAGGGTAAATGGTTGCTTTCCAGACGACCCAAAGCGCCGCTGTGGATAACTGCACTGGATGAAAATCCAGGCAGGTCGGCGTGAATTGTGGATAAAGCTGGGGATAAGCCTGTTGATAACCCTGTGGGCACTTTTGTGGATAGTTTTTTTTCCAATTGCGCCACATAGGTCCCGTCACCCACCCGCCCTTCGATAAAGCCTTCGGCATACAGCTGGTCGTAGGCCCGCACCACGCTATTGCGGGAAATCCCCAGGGCCGCTGCCAGGTCGCGGCTAGCCGGCAGGCGAGTGCCACTGGCCAGTCGCCCATCCAGCACGCGCTGGCGCAGCGCCTCATACAACTGGCGTGTCAGGCCTTGGCGACGATCAAGCTCGATACCAGCAGGGTTAAACGACATGGGCGACATATTGGACCTATGAAATTGGTCTGAGATGGCTCTTACAACAGACCATTAGCCTGCCTAGGATGCACGTATTCGCCAAGGAAAATATTCATGTACACACCGTCCGCCTTTGCTCTCGACGATTTGCCCGAACAGCAGCAACTGATCCAGCACACGCGCCTGGCGCAACTGGTGACCTTTGGCGAACAAGGCCTGCAAGCCAGCCACCTGCCGCTGCTGCTCAACCCCGACGAGGGCCCCAACGGCACCCTCTACGGGCACCTGGCCAAGGCCAACCCTCAGTGGCGCGACCTACAAAATGGTAGCGAAGCGCTGGTGATCTTCGCGGGCGCCGAGGCCTACGTCAGCCCGGCGTTCTACCCGGCCAAGGCCGAACACGGCAAAGTGGTACCAACCTGGAACTACCTGGCGGTACACGCCTACGGCAAGGCCCAGGTGTTTACCGATGCCGAGCGCTTGCTGGCGGTGGTCAGTGCGCTGACCGATCGCCATGAAGGCCGCCGCGCCCAGCCATGGAAAGTCAGCGACGCCCCGGCCAGCTACATTGACGGCATGCTCAAGGCCATCGTCGGCTTCGTCCTGCCAATCGAGCGCCTGATCGGCAAACGCAAGCTCAGCCAGAACCGCAGCGCGGCCGACATTGCCGGGGTGCGCGAAGGACTGGCCGCCAGCGTTGATATGCGTGACCAAACCCTCGCCCGATTCATTCCCAAGGACCGCACATGAGCCAGATCGAAATCCGCCGGGTAGCAGCCACCGAGCACGCCGCCTGGTTACCGCTGTGGCAGGCCTACCTGCGCTTCTATAACACCGAGTTGCCTGACGCAGTCAGCGCCAGCACCTGGCAACGCCTGCTCGACCCCAGCGAACCGACCCATTCGGCCCTGGCCTGGCAGGATGGCAAGGCGGTGGGCATGGTCAACTTTATCTATCACCGCTCCAACTGGAGCATCGAAAACTCCTGTTACCTGCAAGACCTGTTCGTGGAACCCGGCCAACGCGGCACCGGGGTTGGTCGCCAACTGATCGAGTTCGTCTACACCACCGCCAAGGCCGAGGGGTGCGCCAAGGTCCACTGGTTGACCCATGAGAGCAACGCCACGGCGATCCAGTTGTATGAACGCATTGCCGAACGTCCCGGCTTTATCCAATTTCGCAAAGGCCTTTAAGGAGTACCCCATGTCGACCTCACTTGCAGATTGGAAAGGCGCCCCCGCGCCCACCGCCCAATTGATCGAAGGACGCTTTATCCGCCTGGAAAAACTCGACCCGGCCCGCCACGCCGATGGCTTGTGGCAAGCCCTCCAGGGCCCCGGCGCCGACCCCAAGCTGTGGGACTATTTGCCCTACGGCCCGTTTCCCGAGCGCGCCGCGTTCGACGCGTGGTTGAACAACCACGCGGCCAACAGCGACCCATACTTTTTCAGCGTGATCGACCGCGCCAGCGGCGACGTGCAGGGCATCCTCAGCCTGATGTCGATCGTCCCGGCCCAGGGCCGCATCGAAATCGGCCACGTCACCTTCGGCGCACCGATGCAGCGCTCACCCAAAAGCACCGAGGCCGTGTACCTGCTGGCCCGGCACTCGTTCGAGCTGGGCTACCGCCGCCTGGAATGGAAGTGCAACAACGGCAACGCCCGCTCCAAATACGCCGCCGAGCGGCTGGGATTCAGTTCTGAAGGGGTGTTCCGCCAGCATATGGTGGTCAAGGGGCAGAACCGCGATACCGCGTGGTATTCGATCCTCGATGGGGAATGGCCGAAGGTAGGCGCGGGGTTTGAGGCGTGGCTATCCGAGACTAACCAGACAGCGGATGGGCAGGCGAAAAGCCTGGCGCAATGCCGGGGCTGACGGTCAGTTCAGCGACCGCCGGACCTTGACCACACCCATCTGCAAACCGAACGGCCGGAACACCGCGTTCAACAACTTGAGCGTCTGATTGCCCTCGCCATGCTCGATATGCACCAGGGTGCGCAGGGAAATCTTGCACATCCTGGCGCATTGGCTCTGGTGCACTCCGGTGGCGTCCACGCCCAGCCGACGCACGGCTTCGCCGATCTGCAGGGTGCCTTCGGCCAGGCCCTGCTTTGCGCTTTGGATCAACAAAGCGCGTGTCCAGGCCACAACCCGCACGTATGTATTCGCCCCGGACTAAAGACATCTCCCTCCCACCTAAAACGCTGCTCCTGACAGTTATCCCTCCGCCGCCTCGCTAAATTCCCCGCCTCACATATCAGAGGTCGGACCCTATGCACTGCACATCCAAGCGACTCGCCCTTGCCATCACTTTCATGCTGAGTGCCTTGAGCATTCAATTGGCCGCCGCACGCGGGGATATGGGGCCACCGCCCAGCGAACCGGACCCGGCCAGCCCTTTTTATTTCATTGACTACGCCACCACCGGCAATGGCCGGGGCGTGGCCCAGGTGCTGGACCGTGCAGTGGATGCCTTGCTGGAGTCAGGCAACCTGAGCGTGCGCGAGCAGTATCTGATTGCAGATGACGCCCGCTATATGGGCAACCTGGCCCCCGGAAGAATCGGCGCGGTGCTTGAGCAACTGGCCGGCAGCCAGAACGCCAACCTGGGCAACGCCACCCAAAGCAGCCTCAAGCCACTGCAAAGCAGTTTGCTGTCGGCCATGGGCGAGATGAACGGCGACGCCAACAGCCGCGTCTGGCTGCAAGGCCTGGGCAACGCCGGCAGCCTGGACGGCCAGCACGGCGGTGGTGATTTACAGCAGCGTAACCAGGGCCTGGTGCTGGGCGCCGATTGGGCCGTGGACCCCGCTTGGCGCGTGGGTGTAATGGGGGCCAAGTCGACCAGTGACCTGAGCGCCAAACGCTTCAAGGCCGCGCTCGACAGCTGGCACCTGGGGGCATACGCGGTGCGCCAGGACGGGCCGTTGGCGTTGCGCCTGGGGGCAATCCACAGCAACCATGCCGGGCTGAACAAGCGCAGTGTCGATTTTGATTTCATCGACCATCAAGAGCAGCTCAAGGGCAAGTATTCTGCGCAAAGCCAGACGCTTTTCAGCGAGCTGGGCTATCGCGTGGACCACGGCAGTTTCACCGTCGAACCGTTCGCGGGCGTCGGTTATCAGCGTTACCAACGCGAGCGCTTCAAGGAAAAAGGCGGCCTCAGCGCCCTCAATGTCGGCGAGCAGACCCAGGCGAACCTCAACAGCACCTTCGGCCTGCGCATGACCAGCCTCTATACCCTGGACAACCAGATGACCCTCAAACCCCACGCCAGCGCCAGCTGGAAACACCTGTACGGCGACGTCGACAGCCGCGTGCGCCAGTCGTCGGCATGGGTGAACAAGGACGAGTTCAACAGCACCTTCACCATCGAAGGCACGTCCCTGGACCGCGACAGTATGGCGCTGCAAGCCGGGCTGGGCCTGGGCATCTCCAGCAGCCAAAGCGTCGGCCTGACCTACACCGGCGATTTTGGCGCCCGCAGCAACAGCCAGGCCGTCATGGGCCAATGGACCCTGAGCTTCTGATTGGCGCTTTATTACAGGCAAAAAAAGGGGGCAACATGCCCCCCGAGGATTAAGCGGTAGTGTCGAAGGCTGGATATCAGCCTTCGATTTCGATCAGGATTTCGCCCGGGTTGACCCGGTCGCCCTTGGCTACGTGAACGGCGGTGACTTTGCCGGCGATGGCCGCCTGCACCTCGGTCTCCATCTTCATCGCTTCGGTGATCAGCACGGCCTGGCCGGCCTTGACCACGTCGCCTTCCTTGACCAGAACATCGACGATATTGCCCGGCATCGCCGTGCTCACATGGCCCGGCGCGCTGGCCTGCTTGCGCTTGCTGGTGCCGCCGCCGACAAACTCGTTGAGCGGTTCGAACACCACTTCTTCCGGCATCCCGTCGATGGACAGGTAGAAGTGGCGCTTGCCTTCGGCCTTGACGCCAACACCGGTGATATCCACGCGGTAGCTTTCACCGTGTACGTCGATGACGAACTCGGTCGGCACACCTTCACCGCCAGCACGGGCTACACCACCGGCTTCAGGAATCGGCAGCAGCACTTCAGGGGACAAGGTGCCGGCATCGCGCTCTTCCAGGAACTTGCGCCCGATATCGGGGAACATGGCGTAGGTCAGCACGTCTTCTTCGGACTTGGCCAATGCGCCGATCTCGCCGCGCAGCTTGGTCATTTCCGGCTTGAGCAGGTCGGCTGGGCGCACGTCGATCACGTCTTCGCTGCCGATGGCCTGGCGCCGCAGTTTCTCGTTCACGGTGCCCGGCGCCTTGCCGTAGCCGCCTTGCAGGTACAGCTTCACTTCATTGGTGATGGTTTTGTAGCGCTCGCCAGCGAGCACGTTGAAGAACGCCTGGGTGCCAACGATCTGCGAGGTTGGCGTGACCAGCGGCGGGAAGCCGAGGTCTTCACGCACCCGTGGGATTTCCGCCAGCACTTCGCTCATGCGGTTGAGGGCGCCCTGCTCTTTCAACTGGTTGGCCAGGTTGGAAATCATCCCGCCCGGCACCTGGTTGACTTGCACGCGGGTGTCGACGGCGGTGAATTCGCTTTCGAACTGGTGGTATTTCTTGCGCACGGCGTAGAAGTACAGGCCGATTTCCTGCAGCAGTTCCAGGTCCAGGCCGGTGTCGAATTCGCTGCCTTTGAGGGCGGCGACCATCGACTCGGTGCCCGGGTGGCTGGTGCCCCAGGCGAAGCTGGAGATGGCGGTGTCGATATGGTCGGCACCGTTTTCGATGGCCTTGAGTTGGCACATCGCGGCCAGGCCAGCGGTGTCATGGGAGTGGATAAAGATCGGCAGGCTCTGCTCGGCCTTCAGCGCCTTGACCAGTTCACCGGTGGCGTACGGGGTCAGCAGGCCGGCCATGTCCTTGATCGCGATGGAGTCGCACCCCATGGACTCCAACTGCTTGGCCTGGGCCACGAAGGCCTCGATGGTGTGCACCGGGCTGGTGGTGTAGGCGATGGTGCCCTGGGCGTGTTTGCCCGCAGCTTTCACCGCTTCGATGGCCACCCGCAGGTTACGCACGTCGTTCATCGCGTCGAAGATGCGGAACACGTCGATACCATTTACCGCGGCCTTGGCGACGAAGGCCTTGACCACATCGTCGCTGTAGTGGCGGTAGCCCAGCAGGTTCTGCCCACGCAACAGCATTTGCAGGCGCGTGTTAGGCAACGCGGCGCGCAGTTTGCGCAGGCGCTCCCACGGGTCTTCTTTCAAGAAGCGCACGCAGGCGTCAAAGGTCGCGCCGCCCCAGACTTCCAGGGACCAGTAGCCGACTTTGTCGAGCTTGTCGCAGATCGGTAGCATGTCGTCGGTGCGCATGCGGGTGGCCAGCAACGATTGGTGGGCGTCGCGCAGGATGGTGTCGGTTACGAAGATTTTCTTAGACATTGGAATGTTCCTCACAGGCCTGCGTGGGCGGCGATGGCGGCGGCGATGGCCAGGGCCAGCTCTTCGGGTTTGCGCTTGATCGAGTAGTTGGTCAGCTCAGGGTGGCTTTCCACAAAACTGGTGTTGAACTGGCCGCTGCGAAATTCCGGGTTGCGCAGGATTTCCTGGTAGTAGGCGGCGGTGGTCTTCACGCCTTGCAGGCGCATGTCGTCCAGGGCACGCAGGCCGCGGTCCATGGCTTCTTCCCAGGTCAACGCCCACACCACCAGCTTCAGGCACATGGAGTCGTAGAACGGCGGGATGGTGTAACCGGTGTAGATCGCCGTGTCGGTACGCACGCCAGGGCCGCCTGGGGCGTAGTAACGGGTGATCTTGCCGAAGCTTGGGAGGAAGTTGTTCTTCGGGTCTTCGGCGTTGATACGAAACTGCAACGCAAAGCCACGGTGCTGGATATCTTCCTGCTTTACCGACAGCGGCAGGCCGGAAGCGATGCGGATCTGCTCGCGAACGATATCAATGCCGGTGATTTCTTCGGTGATGGTGTGCTCCACCTGCACCCGGGTGTTCATCTCCATGAAGTACACCTCGCCCTCGGCGAGCAGGAACTCCACGGTGCCGGCGTTCTCGTAGCCCACAGCCTTGGCCGCACGCACCGACAGGTCGCCGATATAGGCGCGCTGCTCGGGGGTCAACTGGGGGCTGGGGGCGATTTCGATGAGCTTCTGGTTACGGCGCTGGATCGAACAATCGCGCTCGAACAGATGCACCACGTTGCCAAAGCTGTCACCGAGGATCTGCGCCTCGATGTGCTTGGGATTGACGATGCATTTTTCCAGGAACACTTCCGCCGAACCAAAGGCCTTGGTGGCCTCGGAGATCACGCGGGGGAAGGCTTGTTCGAGCTCTTCACGGCTGTTGCAGCGACGAATGCCGCGCCCGCCACCACCGGAGGTGGCCTTGAGCATCACCGGGTAGCCGATGCGGTCGCCTTCGGTCAGCGCCTCGGCGATGTCGGCGACGTTGCCTTCGGTGCCCGGCGTCACCGGCACGCCGGCCTTGATCATGCTGCGACGCGCTTCGGTCTTGTCGCCCATGCGGCGAATCACTTCGGCCGATGGACCAATGAACTTGATGCCGCGTTCGGCGCAGATATCCGCCAGTTCGGCGTTTTCCGACAGGAAGCCGTAGCCTGGGTGCAATGCATCACAGCCGGTTTCCACCGCCAGGTTCACCAGCTTGCGCGGGTTCAGGTAGCCGGCCAGGGGCTCGGCACCAATGCTGTGGGCCTCGTCGGCGCGCTTGACGTGCAAGGCATGCCGGTCTGCGTCGGAATAGACCGCCACCGAACGGATACCCATTTCGGCACAGGCCCGCACGATGCGGACGGCAATCTCACCACGGTTGGCGATCAGGATCTTTGTTATCACTTGGAAATTCCCTTGAGCCGATTGCTGCGTTCATCGACCTGCTAGACCAGGTCGGCGCGTGACCAAATGTTTCAAGCCAGTCGCGAGACACACACTATGCGCACTTAGGGATTAACAAAAATCAATAATTATTGGGTTGTGTATAAGTAAAGACTTATAGTTGGCCGTACAAACCCAGCGAGCCGTCTTGAATTATGCGTAAGTCATTGATGCGTATGACATTACGCCAGTTGCAAATCTTCAATGAAGTCTGCGACTTGCGTTCCTACAGCCGCGCTGCCGAGGAAATGTCCCTCACGCAACCCGCCGTCAGCCTACAAATTCGCCAGCTTGAAGAGCTGATCGGCCAGCCGCTATTCGACTACGTCGGCAAAAAGCTCTACATGACCGAAGCCGCCGAAGCCCTGCAACGGGCCAGCCGGGACATTTTCGGGCGCCTGGAAAACCTCGATATGCAGCTCTCGGACATGCAAGGCTCGCTGCAGGGGCAATTGAAGCTGGCCGTGGAATCCAGCGCCAAATACTTCGTGCCGCACTTGTTCGCCGCCTTCAAGCGCCAGCACCCGGAGGTGCAGTTGCACCTGACGGTGGTCAACCGCGCCCAGGTGATCCGCCGGCTGTCGGACAACCGTGATGACCTGGTGATCATGTCCATGGTGCCCCAGGACATGGGCCTGGAATTCCTGCCGTTTCTCAATAACCCGATTGTGGCGGTGGCCCCGCCGGACCATCCGCTGAGCCTGCAAGGGCCGCTGCGCCTGCAGGACCTGGAGCCTTACACCTTGTTGCTGCGCGAGCCGGGCTCAGGGACACGGCTGGCCTGCGAGGAATACTTCAAGGAAAAGCGCGTGCACTTCACCCAGACGGTGGAAGTGGCCTCGGCCGAGGCGCAGCGCGAATGCGTGGTGGCGGGGTTGGGCGTGGCACTGCTGACGCGCCACGCCCTGAACCTGGAGCTGGCCACCGGTGGGCTCAAGGAGCTGGCGGTGGAAGAGCTGCCGCTGTACCGCAGTTGGTGCCTGGTGCAGGCCAAGGCCAAGCGCCTGTCACCGGTGGCCCATGCGTTCCTGGGCTTTATCCGCAGCGAACGGGTGCAGATCAGCGCGCTGGCTGAACGTTTCGCTGGGCAGCCGCGGGTGCCTGCCAATGCAACTCCGGGTAGTCACTGATGCTTTGCAGCAGTTGGCGTTGTTCACAGCGATCTTCAATTGCACGTCGGAACGCCATGCGGCGCTGGTCTTCCTGCTGACGACGGGTCTTGACGGTGCTGGTGCTGTCTTCGTAGTGCCGGGCCATTTCGAGTCTCCCAATGCGAGTACGGGGAGTTCAGGATGGGCACGGGGGATGACGGTTTGGCGGCGCGAGGGTTACAGGACGATGAATCTTGCGGATGCAACACCGGCCAAAACTGTAGGAGCCGGCTTGCCGGCGATGACGGTGCCTCGGGCGATAAGTGTGGGGCTGGCAGACCGCTATCGCAGGCAAGCCAGCTCCTACAGTTGATCGAGTGCGACCTTGGGTCAGTCGTCGAGGGCTTTGACCGATTTGGGCGAGAGACGCAGGCTGCGCAAGCTGCGCTTGACGCTCTTGAGGTGGTTGACCAGGCTCGGGCCACGCGCCATCGCCACGCCCATCGCCAGCACGTCGATCACTACCAGGTGGGCGATGCGCGAGGTCAGTGGCGTATAGATCTCGGTGTCTTCATGCACGTCGATCGCCAGGTTGACCGTGGACAGCTCCGCCAATGGCGTCTGGCTCGGGCACAAGGTGATCAGCGACGCGCCGCTTTCACGCACCAGGTTGGCGGTGATCAGCAAGTCCTTGGAACGGCCCGACTGGGAAATACAGATCGCCACGTCGGTGGGCTTCAACGTCACCGCTGACATCGCCTGCATGTGCGGGTCGCTGTAGGCCGCCGCCGTCAGCAGCAGGCGGAAAAATTTGTGCTGGGCATCCGCCGCCACCGCGCCGGAGGCACCAAAGCCATAGAACTCCACGCGCTGGGCCTGGGACATGGCGGTCACGGCTTTTTGCAGTTCGATCGGGTCGAGCTTTTCCCGCACTTCCATCAGGGTGTGCAGGGTGGTATCGAAAATTTTCAGGCTGTAGTCGGCGACGGAGTCGTCTTCGTGGATCGCAAACTGCCCGAAGCTGGCACCGGCCGCCAGGCTCTGGGCCAGTTTCAACTTCAAGTCCTGGAACCCCGAGCAACCGATGGCGCGGCAGAAGCGCACGATGGTCGGCTCGCTGATCCCCACGCTGTGGGCCAGGTCAGCCATGGAACTGTGCATCACGGCCGCAGGGTCAAGCAGCACGTGATCGGCAACCTTGAGTTCCGATTTGCGTAACAGGTGGCGCGACTGGGCGATATGTTGCAACAGGTTCAAAGGGCAGGACTCTTGTTATTGGCAGGCGCCAGGGATGTAGCAAGCTTGTAGTTATACTACAAGAATTGCGGATTTGCCCGTTCGATGCATCACTAAATCGCCCTACTACGCCCTGAATCAGCGGGCATATGCGATGTAGCACCCGATGGCGCCTCGCTAGCAGCCAGGAAAATCCGCATTTTTCCGTAACAAATCCGCCAGCCCTTCGGCCTCGATCGGCCGACTGATCAAATAGCCCTGTACCTCATCGCAGTTTTCGGCGCGCAGGAAATCCAGCTGCTGCTGATCCTCCACACCCTCGGCCACCACCTTGAGCGCCAAGCCATGGGCCATGGCGATGATGGCCCGGGTAATCGCCAAGTCTTCGCGCCCCTGGCCCAGGCCCCGGATAAAGGTCTGGTCGATCTTCACGTAATCCACGGGGATGCGCTTGAGGTAGCTGAGGGACGAATAGCCGGTGCCAAAGTCGTCAATCGCCAGCTTCACCCCCAGGTCGCGCAGTTGCTGGAAGGTGGCGATGATGTGCTCGACGCTGTCGAGCAACTGGCTTTCGGTCAGCTCCAGCTCCAGGTACTGCGGGGCCAGCCCGGTTTCGTCCAGCACCTGGCGCACCAGGCTGACCAGCTTGCCCTGGCGCAACTGGTGCACCGACAGGTTGACCGACACGCGGATCGGCGCCAGGCCCTGGCGCTGCCATTCACACGCCTGCCAGCAGGCCTGGCGCAGCACGAACTCGCCTAATGGCACGATCAATCCGGTTTCTTCTGCCAAGCCAATGAAATCACCGGGCGGCACACTGCCCCATTGCGGATGGTCCCAACGCACCAGCGCCTCGGCGGCGTTCATCTTGCCAGTGGCCAGGCACAGCTTGGGTTGGTAGAACACCTTCAATTGGCGCTCATCGATGGCTTTGCGCAGTTGGTTTTCCAGCTGCAGGCGCTCAAGGGTGCTGGCTTGCAGGCTGTCGGTGTAGAACTGGAAGTTGTTGCCGCCCAAATGCTTGGCGTGCTGCATGGCCATGTTCGACTGGCTGACCAACGCGGAAATTTCCCGCGCGTTATCCGGCAACAGGCTGACACCGATTGAGGCGCTGACTACCAACTCATGCCCCTCCACCGCCACCGGCACCCGCAACTTGGCCAGCAGCCGGGTGGCGACTCGCGCCAGGCTCGACAGGCTGCCATAAGCGTCGAACAACACCGCAAATTCATCGCCGGACAACCGCGCAATGGTGTCGGCCTCCGGCAACGCGTTGATCAGGCGCCGCGCCATTTTTTGCAGCAATTGGTCGGCGACTTCATGGCCCAGGCTGTCATTGAGCAGCTTGAAGCGGTCCAGGTTGATATGCAGTAACGCCAGGCTGCGGCCGCCCTGGCGCACCCGCTGATGGGCCTCGCGCAGGCGCTCGCGAAACAGCGAGCGGTTGGCCAGGCCCGTCAGTTCGTCGTAATGGGTGAGGTAGCGCATGCGCTCCTCGGATTCGCGGCGCGCCGACAGATCGGCGAAGAAGCCCACGATATGGCTCACGTTTCCCCGAACATCGCGCACTACGCTCAGTTGCAGCCATTGCGGGTACAGCTCGCCGTTCTTGCGCGCCTCCACCAATTCGCCCTGCCAACTGCCGTGGCTCAACAACGCCTGGCGGATCACCGGGAAGTGTCGACGGGCATCGCGGCTGCACGGCAACTCCACGACGTTGCGCCCGAGCATGTCGTCGATATCAAAGCCGGTCACGCGACTGAAGGCCTGGTTGACCGCAATCAGCACGTACTCCGGGTCCAGGATCACGATGCCTTCGCTGGCCGCCTCGAACACCGTGGACGCCAGCCGCAGCTGTTCTTCCACCGCCTTGCCGGCACTGATATCGCGCCGGGTACCGAGCATGCGCGTCACGCGCCCGCTGGCCGCACGCTCCACGGCGCGCCCACGGTCCTCGATCCACACCCAGCGCCCGTCGCCATGGCGCACGCGGTACTCCACCTGGTAGTCCTCGCTGCGCCCTTTCAAGTGCTCCACCAGCGCGCGCTTGAGCAGCGGCAAGTCGTCCGGGTGCAGGCGAGGCGTGAGGTCGCGCAACATCGCCGTGACGTATTCCGGCTCCAGGCCGAACAACTCCTTGAGCTGGGTGTGGTGGACCTCGTCGGTTTGCAGGTTCCAGTCCCACAAACCCAACTCACTGGCCTGCAATGCCATCGCCAGGCGCGCTTCGCTTTTGCTCAGGGCCAGGCTGGCGGCGTCCAGTTGCTGGCCGCGTTGTTCGACACGGTGTTGCAGGCCGACCTGGGCTTCACGCAACTCCTGCTCGACCTGGCGCCGCTGCTCAACCTCGCGCACCAGGTCCTGATTCAACTGCTCGCTGCGCTGACGGGCCTGCTGCAGGTGCTCGATCAGGGCCTGGTTCTGGAACCGGCGCAGCAAACCGCGCTGGATCAGGCGGTTGACCTGCCATGCCACCAGGCTCAGGGATGCCAGCAGAATCAGGCCCAGGTAACTCCAGCCCTGCAGTTGCGGTTCGCCGCTCCAGAATAAATAGAGGATGGTGGGCACCAGGCAGGGCAAGGCAAACGATAAGAACGCCGGCACGCTCACCGCGTAGGCCACGCTGGCCGATAAGGTGGCCACGCCAATCAGGCCGAAGATCCAGGCCTGCTGCACGAAACTGTCTAGGGGCACCAGGACAATGGCCGCGCTCGCCAGGGTCAGGCCGCTGGCCGCCGAGCCCAACATGAACATGCGCCGCCAGACCGGCTGCGCCTGCCGGCTGGGCAGGGCGCTATCGAAGGCCGCCACCTGGATCACGCGCATCGCCACCAGGGCCAGCAACCACACCAGCCAACTGCCGACCAGCACGTAGCGCTGCGGGCTCCAGAGCAACCAGGCGCAGACCAGACCGTTAATCAACATCAATAAAGTGGGCAGCAACGAACCTTGGTACAACAGACGCGTGCGCTCGACCGCCATCTCCATGGCGTAGTGCTTGCGGATAACTTGCGCCGGCGCGACAGAAGGGCCAGGCAAGTCGGTGCTGAGGGTCATAGGCAGTGTTCTTATAATGGTGAGCCCGAAACGTCGACGGAGCATACACAAGCGGGCGGGCAGACCAAACTGCTCTGGATCATAAAAATCGGCGAATAAACCATCGCAAACCTTGGGCCCAGAGGGGCTGAACAAGACAGGGCGCGGGCTACAGGCGATGACTTACCGGTCATCACCGTGGATCGATTATTTGCCGATTGAAGATCGCCGCGGATTTTTTTGTGCCGACCACCCGGCAATGGGATTTGCCCCCCTTCCCCCGGCACCCTAGAATGCGCCGATGCGCGATGATCTCTCCCTTTTGCTGAATTCCCTCAACGATGCCCAACGCCAGGCCGTAGCAGCCCCCGTTGGCCGTCAGTTGGTCCTGGCCGGTGCTGGCTCCGGTAAAACCCGAGTGCTGGTGCACCGTATCGCCTGGTTGATCCAGGTCGAGAACGCGTCGCCGCATTCCATCCTGTCGGTGACCTTCACCAACAAGGCCGCTGCCGAGATGCGCCACCGCATCGAGCAGTTGATGGGCATCAGCCCGGCCGGAATGTGGGTCGGCACCTTCCACGGCCTGGCGCACCGCTTGCTGCGGGCCCACTGGCAGGAGGCGGGCCTGGCCCAGACCTTCCAGATTCTCGACAGCGATGACCAGCAACGCCTGGTCAAGCGGGTGATCCGCGAGCTGGGCCTGGATGAACAACGCTGGCCGGTGCGTCAGGCCCAATGGTTTATCAACGGCCAGAAAGACGAAGGCCTGCGCCCGCAACATATCCAGGCCAGTGGCGACTTGTTCCTGGCCACCATGCGCAGCATTTATGAAGCCTATGAAGTGGCCTGCCAGCGTGCCGGCGTCATCGACTTCTCCGAACTGCTGCTGCGCGCCCTCGACCTGTGGCGCGACAACCCCGGCTTGCTGGCCCACTACCAGAAGCGCTTCCGGCACATCCTGGTGGACGAGTTCCAGGACACCAACGCCGTGCAGTACGCCTGGTTGCGCCTGCTGGCCAAGGGCGGCGACAGCCTGATGGTGGTGGGCGACGACGATCAGTCGATCTACGGCTGGCGCGGCGCGAAAATCGAGAACATCTACCAGTATTCCGACGACTTCCCAGACGCCGAGACCATTCGCCTGGAGCAGAACTATCGCTCCACCGCCGGGATCCTCAAGGCCGCCAACGCCTTGATCGCCAATAACACCGGGCGCCTGGGCAAGGAATTGTGGACCGACGGCGGTGAAGGCGAGGCAATCAACCTGTACGCGGCCTTCAACGAGCACGACGAAGCGCGCTACGTGGTGGAAACCATTGAAAGCGCCCTGAAAACCGGGCTGGCCCGCAGTGATATCGCCATTCTGTACCGCTCCAACGCCCAGTCACGGGTACTCGAAGAGGCCTTGCTGCGCGAGCGCATTCCGTACCGCATCTATGGCGGCCAGCGCTTCTTCGAGCGCGCAGAAATCAAGAACGCCATGGCCTACCTGCGTTTGCTGGAAGGTCGCGGCAACGATGCCGCGCTGGAGCGGGTGATCAACGTACCGGCACGGGGCATCGGCGAGAAAACCGTCGAGGCGATCCGCGAACATGCGCGTCACAGCGATGTGTCGATGTGGGAGGCCATGCGCCTGCTGATCGCCAATAAAGGCCTGACCGGCCGCGCTGCCGGAGCGTTGGGTGGGTTTGTCGAGTTGATCGACAGCCTCGCCGCCAAATGCCTGGAAATGCCGCTGCACCTGATGACCCAGACCGTGATCGAACAATCCGGCCTGATCGCTTATCACGAGGCGGAAAAGGGTGAGAAAGGCCAGGCTCGGGTAGAAAACCTTGAGGAACTGGTCAGCGCCGCCCGCGCGTTCGAGAACAGCGAGGAAGATGCCGACCTGTCGCCACTGGCGGCGTTCCTCGGCCACGCCTCCCTGGAAGCCGGCGATACCCAGGCCGACGAGCACGAAGACAGCGTGCAACTGATGACGCTGCACAGTGCCAAGGGCCTGGAATTCCCCTACGTGTTCCTGGTGGGCATGGAAGAAGGCCTGTTCCCGCACAAGATGAGCCTGGAAGAGCCCGGCCGCCTTGAAGAAGAACGCCGCCTGGCCTACGTGGGTATCACTCGGGCGATGCAGAACCTGGTGATGACCTACGCCGAGACACGACGCCTGTATGGCAGCGAGACCTACAACAAGGTGTCGCGTTTCGTACGGGAAGTGCCCAAAGGGCTGATTCAGGAAGTGCGCTTGTCCAATAGCGTCAGCCGGCCGTTTGGTGGCGGCCAGCAGCAGAACTCCAGCAACATGTTTGCCGGCTCGGAAATTCCCGAGACCCCGTTCAGCCTTGGCCAGCAGGTCCGGCATGCGATCTTTGGCGAAGGGGTGATCCTCAACTTCGAAGGCGCCGGGGCCCAGGCCCGGGTGCAGGTGAACTTCGCCGAAGGCAGCAAGTGGCTGATGATGGGTTACGCCAAGCTCGAAGCGGTCTGACTGAGCGTTCCCACGCTCTGCGTGGGAACGATCGGGCGCTCTGCCTCGGTGAGATGGGTCGCCTTGCCCTTGTTTTTAACCAGTACGGGCCAATATCTGTAATTAGTCCTACAGACCATTCGCAAAGGTCTTACGCAAAAGCCCGAAACATTATGCCGCTAGCCACTGCCTCTGCACCTGTGCAACATGGCGCGCGTGCAATCCACAAATGGGAATTCCCTTTATGAAACGTTTTCTTAGCATCGCCATGGCGTTGTGCATCGGCCTGACGATGAGCCTCGACGCCAACGCCAAACGCTTCGGTGGCGGTAAAAGCTCCGGCGCAGCACCGAGCCACCAGACCAGCCAAATGGCCCCAGCCGCTGGCGGCATGGGCGGAGCGGCTGCCACCGCAGGTGCAGCCGGTGCCGCTGGCGCTGCTGCCAAGGCCGGCGGTGCTTCGCGCTGGTTGGGCCCTCTGGCCGGTATCGCTGCCGGTGGCCTGCTCGCTTCCATGTTCATGGGCGGCGGCTTCCAGGGCATGCAGATCTTCGACATCCTGATCATGGCGGTCATCGCTTTTGTGATCTTCCGCTTCATCGCCGCCCGTCGCCGCAAGCAGCAGGAGCACCTGGCTCCAGCCGGCGCGCCGATGCAGCGTGAAGTGTTCGAGCAAAAGCCTGCCATGGGTTCGATCTTCGGCGGCTCGGCAGCACCTGCTGCCGCTCGTCCGGTGATCAACGCGCCAGCCTGGTTCAACGAAGAGCGTTTCGTCGAAGCGGCCCGCAACCACTTCCAGTCCCTGCAGCAACACTGGGACGCCAACGAAATGGACAAGATCGCCGAGTTCGTGACCCCGCAACTGCTGGAGTTCCTCAAGCGCGAACGTGCCGAACTGGGCGACGGCTTCCAGTCGACCTACATCGACGACCTGCGCGTGCAGTTGGAAGGTGTGGATGATCGCGCCGACAAGACCATCGCTACCCTGACCTTCAGCGGTACGTCGAAGACTTCGCGCTTCGACCAGGGCGAAGTGTTCAGCGAAAGCTGGAACATGGAACGTCCACAGGGCGAAAACCAGCCTTGGCTGGTAGCCGGTATCCGCCAGAACGGCTGATCCGCAAAGGCCTATAGCCTGCTGTAAGAAACACCCCGGTCTTGTGCAGCGCTTTAAGAAGCCTGCACAGCCGGGGTGTTTTTTTGCCTGTGGAAAAGTCAGCATGGGGTTTTGCTGGATTAATGAGAACGACTCTCATTATACTCGCCCTCCCCGGTTCTGCCCGAGCATAGGAAAGTGCCGCCGTGCTGGAAAAACTGTTCACTCAACATGCACCCGCGTTGCATCGGTATCTGTTGCGCAAAAAGTGCTCCCCAAGCCTGGCTTCGGACCTGGTACAGGACACTTTCCTGCGCATCGCCCAGTTGGAGAGCCTGGAGCGCGTGCTGTGCGCGCCGTCCTATCTGTTTCGGGTAGCGCACAACCTGATGATCGACCATCACCGCCGCTATGGTGAAAAGCGCTACGACAACGACCCCAGCGCCTTCTTCGCCACCCTGGTCGACGAAACCAGTTGCCCTGAAGAACAGGCCCTCGGCGCGTTGGAACTGGAGCACCTGGAAAGCCTGCTGCAACGCATGCCACCGCGTACCCGCGATGTGTTCATGCTGTGCCGGGTGGAAGGCATGACGCACAAAGAGACCGCGCGCTATTTACGGATATCCACAAGCTCTGTACAAAAACACATGGCAATGGCCCTGGCCAGGATTGGCCGGGCGCTTGAGCCGGACCAAGAGGGCTGAGCCTTGTGTACGACAAAGAGCCAAAAGGTAAATAGACCGAACCGTGAACGCCTCCCCACAGACTATCGACCCGGTAGAGCGCAAAGCTGCCGACTGGGTGATGCGCCATCGCCAAGGACAGCTTTCGGCACGTGAACTCGAGGCGTTTCAGCGCTGGCTGGCCGCCGACCCTTTGCACGCCGCCGCCGCCGAGCGCGCCAATCGTGCTTGGCTGGCCACCGCGCAGCTCAAGCAACGTCCCGGCTATGTAAAACCCCAACGCCCGCCGCGCTCTGCCTGGCTGCGCATGCCGGTGGTCGGCGGCAGCGCCGTGGCGGCGCTGGCGTTGGGCTGCTGGATGCTGCTGGCACCACCTTTCTGGGTCCAGGCCCTGAATAGCGACTATCACACCGGGTTTGGCGAGGTGCGCCAGATCACCCTGGCCGACGGCAGCCAGGTGCAACTGGGCAGCCACAGCATCCTGAGCCTGGCCTACGACGATCAGACCCGTCGGGTGCGCTTGAGCCAGGGCGAGGCGGTCTTCACCCCTGCGCCAATGAATGAACAGGAGCGGCGGCCCTTCACCGTACAAGCGCCCGGGGCCGATATCACCGCGCGAGGCACACGTTACCTGGTCGGTGTCGGCAAGGATCGCGAAGGCTGGGTGGGTGTGCTGCAGCATCGGGTCGAGGTCAACCTGACCCAGCACGGGCGCGATGAAGCCGCAGGTTCCGCGCTACTGGAGCAGGGCAACAGCCTGCACTTCAGCCCCAGAACGGGCCTGGTGCCGCTGAACACTAGCCCCGAGGAACTGGCCAGTTGGCAGGAAGGCCGGCTGGTATTCCAACGCGAATCCCTGGCCGACGCCGCCGCCCGCATCAACCGTTACCGACCGGGGCTGGTGCTGGTCAAGGGCGAGGCCCTGCGCAACGTGCGGGTCAGTGCGGTAATGCGCCTGGATAACCTCGACGCCGCGCTTGAACACCTGGTGGCGCAAGTCCACGGGCGCATGTTCGAGCTGCCAGGACTGACACTGATCTACTGAGCCGCCTCGCACGGCGTCAATTTCAAAAAAATATAAATAACAGAATTTATAGACCATAACGATCTATCGCGTTTTTGCAGCTGGGCCGTTTCTACTACATGTGAATAAATCTTATTTACTTTAGTGAGGCCGGTTTTGCAGACGCAAGAGAACAACAAAAAACGCCAGGCAACAAAACGCACCCGACTGAGCCTGGGAATTGCGTCGGCCGCCATTGCGCTGGTCGCCAATGCCGCCACCATCAGCCCGGTGCTGGCAGCGCCAAGCGCAAACCACGCCCCGGCCACTGACGTGCACAACTTCGACGTGCCCGCCCTGGCGCTGGATCAAGCCTTGGTCCTGCTGGCGCGCCAGGCCGGTGTCGAGTTGTACCTGGGCAGCAACGACTTCACCAACAGCTACGGCAACCCGGTCAAGGGGCGCTTGTCCCTGGACACCGCGCTGCAAACGCTGCTGGCCAACCAAGGAGTCAGCTACAGCCTCACCGGCTCAGCCGAGCGCCCGATCATCCAGGTGCAATCGGCACCGAACTCGGCGGGTATCCAGGCCGGCGACTTGCACCCGACCTACGTCATGGGCATGGAAGGCAAGCAGTCCCGGGACGAAAAGGGCTACAACGATATCTACGACCAGGACATCTCCTCGGTGTATGCCGGCAAGGAGCAGATCGAACGCTACAAAGGCGCAGCCCCCGCCGATATGTTCAAGGGCATGCTCAACGTGTACAGCGGCGACTCGCGCAACAGCGGCGCACTGGACCCAAACATCCGCGGCATCCAGGGCCCCGGCCGCGTGCCTGTGACCATCGACGGTACCGAACAGGCAATCACCGCTTACCGCGGCTACATGGGCGCCAACAACCGCAACTACATCGACCCCAACCTGATCGGCAGCATCAAGGTGCTCAAGGGGCCGAACCTGGAGCGTAACGTCTACAGCGGCATTGGCGGCGCGGTGGTGGCCAGCACTCTAAACGTCGACGATGTGCTCAAGCAGGACCAGGAATATGGTGGCGAACTTAAAATCGAAGGCAGCAATAACTCGGTGTCACCCAAACTGCCGACGCTGATGACCGGGCAAATGCCCAGCCCCGGTTATGAATATTCACCCATCAGGGGCTATTACGATCACTCGCTGTACAAACACCCGCGCACCAGCAGCAGTAACAAACTGCTGTCCAGCGATGACTCCGCCTACCGCCTGGCACTGGCCACGCGCCAGGAAAAA
This sequence comes from Pseudomonas sp. WS 5059, assembly GCF_012985525.1. Taxonomy (NCBI): domain Bacteria; kingdom Pseudomonadati; phylum Pseudomonadota; class Gammaproteobacteria; order Pseudomonadales; family Pseudomonadaceae; genus Pseudomonas; species Pseudomonas sp. WS 5059. Next base: position 179,836 of record NZ_JAAQWO010000003.1, on the reverse strand, counting down.
TTCGAACTGCTGGCTGCCTACGCCTTCCGTGAAAAAGGCAACCACTACGCGGGCAAGAACAAGAGCGGCTTCTATTCCAGCGGGAAGAAAGTCAACGGCGAGTTTGACTACATTCCCAACCTCGCCACTATCTACAAACCGGGCGATGAGGTGCCCAACACCTCCAGCAAGATGGAGTCCTGGCTGGGCAAGGCCAAACTCAAGATTGATGAAAACCAGTCCCTGGAATTCGGCTATCGCGACACCGATGCGCTGTACGGCGAGATCCTGCCATCACGGATCTCGTTCTTTAAACCCGGCACGACTTACGACGCCGCCACCAACGGCGTGCCGCAATGGCCGTTGAGCCATGTACAAAGCAAAGCCTACAACCTGGAATACAACCTCAAGCCCGAAGGTAACCCGTGGGTGGATTTCTATTCCAACCTGTGGATGACCAACACCCGCAGCGATACCTACAGCAGCGGTGGCGTCCCCAATCAAACCACCATTGCCGACCCGGTGTACCGCAATACCGCCCTGGCCAACGCCAAGCATGATCGTATCGGCCTGACCGCAAGCAATAAGTTGAAGTTGCTCGACAGCCTCGACCTGACCCTGGGTGGTAGTTATCAGCATGAAAAGTTGGGATCGAACGACAACTATTACGACCCTATCATCAGCGACACGTTGCGCATGTACCCTCGGGCCGGGCGCCGCGAGGAACAGGAGTACAACTTCAAATTCGACTGGCGGCCCGTAAGTTTTGCCAAATTTGAGGCGGGGATGCGTTATTCGTCTTATTGGGCATTTGATGATTACTTGAAAAGTGCCCAGGACAAGAGTGGGATAACAACACAATTTGAAGATACCGGGCGTCGGGTGGATTACACCACGCGAAAGACGCTGACCGACTCTGAGTTGCAAGCCGACATCGATCGACAAATTGCAAGCAACAAAGTTTTCTGGGATATGTTTGATACCCCGGAGTCGGAACGTCAGGAGCTAATTGACGTAATCAAACAACAAACGCCACGTGTGCAAGACACTCAGCACAGGGCGGATTGGGCGAGTGACGGAAAAGGTCGTTATTCACGCTATAACAATCCATGTATCAATGGATTGAGTGCAGGCGAAAATATTATTTCCTGCAGCTCTTCCGGAAACGGCAAGGGCTACGAAAAAGATATCAAAGCCAAACACCAGAAAGACAGTGGCTGGACACCTTCGCTTTCTGCAACCTTCTATACCTCGGAAAATGGCCGGGTCTACCTGCGCTACAGCGAGGCCATCCGTTACCCAAGCATGTTTGAAAGCACCATGGGCTTTTCCTCATCGGTCAACCCCTGGGGGCTTGAGCCAGAACATGCGCATAACTACGAAGCCGCCTACATCCATAACCTGGCCGGCTGGGGTGGCAGTGAAAGCGCCGACATCAAGCTGAGCTATTACTACAACACGACAAAAAACGTGATCGAACGCGACCCACAACTGCGCTTCAGTAACCTTGAGAAGCAAGTCACTTCCGGCGTGGAGTTCCAGGGCCGCTACGATAACGGACGGTTTTTCACCGACATGAGTATCGGCCACGTCCTGAAAAACAGAGTCTGCGATGAAAACTCGGCTGTCTCCGTCAGCACCGACGGCAGCACCCCCAACTGCGTGGAAGACGGTTTTGTAGGCGGATACCTGGTGAGCATGGCAATGCCGGAGTGGACTGCCAACCTCGGGTTAGGTGCGCGCTTCCTTGATCGCAAACTGGAAGTGGGCGGACGGGCTATTTATTACCGCCAACATGAAAACAAGTTCTATGACAACTACCCCAACAGCGCCATGGTCAGTTATTACCTGAATACGCCCATGTCATGGGACAAGATCATCACTTATGACGCCTACGTTAACTATAAATTGACCGATGACGCATCCATCGAGTTAACCGGCACCAACTTGAGCAACCTTTATTACATCGACCCACTCACGCGTTCGGCCATGCCCGCACCCGGTCGAACGTTGAAACTCGCTTTCACCACTACTTTTTAACTTGGGAGGTACTGCATGGGAGGCTAAAGAAGAAATTGGCAAACGCTTGACGTGTTGACTTAATTTAAATCACTCAATGGATGATGAAATGAAATCTTTCAACTACACAGTATTGGCAGTGGCACTTCTGGGTCTGGCTGGCGTTGCTCAAGCAGCCACTTCTTCTGGTCAAAGTTACGATGGCACGATCGTCGTCGACGGCTCCAGTGGTTCAGGCTCAACTAACCACCCAGGTTCCGCAGGCCAGCCAGCCATTGGCGTTAACGCTTTTTACAACGGCACGAAAGTCGCTTTCAGCGGTTTGAAAGGTATGGCTGCCACCGATGCCAATGGTGTCTCCACCATTACCACCGCGATGATGCCACCCTCTCACTCCACACTGGGCAACTTTGACTTCAAACAAGTCGCCAACCAACAGGTGTACTACGGAGAGTGGTCGCAGACCGGCGCCAACAATGATCCAACCCGCGTCGTGTACTACTCCGGCGACACCGCTGGCCGTGTACTGCCAACAGCCAACGTGACCTACGCGGTACAGGGCATCAACAACTACTCCGGAGCTAACGTGCTGTCTGGCGACCTGACCGCCTCGTTCGGCAACGCTACACCAACCTTGACCGGCTCGCTGAGCAACAGCGCGCTTAAAGTTCAAGTCACCGCGGCCATCGACACCGCCACCGCAGGCTTCGCCGGTACTGCCCAGGCGCGTAATACTGCAACCAACGCACTGCTTTCGTCCGGCACCTCACAAGGCAGCTTCTTCGGCGCAGGCGCCACCGCGTCGCTGGCGGGTATCGCCAAGTTCACCGACCGCAACTACGACACCGCCTTCGGTGGTGTCGCCAAGTAATCGCACGTTGAACCTGTTGTAGCACCACCCAAGCAAGTGCCTGCCCCCAGGCACTTGCTTTTGGCGTTTTGAAGCGATCCCGAGAGCCCGGTAATGCCCCAGCCCTATTGCATGCGATCCCTCACGCTCCACGCTTTACCCTTTTCCCTGCTGCTGTGCATGACCCCGGCGGTATTTGCCGCCGACCAGGACACCAGCCTGCGCCTGAACCAGACCATCGAGTACCGCGCCAATCAGCAAGAGCGCGAGTTGCTCAAGGATGAACTGCCCAGCGACGGCGCCCCGCCGCTGTTGAATATCGATGGGCAAACCTACAGCGTCGGCAACAACCTCGATGAACTGGGCCGCGCGGTGTACCTGTCCATCGAGCGCCAGCAATGGCCGCAAGCCAGGGATTACCTCAAGCGCTACACCGCCCTGCCCGGCCACGACCCGATGCTCACCGCCTATGCCAACGGCGGCCTGGCCCGCGCCGATGGCAACCTTGAACAAGCAGAAAGCTACTACCGCCAGCTGCTGGCGTTGCAGGGCGACTTCCTGCCGGGGCGCCTGGAGCTGGCGCGGGTATTGTTCGAGAACCGCAAGGATGGCGAATCCAACGCCGCGTTCCGGCAGATCAGCAGCAGCCTCAGCCCAGCGGACGCCCAAGCCATGGGCGTGGGCAAGACCGTCGACAGTTTTATCCAGGCCCTGGACCACCGTGAAGACTGGCAAGGCTCCCTGGCTATCGGCCCGACCTGGGGCTACAACCTCAACCAGTCCCCGGAAAGCGAGGTGACTTATCGCTACGTCACCCCCGACGAAACCATCTACGTCAAACGCTCACTGCCCAAGGCCGTGTCTGCCCACGGCGCGGACTACGAGGCCACGCTCAACAAGCGCGTGGCCATCAGCGGCCACCACGGGGTGTTCATGCGCTCGCTGCTCTATGGCCAGGCCTATGAAAAACAGAGCAAGTACAACGAAGGCACCCTCATCAATAACGCCGGCTATAGCTACCACGACGCCAAAAACCAGTACGCCCTCGGGCCGTCGTTTGAATTCAATACGATTGGTGACAACGCCATGTACAGCGCCTGGGGGCTGCGCGGCGAATGGATTCATACACTGTCGGCCACACGTATGTTCAAGCTGGAAGGCGAATATAAGGACATGGCCTACAAACACCAGATCAATAGCAACCTCGACGGCGGCATCAGTTCGGTCTACGCCACCCTGTGGCAGGCCCTGCCCCAGCGGTGGACGCTGTTCGGTGGCGTAGACCTGACCGAGCGTAATACCCAGGACCGCACGGCGGCCTACCTGCAAAAGGGCGTGCGGCTGGGGGTGGCGAAAGATTTCGAAGTGGGCGTCAGCGCCGTGCTGTTCGCCTCGTACCGCAAGCGCCAATACGACGCCTACAGCGCTATCGTCGATGACCGACGCAATGAGAAAGAACAAGGCTACACCTTTATCCTGCGTGCCCCACGCCTGGCGGTGCTGGATGCGGTGCCCAGCCTGACGGTCAAGTACAACAAGGTCGTCAGTAATGTCGACTGGCTTTATTCCTACGACAAAAACAGCATCAGCCTAAAGCTGGAAAAGCAGTTTTAACCGACAACACCGGGTTTTCTATTTCGCGGTTGCACTTATAGCGAGCTACTGTATAAAACGCCCCTATAAACCGCGCCATCTAGCATGAGGATCCCGGCCGTGGAAGAAGTTATCGAACAATTGCGTGAAGCCAACGAACCGGTACCGGTTCCTCTGGAACTGCCCGACGAAGACCAGTTGGTGGAAGTCGAGGAACAGCTGTTTATCAACATCCCGTTTGTGTTCAAGGAATTCCTGCTGACCGTCAGCGATGTGGTGTATGGCAGCCTGGAGCCGGTGACCATCACCGACCCCCAGTCCCACACTTACCTGCCGGAAGTCGCCGCCAATGCCTGGGATATCGGCGTGCCTCGCGAACTGATCCCGATTTGCCAGGATGGCGACGACTACTACTGCGTCGAAGAAGACGGCACGGTGGTGTTGTGGTCCGGCGAAGAAGAGCTGGTAACCGAAGAGTCCTGGGAGTCGGTGTGGCACTGGGCGCGGGACGTCTGGCTGGAAAGCTGATGCCTTTGTAGGCGCCGGCCGGCCGGCGCCTACGGTGGATCGCTCAGTTGAGGGTGGTGGTCAGTGCTCCGGCGTGTCCTTGTGATTGTCCAGGGTCTCCAGCAAAGCCACTTGCATGCGTGTATGGATGCGGATGAACCAACGCCAGAGCACGGCGGCCACCGCAGCCGTGACCACGGCAATCAACACCAGCAACTTGTTGGTCGGCAAAATACTGGCCGACAAGGCTGCCAACAGCAGGAAGATCACCAGTAGCGAGAGAATCGGGATCAGTTCGGCAATCACCCGCCGCACGCGCTGGGTATGGCGCCCGGCCATTTCCGGCTTCACGCTCATCTCCGCCAGCAACATCGACAGCGCCTTGAGCTTGCGATATGCGGCAATCAGAAACGGCAGCGACAGCAACAACGCCCCGCCCCAGATCAATGCCTTCTGCCAACTCGGATCACTGATCCAACCTTCCAGATACCCACCAATGCGCGCGGCAAAAAAGCTGCCGGTGAAGAAGATCGCCACCACCAGCGCCAGGTTCACCCCCACCTGCAAGATGATCTTGCGGATCATCGACGCCAGCATTGCGCCTTCGCCCTGGGGCGAAATACTGCGCAACCATTCGCCATACATGCCAAACACCCGGCTCAGGCGTTGGGGCATCACCGCCGCGATCTTCAAGGACAATGGGTCGGCGCCACGAATCAGGTAGGGCGTGAGCAACGTCGTGATGGCGGAAACGGCCACCGCCACCGGGTAGAGAAAGTCGCTGGTCACCTGCAAGGTCATCCCCAGCGCCGCAATGATGAAAGAAAATTCGCCAATTTGTGACAGGCCCATACCCACCCGCAACGAAGTGCGGCCGTCATTGCCGGCGATAAACGCGCCAAGGCCACAGGACAGCATCTTGCCCAGCACCACGGCCACGGTGATCACTGCAATCGGCCAGGCGTATTGCAGCAGGATCTGCGGGTCGATCATCAAGCCAATGGCAACAAAGAAGATTGCGCTGAACATGTCGCGAACCGGTTCGATCAGGCGCTCGATTTTCAGCAACTGCCGGGATTCGGCCATGATCGCACCGATCAGGAAGGCGCCCAGCACCATGCTGTATTCGAGCTTGACCACCAGCAGGCAGAAGCCGAAACACAGGCCCAGGACGGTGATCAGCAGCATCTCGTTGCTTTCGAACTTGGCCACGTAGGCCAGCAGCCGTGGCACCAGCAAAATGCCGATCACCAGGGCCACGATCATGAACAGCGAGAGCTTGCCGACCGTGGAAAACACCTCGCCGGAACTGACCGTACCGCTGACGGCGATGCTCGACAGCAAGGCAATGATGCCGATACCCAGGATGTCTTCGACAATCAGCACGCCAAAGATCAGCTGGGCAAAGCGCTGGTTTTTCATCTTCAGGTCGTTGAGCGCCTTGACGATGATGGTGGTCGAGGAAATCGCCAGGATCGCGCCGAGGAACAGCGAGTCCATGGTGTTCCAGTCGAACCATTGGCCAATTTCATAGCCAATCCAGATCATCAGGATGATTTCCAGGAAGGCCGCGATAAACGCCGTGGCGCCCACCTTGAACAGCTTGCGCAGGCTGAACTCCAGGCCCAGGCAGAACATCAGGAAGATCACCCCCAGCTCGGCCAGGGTCTTGATAGTGTCTTCGTCGTGGATCAGGCCGAATGGCGGGGTGTGCGGGCCAATGATGAAGCCGGCGACGATGTACCCCAGGACGACCGGCTGCTTGAGGCGATGAAACAGGATAGTCACCACCCCTGCCACCAGCATGATCACGGCCAAATCCTGGATAAAGCTGATGGCGTGCATGGCGAGGGGCTCCTTGAGGGTACTGGCGCTGTCCCGGTTTCCACGCGGCCGCTACAACGGCGCGCAATGTGCGGAAGGAGAAGTCTGCCTTAATCGTAAGAAATGCCCTTGAAATGGGCTTTTCAAGGGTAACACCACGACTTCCGGCAGAAAGCCGGTGCAATATATGGAAACAGATCGCCTTGGGCGTGACGGCAAGGCCCGTCCCGGCGTCCCGTAAGGGATGACGCCGCAATGATTCCAGCATCCGCAGAGGTGCCCCCCCAACCAATGCCTACAACCGTGAGTGTGCTATGGAACCCGGAAACGCCCAGCTGTCGATGACGGTATTGATGACCCCTGACATGGCCAACTTCTCAGGCAATGTCCACGGCGGCACCCTGCTCAAGTACCTCGACGAAGTGGCCTACGCCTGCGCCAGCCGTTATGCCGGCCGCTACGTAGTCACGCTGTCGGTGGACCAGGTGATTTTTCGCGAGCCGATCCATGTCGGCGAGTTGGTGACGTTCCTGGCTTCGGTCAACTACACCGGCAACACCTCGATGGAAGTAGGGATCAAGGTCGTCACCGAGAACATCCGCGAGCGCTCGGTGCGCCATACCAACAGTTGCTTCTTCACCATGGTTGCCGTCGATGACGACCGCAAGCCGGCCGCCGTGCCCGCATTGCAGCCGCAGAACAGTGAAGACAAGCGCCGGTTTATCCAGGGCAAGCAGCGCCGGCAGATTCGCCAGGAGCTGGAGAAGCGCTACCAGGAAATCAAGGCCGACGTGTAACCCCAATCAAAATATGGGAGCGGGCTTGCTCGCGAAGACGGTGTACCAGTCAGCACATATATTGACTGATACACCGTCTTCGCGAGCAAGCCCGCTCCCACATTGGGTTGGTGGTGTCAGAGGCTGATCGGCGTGGCTTCAAAGCGCACGCGCGGATGGGCGATGCGGTCCTGGGCCCGCACCAATTCCAACTCGTAGCTGGCGCACGCCTGGGTTTCCAGCAGCACTTCATGCACAGCCGCCGCCGTAAATTCGAAGGCCGCCAGCAGGCTGTCACCCAGTAGCACCCGCGCCAGGAACAGGCCCGACGTCAAGTCGCCCACCCCCACCGGCTGGCGTGGAAACGCCAGCAATGGCCGACGCAGGTGCCAACTGCCTTCTGCCGTCACCAGCAGCATCTCGAAACCGTCCGCCAGCTTGCCCGGGTAATCCAGGTGTTTGACCAGCACCGCCTTGGGCCCACGCGCCAGCAGGGCCCGCGCCATGCCCAGGCAGTCGAACAGCGACTGCGGTTTACGCCCGCAAAAGCTGTCCAGCTCCAATTGGTTGGGGCACAGGAAGTCAGCCATGGCCACAGCTTCGTCGAGCAAGAAATCACTGACTTCCTGGGGCACGATGCAGCCTTTTTCCGGATGCCCCATCACCGGGTCGCACAGGTACAGGGCCTTGGGGTTGATGGCCTTGATCCGCGCCACACCGGTCAGGATCGCCCGGCCCTGGGCGGCGCTGCCCAGGTAACCGGACAACACCGCATCGCAGTTGCCCAGCTCGCCAATCGCCGCGATCCCCTCCACCAACGCAGGAATTTGCTGGGGCGCCAACACTTCTCCCGCCCACTGGCCATACTGGGTATGGTTGGAGAACTGCACAGTGTTCAGCGGCCAGACATTCACCCCCACCCGCTGCATGGGAAACACGGCGGCGCTGTTGCCGGCATGGCCGAAGACCACATGGGACTGGATCGCAAGCAGATGAGGCGTACGTTTCATGCAGGAAACTTCCGTAAAACCGTTAAATTCTGGCCGCGCAGTATGCGACTAAACGCAGCCTGTACGACAGACCGGAGACGCAGTTAAGCTGGCCTTACTTTGTTGGAGCAAATCGAATGCTGACCCTGGGAAATATCTTTGTGCTGATGCTGCTGGCGGCGGCTGCCGCCTGGGTGTGGCACAACCACGGCCTGCGCGAGCGCGCGTTGGAGAGGGTCAAACAGCATTGCGCCAAGCTCGACATCGAACTGCTCGACGGCGCCGTGGCCTTGAAACGCATCGGTTTCGTCAAGGACGCCAGCGGGCGCCGGCGTTTGGCACGGGTCTACAATTTTGAGTTCACGGTGACCGGCGAAGCCCGCCATCCCGGCACCATCACCCAATTTGGGGCCCACAGCGCGCAAATCGAACTGGCGCCCTACCCGTTTGAAATAAAGACGCCGCCGCCCAGCGCCGAAGTGATTGAACTGAGCCAGTGGCGCCAGGAGCACGGCAAGAGCCGTCACTGACGGCAAGCGGCCAGGGCTTTTTGCAGTTTTGCCACATCCTGCTCTTCGCCAAAGATCAGCTCGATACGCGAGTCCCGACGCCATTCGCTGGGCTGCCAGGTGAGTGTGGTGTTATCCACAGCGTTGGCCGAGACCCAACCGTCGGCGCTGTGGATAACCAATTTGGCGCGACGCCACTCCAGGTTCTGCAACCATTGGCACAGCCGCGTGGGGTCGAACTGCTGGCTTGGGTGCCAGCGCCAACCGATGCTCCAGCCGCCGGCCTGCGCCTGATGCAGGCAAATCGGCACGCACGGATCGCTCCAGATTGCCGGGATTTGCGCCAGCCCCTGGGGCACTTGAAAGTTATCCACAGCCGCCCCAGCCTGTGCGCCAAACCCCGGTAGCCGAACCAATGGCAGCTGCGCCTGCCGCGCCCAGTAAATCTCGCAGGCCGGCAGGGTCCTTTCGATTGCGCTACGTTGCGCGGCGTCCAACCCTTCAGCCTTGTTCAGCAGCAGCAACCCGGCACTGGCCAATGCTTCGCGTTGCGCGTCAGGCAACGGTCTGCCCGCCGCCAGTGCCTGGGCGTCGAGCACCAGCACACAAGGCTGGACAGCCAGCACGGTTTGCCAGGGCGCCTGGCGCAACTGCGCCAGCAATTGCGCCGGGTGCCCCAACCCTGAGGGTTCGATAAACAACCGGTGCGGCTTGGCCTTACGCAGCAAGCGGCCTAGCCCTACCTGGAACGGCGCACCATTCACACAGCACAAACAGCCACCGGCCACTTCGCCGATGGCAATGCCGTCGTCATCCAGGGTCAGCAGCGCAGCATCCAGGCCAATCTGCCCGAACTCATTGATCAACACCGCCCATCGCTCATTGGCCGGGCGCTGGGTGAACAGGTGCTTGATCAAGCTGGTCTTGCCAGCCCCCAAGGGACCGGCAATCACATGCGTGGGAATATTCTGCAGCATCGTGGACATTATTCAGGCCGTGTAGAGACGCTTGATCCTACCCGGTTATGCCAGCCAATCCAGCGTCAGAATCAGCCGCCGTTCATTGGCGGCCAGGGCCGGCGAGCGATGAATCAGGCCATGTCCCTCGTTGCCGCGCCACTTTTCGCCCTTGAGCAGGGCGACTTCGCCACAGTGGATCTGTTCGATACGCTCGGTGGGTTCCGCGTCCGCCTGACTCAATTGACGTCGGTCCATCACCCCTTCGCGCAGCCATTGGCTGCCGATGCCGGCATAGGTGGTAATCAAACGCACAGGCACGTGATCGACGTGAAAGCGCGGGCACATGGCCTTGTCCAGTAGCCTCAGCCGCACGCCAATGCGCTTGGCGCCCAGCAGGCAGGCAAAAGCGCTGATCAGCCAGGCAACATCGGCGATAAAGCCTTCGTAGCCCTCAAGGTCACGACAGCCTACGGCCAGCCCCTGCAAGTCGGGTTCGGCGTCTTCGCTGTCCAGCTCCACCACCAGCGACTCCGCCAGCGGCTCGCCCAGCGAGACCAGCAACGCGCCAAACTCGGCGATGTGCAGCGGCAACTGGCGCTGCCACAGCGCCAGGTTGACGCCGTTATCCAGGATGTCGGCGAGGGCCAACGGGGTTTCCCCACGGGTCTGGCGAATCACCGGGCGCAGTTGAATCACAGGTGCCAGCATCAGGCGGCTGCCTCCTCGTACCAAGGGCCAAAAGGATCGACCAGCAGGTGCCAACCTTCAGCGCCCAAGGCCATTTCATCGTCGGTCAGCAGGCATGCGTCCAACTCGGCGCGCAGGCGCACGAAGTCGATGTTCTGCCCGATAAACACCAGTTCCTGGCGGCAATCCCCGGTGCTCGGCTGCCAGTTGCCCATGATCGCCGCGACACTTTCCTGATCCTCGGGCCATTGACTCTTGGGCACAAAGCGCCACCAGCGGCCGGCAAAACCATGGCGCATCAGGCCGCCGGCCTGGGACCAACTACCGGCATCGCGGTACTTACTGGCCAGCCAGAAAAACCCCTTGGAGCGCAGCAGCTTGCCGTTGACCCATGGGCGGTCGATAAAGTCGAAAAAGCGTTGGGGATGGAATGGCCGGCGCGCCCGGTAGGCCGTGGAGGCGATGCCATATTCCTCAGTCTCCGGCACATGCTCGCCGCGTAGTTCCTGCAGCCAGCCCGGTGCCTGGGCCGCGCGCTCAAAGTCAAAACGCCCGGTGTTGAGGATCTCGGCCAGCGGCACTTCGCCCATGACCATGGGAATGATGCGCGCCTGGGCATTCAGGCGTTCAAGGATGGCCACCAGTTCTTCACGCTCGTGGCGGCTGATCAGGTCGATCTTGCTGACTAGGATGACGTCGGCGAACTCGATCTGTTCGATCAACAGGTCAGTGATGGAGCGCTCATCGTCCTCGCCCAGGGTTTCGCCGCGGGACGCGAGGCTTTCGGCGGCCTGGTAGTCGAGCAGGAAGTTCATGCCATCGACCACGGTGACCATGGTGTCCAAACGCGCAATGTCGGCCAGGCTCTGGCCGTTTTCATCGCGGAAGGTGAACGTTTCCGCCACCGGCAGCGGCTCGGAAATGCCGGTGGATTCGATCAGCAGGTAATCGAACCGGCCCTCCCTGGCGAGCTTTCCTACCTCGACCAGCAAGTCTTCACGCAGGGTGCAGCAGATACAGCCGTTGCTCATCTCCACCAGTTTTTCTTCGGCGCGATTGAGGCTGACGTCGCGCTGGACTGCGGCGCCATCAATGTTGATTTCGCTCATGTCGTTGACGATCACCGCCACCCGCAGGTTTTCGCGGTTGCGCAGGACGTAATTGAGCAGCGTGCTTTTACCGGCGCCGAGAAATCCGGACAGCACGGTAACGGGTAAACGGTCGGTCATCGGGTGTTCCTCATCAGGGTGGCCGGTCAAATCGCCCGTTGATGGCGTTCGCGCAGCTCTTCACGTTCTTTGGCTTCAATACACAGGGTGGCCGTGGGCCGCAGCAACAGGCGCTTGAGGCCAATCGGCTCGCCCGTCTCGCGGCACCAGCCGTATTCACCACGGGCGAGGTGCTCCAAGGCTTCGTCGATCTTGTCCAGCAGCTTCTTTTCTCGCTCCAGCAGGCGCAGTTGCCACTGGCGCTGTTCTTCGGCGCTGCCCACATCGGCGGGGTCGCTGTTGGGCTCATGCTCGCGCAGCACGATGAATTCGGCTTCGATGCGCGTTTGCAGGTCATAGCGCTGGGCCAACAACAGCTCGCGGAAAAAGGCTTGCTGGGCCTCATTCATGTAATCAGCGGGCGGCTGGGCAAGCAGGTCTTGTTCAGTCATCGGGACGATTCACGGGTCAGGCTGTGCATTGATGTTATATTATAACAATACAAATAAGCCAATGCCCTCTTGCTCGACACGACGAAGGGCGTAATCCTTGATTCTCTCCAGGCCCCGAGAAGCGCGATGAAATACCTGATATGCAGCGTGTTGCTGCTGGTGGCGACCCAGGCCAGCGCCCAAATGCCCGGCACGCTGGCCACCTGCACCCGCAGCGCCACCCTGCTGGCCTGCGTCGATGCCCAAGGCAATGCCTACAGTGTCGCGACCGCAGGCAACACCACGTATCTGCGCGGGTTCGAGGTGATCGGCAAGCGCTATTGGGCGCAGACCAACAGCCGCTATGGCCAATTGACGTTCTTTACCGGCCTGGCTTCCGACGGCGAGGCGTGGGTGGGCTACACCCGGCGTGTGGGCTGGACCACGATCAACCGGTTCTCCAGTTCCGGAGGCTCCAGCGCCAAGTTCACCTGCAGCCGTATCAGCGGGTGCTAGGGCGGTGGTAGAAAAATCATCGTGGATTTAATTGTTATACTATAACATGTCAGATTATTTCCAACGATGGACCTGCTCATGAATGCGCTGACTCTGCCGGATATCGCCGCGCAGGCTTCTCGCCAAGCCTTGCCTCTCGACTGGGTGGGCATGTGCGGTATTGCCCTTCCTATCCTGATCGACGGCCAGCGCTTGAGTGCCAAGACCGATGCCGGCGTAAGCCTGGATGACGGCGAGGCGCGAGGCATTCATATGTCGCGCCTGTACCTGGCGCTGGAGATGCTCGAGCAACAAGACCTGCAACCCGTGTTGCTGCGCCAGGTTTTACAGCGATTCCTTGATAGCCATGAAGGGTTATCGAGCAGCGCCTACCTGCGGATTCACACCGACTTGCTGCTTAAACGCCCGGCATTGGTCAGCCCGCTATCGGGCTGGAAGACTTATCCGGTGACCATCGAAGCGCGTCTGGAAAAGCAGATGTTCCACGTGGAACTAAAAATTGACGTGACCTACTCGTCCACCTGCCCTTGCTCTGCGGCCCTCGCCAGGCAGTTGATTCAACAGCAATTTGTCGATGACTTCGGCAATAAGTCGTTGCAGCACGAAGATGTACTGGCCTGGCTCGGCAGTGCCAATGGCATCGTCGCCACGCCCCATAGCCAACGCAGCAGTGCGCTGTTGCAGGTCCAACTGCAACCCGGCGTACAAACGTTGCCCCTGACCGACTTGATCGACCAGGCCGAAGCCGCCCTCGGCACCGCCGTCCAAACCGCCGTAAAGCGCGCCGATGAACAGGCGTTTGCCCTGGCCAACGGCCAGAACCTGATGTTCTGCGAAGACGCCGCGCGCCGTCTGAACCTGGCGCTAAAACGCTCGGATGCAGTGCAAGCCATTCACCTCAAAGTCATCCACGCCGAAAGCCTGCACGCCCATGACGCCGTAGCCGAAAGCCATTGGACGAGAACCGTCTCGGGCACCCCATGACGCTGACAATGCTCGACCTCGAAGCCGCCAGTGTAGGCAGTCGCTTTGCCCTGGCCCCGGTACTGAATGCCTTGCCGTGGAACCGCGACGGCCTGATCGCCGCCATCGCCCAGCAACACGGCAGCGGCGAGGTATTGATGCTGGCCTGGATGAATCGCCAGGCCCTCGAAGAAACCCTCGCCAGCGGCCAGGTCTGCTACTGGTCACGCTCACGCCAGCAGTTGTGGCGCAAAGGTGAAAGCTCCGGCCACCGCCAGCAGTTGGTCGAAGCACGCCTGGATTGCGACGGCGATGCTGTGTTGCTGATCGTCGACCAACAGGGTCCGGCCTGTCACACCGGCCGCCCGAACTGTTTTTACAACGCTATCGAAGACGACCACGTGCATATCCTCACCGCGCCCCTCAAGGAACCTGCAGCATGATCCGCAAGAACCCTTCCGGCGATCTGCCGGTCATTGCCGAATCGGCCTACGTCGATAAAACCGCGATCATCTGCGGCAAGGTGATCATCGGCGAGAACGTATTTGTCGGCCCCTATGCGGTGATCCGCGCCGATGAAGTGGACGCCACCGGCGACATGGACCCGATCACCATCGGCGCCAATTCCAATATCCAGGACGGCGTGGTGATCCACTCCAAATCCGGTGCGGCGGTGACTATCGGCGAGTTCAGTTCCATCGCCCATCGCTCGATTGTCCACGGCCCCTGCACCGTCGGCGACCGGGTGTTCATCGGTTTCAACAGCGTGCTGTTCAACTGCGTGGTTGGCGACGGCTGCGTGGTGCGGCACAACTCGGTGGTGGATGGCCGCGACTTGCCCGCCGCCTTCTATGTGCCGTCCACCACGCGCATCGGTCCCAACACCGACCTGTCGCAGTTCCCGCCCGTCAGCGTCAGCGCCTCGGAGTTTTCTGAAGATGTGGCGCGTACCAATGTCGACCTGGTGCTTGGCTACAAAGCCCTGCAAAACGAGTTCTGAGCATGAGCCGCCTGCTGATCCGCAACGCCCGCCTGGTGAATGAGGGCCAGGAATTCGACGCCGACTTGCTGGTCGCCAACGGCCGTATCGAGAAAATCGCCAGCAGCATCCACGGGCAAACAGCCGCTATCGAGATTGACGCCCAAGGCCAATGGTTGCTGCCAGGCATGATCGACGACCAGGTGCACTTTCGCGAACCCGGC
Source organism: Pseudomonas sp. WS 5059 (assembly GCF_012985525.1). Lineage (NCBI taxonomy): Bacteria > Pseudomonadati > Pseudomonadota > Gammaproteobacteria > Pseudomonadales > Pseudomonadaceae > Pseudomonas > Pseudomonas sp. WS 5059. Next base: position 164,823 of record NZ_JAAQWO010000003.1, on the reverse strand, counting down.
GCGCCGGACAAAGGCAGCTTCTACAGCGAGTCCCGCGCGGCGGTGGCAGGTGGCATCACCAGCTTCATGGACATGCCCAACACCCAACCGGCGACCCTGACCCTGGAAGCACTGGCCGACAAGAAACGCCGCGCGGCGCTGCACTCGGTGGCCAACTATGGCTTTCACTTTGGCGTCAGCAACGACAACCTCGACACCGTGGCTGCCCTTGATCCGCGGCAGGTCGCCGGGGTCAAAGTGTTTATGGGCGCCTCCACCGGCAATATGCTGGTGGATGATCCACGCGTCCTGGAGCGTTTATTTGCTGAGGTGCCGACCATTCTCCTCGCCCATTGCGAGCACACGCCGAGCATCCACGCCAACGAACAGCGGCTGCGCGATCGCTTCGGCGAGAAGATTCCTGCTGTAGCCCACCCGCTGATTCGCGACGCCGAAGCCTGCTATCGCTCGTCATCCCTGGCGGTGGAACTGGCGCGCCGCCATGGCACGCGCCTGCATGTGCTGCACCTGACCAGCGCGCGGGAATTGCCGCTGTTCGAAGACAAACCGCTGGCAGAAAAACGCATCACGGCAGAAGTGTGCGTGCATCACTTGCTGTTCGATGACCGCGACTATGCCCGCCTCGGCCACCAGATCAAATGCAACCCGGCGATCAAGACCCGGGCCGACCGCAATGCCCTGCGCCTGGCACTGCTGAGCAACCGGTTGGATGTGATTGGCACCGACCACGCCCCGCATACCTGGGCGCAAAAACAGCAGGCGTACCGTGAGGCACCGGCAGGATTGCCCCTGGTGCAACACGCGTTGCCTGCATTGCTGGAATTGGTGGCCGACGGCTTGTTGCCACTGACTACGCTGGTGGCAAAAACCAGTCATCGCGTCGCCGACCTGTTCGCCATTCCCCAGCGGGGTTATCTGCGCGAGGGCTACTGGGCCGACCTAGTGCTGATCAAACCCGAGCCCGAAGGCAAGCCCGTGAGCAGCCAACCGATCCTCGCCCGGTGCGGCTGGACGCCGTTTGCCGAACGCAGCTTTCGCCATAGCGTCAGCACTACCCTGGTGTCAGGCCATGTGGCCTGGCACCAGGGGCAGGTGATCGACAGTTGCCAGGGGCTGCCCCTGCATTTTCTGCGCTAAACGCAGGGGCCGGCTTGCCGGCTCCTGCAGGGCGTGTGATCAGGCGCGGGGCTTGACCGTGCCGCAGTCGTTGCCCAGCCACTGCGCCTGGGTGTCGAGGCTGCCGTTCTGCTGCACGCCGGTGGCATTGAAGGTGCCGTTGACCGTGGTGGTAAATGCCTTCTGGCTCTGGAACGTGGCCACGCCAGTGCCCTGGGCTTTCGGGCAGCTGAAGCGGAATTTCCACTGGTTGCCGGTCTTGTCTGTCACCTCTTGCTTGCAACCCGATTGCGGGTCGGTCAGCGGGATGGAGTCGGAGGCCACCTGGGCCGGTGTCAGGCACACCTGCACGCCCTTGCCGGCCATGGTAATGCCTTGTTTTTCCAGCATGGCGCGCTGTTCCGGGGTCATCTGTTGTTTCAGCTGACCGAGGATCAACGACAAGTCCGGCAGGTTCTGGTTATCGACTTTCATGTTGCTGGTGGTCAATTCCCACAAGCCCGGCGCCAACATCTGCGCCTGCGCTGCCACCGGCAGCGTCAAACCAACAACCATGGCCAAACCAAGCAGACGAGCATTCATCGGGTAACTCCTGGGTAATTGTCGGCGTTAGACGTCGTAAAGTGGTCGGCGTTGCATGCTCAATAAAATAGCGACAATCGCCGCCGAACATGGTCTGTTACGCATTGGATTGTCAGGAGTAATGTTGTCCATGGATTTCTTCGGCCCGCACTTGCTTGGTTACTTCATCGCCACCCTGCATTTTCTCGGCTCGCTGGCCGCCCTGCACGCGGTGCTGACCGTGCGTACAGCCCAAGGCTCGATTGCCTGGGCTCTGTCGCTGATGTTCATGCCGTACCTGACCCTGATCCCCTACCTGATCTTTGGCCGCAGCAGCTTCGATGCCTATATCCAGGCGCGCCGCCAGGCCAACCAGGAAATGCACAAGGCCATCACCGAGTTGAACTGGCGCCCCTGGGTCGAAGAAGCCCTGGCCGCGCGCAACTCCCACGCCTACGCCTCCCTGCGCGCCATGCCCAAGCTGGGGCGCATGCCGTGCCTGGCCAATAACCAGGTGCGTTTGCTGGTCAATGGCGACGCCACCTTCAGCGCCATCTTCGACGCCATCCGCGCCGCCAAGACGGCTGTGCTGGTGCAGTTTTTCATCATTCATGACGACGAACTCGGCCGCCAGTTGCACAACCTGCTCAAAGCCAAGGCCGCCGAGGGCGTGGCCATCTACGTGCTGTATGACCGCATCGGCAGCCACTCCCTACCCCACCGCTATGTGCAATCGCTGCGCGACGCCGGGGTGCAGATCAAGGCGTTTGCCACCCGCAGCGGCTGGCTCAATCGTTTCCAGGTAAATTTCCGCAACCACCGCAAGATCGTCGTGGTCGATGGCCTGAGCGGGTTTGTCGGTGGGCATAACGTCGGCGACGAATACATGGGCAAGAAACCGCCGCTGGCGCCCTGGCGCGACACCCATGTGCACGTCAGCGGCCCGGTGGTGGCCTGCCTGCAGGAGTCGTTTGCCGAAGACTGGTTCTGGGCCGCGCGCGAACTGCCGCCGCTGATCCTGCCCGACACCTACGCCGACGACGGTGTGCTCTGCCAATTGCTGGCCAGCGGTCCGGCGGACCCCTATGAGACCTGCTCGCTGTTTTTCGTCGAAGCCATTCATGCGGCAATTGAGCGAGTGTGGATCACCAGCCCTTACTTCATCCCCGATGAGGCAGTATTCGCCGCGTTGCGCCTGGCGGTGTTGCGTGGCGTGGACGTACGCCTGCTGCTGCCGTCACGCCCCGACCATCGCATTGTCTACGCCGCATCCAGCCTGTACGCGATTGAAGCGGTGCGCGCCGGGGTTCGGGTATTCCGCTACAAGCCGGGTTTCCTGCATCAGAAAGTGGTGTTGGTAGACCGCGAAATCAGCGCCATCGGCAGTGCGAACCTGGACAACCGTTCGTTCCGCCTCAACTTTGAAGTGATGTTGCTGACGGTCGATAAAACCTTCGCCAGCGAAGTGGAACACATGCTGCTGGACGACTTCGCCCAGGCCCACGAAACCAGCCAGGAAGAAAGCCAACAGACCCGCCGCCTGCAGCAACTGGGCATGCGGGTGGCGCGGTTGATTTCCCCGATCCTATAAATTGCACCGGACAAAATGTGGGAGCTGGCTTGCCTGCGATGCAGACTCCGCGTTCTTGCAGTTACAGCGCGGTGATGCAATCGCAGGCAAGCCAGCTCCCACACAAGCTCAGCTCCCACATTTGGTATTGCAGCGTAGCCAAAGATCTCAGCGATAGAGATCTTCCCGCGTCCACGGCAACTCATGGCTCCCATCGGCATGGGGCTTGACCGCCAGGATCTGGTGCAGGTTGATCCACCCGCGGGCAAACGCATACGCACATCCTGCCAGGTACAGGCGCCAGATACGCAGTGCCTGGGGCGGGACCATTTTCGCCGCCGCTTCCAGGTTGTCTTCCAGGCGTTCGCTCCAATGGTCCAGGGTGCGTGCGTAATGCAGGCGCAGGCTTTCCACGTCGACCACTTCCAGACCGACTTCGCTGATCTCGGCGCTGATCATCACCAGGTGCGGCAGCTCGCCATTGGGGAATACGTAGCGCTCGATAAAGTCCCCCGCGCCACGTCCCACCGGGCGGCCATCGGTATGTTTGGCGGTGATGCCATGGTTGAGCACCAGGCCTCCTTCGCGCACGGCGCCGAACAGGGTCTGGCAGTACTGCGCCAGGTTGGCGTGGCCAACATGTTCGAACATGCCGACGCTGACCACTTTATCGAACCGCCCGTCCTGGGGCAGGTCGCGGTAGTCGAGCAACGCCAGTTCCACTTGGTCTTCCAGGCCCTCGGCGAGCACGCGTTCCCTGGCCAATGCCAGTTGTTCCTTGCTCAGGGTGATGCCGAACACCTTGACCCCGAATTCGCGCGCCGCATAACGCGCCAGCCCGCCCCAGCCGCAACCGACGTCCAACAGATATTCCCCAGGCTGCAGGCGCAACTTGCGGCACAGGTGGCGGAATTTATCTTGCTGGGCCTGGTCGAGGGATTCGCTGCCGGTCTCGAAGTAACCGCAGGAGTAGGCCATGTCACGGTCCAGCCAGAGCTGGTAGAACTCGTTCGACAGGTCGTAGTGGTAGGAAATCGCGGCAGCATCCGTAGCCTTGTCGTGGATCGAGCGCACCGGTCCGGCGTGCTCATCTTCATCCACCAGGGCGTGGCTCAGTTCGTCACACACCCGGATCACATCGCTGATGGAGCCTTCCAGCTCCAGTTTGCCTTCGACGAAGGCAGCGCCCAGGGAATCGAGCGTGGGATGGGTCAGTTGCGTCACCATCACCGGGTCCTTGACCACGATCGTGACGCTGGGCTCCGGGCCCAGGTTGAACTCATGGCCATCCCAGAGTCGCAGACGCAGCGGTAGCTGAAGATTCTGTAAGGCCGGTGGAAGTTGCGCGAGCATGAGTAGTCCCCCCTGTTTCAGACGTCTGGAATGAGGGTAGACCATCCACGAAAAAGTAGCTGGCTATCGATTCAATAGCCGCCTTCTATGGTGCCCGACGTTGCAGCAAACCGTCCTCAACCCACTGTTTCAACCACGTGACAGCTTGTAGCGGCGCGCCCTCTTGATAAGTGACTGCCAATTCGGCGCACAGTTCTGAAAAACTCCAACCGCCGTCGGCCATCCCGGCCAGGGCATAAGCCTCGGCGGGCTCCAGGCTACGGAAGCGGCACACCTGCTGGTCACGCCAGATCAGGCACACCTGGGCCAACGACAACGGCTGGCTGCCGGGAAACGTCGCCTGTGCCTTGACCCCGCGCCAGATCTCCAGGCTGTTGAAGCGACACAACACTTGCTGTACCGCCGGCACCCACTCGACCTGCAACACCGGCCAATCTTCAGGCGCCAGTTGCGCCATGTCGTGCAGGCTCAGGGGTTGGCCGGGGGACGCATCAAACGCCAGGGTAAAGGCCCATTCCAGGCACGCCAGCTCTGCCAGCGGCGCGCTTTGTTCGGCGACCAGATGCTCGCCGATAAAGCCTGCAAACCGTTGCCCCAACCAGCGCAAGCTGAAATGCGCCGATGGATATCGCTGCACATAGGCCGCTACCAGCCCGGCAAACTCCTCATCCCCCAGCCAGTGCCACACAGCCGGGAAATCCCCCTGCATCACTTCCAGTAAACGGGCCCGATAGGCGTGGTGATAGATCGCCAGGCCCGTGTCGACATCCAGGGTCGGGCCACCGATCAAGGTGCTGGCAAAGCCGCTGGCGTCGGTGTCTGCCAATAGATGCCGTTCAAATGCCAGTTGCCAATCGATCAAGCGCATAGCGACCTCCGGGCCAGGGCGCCAGCCCCCAGCTCACGGGCCTTGCCCAGTTCGTCGAGCAACTCGGCAAACGGCGGGAAATGGTCATCGCGCTCCAACAACGTCGCCACCGGCCCCAGGTGTTCCAGGGTCTGTTGAAACAGCTGCCACACCGGATCGCATACCGGGTGGTCATGGGTATCGACCACGTAGTCGCCGTAGTCCATATGCCCGGCCAAATGCAGTTGGCGGATGCTGTGCGGCGGCAGGTTGCGGATAAAGGTCCAGGCATCGAAGCCATGATTGCGCGAGCTGACATACACGTTATTCACGTCCAACAGCAGCTCGCAACCACTGAGATGGCTCAAGGCGCTGAGAAATTCCCACTCGGTAAACTCATCGGCCTTTGAGCGCACATAGCTGGAGACATTTTCCAGCACCAGCGTCCGCTGCAGCACCTCCTGCACCTGCCGCACGCGGGTAGCAACGTGGTAGAGGCTTTCTTCGGTGTAGGGCAGCGGCAACAAGTCATGCAACTGATGGGCGTTGCCCCGGCTCCAACACAGGTGATCGGACACCCACGCCGGCTTGACCCGGTCGGCCAATTGCTTGAGTTGCGTGAGGTAGTCCCTATCGAGGGCATGGGGCCCGCCGATGGACAGGGACACGCCATGCATCACCAGCGGATAGCGCTCGGCGATGGCGTCCAGGTAGTACAGGGCTTTGCCGCCCTGGACCAGATAATTCTCGGAGACGATTTCGAACCAGTCCACCGCCGGCGACTGCTCGAGAATCTGCTGATAGTAAGTGCTGCGTAGTCCCAGGCCGTAGCCCAGGCAAGGAACCGATGCCGACATGACGAACTCCTGGAAAGTGTCCGCAGCGACGTGCACACCGCTGCGGGATCACGTATTCGCGGTTATTCGCCGACTTTGCCGCCAGCTGCATCACAAGCAGCCTTGGTCATGGCCTTGAAACCATGGCCCTTGCAGACAGCCTGGCCTTTACAGGCGTTTTCAGCGGTCTTGCAATCGTTCATGCCTTTGCAGGAGGTCACGCCATAGCAGTGCACATTCGCTTCATCGGCGGCTTGTGCCTGGGTCGCGACACCGGCAAACAGCGTGGCGGCAGCGATGGCCAGGGCAGCACCGGAAACAGCGTTCTTGAAGTTCATTGTGGTATTCCTCATGGGTCTGTAGGGGGTCGGCTAAACGGTTTGTTCAGTCCCGACACAGCACTAGAGTGAGATGCCGGAGGGGCGTTACAGCGCTGTGAAAATTTTCCTGGTTTCCTGAATCCTTGTAGGAGCCATCACTAGTGCGCACCGCGATTTATCGTCACACTCGCAGCAGCTTTTTCGCGGGATCACGGACAAGGAAGCGTCACTCTCATGATTTCGATCTATCAGCTCAAACCGCGCTTTCAGAACCTGCTGCGGCCCCTGGTGCAGCGCCTGTATGACAACGGCACCACCGCCAACCAGATCACCGTGCTGGCGGGCATCGTGTCGCTGCTGGTGGGCCTGCTGATCGCCGGTTTCGCCCAGCACGCCTGGGTGTTCGTATTGATCCCGTTGTGGATGATCCTGCGCATGGCCCTCAATGCCATCGACGGCATGCTCGCCCGGGAATTCGGCCAACAGTCACGCCTGGGCGCCTACCTCAATGAACTGTGCGATGTGATCGCCGACAGCGCGCTGATCCTGCCGTTTGCGCTGATCCCCGGGGTCGGCCTGGCGCCGGTGTTGCTGGTGACACTGCTGGCGGTGTTCAGCGAGTACGCCGGAGTGCTCGGGCCGATGGTCGGCGCATCGCGGCGCTATGACGGGCCCATGGGCAAGAGTGATCGGGCGTTCGTCCTCGGCGTACTGGCCACTGGCGTGGCCCTGGGCTGGCTCGGTGCCGGCTGGGTCGACGGGGTGATGTGGCTGGTGGCGGCCTTGCTCGCCTACACCCTGGTCAACCGTGTACGCCAGGGCCTCAAAGAACAACCAGACATCCCTCCGACGGCATAAGGATCTTGCGATGCGCGAACAGCAACAGCACACCTTCAGCACCCACGACGGCGTAGCGCTTTTTTATCGGCATTGGCCCGCGACCAGCGCCGCCGGGCCCGAGCCACGCCAGGCGATCCTGCTGTTCCATCGAGGCCACGAGCATTCGGGGCGTATTGCGCACCTGGTGGATGAACTGGACCTGCCGCACTTCGATTTCTTCGCCTGGGACGCCCGTGGCCACGGCCAGTCCCCCGGCGAGCGTGGCGACAGCCCGAGCTTTGCCACCAGCGCGCGGGATGTGCAGACGTTCTGCGACCATATCGGCGCCACCTATGGCATCGAGGCAGAAAACCTCGCGGTCATCGCCCAGAGCGTCGGCGCGGTGATCGCCGCCACCTGGGTCCACGACTACGCGCCGAACATCCGCGCCCTGGTGCTCGCCTCCCCGGCGTTCAAGGTCAAGCTCTACGTGCCCTTCGCCCGCCCAGGCCTGGGGTTGATGCGGCGCTTTCGCGGCAACTTTTTCGTCAACAGCTACGTCAAGGCCAAGTTCCTCAGCCATGACCCAGAGCGCGTTGCGTCCTACGACACTGACCCACTGATCACCAAGGCGATCTCGGTGAATGTGCTGCTGGGCCTGTACGAAGCGGCCGACCGTGTGGTCGCCGATGCCCAGGCGATCCAGGTGCCGACCCAGCTGTTGATCTCCGGCTCGGACTTCGTGGTGCATCGCAAACCCCAGCAACAGTTCTTCGAGCGCCTTGGCAGCCTGCAAAAGGAACTGCACATCCTGCCCGGCTTTTTCCACGACACCCTCGGCGAACGGGATCGCGCCGTGGCGTTGGCCAGCGCCAGGCGTTTTATCCTGCAAAACTTTGCCCACCCGCTGGACCGCGCCAGCCTGCTGGACGCCGACAAGATCGGCGCGACCTGCGCCGAATCCGAATCCCTCGCCGCGCCGCTGCCGCGCAACTCCCTGCGTGACCTGTACTGGCGCATGACCCGCGCCAGCATGGGCCTGGGCCGCAAGTTGTCCGAGGGGGTGAAGCTGGGCTTCGACACCGGTTTCGACTCGGGCAGCACCCTGGACTACGTGTACCGCAACACCCCCACCGGCAAAGGCGCGCTGGGGCGGATGATCGACACCAACTACCTGAACTCCATCGGCTGGCGCGGGATCCGCCAGCGCAAACTGCACGTTGAAGAGTTGCTGCGCCTGGCCATGGCCAAGCTGCGCGACGACGGGCGCGAGGTGCGCATCGTCGACATCGCCGCTGGGCACGGTCGGTACATTCTGGAAGCCTTGCAGGGCGTTTCTCCACTGCCGGAATCGATCCTGTTGCGCGACTACAGCGATATCAACGTGCGCGACGGTGGCGCGCTGATTCGCGAGAAAGGCCTGGGGGATATTGCGCAGTTCGTCAAAGGCGATGCCTTCGACCGGGCCGACCTCGCAGCGCTGGCGCCCAAGCCGACGCTGGCGGTGGTGTCCGGGCTGTATGAGCTGTTTGCCGATAACGCCATGGTCGGGGGTTCCCTCGCCGGCCTGGCCGAAGCCGTGGAGCCCGGGGGCTACCTGGTGTACACCGGCCAACCGTGGCACCCGCAACTGGAACTGATCGCCCGTGCCCTGACCAGCCATCGCCAGGGCCGGGCCTGGGTGATGCGCCGTCGCAGCCAGGCAGAGATGGATCAACTGGTGGCAGCGGCAGGCTTTCGCAAGATCACCCAGCGTGTGGATGAATGGGGCATCTTCAGCGTGTCGCTGGCGCAGAAGATCTGACCATGCGCGAACCGGGCCTCTTCAAACCAGCGTTGCTGTGGCTGCTGCTTCTGGCGCCGCTGTTTTTCAGCACCTACGGCTTTTCCACCTGGGTCACCAGCCAGCGCAGCGATGTCGGCACCCTGGTGTTCGGCTGGGAAACCCATATGCCGTTCTGGGCCTGGACCATCGTGCCCTACTGGTCGATTGACCTGCTCTACGGCTTCTCCCTGTTGCTGCCCAACAGTCACCATGAGCTCAAGCAACATGCCCTGCGCCTGCTCAGTGCCCAGGTGATTGCCGTGAGCTGCTTCCTGCTCTGGCCGTTGCGGTTCACCTTTGAGCGCCCGGAAATGGACGGCGTGTTCGGCTGGCTGTTCGCAGTGCTGGCGGGGTTCGACAAACCGTTCAACCAGGCGCCGTCGCTGCATATCGCTTTGCTGGTGATCCTGTGGGTCATGTACCAGCGGCATAGCCAAGGCCTGTGGCGCTGGCTGGTGCATGGCTGGTTCGCTTTGATTGGTGTTTCGGTGCTGACCACGTACCAACATCACTTTATCGACTTACCCACAGGCGCCCTGGCCGGCTGGCTGTGCGTGTGGCTCTGGCCGGTGGATCATCCAAGCCCGCTGTTGCATGCGCGCCTGGCCAAAGACCCGAAACGCTGGCGCCTGGGTGTGCGTTACGCCGTGGGCGCCCTGGTGCTGGCGATAGCGGCCTTTACCGGGGGCGGCGCCTGGTTATGGCTGCTGTGGCCTGCCGTCGCGGTGTTGCTGGTGGCGCTCAACTACTGGCTGCTGGGCGCCGCAGGCTTTCAGAAACGCGCCGATGGCCGCCTCAGCCCGGCAGCACGCTGGCTGTATGCGCCTTATCTCGCGGCGGCGTGGCTCAACTCGCGGCTGTGGACGCGCAAACATCCACAGCCTGACCGGGTTGTGGATAACGTGTGGTTGGGGCGAATTCCGACGCCAGCGCAGCTGAGTTCATTCAATGCGGTGGTCGATCTGTGTGCCGAGTTGCCTGTTTATCCACAAGGCCGCGCTTACCATGCCCTGCCCGTCCTCGACCTGACTGCACCCACACCGGCACAGTGCCTGGAGGCGGCCCAAGCCATTGAGCGCTTGCACGAACACGGGCCGTTGTTGGTGTGCTGCGCCCTCGGCTACTCGCGCAGTGCCAGCGCCGTGGCGGCATGGCTGCTGCACAGCGGGCGGGCGAGCACGGTAGACGAGGCACTGGCTATTATTCGTACAGCACGGCCGGATGTGGTCCTGCACGCCAATCACCGTCAAGCCTTGGGAGCACTGCCTTATGCCCGCTGACATGCACCTTCAGGTAGTCGCCAGCCTGCTGCGCCGCGGCCGTTCGCTGGATCAGTTATCCACAGGCCTGACCTTGCTCGGGGTGCTGTTTGGCCTGGCGCAATTGTTGATGGTCAGTATCACGCCGATCTGCCTGCTGCTCAGCCTGTGGATGATTATCCTCGGGCTGCTGCAAAAGTACTGGGCGCTGCGGGTGGCCTTCGACGCCGACCTGTTTGCGCTGATGGCCAAGGACATAGAACGTACCGCCGAACTGGACCAGACCCTGCAGGCCCTGAGTCTGCAACCTGCCAATCGCCCCAGCCGCCCCTGGACCGAACGTCGGCGTGGTGCCCTCAAATTGCTGCGCAAACAGGCCTACCTGCTGGGCGCGCAAGTGTTACTGACATTGGCCGTCATCCTGGCCAGCCCGTGGCTGCCCTTCGCCGGATAAGGAATCCTCATGTTCGAACCCGTGGTCGCGACCCTGATTACCTCCATGGCCCGCACAGTGACCGGTGCCCGCAGCCTGTGGCTGGGCTGCGCCCCGGAACCGGTGCAGCGCATCTATTTTGCCAACCACAGCAGCCACGGCGACTTCGTGCTGCTGTGGGCGTCGTTGCCGCAGAACCTGCGCAAAGCCACACGCCCGGTGGCCGGCACCGACTACTGGAACAAGAGCGCCTTGCGCCGCTACATCATCAACCGGGTGTTCAACGGCGTGCTGATCGACCGCGAGCGCAAAGACCCTGTGGATAACCCCTTGCAGCCGATGCTCGAGGCCCTGGAACAGGGCGATTCGCTGATCATTTTCCCTGAAGGCACACGCAACCTCGAAGATGGCCTGTTGCCCTTCAAGAGCGGCCTGTATCACCTGGCAAAAAGTTACCCACAGGCACAACTGATCCCGGTGTGGATCGCCAACCTCAACCGTGTGATGCCCAAGGGCCGGGTGCTACCGCTGCCGCTGCTGTGCACCACCAGCTTCGGCGCACCGCTGCAATTGCAGGACGGTGAAGACAAGGCCCTGTTTCTCGCCCGCAGCCGCGACGCCCTGCTCGCCCTCGCCCCGGAGCATTCCTGACATGGATAGCCAAACCCTGATGTTGTTCGGCGGCATCGGCATGATCCTGGTGCTCGCCTCGCTGATCGGCCTGATCCTCAAGCTGCGCACCCGTGGCACAGCCAACGCGGTGATCGACAACCTCAACGCCCGCATCAATGCCTGGTGGGTGATGGTGGTGGTGATCGGCATCGCTTTCTGGCTCGGCACCGGCGCGGTGATCCTGCTGTTCTACGCCGTATCGTTCTACGCCCTGCGCGAATTCCTCACCCTCACGCCCACCCGCCGCAGCGACTACCCGGCACTGGTCGCCGCGTTCTACCTGGCGCTGCCCCTGCAATACCTGCTGATCTACTTTGACTGGTACGGCCTGTTCTCGATCTTTATCCCGGTCTACGTGTTCCTGCTGCTGCCCATCCTGGCGTCGCTGGGCGGCGACAGCACGCACTTCCTGGAGCGCGCATCGAAAGTGCAATGGGGGCTGATGATCGCGGTGTTCTGCGTGTCCTTCGTGCCTGCGCTGCTGACCCTCGATATCGTCGGCTACGAGGGCCGCAACCTGCTGCTGATCGCGTACCTGGTGATCGTGGTGCAGCTCTCGGATGTATTGCAGTACGTGTGCGGCAAACTGTTCGGCAAACACAAGATCGCGCCCAACCTGTCACCGTCGAAAACCGTCGAAGGCTTTGTCGGCGGGATCCTGCTGTCCTCCCTGATCGGCGCAGCGCTGTGGTGGACCACCCCGTTCAACCCCTGGCAGTCCTTCCTGATTGCACTGCTGATCAACCTGCTGGGCTTTGCCGGCGGGATTGTGATGTCGGCGATCAAGCGCGACCGAGGCGTGAAGGATTGGGGACATATGATCGAAGGACACGGCGGGATGCTGGATCGGCTGGATTCAGTGTGTTTTGCGGCGCCGATTTTCTTTCATCTGGTGCGGTATTGGTGGACCTGAGCAGCACCCCACAGGACTGAAACGACAAGACCCGATGTCCGCCAGAGACATCGGGTCTTGTGGGTTGCGAGCACCTTACTTCAGTGCTGTCGCTGGTAGAGCCCCAGGTTATCGACCTTGAAACTGCTGCAAGCGCCGGCATTGTCCAGATCAATCCGGATGCCCTTCACATGCTGCAACGTCAACCAGCGCGGTGATGCATCCAGTGGCACGATCAACGTCCCGTCCTCTGCATTGAAACGAACGCTGGAGGCCTCGAACGGCCCCTGCTGCCCATCCCCCCACCAGAACACCTGCATACGCGGCTCGGCGGCGCGGCCGGAGCAGCGGAACTCGAACTTGAGCAGGCCAGCGTCGTGACCAGACAGATTCAGCGCCGCAAGATCGAAACTCATCGACGGATCACCGCCATCCACTCGGTAGCTGCTTTCTTGTGCCACCAATTGATTGAGGCTCGGCTTTACGTCATCCAGACTGTTGATCAGTGCCATCTTGTTGTTCAGGGAGACTTGGGAACGGCCCCAGGCAACCGGGATTTTCTTCAGGTCCGTTGATGCAAAAGCGCGCTGCAGCAAGGCTGCCTGGTACTCGGCAATCGCTTCGGGGCGAGGTTCGATCAAGCGTGGGTGGCTGATCGGGTCAGCGTCGGAAACCTGCAACGCCGGGCCCTCCAGCCATATGCTTTGACCCGCGGCACGTATCTCGCGAATCCGGCGAATCTCGCTCTGGTTGACCTGAATCTGATCACCCACCTTCAACGCCGCCAACATACCCGGATCGGACACATAGAGCGCTGCGACAGTGCGATTGATGCCGTGGCTCCAGTTCGCATCGGTGAAGTCCATCAGGGGTATTTCGATACTGGTGACTGGCGCCGAGGCGCTGCCCTTTTTACGCCCGAGAATGAAGCCATCCACATAGACCGGGTCGTAGTGATCGACAACGAACCGATACAGGTACGGATTACGCAGCGCCAGGCCGCCGCCGTCGTGGATGATGTTCATCCCTTCCAGCAAGGCGATGGTCGGCAGGTCTTGTTTGAGGGTCTCGATAGCCCGCAACTGCTGGGTTGGCGACACCATGTTGTACGCCGCAGTGACCGGCAGCAGGGGCCGATAACCCAGGTAGAAGTACTGGGCGTTGCGGGAAGTCAGGTCCAGATAGGTTTCGCCAGCCGGAACATTGTCCGTCAATACTCGCGACAAACGGGTCAGCCTGTCCCAGTGAAAAGGCTGTACAAAGGAGCGGCCGATATTCGGCAGGCCAGCAGCGGCGCCATCACTGATTCCCAACCCTTGAGTGCTGATAACAGCCGTAGTGGATTTGACCAGGTTATTGATCGATACCGGCGAGAACCCCAGGGATGCGCTCATGCTCGCAGCCAGGACAACCATGACCACTTTATTGCGCGCACTGAGCACGCCCCAACACGCGACAGGCAACAGGATCGCCCAGCCGAAACTCGCCGCCAACCCCGGACGAGACATACCACCTGGGTCGACGCGTCCCATCGAATAAGGGATCAACAACAGCGCAAAGAGGAACACCACCAGCAATGGCAGCAAGGTGTCGAGACGACGCTCGGGTGTCTGGAACCAGCGATGTACCAACATCAGGCACGCCAGAGGAATAGCGATCCAGGACATGCGCAAGGCTTCAAACACAAAGCCTTTGCGCGCGCCCTCCCAGCTCAACGCCCATGGCACGCCGTAGGCAACCTGGTTGATAGGGCCATTTTCCAGGACATAACGGATAGCCCCCAACAGCATGATCCCTGCGGGCGTAACCACCGCCAACACCAGTAGCACTACGCCTGTAATCAGAATGCCCTTCAGCTTGCGGGGGCGTGGAGCTTTCCAGAGGTGCCAGGCGTAATAAGCAGCCATCACCCCAGACGCCGCCGCAAGCAGCAGCCCTTGTGGCGGGATTCCGAGGACTACCAGCGGCGCCGTGATCATCCAGACCAGCAGCCAGCGCTCGGGACGCTGGCGCAACGACGGGCTCAACCACAGGCAGAGAAACGGGATCAGAAACAGCCAGATAATATTGGCCGTCAGGAAGAAGATGGCGGCAAACGCCAACCCGATACTGCGCGAAAAATAGTAGAGCGACAGGAAGGCGGCAAAAGACAACAGCGCGATGCTGAGATTACCGACATGAATAATGCTGCCGGCAGAACCGTCATAAAACACAAATGATAAGAACTGGGTCAGGTCATCGCCGATGATGCCGTGGGCAGGAACGTAGTCAATATAGGGAATAGCCCCCTGCATATAGGACCACCAGCCCAACAAGCTTTCACCGAAGTGATAATCGTCGGCGCTGATGTTGGGGAAAATGGTCGTGCCCATTTTCAAGCCCACCAGCAAGCCGAAAAACGCGATAGGCGAAAGCAGCGTGGCAATGTCGCTGGTTGATGTATACCGACGCAAACGCCGCAGTACATCCACCACGCCCCAAACCAGCATTCCGATAACCAGTATCTTCAACCAGACCGTGGTCTCGTATTTGGAAATACTGCCATCTGGCTCTTGTATGCGAGCGGGATACAGCGCCAGGTAAAAGGTCGACAGACCCAATTGACCAGCCATCAACAGCCATGGGGCAATTCGCGCAAAACCCTTGGGGCTCCACACAATGTATGCCATACCCAGGATCCATCCGACGATGGCTATCCCATAGGTGGGCTTGGCGTATCTGGACAACTCAACCCCATCGCTCCAGGCAGCTGGCGCGCGGCCCAGCGCCAACACCACCTCCAGCTGTACCAGCGCCAGCAACAGGATACCGAGCGCCCCCAGGCCGAATATCCGAGGGTCCACATTGATTTTTTTGACCGCGCCAACCGTGGCTGCCAAAGCGATAAACGAGACACCAAACACCGAGCAGTAGAGGACTTTCGGCTCGAAATCCGTGCCAAGCACCATGCATGCAATAGCGGTAATCGCAGGGAGCGACCACCACAACCATTGGTTGGATAAAACCAGTGCGCTGTCGCTACCGAATTGTTTCTTCTGGCGCCCCATCAAGGAGGTAAAAAACAGCAACGCACAGAAAAGAACGGCGATGAATACTGGAGCAACCACCTGGTCCTGAAACTTGGTATCTGCGGTCCAACTGATGTAGCCCACGATGAAGTCGGCATACTTGGGTGCGGTCGAGATACCCAGACATAACAACAGTGCAAACGCCGTGATAACCACACACGCCAGCACTGAAGAAACCCTTTCATTCATTTCCAGATGCTTGAACATTTCACTACCAGATCTTTAGTTGTACTTGCCAAAACAGGCTCGGAACAATACCGCCAGCACCGAAAGATTGCCTTTTACGCTACTGATCTTGGTAGGCACTTCACCTTGGGGGTAGCGGCGCACGGTCGCCAGTTCTACGCAGCGATAGCCCAGTTTCGGCGCGCGATACGACAGGTAGGCAAGCAGCTCGTAGGTATCGAACACATCACGGAAGATCGCCATCTTCGGATCAATCAGCATCTTGCGGCTGTAGGCACGAAAGCCCTGGGTGGTATCTGTCCACTTGAAGCCGGAAAATAGGCTCAGCATCGGCGCATGGATAAAACGGATAGCAAAATCGCGGGACTTGGGGGTGTTCTCGGCAACACCGCCCTGGACAAAACGCGAAGCCTGGACAAAATCCACACCCTGCTGCAGCGCTTCGATAAAGCGCGGGATGGCCTCTGGGTCATCCTTGTCGTTGCCATCGATGGTCACGATACCTTCGTAGCCCTGGTCCAGGGCGAAGGCGTAGGCGCAGCGCAACTGCGCGCTCAACTTGCCCGGGGCAGTCTTGACCAGCAGGCCGCGCACACCCACCTGTTGCAGTGATTGCAACTCAAGCGAGCCATCAGAACTGCCACCATCGACGATGATGATGTCGGCCATGTCTGCGATGTTGAACGCCGCCATACGGGCGAGCAGGTTCTTGATCCGGTCGCCTTCGTTGATGACCGGAATGACCACGCACCAGGGGTGCTGGCGACCTAGCCAGAGTGGCGTGTCATAGGACGGTACCTGCCAGCCGGCACGTACATCGGGAGCAATATCAGAAGAAGTCATTTTAATTTCCATCAAACGACGCGAGCTGTGATCAGCCCTACGCCAGCAATAACCAGGGCGATGCCGACTCCCGTGGTCCAGTGGAAGGACTCACGGAAAAACAGCAGGGAAAACAGGGCGACCGTCGCGATAGCCCCGGCCGTAAGGACCGGGTGTGCCACGTTCAGCGGCAAACGGGCCAATGCTGCGGCATAAAGCAGGAACGCAGCACCATACAGGACCAGCCCGACCCAGAACGGCCAGTTGCTGAGTGCCGCCATCGGGTCGCTCAAGGAAGGGAATTTGCGCGGGGGCATCATCGCCATCTTCACCAGGACGCTGGCGGAGGCGTTCGACAAGATACCTAGGATCAAGATGATCCATTTGATGCTCATGCCGTCACCTCGTCGCAGGCGCGGTAATGCTGGCGGGCAACCTGCAGCGCACGCTCGATCGATTGCGCATGGGCTTCGGTCTTGGTCGCCACCATCTCAATGGTGACCACATGCCCGGGCAAGTAGTGGGCTACGGCACGTGCCATTTTTTCATGGTCAGTACCGCCGTCACCCAGCGGGAGCAAGTCTGGTTCACTGGCGTGGATATGCCCGATCAACTCGGCACAGTCCTCAAGCACGGTGAATGGGTCTTCACCGTTGATCGCAAGCGCCCCGGTATCCAGTTGCATGCGGATCGCCGGGTGGTCGATTGCCCGCACCACCACTGCGGTTTGTGCACTGTTGGTCATGAAGTTCGCCCCGTAGCAGGTGGGGTTGGGCTCCAGGCAGATCGTCACACCGCTCGCCTGGGCGATATCGCCCAATTGCCGGAAGAACGCCACAGCGCCATCCTGCGCCTGCTGGTCGGTCAAACCACTGCGATCTCGGTTCTTTGGCGAGCCAAATACAATCCGTGTCGCACCCAGGCCTGCGCCAATGCGGCACACGCCCGCCAGGTGTTGCAGCAAGGCCGCCTGGCTTTGTACGGAGCCGAAGACATTCAGGCCCGTCGTGCCAAACAACAGTGCCTGCATGCCGGTCAATGCAATACCACGTTGCGCCCACCAGTCCTTGACCCGCGCAATCTCTGCGTCCGTGGCCTTGGCAGGCTCGGGGAAGTATTTGCCCGGTGCAATATCAATCGCATCCACGGCAAAGCGCGCAAGCAGTTCAGCGATGACTTCGTCCTCGGTGGTTTCCCACGCGATATTGGAAATCGCCAGCCTCATGCCTGTGCTCCCGATGCGGCCTTGAGCGGCTCCGACTGCGCATAGGCCCGTACGGCCTGCACGGTTTCGCGAGCGCTGTACTGATAGCGCCCAGTGCCGCCAAACAGCTGCGCATGCTTGGTCTGCATGTCATAGGTAGCAGCCGCATTGGCCAGGGTATTGGTGAAAGGCTTGCCGAAGCCCTTCTGCGAAATGTCGGCGACACTCACTGCCTGGGCAGTCAGGTGGACCAGCTTGAGCCCCGCCTCGAGTGCGGTCTGGATGTCGTACCACAAGTTGATCATCGGGTAGAACTGGAACACGCCCCGGCTATCGATCGCCTGCAGGTTGTTGTCGTTGAGGAAGTCAAAAATCACGTTTTTACGCAATCCAGGCCCGACGAGCCCCGGCAGGCGAACGATCAAGTGATTCGGAAAATGACTTTCAACGAAGGTTTCCAGCAGCCGACGGTGCAGGCCATAGGCATGCAGGCCGGACTCATCGACCGGGGTGTCTTCATCAACGCCGATAGGGCTTTTGAACACATCCACTGTGCTGATCAGCACGAAGGTCTTGCACTGGATGGTTTTCAGATGGGCGATCAGTGCTTCGATCTTCTGGCGGTCGGCCTCAGGCTCGCGGTTGGCAATCCATTTTTGCGCCGGGGCGCCGGCACAGACCACGAGGTCGAAGGATTTGCCTTCTATCTCACCGATGTTGGTGGACCGGTACAAGTCCTCGAAGCAAGCCTGCTTAAGAAGCGTGCCCCCGACAAACCCGGAGAAACCAATAAGCGAATTCATCTTTTTCCGCTCCAAACCTGAAGTTTTATTGACCTTGATGGGAAAAACTCTCGGTATCCAGTTTTTCAAGCACATCGTAAATGTTGTCTATCTTGCCACCCAGCACGGAAAAGCAACCTGGCAACTCGGCGTGCTTTTCGAAAAGAATCGGGCGTCCATCATCCCCTTCGTTCTTCACCAGGATGGTCTTGACCTCGAACAGCGAATCCTTGTGTTGGGCCTTGAGCACTTCGGGGATATACCGCCCGACGTCCCTGACCATGCGATCGACCCGTGTATCGCGCTCATAAAGCCGTAGCTTTTCGTAGGGGTCGAGGCCTTTTTCATCGTTCCAGTGCAAGTGCGGCGTATAGCGTACATGGGACAAGGTATGCAGCCCACGGGCCGGGAATGGCATCAGTGAAAAGAACGGGCCGTCCATCACCGTGACGCCCAAACCTTCGAGGGATTCGGGCATCTGCATCAAGGCCATTTCCGTGATCTCTTGCTTGAGGCCGGTACTGACCCCCGCGAAATCACCCGCAAACTGATTGAGGCCACTGTACGTACAGTTGAAGACGTAGCGACAAGTCGTCAGCGCTTCCTCGCCCTGGGAGGTTTGGGTGACCACCTGCAAAGGCGCCTCGGCGCCCCTGGAAATTGAAGTGACCCGTGTCTGGTAACGGATCTGCACAGCGCTTTCTGCCAGCTCGCGAGCCGCCCAGGCTGCCAGGCGAGTGGTGTCGAACGCATATTCTTCGACGAGGAATACTTCTTCGATCAAACGTGGTTCGAACAAGTCGCGCAGCGCTGGATCGGCGGGTTTGAGGTCCGCACCGATGTCCCGGCAAAAACGCTCGAACTGCTTGGCCGTGACCTTGGAGTTGCGCCGGGCAATGGCGTACAGCTTGGTAAAGTCCTGCTTGACCACCTGCGGCCAGTCCTGCACAAACTTGGGCAGGTTGACCCGGCTGCGATAGGCCGTGGTGAAGCTGCGCGGATAGTGATAGCCGTTATGCACACGTGCCTGGTTGTTGTAACTGGCGCGCATCATCAGTGCCGGCTCGCGCTCTACCAACAGGATCCGTTTCAAGCCCCGTTGCTTGGCCAGGTAGACCGCAATGGCTGCTCCGTAAAACCCCCCACCGATGATGACGGCATCCTGCTCAGGCTGGCTGGCTTGGGCGCTCGACATCAGGAAACTCGTTCGCTGGGCTGAGCCTTGGGCGCGACCGAAGCTGGTGCTACCTCTTCAATGTTCAGCTTCTCGCGCCGGGTCATGCGCGCGCTGGTGAACTCCTGGCCTACATGATAAAGCGGCCCTTCATTCGACAGGCTGGCCATGTTGAGGATGTATTCACCCAGCACCAGCAGCACCAGTGAGATCAGGAAAAACATGCCCGACTGCTGGAGCGAGAAACTGATCCAGCCAGGCGCTACATCAGCCTTGAAGATACCCACCGAGATCACATAGGCGCAGTACACCAGGTTGGCAACCGCGCCAAACAGCGAAAGGTAGGTCACCAGGCGCATAGGCGCGCGCGTGGTGGAAACCAGCAAGCGTACGCCACGATCAATACTGTCGCCCAGCCGCTTGGGGCTGGAGGCCTGGGGCACGGCGCTGTACTTGAGGTAGGCCCGGGCAAAACCACCGGTGGCCGGCAGATGCCGATACGTCATCGAAGGCTGGGGGTGTTGCAGGATGAAATTGATCACGCGCTTGCTGAGAATGCGGTACTGAGGCGCTTCCTTGGCAAGATGAACCCCGTTGAAGCGGTTGTACATGCTGTGGAACACCGCGTTGGCCCAACGATAGGCCAGGCTCTGGGTGCTCTTTTGTTCGTTGTGGGCAAAGACCACATCGGCACCGCTGACGGCTTGATCAAGCATCTGGGGGACGAAGTTGATGTCGTCCACCAGCGGATCGATGACCGCGACATAGTCACCCAAGGCGTTTTCCAGGCCGACCCAGGACGCTGTGTCGGTGTCCACTTCCTTGGTCAGCGCATAGACCTGCAAGTTGGCCAGGCCCTTCTCACTTGTCAGGCCCTTCAAGACCATGACACTGTCATCATCGGACGCGTTATCAACAACGATCAGCTCATAGTCGCTGACTGTTTTCGCAATGACTTCGGCAGCTTCGGACAGTATTTTTTCTATTTTATCGCCCTGATTACGAACGACAAAAACGACAGATAAAAAACAGGGAAAATAAGCCATCACCAACTCTCGCAAAAATTAATTAAAAGACTGGATGAGTCGTTTATCCGAGATCGCCATAGATAGCCGGAATACCTCACACCACTGACCGAGAGTTTCAGAGCCGCAGGGTCATCACTGCCGGGAAGGGGTAGCCATTGCCAAACGTTCAAATCGCTCTTCCTTGAAGCAGTTGGCTCAAAGCACGCCCGAAACAGCGGCCAAGCCAGGAAAACCTGGGGCGCGGCAAAATAGACAATCGCTATCGAACCTGGTGCCAGCCCAAAGTTGCGCAGGATCATAACACAAAAAAAGGCGCCTCAACGACGCCGAACTGGCGTTTTGCCAGCCTTGAAACCGGGATAATGAACATCTTGAGCCGTCCACTAAACCATCGTTTCAAAAAAGTTAATTAATTATAAATTTTATTCATTTCTATTGTTCAAGTCGGTCGGCGGTATTCCGTCAGGATAACTGTAAGTAGTTAATCTCAGATCAAGCACCAGGACTTATCGGGATGACCAGCGCAAATAAAACATCCCGCAAAGACATGGCACTCGCAGGGTATGGGGAAGATCAACTCACCGAGACTTCTGGAAGACTTGATGGAGCCGCTTACGGCGAGCCTCAGGGTAGGACCAAGGGACAGGGTTCGGCAAAAGATGATTTGCTCGACCTCTCCAGGCTGTTCGGCATTGCTTGCGTTATGTCTTAACATGGTCGGTTGCCCAAAGAGCCGTCATGGCCAAAGCCATGACGGGCTTCCATCCTTTACAAGTAAGTGTGATGAAGATGAACAAGCCTTTCATTTCGCTGTGCCCTGAAATTACTCGGGCCCACGCGCTGACGCTGATGGATTGGTTGGAGGATGAGCGCGTCACCTGCTATCTGAGCGATTCGCGTCATGTCTCCCGCTCCATCGAGCAAGCCATCGATCGGACTCAATCGCCGATCCTGACCCATCTATTCAACCAGGGCGGGCGATTCTTCATGGCCTATGACCGGCATGACGCCCCGGTGGGCTTTGTGCGTCTAATCAAGACCGGCTCAGATTGCGAGATAGTCCTGGTCATCGGAGACAGCGACAAGTGGGGCCAAAACCTTGGTGCCCGCACGATCCGCGAAGGCATGAAACTGGCCTTCCTCGACATGCGGGCCAAGAAGCTCATCGCCAAGATCCACCCGGACAACGCGCGCTCGCTGAAAGCCTTTCTGCGCAGCGGCTTTGTGCTTGAGAGCGAAGCGCCGGCATTGAAGTCATTTTCCATGACGGCGGGGCGCTATCTCCAGCTCTTGCGCGAAGGTGCCGCTGGCGACTCCACCAGGATCTACATTACTGAAATCGACAAGGCCAGGCTCGAGAGCCTGATCGCGCTCGAGCAAGGCCCGACCGTTGTTGAACTCGAACATGAGCTTGAGCGAGCCATTGTCGTCAAACCGCAGCAGGTGGCGTGCAATGTCGTCACGATGAACTCCAGGGCCTTGCTGCAACTGGACGAAGAAGAGATCGAAGTGGCCCTGGTTTACCCTGAAGACGCGGACAGCACCGCAGGGAAGCATTCCGTGTATTCCGACATCGGCGCCGCCATCCTGGGCTATCAGGAGGGGGACGCCATCGACTGGCGAATTTCTGATCGGACCCGCCGCATTGAGATCAGGAAAGTGCTTTACCAGCCGGAGGCTGCGGGCGACTTCCACCTGTAATTGCGTGTTTTGCTAGGAGGGATAAGCACAGAAGGACGTCGTTTGGAGCCCCGAGGGGCCCCAAACGGGACCGTTTTTAATCCTGATGACCGTGCCATTGGTCTGGACGTCGATCAACGACGATGGTTGGAAGCAAGCCTTCAGCCGGGCGCTCCAGGATGCTGGATACGAAATTGATTGGAATAAGGTAATGCGCAGCTAGGCAGGCTGGGCTACAGCACGGCATCGCGCAGCAAATCAACCCGCTCGACAGCATTGAAATGACCGGAGGGGCTCCCTCTTTACAAGCCATTTCCCTTCAAATCACTCTTACGACTCCGGTAAATCTTCTCTGCCAACTCAATGAATGCTTGAGCTGCAGCAGTAGTCTCGCTGCAATCCAGCACCGCGATTCCGACTTGGCGCCTGACTGCCGGATCGAGTGTCCTGACCACATAAAGCTTCTCGCTATCCTCGGGCAACGAAGACTCAGCCACAATCGTTACCCCATCTCCGCGAGCCACCGCGGCCAAGGTACTCATCAACTGAGAGGTCTTGTAGCGAATACGCGGCTTCAATTTGACAGCAGCAAAGAGCTGCGAGACCAGTTCGGCTGAACCAGCCTCGGTTAGTACAAACGGATCAGAACATAAGTCCTCCAATGTCACTCTTTCGTTTGAAGCGAGAGGGTGCGCAATCGGTAGCAAGGCAACCATTTGGTCCTCAAGTAAAGGCCAGGTATCAAACTGGGCTTCAGGTAAGGTGACAAACCCTACGTCCACCTCTCTGTCTAACAACCATTCCGTCACTTGGCGATCAGGCCCCTCACTCACATGAACTTCAATATTGGGGTAAAGGCGGCGGTAGTCTTTAAGAATCCGCGGCAACAAAAGCTGGGATGAGGTTGGGCCAAATGAACCAATTCGCAGGGTGCCAAGTTTCATGCCGCGGGCATCGCTGGCATCCTGCCTAATTGCATCCGCCAGACCAAGCATAGGTTGCACACGTAGAAGGATTCGCGCCCCTATGTCTGTCAGTTCAATCTGGCCTTGATGCCGAAGTAGCAGTTCAACACCCCACTCCTGCTCCAGAGCCCTTATTGCGTGAGAAACCGCAGATTGGGATATTTTCAGTTGGGCGGCTGCGAGGGTGAAGCCACGCCGCTCTGCGACAGCGACAAAAATTTCCAATTGGGTCAGCGTCATTTTTCATCCATGAGTAATCGCTCATTTTCATATGACCATGATTTTGCGTAAGCATAGATGAAACAGGCATAACGAGATAGGCCAGCCCTTTTCGCCAACTTATATCCAAGGATTGTTTTATGGTCGCCCAATGGAAGACTGATGGGATTTCGGCACTGTGGCCTGAAATCAACGGCCCATTCCTGTCCCTGCGAGGTATACCCGAGCATCTGATGCCGGTCACCCAGACTCAGGAACTGTACAAAGACCTTCTATTAGGGTTCGATGCAATCACGAGTTGCGAGATGAAAGAACTTTACAAGTTCAAACTGTTTCTCAATCGGATGCATCAACGATCGAACTTACCCCCGGAGTTGTTACTGATCCATAAGGCATTTATAGCTTGGGTAAACTTTGAATATGAGCGAGCACGTACACTCTTTACGCAACACCTGAAAGCGTACCCCTCCGACATCATCACAATTTTTTTTGTGCACATGCTCGACTTCTGTACTGGTAAGACGCCTAGATTAACGGCAGAATTTTCGTTTTGCGAACCACACATACCGCACACTCATGCCTTGTACTCCTACTACCTGGCAATAAAATCTTTTGTTTTGTGTGAAGACCAGCCCTTCCAACAAGCCCTTGAACTGGGCCTTGAGGCGGTTAGGCTGATTCCCCATAACATCTACGGCATCCATGCTACTGCCCACGCATTGCATGAGATGGGCCGCTGGCAGGAACTTTCGAGTTTCCTGATCGACTGCAAGCCTGACTGGATCGAAAATAGCGGCATGCGCATGCACGTCTATTGGCACATGGCTATAGCCCACGAGCGATGCAACGAGGTCGATCAGGCGCTCCAAGCGTTCGAGGAACTGTATGAATTAAAGGACAGCCCCTTCGCGAAGCAGGATCTGGATGCGGTGGGTTTTCTCTGGCGCCTGCGTTTGAAAGCCACAGACAGCAAGTTCGCCGCTATCTGGGAACGTCTCGCTCTTTTGTGGACCGGCAGCGTCTCTGGATCAACCTCTTACTTTCACAAAATCCATGCTGCGCTTGCCTTTTCTGCGACCAATCAGACTCTCCTCATCGAGAAGCAAATCGCCGAAAGCGACGGCTTTGGCATCGAGCCCGAAGCGCACCGAGCAGGCTTAGACGTGCTCAAAGGCATTCTACTGTTCACCTTGAAGCGTTATCACGAAAGCCTGGCGCTCTTGCGTACCAGCCGAGACCAGTGGCCGTTGTTAGGAGGGAGCCGTGCCCAACGCGAAGTCCTTGATCTGACTCTCGAATACATAGAACTCAAGACCCGACCGATCGTTGAAGAGAGGGCACCTGCATGACCAGCCATTCTCATCCACTGGTCCTTACTTCAGACAGCCTTACCTATCTTAAGCTTTCTCTGGTAGCAATGATCTGGGGAGGTACCTTTGTCGCTGGTCGGTATCTATCCGCAGACACACCCGCGCTATTAGCCGCCAGTGTCAGATTTATATTCGCCGGAATCACACTCGGACTGTTCCTAGGTTTCTTTTTAAAAAAGAGCTTTGTCCGGCTTGATCGGTCGCAACTAGTCAAGATCGTAGGATTGGGATTTTGCGGAATTTATACTTATAACCTCTGTTTTTTTTATGGCCTACATTACACAGCAGCCTCCCGCGCGTCATTGATCGTAGCCCTGAATCCCGCCGTCATGGCTCTTTTCTCTTATGTGTTTTTCCGAGAAAAAATGTCTGCAATGAAAACCGCAGGCATTTTTCTTTGCCTGATAGGGGCGGCTGTCGTGATTCTCAATAAGTCGTCAGGCACATTAATCGTGGATAAAAGCGACTGGCGCGGAGACCTTTTGATCTTTGGTTGCGTACTCAGTTGGGTCGCCTTCAGCGTATTCGGTAAGTCGGTAGTCAAAGAAATCGGCGCCCTACATACGGTGACCTACTCCATCTTCGCGGGGGCCGCGATGCTGACGGCGACCGCTATCGTCACTGGTCAATTCAATCAGGCATCACTGCGAGCTCTAACCCTTGCCGACTTTTCCAGCTTGCTGTACTTGGGTGCCATAGGCTCAGCGCTGGCATACATCTGGTACTACAAGGGAATCGAGCAGATCGGCGCAACACGTGCCGGAGTGTTCATCGCGCTCAATCCGCTGACCGCGGTGTTACTGGGTGCTATTTTGTTGGATGAGCAGCTCAGCGCTCCCACATTTATGGGGGGCGCACTGATTATAGTGGGCATCATGATCTGCAATAGACCAGCCCGCCCTCAATATAACTGCGAGATGAAGAACGTGCGTACGCCATAATAGACTGAGTAAGTTATTTACCGTTTTAATTATCGAAACAGCCAGAGGCTCATAAACTAAACGACGTTTTAGATCATCTGTTTTTCGGACCAATCCACCTTTTCTACGCAGGCTATCTAGCAAACCTGCGAAGGTCCCATGCACAGTTGCTATGACGCCTATAATATCCAGGCTGTACATGAAGATATTCACGATCAACCGCAATTTACGACTTGCCAATCTCCGCGAATTTTTTTGTAAATCTGAATCTGGAAGGTGAGCCGCAACGTGGAGCACTCGGCACAAAAGAAGCGGGAGAGAAGATCGTCGCTTGGAGCCCACGGAGGCTCCAAGCGAGACAGACTCTAATGCTTACGATCACCCTTTCTCGTTACCGCTAAACATTACTCAACCGTCACCGACTTGGCCAAGTTACGTGGCTGGTCAACGTCCGTGCCCTTGAGCACCGCCACGTAGTACGACAGCAATTGCAGCGGGATGGTGTAGAGAATCGGCGACAGGGTGTCGTGGATGTGCGGCATGTTGATGACGTGGGTGCCTTCGCCGTTGGTCATGCCGGCCTTTTCGTCGGCGAACACGATCAGTTGGCCGCCACGGGCGCGAACTTCCTGCAAGTTGGACTTGAGCTTCTCCAGCAGTTCATTGTTCGGCGCCACGGTGACCACCGGCATGTCATCGTCCACCAGGGCCAATGGGCCGTGCTTGAGTTCACCGGCCGGGTAGGCTTCGGCGTGGATATAGGAGATTTCCTTGAGTTTCAGGGAGCCTTCCATCGCCACTGGGTACTGCGCGCCACGGCCGAGGAACAGGGTGTGGTTCTTGTCGGCAAACAGCTCGGCGACTTTCTCTACGGTGCTGTCCATGGCCAGGGCTTCGCCCAGGCGGGTCGGCAGGCGGCGCAGTTCTTCTACCAGGGTGGCTTCCACGCCCGCAGCCAATGTGCCGCGCACCTGGCCCAGGGACAGGGTCAGCAGCAGCAAGCCCACCAACTGGGTGGTGAAGGCCTTGGTGGAGGCTACGCCGATTTCGCGACCGGCCTGGGTCAGCAGGGTCAGGTCCGACTCACGTACCAGGGAGCTGATGCTGACGTTGCAGATCGCCAGGCTCGCCAGGTAGCCCAGCTCTTTGGCATTGCGCAGGGCGGCCAGGGTGTCAGCGGTCTCGCCGGACTGGGAGATGGTCACGAACAGGGTGTCGGGCTGCACCACCACCTTGCGGTAGCGGAACTCGCTGGCCACTTCGACCTGGCACGGGATGCCGGCCAGTTCTTCAAGCCAGTAACGCGCGACCATGCCGGCGTGATAACTGGTGCCACAGGCGACGATCTGCACATTGCGCACTTTGGCGAACAGCTCGGCGGCTTGCGGGCCGAACGCGTTTACCAGTACTTGCTTGTCGCCAAGGCGACCTTCCAGGGTGCGTTGCACCACGGCCGGTTGCTCGTGGATTTCCTTGAGCATGAAGTGGCGGAACTCGCCCTTGTCGGCAGCTTCGGCGCCGTCGCGGTACTGCACCGCTTCACGCTCGACGGAGTTGCCGTCGACATCCCAGATCGCCACGCTTTCACGGCGGATATCGGCGATATCGCCTTCTTCCAGGTACATGAAGCGGTCGGTGACCTGACGCAGGGCCAGTTGGTCGGAGGCGAGGAAGTTCTCCCCCAGGCCCAGGCCAATCACCAATGGGCTGCCACTGCGAGCGGCAACCACACGGTCCGGTTGGCTGGCGCTGATCACGGCCAGGCCGTAGGCGCCATGCAGTTCCTTGACCGTGGCCTTGAGGGCGGTGGTCAGGTCACTGTGGTCCTTGAGTTTGTGGTTGAGCAGATGGGCGATGACTTCGGTGTCGGTGTCCGAGGTAAAGACGTAGCCCAGGCCCTTGAGTTGTTCGCGCAGCACTTCGTGGTTTTCGATGATGCCGTTGTGCACCACCGCGATATCACCGGAGAAGTGTGGGTGCGCATTACGCTCGCACGGTGCCCCATGGGTCGCCCAGCGGGTGTGGGCGATGCCCAGGCGGCCCGCCAGGGGCTCACCGGCCAGGGCCTGTTCCAGTTCGCTGACTTTGCCCGGGCGACGCATGCGCTCGAGCTTGCCCGCGTTGCTGAAGACCGCCACGCCGGCACTGTCGTAGCCACGGTATTCCAGGCGCTTGAGGCCTTCGAGCAAAATGGCGGTAACGTTTCGTTCAGCGACTGCGCCTACAATTCCACACATGGTTTCTCTCCTAGATGACTGCCGCGCAAATCAGCGTAATGCCGCGGGCTTGAATCTGGTCGCGGGCCTCAAGCGGCAGGCGATCATCGGTAATAAGGGTATGGACGCTGCTCCAGGGCAGTTCCAGGTTGGGAATCTTGCGGCCGATCTTGTCGGACTCGACCATCACCACCACTTCGCGGGCGACTTCGGCCATCACTCGGCTCAAGCCCAGCAATTCATTGAAGGTGGTGGTGCCACGCTGCAGGTCGATGCCGTCAGCGCCTATAAACAGTTGGTCGAAGTCATAGGAACGCAGCACCTGTTCAGCGACCTGCCCCTGGAACGAGTCCGAGTGCGGGTCCCAGGTGCCGCCGGTCATCAACAGCACCGGTTCATGCTCAAGCTCACTCAGGGCACTGGCCACATGCAGGGAGTTGGTCATCACTACCAGGCCGGGCTGATGGCCCAGTTCGGGGATCATCGCGGCGGTGGTGCTGCCGCTGTCGATGATGATCCGCGCATGTTCACGCAGGCGCTTGACCGCCGCCCGGGCGATGGCGCGCTTATGCACAGAAATCGGTTGGGCAGGATCGCCCACCAGTTCCTGGGGCATGGTGATGGCGCCACCGTAGCGACGCAGCAGCAAGCCGTTGCTTTCCAGCGCGGCGAGGTCCTTGCGGATGGTCACTTCGGAGGTTTCGAAACGCTTAGCCAATTCATCCACGCTCACTTCGCCCTGCTCGTTGAGCAAGGTGAGGATGTTGTGGCGTCGTTGTGGTGTATTTCGTTTCGACATGGTGATGATAAGTTTCGTTTCGAAAGATAACGAAGGCAATCAAAACCTATTGACGAAGGATCGTCAAGCAGAAGAATGAAATTTTATTGAAGCCCCAGATCAAAAATGTAGGAGCTGGCTTGCCTGCGATAGCGGTGTATCAGTCGATGAAAACGTGACTGAAATATCGCCATCGCAGGCAAGCCAGCTCCCACATTGATGGGTGGTGGCTGAAGGTTGTGGATAACTCAGGTCTTTTTGATTTTGACCGGGCGTTTCCAGCCGTCGATGTTGCGTTGGCGGGCGCGGGCCACCGCCAATTGCGACTTATCCACATCCTGGTTGATGGTTGAGCCTGCCGCTGTGTTTGAACCATCGCCAATGGTGACGGGCGCAATCAGTGAGTTGTTGGAGCCGATAAAGACGTCCTCACCGATCGTCGTCTGATACTTGTTGGCACCATCGTAATTGCAAGTAATGGCGCCGGCGCCAATGTTGCTGCGGGCCCCAATCACTGCATCGCCGAGGTAGGCCAGGTGCCCTGCCTTCGCATCGTCGCCCATCCGTGCGTTTTTCAGCTCAACGAAGTTACCCACATGGGCCCTGGCGCCCAGCACGCTGCCCGGGCGCAACCGCGCAAACGGCCCTGCATCGCTGCCCTCACCCATCACGGCACCGTCGATGTGACTGTTGGCCTTGACCACCACGCCTTTGCGCAGGGTGCTGTCCTTGATCACGCAATTGGGGCCAATCACCACATCGTCTTCGATGATCACGCGGCCTTCGAGGATCACATTGATATCGATCAGCACGTCGCGGCCCACGGTCACCTCACCGCGTACATCGAAACGCGCCGGGTCACGCAGTGTCACGCCCAGCGCCATCAGGCGGCGGCCTTCGCGCAGTTGGTAGTGACGCTCCAGTTCCGCCAGTTGCTTGCGGTCGTTGGCACCCTGCACTTCCATTGGGTCGTGGGGCTGCTCGGTGGCGACCAGCAGGCCGTCGCTGACGGCCATCTCGATGACGTCGGTGAGGTAGTACTCGCCCTGGACATTGTTATTCGACAAACGACTCATCCAGTCTGCCAGGTGAGCCGCCGGCACCGCGAGAATCCCGGTATTGCCTTCGCTTATCGCCCGTTGTGCCTCGCTGGCATCTTTATGCTCGACGATGGCGGCGACCTTGCCGCCGGCATCGCGCACGATGCGGCCATAACCGGTAGGGTCGTCCAGTTCGACGGTGAGCAGGCCCATCTGGCCCGGCACTACGTGCTTGAGCAGGCGCTGCAGGGTTTCCACTTCGATCAGCGGCACATCACCGTAGAGGATCAGCACGGTGTCGGCCTTGATGAACGGTACGGCTTGCGCGGTGGCATGACCGGTACCCAGTTGCTTGTCCTGCAATACGAAATTCAAGTCATCGGCTGCCAGACGCTCACGTACCGCATCGGCACCGTGGCCAATCACTACGTGGATACGTTGTGGGTCCAGTTGCCGGGCGCTGTGGATAACATGGCCAAGCATGGAGTTACCCGCAACCGGGTGCAGTACCTTGGGCAGGGCTGAACGCATGCGGGTGCCCTGGCCAGCGGCGAGAATGACGATTTCAAGAGACATGAATGGCTACCAATCCTGGGCGGTCCGGCTTCAGACCAAAGAAGTGTTTTGCAAAAAAAGAAAAAGGGTAGCCGAGGCTACCCTTTTTAATCAATCGCGCATGAAGCATGACGGCTTGGCCGCTTACTTCTTGCGGATCTGCTGGAGCGTGCGCAGCTGGGCTGCAGCCTCGGCCAGACGTACAGCAGCAGCGCTGTAGTCGAAGTCTGCACCTTTTTCGTGCAGAGCCTTCTCGGCAGCCTTGACGGCTTCCTGAGCGGAGGCTTCATCCAGGTCGCCAGCACGTTGCACGGTGTCGGCAAGAACCTTGACCATGTTCGGCTGAACTTCGAGGAAACCGCCAGAGATGTAGAACACCTCCTTTTCCCCGCCCTGCTTGGTCAGAGTAATCGGACCGGGCTTCAAGCTGGTGATCAGCGGTGCGTGGCCCAAGGCAATACCCAGGTCACCCAACTCGCCGTGTGCAATTACCATCTCTACCAGACCGGAGAAGATTTCCCCTTCCGCGCTGACGATATCGCAATGGACTGTCATAGCCATCTGATTGCCTCAACCTGATGAGCGCCCGTTGCCGGGCGCCTGGATTACAGTTTCTTGGCTTTCTCGATCGCTTCTTCGATGCCGCCGACCATGTAGAACGCTTGTTCTGGCAGGTGGTCGTAGTCACCGTTGAGGATGCCTTTGAAGCCAGCAATGGTGTCTTTCAGGGAAACATATTTACCCGAGGCACCGGTGAAGACTTCAGCCACGAAGAACGGCTGCGACAAGAAGCGCTGGATCTTACGAGCGCGGGATACCAACTGCTTGTCGGTTTCCGACAGCTCGTCCATACCCAGGATCGCAATGATGTCCTTCAGCTCTTTGTAGCGCTGCAGCACGTACTGAACGCCGCGAGCGGTGTCGTAGTGCTCCTGGCCGATCACGTTCGGGTCCAGCTGGCGCGAAGTCGAGTCCAGTGGATCGACCGCTGGGTAGATACCCAGGGAAGCGATGTCACGGGACAGTACGACGGTGGCGTCCAAGTGGGCGAAGGTGGTCGCAGGCGACGGGTCGGTCAAGTCATCCGCAGGTACGTATACCGCTTGGATCGAAGTGATCGAACCTTCCTTGGTCGAAGTGATACGTTCTTGCAGAACGCCCATCTCTTCAGCCAGGGTCGGCTGGTAGCCTACTGCCGAAGGCATACGGCCCAGCAGTGCGGATACTTCAGTACCGGCCAGGGTGTAACGGTAGATGTTGTCGACGAACAGCAGAACGTCGTTACCTTCGTCACGGAACTTCTCGGCCATGGTCAGGCCAGTCAGTGCTACGCGCAGACGGTTACCCGGCGGCTCGTTCATCTGACCGTAGACCAATGCCACTTTGTCCAGAACGTTGGAGTCCTTCATCTCGTGGTAGAAGTCGTTACCCTCACGAGTACGCTCACCCACACCGGCGAACACGGAATAACCGCTGTGCTCGATGGCGATGTTACGGATCAGTTCCATCATGTTTACGGTCTTGCCTACACCGGCACCACCGAACAGACCCACTTTACCGCCTTTGGCGAACGGGCAGACCAGGTCGATAACCTTGATGCCGGTTTCCAGCAGGTCGTTGCCGCCAGCTTGCTCGGCGAACGAAGGTGCTGGACGGTGAATGCCCCAACGCTCTTCAGTATCGATCGGGCCAGCTTCGTCAATCGGGTTGCCCAGTACGTCCATGATCCGGCCCAGGGTCGCTTTACCGACCGGTACGGAGATGGCAGCGCCAGTGTCGACAACGTCCAGACCGCGCTTCAAGCCTTCGGTGGAACCCATCGCAATGGTACGAACTACGCCGTCGCCCAGCTGCTGCTGAACTTCCAGAGTAGTTTCCGCGCCTTGTACTTTCAGCGCGTTGTAGATGCTCGGTACGCTGTCGCGTGGGAATTCCACGTCGATAACGGCGCCGATGATTTGAACGATACGTCCGCTACTCATAGCTGGATCCTCTGAATATTTGAACCGTTAAACCGCGGCAGCGCCGCCGACGATTTCCGAGATCTCTTGGGTGATCGCAGCCTGACGCGCCTTGTTGTAGATCAGCTGCAAATCGCTGATCAGATCACCGGCGTTGTCGGTAGCGTTTTTCATCGCGATCATCCGCGCCGCTTGTTCAGCTGCGTTGTTCTCGACCACCGCCTGGTACACCTGCGACTCCACGTAGCGCACCATCAAGCCGTCAAGCAGCTCTTTGGCGTCTGGTTCGTAGAGGTAGTCCCAGTGGTGCTTGAGTTCCTGATCCGGGGTCGCCACCAGTGGAATCAATTGCTCCACGGTTGGCTGCTGGGTCATGGTGTTGATGAACTTGTTGGATACCACGGACAGGCGGTCAATCCGGCCTTCCAGGTACGCATCCAGCATCACCTTCACACTGCCGATCAAGTCATTGATCGACGGCTCTTCACCCAGGTGGCTGATAGCTGCAACGACGTTACCGCCGAAGTTGCGGAAAAAGGCCGCACCCTTGCTACCAACAACACACAGATCAATCTCGACGCCGTTTTCGCGGTTTACCGCCATGTCCTTGACCAGGGCCTTGAACAGGTTGGTATTCAAACCACCGCACAAACCACGGTCACTGCTCACTACCACATAACCTGCACGCTTGACGGCGCGCTCGATCATGAACGGGTGGCGGTATTCCGGGTTGGCGTTGGCCAGATGCCCAATTACCTGGCGGATACGCTCCGCATAAGGACGGCTAGCCGACATGCGCATTTGTGCCTTGCGCATTTTGCTGACCGCCACTTTCTCCATGGCGCTGGTAATTTTTTGCGTGCTTTTGATGCTCGCAATCTTACTGCGAATCTCTTTTGCGCCTGCCATGTAACACCTATCAGGTTAGCAAGCGGGAGCCTTGCGGCTCCCGCTGCGGCTTACCAGGTTTGGGTGGCCTTGAACTTCTCGATACCAGCCTTCAGGCCAGCGTCGATTTCGTCATTGAAGTCACCCTTCACGTTGATCTTGGCCATCAAATCGGCATGATCTCGGTTGAAGTAAGCAATCAGCGCTTGTTCAAAGCTGCCGACCTTGGCGATTTCGACGTCAGTCAGGAACCCACGCTCAGCGGCATACAGCGACAGCGACATGTCAGCGATCGACATTGGCGCGTATTGCTTCTGCTTCATCAGCTCGGTAACGCGCTGACCATGCTCAAGTTGCTTACGGGTCGCTTCGTCCAGGTCAGAAGCGAACTGGGCGAATGCCGCCAGTTCACGGTACTGAGCCAGAGCGGTACGGATACCACCGGAGAGCTTCTTGATGATCTTGGTCTGAGCGGCACCACCCACACGGGATACCGAAACACCGGCGTTCACAGCAGGACGGATCCCGGAGTTGAACATGGCCGATTCCAGGAAGATCTGACCGTCGGTGATGGAAATCACGTTGGTCGGAACGAACGCGGAAACGTCGCCAGCCTGGGTTTCGATGATCGGCAGTGCGGTCAGGGAACCGGTTTTGCCGGTCACTGCGCCGTTGGTGAACTTCTCTACGTACTCTTCGGAAACGCGGGATGCGCGCTCCAGCAGACGGGAGTGGAGATAGAACACGTCGCCTGGGTAGGCTTCACGGCCTGGTGGACGGCGCAGCAGCAGGGAAATCTGGCGGTAAGCCACTGCTTGCTTGGACAGATCGTCATAAACGATCAGCGCGTCTTCACCGCGGTCGCGGAAGAATTCACCCATGGTGCAACCGGAGTACGGTGCCAGGAATTGCAGCGCAGGAGATTCCGAAGCACTGGCAGCCACGATGATCGTGTTGGCCAGGGCGCCGTTTTCTTCCAGCTTGCGAACCACGTTGGCGATGGTCGATTGTTTCTGACCGATCGCTACGTAGACGCAGAAAATGCCGCTGTCTTTCTGGTTGATGATCGCGTCGATCGCCAGAGCGGTCTTACCGATCTGACGGTCACCGATGATCAGCTCACGCTGGCCACGGCCGACTGGGATCATGGCATCGACAGCCTTGTAGCCAGTCTGTACAGGCTGGTCTACCGACTTACGCCAGATCACGCCTGGAGCAACTTTCTCGACCGCGTCGGTCTCGGTGTTGCCCAGTGGACCTTTACCGTCAACAGGGTTACCCAGTGCGTCGACAACGCGACCCAGCAGTTCCTTACCAACCGGAACTTCCAGGATGCGGCCTGTGCACTTGGCGCTCATGCCTTCAGCCAGACTGGTGTACGCGCCCAATACAACGGCACCTACGGAGTCTTGCTCCAGGTTGAGGGCCATACCGTAGACGCCGCCCGGAAACTCGATCATCTCGCCGTACATTACGTCGGCCAGACCGTGAATCCGCACGATGCCGTCAGATACGCTGACGACAGTGCCTTCGTTACGGGCTTGGGAGGTCACATCGAGCTTGTCGATGCGGCCCTTGATAATTTCACTTATTTCGGAAGGATTGAGTTGCTGCATTGCTCTGCTGCCCCTTCAAACTCAAGATTTCAATGCTTCGGCAAGATTCGCGAGTTTGCCGCGAATCGAGCCATCGATAACCAGGTCGCCGGCGCGAATGACAACACCCCCAATAAGGGATGGGTCTTCCGCAACTTGCAGGCGCACTTCCCGGTCGAGTCGTGCACTGAGAACCTTGGCGAGTTTGTCTTGCTGTTCTTGGTTCAATGCAAAAGCACTGGTCACTTCAACGTCTACCGACTTCTCTTGCTCGGCCTTGTACAGGTCGAACAGAGCGGCAATCTCCGGCAAAAGCGGGAGACGGTCGTTTTCGGCAACGACGTGGATGAAGTTCTGCACTTTCACATCAAACTTGTCGCCGCACACGTCAATAAACGTGGCGGCCTTGTCTGCGCTCGTCAGTCGCGGGGCCTTGAGCACGCGCTGCATGGTGTCGTCTTGCGACACTGCTGCAGCCAGGCCGAGCATGGCTGACCAAGAGGCCAGCTGCTGGTGGGCCTGGGCGTGCTCGAAGGCTGCCTTAGCGTAAGGTCGGGCCAACGTGGTCAATTCTGCCATGATCGCCCTCGCTTAAATTTCAGCAGCCAGTTTGTTTACCAGCTCCGCGTGCGCGTTTTGATCGATTGTGGCACCCAGGATCTTCTCAGCACCGCCGACGGCCAGAGCACCCAGTTGGGCACGCAGCGCATCTTTGACACCATTCAGTTCCTGTTCGATCTCGGCCTGAGCCTGAACCTTCACACGGTCAGCGTCGATACGGGCTTTTTCAACAGCCTCTTCAACAATCTGGTTACCGCGTTTCTTGGCTTGCTCAATGATTTCAGCTGCCTGAGCCTTCGCTTCGCGCAGTTGCTGACCCGCTTTATCTTGGGCCAACTCCAGGTCGCGAGCTGCTCGTGCGGCAGCGTCCAGTCCATCCGCGATCTTCTTCTGACGTTCGTGCAAAGCCGCGATGACCGGAGGCCATACGAACTTCATGCAGAAAACAACAAAAATCAAGAACGCTAAGGACTGACCAATAATGGTTGCATTAATGTTCACGCCAATACCTCGCTCGTTCGTTGCACAACACACCAATCACTCAAAAAAACGAGTGATTAACCGGCGAGTTGACCAACGAAGGGGTTCGCGAAGGTGAAGAACAGAGCGATACCAACACCGATCATGGTCACGGCGTCGAGCAGGCCGGCAACGATGAACATTTTAACTTGCAGCATTGGAACCATTTCTGGCTGACGCGCTGCGCCTTCCAGGAACTTGCCGCCCAACAGGCCGAAACCAATGGCAGTACCCAGGGCGCCCAGGCCGATCAACAGTGCAACAGCGATAGCGGTTAGACCAACTACAGTTTCCATCTTTCCTCCCGACTTTTACGTCGTATGGTTTAGGTTTTTTAGATTTTAAAGCGGTAAAACAAATCGTTTCATAGCCCTTTGGGGCCACCTTCCCGTTTCACCGGGAAGGACATCAGACTAGTCGAGACTGGTCTTAATGGTTCTCTTCGTGCGCCATCGACAGGTAGACGATGGTCAGCATCATGAAGATAAACGCCTGCAGGGTGATGATCAGGATGTGGAACACAGCCCACGCCCACTGCAGAACAATGCCCAGGCCGCTAAGCCAGAGCAGGCCGCTGCCGAACATCACAGCGATCAGGATGAACACCAGCTCGCCGGCATACATGTTGCCGAACAGTCGCAGGGCCAGGGAAATCGGCTTGGCGATCAGGGTGACGAATTCCAGCAGGAAGTTCACCGGGATCAGCAGGGCTTGAACGAAGATGTTCTTGCTGCCGAACGGGTGCAGGGTCAGTTCGCCGATGAAGCCGCCGATGCCCTTGATCTTGATGCTGTAGAAAATGATCAACGCGAACACCGACAGGGCCATGCCCAAGGTAGCGTTCGGGTCAGTGGTCGATACCGCGCGGAATGGGATGTGCGGGTCGCCGCTGATCCACATGGCCACTTGCGGGATCCAGTCCACCGGGATCAGGTCGACGGCGTTCATCAGGAACACCCAGACGAAGATGGTCAGTGCCAGCGGTGCAATCACCGGGCTACGGCCATGGAAGCTGTCTTTCACGCTGCCATCGACGAATTCGACCAATACTTCAACGAAGTTCTGCAAAGCACCTGGCTGACCGGAAGTCGCCTTCTTTGCCGCCATGCGGAAAATCAGGACGAAGATCAGACCCAATGCGACCGACCAGCCCAGAGTATCCAGGTGGAAAGCCCAGAAGCCCATTTCTTTGGCTTCTGCTGCGGAGTGGGCAAAGCCCCAGCCGCCGTTGGGAAGCTGACCGAAGGTCAGGTTCTGCAAGTGGTGCTGGATATAGCCCGAAGCGGTTGTTTCTGCCATGGTTGCCTCAAACGCCCTAAGGTTTCGAAAGTCTTGTTTTCATTAGCAGGGGAGCGAACCAGCTGACCAGTTGGGTCAACACGAAGACGCCGAATACAGCTAGCGGCGCCAATGGCTTCACACCTGCAAAGGTCAGTGCAAACAGCACTGCCGTCAAAATCAGTTTCCCTGCCTCGCCGGCATAAAAGGACCGGACGATAGCCTGGGCTGCCCGGGCGCCGGAAAACCGAAAGGCCCTGTGAGCAAAATACATATTGGGCAGCAAGGCTATCAGGCCTCCGCAGAGTCCTGAGTATCCGGCTACGACCCCATGCCAATACCAAAGCGCCAATGCGGCGATCAGCAAAATGACAAATTGGGCCAATAAAACCGGAAAAACGGCCAAGCGATGGAACGGCAACGTGTTTGGCGTGCGGGTTTCCATCACTCTTGCTCCTCAATGGTCGGCTGCCGGAAATCAATAACTTGGCATAATTTGTGCCGACAAAATGCGCGCAGAGTATAGGGGCGGTTCTGCCCCTATTCAACTGCCGGGTAGTGATTTCCGACTGCACGCTACATAAGCAAATGTTTCAACGGATGTGGGAAAGAACGCCCTGAAGCTCATCAAGGGAGTTATATCCGATAACCAATTGCCCTTTGCCCTTCTTACCGTGGCGAATTTGCACCGCAGAGCCCAGCCGCTCGGCCAGGCGCTGCTCAAGGCGCGCAATATCCGGATCAGTTTTGACCGTCTCGACCGGTGCAGGTTTACCACTGAGCCACTGGCGAACCAGGGCCTCGGTCTGACGAACGGTGAGACCTCGTGCGACAACGTGTCGCGCCCCTTCAACCTGTTGATTTTCCGGCAAACCGAGCAAAGCACGGGCATGACCCATTTCCAGGTCGCCGTGGGACAGCATGGTCTTGATCACTTCCGGAAGCGCAATCAGGCGCAACAGGTTGGAAACCGTGACACGGGATTTGCCCACCGCATCGGCCACTTCCTGCTGGGTCAGCTTGAATTCCTGCTGCAGACGCTGCAGGGCAATGGCTTCCTCGATGGGATTGAGGTCTTCACGCTGGATATTCTCGATCAGCGCCATGGCAATGGCCGTTTCATCCGGCACATCACGCACCATCGCCGGGATGGTTTCCTGGCCGGCCTGCTGGCTGGCGCGCCAGCGGCGTTCACCGGCGATGATTTCAAACCGACCGCCGCCAATGGGGCGCACGACAATCGGCTGCATCACGCCCTGGGCCTTGATTGAGTTCGCCAACTCCTCCAGCGCCTGCGGGTCCATGTCCCGGCGCGGCTGGTACTTGCCACGCTGGATCAGGTCCAGGGGCAAGTGTTGCAGTTCACGGGAGTCGGCCTGCACCGCTTGCTCTTCCAGCGAAGTAACAGTCGGACCACTCAGCAGTGCATCCAGTCCACGTCCGAGACCTCGTTTCTTGACGGCCATGGGGATTCCTTAAGTTGGCTGGGCTGCAGCGGTGCGTGAGTTGCGACGTTGGCGACGAACCATCTCGCCGGCCAGCGCCAGGTAGGCAATGGCACCACGCGATGACTTGTCGTACGCCAGCGCGGGCATGCCATAGCTTGGCGCTTCGGCCAGGCGGATGTTACGCGGGATCACTGTGTCGTAGAGCTGGTCGCCAAAGTGTTCCTTGAGCTGCGCCGACACATCGTTCATCAGGCTCAGGCGCGGGTCATACATGGTCCGCAGCAGGCCTTCGACCTTCAGGTTCGGGTTGAGCAACTCGGCGATACGCTTGATGTTATCCACAAGGTCGCTCAAGCCCTCGAGGGCGAAGTACTCGCACTGCATGGGGATGATCACCCCATCGGCGGCGACCAACGCGTTGAGCGTCAGCATCGACAGCGACGGCGGGCAGTCGATCAAAATGTAGTCGTAATTCTCGCGGATCGGCGCCAGGGCGCTGCGCAGACGGCTTTCTTTCATCTGCATTTCCAGCAGCACCACTTCCGCCGCGGTCAGGTCGCGGTTGGCCGGCAGCAGTTGATAACCGCCGTGTTCGGAGTAGTGCATAGCCTGGGCCAGGTCGCACTCGCCTATCAGCAAGTCGTAGACCGAGTTTTCCAGGCCGTGTTTATCCACACCGCTACCCATGGTGGCGTTGCCCTGTGGATCGAGATCGATCAACAGCACCCGACGCTTGGTAGCGACCAGGGATGCTGCGAGGTTGATGCAGGTGGTGGTTTTGCCCACGCCACCTTTCTGGTTCGCTATCGCGAATACCTTAGCCATTCTTGCTTGTGTTCCCAATCATGCCGTGCGGCGCAGTATCAGCAGATGGCGTTGGCCTTGGCAACCGGGTACGGCCAAGGCGTGTTCGCTATCGAGGTGGAAGTCTGCCGGCAATGCTAACAGCTCGTCGCTTGGATGAACGCCCTTCATTGCCAGCCAACGGGTGTTCAGGTCGCCCAGGTGGCGGGTCCAGTTGCTGAAGTTCTCCATGCTGCTGAAGGCCCTGGAAACAATTCCATTGAAAGGCAGTTCAGGCGTGAAGGCTTCGACGCGGCTGTGGATAACTTGCAGGTTGTCCAGCTTGAGTTCGAGTTTGACCTGGGTCAGGAAGCGGGTTTTCTTGCCGTTGCTGTCCAGGCAAGTCACTTGCGACTCGGGAAACAGGATCGCCAGCGGGATGCCAGGCATGCCACCGCCACTGCCAACGTCCAGCCAGCGGCCGTTTTCGATGAAGGGCATCACGCTCAAGCTGTCGAGCAGATGCCGCGAAACCATTTCGTCCGGATCGCGCACCGCAGTGAGGTTGTAGGCCTTGTTCCACTTGATCAACAGGGCCAGGTAGCCCAACAGCAACTCGTGCTGGGCTGCGGTCAGGTCCACACCCAACTGGCGTGCACCTGTGGATAACTCTTCGGCGTGTTGCGAGGTGACCAACGAACTCAAGCGCTTTGCTCCAACTGACGGCCCGCGCCGCGTTTTTTCAAATGAATCATCAACAGCGAAATGGCTGCCGGGGTGACGCCCGGGATACGGGAAGCCTGGCCCAACGTCTCGGGACGAGTTATCCCCAGCTTGCTTTGAATCTCTTTGGACAGCCCGGAAATCCCGGTGTAATCGATATCCACAGGCAGCTTGGTGTCTTCACTGGCGCGCAGCCGGGCGATCTCGTCCTGCTGGCGGTCAATGTAACCGGCGTATTTGGTCTTGATTTCGACCTGCTCGGCCACCTGTGGATCTTCTGCGCCGCCGCCGGTTACCGAGACTAGACCAGCGTAGTCGATTTCCGGGCGGGACAGCAGGTTCAACAGGTTGTACTCGTGGGTTAGCGGCGTGCCGAATTTTTCGGCAATGGCATCGCCCTGTTCGGTGCCCGGGCGGACCCAGGTACTTTTCAGGCGCTGCTCTTCCAGTTCGATGCTTTCGCGTTTTTTGCAGAACGCTGCCCAACGTGCGTCATCGACCAGGCCCAGCTCGCGACCTTTTTCGGTCAGGCGCAGGTCGGCGTTGTCTTCGCGCAGGATCAGGCGATATTCGGCCCGGGAAGTGAACATCCGGTACGGTTCCTGGGTACCCAGGGTAATCAGGTCGTCGACCAACACCCCGATGTACGCTTCATCGCGACGCGGGCACCAGCTGTCTTTGCCCTGGGCGCGCAATGCGGCGTTGGTCCCGGCCAGCAAACCCTGGGCGCCGGCCTCTTCGTAACCGGTGGTGCCGTTGATTTGCCCAGCGAAGAACAGGCCGCCGATCACTTTGGTTTCCAGGCTGTATTTCAAGTCCCGCGGATCGAAGTAGTCGTACTCGATGGCGTAGCCGGGGCGCACGATGTGGGCGTTTTCCATGCCGCGAATCGACTGCACGATCTGGATTTGCACGTCGAACGGCAGGGAAGTGGAAATTCCGTTCGGGTACAGCTCGTGGGTAGTCAAACCTTCCGGCTCGATGAAGACCTGGTGGCTTTCCTTGTCGGCAAAGCGGTGGATCTTGTCCTCGATCGATGGGCAATAACGCGGGCCGATGCCTTCGATCACGCCCGAGTACATCGGCGAACGATCAAGGTTGGCAGCGATGATTTCGTGAGTGCGCGCGTTGGTGTGGGTAATCCAGCAGCTCACCTGCTTGGGGTGCTGCTCCTTGGAACCCATGAACGACATCACCGGAATCGGCGTATCCCCGGCCTGTTCGGTCATCACCGAGAAATCCACAGAACGCCCGTCGATACGCGGCGGGGTCCCGGTTTTCAGGCGACCGACACGCAGTGGCAGTTCGCGCAGGCGATGAGCCAGGGCGATGGACGGCGGATCGCCGGCGCGGCCGCCGGAATAGTTCTGCATCCCGATGTGGATAAGTCCACCGAGGAAGGTACCAGTGGTCAACACCACGGATTCTGCGAAGAAACGCAGGCCCATTTGCGTAACAACACCGCGCACCTGGTCCTGTTCGACGATCAGGTCATCTGCGGCCTGTTGAAATATCCACAGGTTGGCCTGGTTTTCCAGGGTTTCGCGCACCGCGGCCTTGTACAGGATGCGGTCGGCTTGTGCCCGAGTAGCACGCACCGCCGGGCCTTTGCGGCTGTTGAGCACGCGAAATTGAATACCACCCTTGTCGGTAGCCATGGCCATCACACCGCCAAGGGCGTCGATTTCCTTGACCAGATGGCTTTTGCCGATCCCACCAATGGCGGGGTTGCAACTCATGGCACCGAGGGTTTCCACGTTGTGCGTCAGCAACAGGGTTTTGACCCCCATGCGGGCTGACGCCAGTGCTGCCTCGGTACCGGCATGACCGCCGCCGATGACGATCACTTCAAAACGGGAAGGGAAATCCACCACGCACCTCGTGCCTGCTTATGTAGGTAATCAGGAATTGTTTGTTGAAAGAGTTTTAGAGCTATGGCGGCAAGTATAGGGACTTAGCCGTTCCTAAAGAACCCTTTGCACAAAATTTAACCAGCTGTGGATGAATCACAGACAATAGAAATTAAAAGAGAGAAATTTATTAAATCTTTGTTTTTATGTTTATTTCTACTGAGCCTACTTTCTGTGGATAGATCTCTATAGCCCTTTATTTACGTACTGTACAGAGATTCAAAAGTCTGTGGTTAGGTGCCAATGAGGCCCTTGGATAAGTGCTTTAAGCCTGTGGATTAAACAGGTGGTTATCCACAGAGGGGTTTTTACTCAGGTTTCAAGCCCTGTTATCAACTGGGCACAGGGGCGGTTATTCACAGGGCTTAATCCACAGAAAAGCATCAGCCGCGGCAAATTCCGTCCACGGCAAGGCCACCTCGGGGCGAGGTTATTGTCAGAAAATACTCAGGGGTGTCCTGAAACGGACAAAACAGACAGGCACCAATGGCCTGTCTGTGAACTACGAAGGGTTATTTACCGATGCAGAAACTGGAAAAGATCCTGCCGAGCAGGTCATCGGAACTGAATGCCCCGGTAATCTCCCCCAGAAGCTGCTGTGCCTGGCGCAAATCCTCAGCCAGAAGCTCCCCAGCACCTGCCAGGGTCAACTGCGCCCGGCCATGCTCAAGGGCGGCACTGGCATGGCGCAACGCCTCAAGGTGGCGGCGACGCGCACTGAAGCTGCTTTCCGAAGTCTGTTCATAGCCCATGCAGGCCTTGAGATGATCGCGCAGCAGTTCCAGGCCATCGCCGGCAGACTTGGCGCTGAGGCTGATGGTGACATGGCCATCGTCGCTGACCTCCAGGGCAATCGCCTCACCCGTGAGGTCTGCCTTGTTGCGAATCAGCGTGACCTTGGCCGGGTCCGGCCGTTGCTCAAGGAACTCCGGCCACAGGGCAAAAGGATCCACGGCCTCTGGCGCGGTGGCATCCACCACCAGCAACACCCGATCGGCTTCCCCGATGGCCTTGAGCGCCCGTTGCACGCCGATTTTTTCCACCTGGTCATCGGTGTCACGCAAACCGGCGGTATCGACCACGTGCAGCGGCATGCCATCAATGTGGATATGTTCGCGCAGGATATCCCGGGTGGTGCCGGCAATTTCGGTGACAATCGC
Organism: Pseudomonas sp. WS 5059; assembly: GCF_012985525.1. Lineage (NCBI taxonomy): Bacteria > Pseudomonadati > Pseudomonadota > Gammaproteobacteria > Pseudomonadales > Pseudomonadaceae > Pseudomonas > Pseudomonas sp. WS 5059. Next base: position 121,487 of record NZ_JAAQWO010000003.1, on the reverse strand, counting down.
CGCTTCACGCCCCGCCAGGGCGTTGAGCAAGCTGGACTTGCCGGCGTTGGGCCGGCCGGCAATCACCACGGTCATGCCATCGCGCAGCAATGCGCCCTGCCCGGCTTCCTTCAAAACTGTGGATAACTCGTCTCGCACCTTATCGAGCATGGCCAGGACATGGCCATCGGCAAGAAAGTCGATTTCTTCTTCCGGGAAATCAATCGCGGCCTCGACATAGATGCGCAAACTGATCAATTGCTCGGTGAGGTTATGCACACGCAGGGAAAATGCCCCCTGCAACGAGCGCAAGGCATTGCGCGCCGCCTGTGCAGAACTGGCCTCGATCAGGTCGGCAATCGCCTCGGCCTGGGCCAGGTCGAGCTTGTCGTTGAGAAACGCACGCTCGCTGAATTCACCAGGCCGCGCCAGACGGCAGCCCAACTGCAGGCAGCGCTGTAGCAGCATGTCGAGGACGATAGGCCCGCCATGGCCTTGCAGTTCCAGCACATCCTCACCGGTGAAAGAGTTTGGGCCCGGGAAATACAGGGCCAGACCCTCATCCAGTACCTCAAGATCCTCGCCGAAAAAAGGCCCGTAATGCGCATACCGAGGCTTGAGCTCGCGGCCGCTGATCGCTTGGGCGGCAATGCCGGCAAGTGGCCCGGAAATACGAACGATGCCGACACCGCCCCGGCCTTGAGCGGTGGCGACGGCAGCGATGGTTTCACGAGGAGCGCTCATCAGCGGTTTCCCAGACAAAAGTGACAGAATGCAAAACGCCCCACGAGGGGGCGTCTTGAGTGGTTATCCACAGAGTAAGTTACGCCTCGGCTTTTTTGGCAGCCGCTTCGATCTTACGTGTGATGTACCACTGTTGAGAGATCGACAACACGTTGTTGACCACCCAGTACAGAACCAGACCAGCCGGGAACCACAGGAAGAAGAAGGTGAAGATGATTGGCATCATTTTCATTACCTTGGCCTGCATCGGATCCGGAGGCGTCGGGTTCAGACGCTGCTGGATGAACATGGTTGCGCCCATGATGATCGGCAGGATAAAGAACGGGTCTTTGATCGACAGGTCAGTTATCCACAGCATGAACGGCGCCTGGCGCATTTCCACGCTTTCCAGGAGTACCCAGTACAGCGACAGGAACACCGGCATCTGTACCAGAATCGGCAAGCATCCACCCAGCGGGTTGATCTTCTCTTTCTTGTACAGCTCCATCATGGCTTGCGACATTTTCTGCCGGTCGTCGCCATGTTGCTCTTTGAGTGCAGCCAGTTTCGGCGCAACGGCGCGCATACGGGCCATCGACTTGTAGCTGGCGGCCGACAGAGGGAAGAAAATCCCTTTGATCAGCATGGTCAGGAAGATGATCGACCAGCCCCAGTTACCGACGATGCTGTGGATATGTTGCAGCAACCAGAAGATTGGCTGGGCAATGAACCACAGGATGCCGTAATCCACAGTCAGTTCCAGACCTGGGGATAACTCCTTGAGTACCGCCTGGCTTTTCGGGCCGGCATACAGGGTGGCGCTGGTTTCAGCCTTGGCACCTGGTGCAACGGTCAACGCCGGGCCAGTGAAACCAATGATGTAGTTACCCTGGTTGTCCTTGCGGGTCTGGACCAGGTTGGCTTCGCCCTTATTCGGGATCCACGCGGTTACAAAGTAGTGTTGCAGCCAGGCTACCCAACCACCTTGGACGGTTTCTTTCAGCGCGCCCTTGTCGATGTCTTTCATCGACACTTTTTTGTACGGCTCGTTACTTGTCCACAGGGCGGCGCCCAGGTAAGTCGCGGTGCCGGTGGCAGTGCTGGAAGATGGATCGGAACTGCCATCACGCTTGAGCTGGGCAAACAGGTTGCCAGTCCAGGCCTTTTCGCTGGTGTTATCGATCAGGTAGGTGACTTTCAGATCGTACAAACCGCGCGTGAAGCTGAAGCGCTTGATGTAATTGACGCCGTCGTGACTGAATTTCAGGTCGACGTTCAACTGGTTTTGGCCATCAGCCAGTTGATAAGTCTTCTGTTCGGTCGAATAAACCGGACGACCGGTAGCACGAGCATCAGGGCCATCAGTGCCAGTCAGGCCGCTTTGTGCCAGATAAACACGCTCGCCACCGTTATCGAACAACTGGAATGGAACATCCGGATGGTCTTGGCGACGTGGGTACAGTGGCAATTTAAGCTGGGCGATATCGCCGCCCTGTGGATCGATCGCCAGGTCCAACACATCCGTCTTGACGTGGATGAGGTCTTTATTGGTGATGACCGCGTTATCTACAGGGGTGCTGGTATCGGCATTCGCGCTGGGTACATCGGCACTGGCGGAAGCATTGTTACCCAACGGTGCATCTGCAATAGCAGGAGCAGACTGATTGGTAGCAACATTCTGAGTCGGCAGGGCAGCCTGGCCATAGTCCTGGTTCCATTTCAGAACCATAACGTAGGACACGATTGCCAGGGCGACGATCAGGATCGTGCGTTTAATATCCATGATTACTCGGCCATCGAAGAAGAACGGGAGGTAGGGATAGGCGGAACCGGGTCATAACCACCGGGATTCCACGGATGACAGCGACCTAAACGACGAAAGGTCAGCCAGCCACCGCGCAGAAGGCCATGATTTTCTATGGCTTCATACGCGTAGCAGGAACAACTGGGGTAGAAACGACAGTGGCTGGCCATCAGCGGACTAATGGCATAACGGTAAAACTGGATCGGAACGAGGGCCAGTTTACGCATCAGTGCTGTCTACCCCTACAGTTTCGGGGCTGACTGCTGGGGTCGGCTTGCTGGTGCGAGCCAAACGTTTCCAGAGCTTGCCGAAATGCTGAATCAATTCGGGGTTTTCTACGTCCCCCAAGCCTTTGCGCGCGACGATAACAATATCCCAACCAACCAGAGTCTCCTGGTGGAGGCGAAACGATTCGCGCATCAGACGCTTGAGGCGATTGCGCTCAACGGAGAGCTTTACGCTCTTCTTGCCGATCACCAACCCGAGACGGGGGTGATCCAGATCGTTGTTACGCGCAAGGAGCAGGAGATTTTTCCCCGGAACCTTGCCGGTGGGGGAGTCAAAGACTGCCTTGAAGTGCCGGGGGGTTAGCAGACGCTTTTCCCGACTGAAGTCCTGACTCACCACCAGTACCGGATTATCAAACTGCCAGACGCGCACGACCTTTGGCGCGGCGACGCGACAGGACAGCACGGCCGTTCTTGGTAGCCATGCGAGCACGGAAACCGTGGGTACGGGCGCGTTTGATGGTGCTTGGTTGGAAAGTACGTTTCATGGCGTGTTACCTGGTTCGTCCACAACGGGCCGGAATGGCCCCCGTTTTAAGAGACCGGGGATTCTAGAGAAAGCAAGCCTCTAGGTCAATTTCCAACCAGCTATTCCTTCAATTAGATATCTGAGGGCATCGAGACCGATTCCGGGCGGTTCGACTTTGACGAGCAATGCCATAGATATAAAAATAAAGAAGGAAGTTATTTAAAGCTTTTCTGTAAAGCTTATAAAAGCTAGGCACGCGATCTTCTGTGGATAACTACCTTGAGGCCATATTCCACGTGCTGTACAGAGAATGACAACACGGGGGAGAAACGGTGCTCTGCCTGTGCTGCGCTATCGGATAAGCTGTGTGTGGAATGGCTACTTATCCACAGGCCAGTTACCCACAGACTTTCGACCCCACTTGTACAACGAGCTTAGGGGCGCTTATCCACAGAGCTTATGCACAGACCATTTGTCGCCTTTTTTACGGTTAAGGCATTGATTCTTGGCGGCCTGTGAGCAACCTACATGTGGATAAGTGGGCCGCTCGCCGCTACAATGGCGGCTGTTTTTGCCTCACCGGCTTTCAACTTAGGGGATATCCGTGTCAGTGGAACTTTGGCAGCAGTGCGTGGAGCTTTTGCGCGATGAGCTGCCTGCCCAGCAATTCAACACCTGGATCCGTCCACTACAGGTCGAAGCCGAAGGCGACGAGTTGCGTGTCTACGCACCCAATCGTTTTGTTCTCGACTGGGTCAACGAGAAGTACCTAAGCCGCGTTCTCGAATTGTTCGACGAACATGGCAATGGGATGGCTCCAGCGCTCTCCTTATTAATAGGCAGCAAACGCAGCTCCGCGCCGCGTGCCGCGCCGAATGCGCCGCTGGCCGCGGCTGCCTCGCACGCCCAGGCTGCGGCAGCCCCGGTTAACCACGCACCAGCCACCGCTGCGCCAGCCCCGAGCAAATCCGTGGCGCAAAAAAATGCGCCAGTGAGCGAAGAGCCGTCCCGCGACAGCTTCGACCCCATGGCAGGAGCCAGTTCGCAGCAGGCCCCGGTGCGCGCCGAGCAGCGCACGGTCCAGGTCGAAGGTGCGCTCAAGCACACCAGTTACCTGAACCGCACCTTTACCTTTGAAAACTTCGTCGAAGGTAAATCCAACCAGTTGGCCCGCGCCGCCGCCTGGCAGGTGGCCGACAATCCCAAGCACGGTTACAACCCGCTCTTCCTTTACGGCGGCGTTGGCTTGGGTAAGACGCACTTGATGCACGCTGTGGGTAACCACCTATTAAAGAAGAATCCGAATGCCAAGGTCGTGTATCTGCACTCGGAGCGCTTCGTGGCCGACATGGTCAAGGCGTTGCAACTCAATGCGATCAACGAATTCAAGCGCTTCTATCGCTCCGTCGATGCGCTGCTGATTGATGACATTCAATTCTTCGCGCGCAAGGAACGTTCCCAGGAAGAGTTTTTCCACACGTTCAACGCCCTGCTTGAAGGCGGCCAGCAGGTCATCCTCACCAGCGACCGTTACCCGAAGGAAATCGAAGGCCTGGAAGAGCGCCTCAAATCGCGTTTCGGCTGGGGCCTGACCGTTGCGGTAGAGCCGCCGGAACTGGAAACCCGGGTCGCGATCCTGATGAAGAAAGCCGACCAGGCGAAAGTCGATCTGCCTCACGATGCGGCATTCTTCATTGCCCAGCGTATTCGCTCCAACGTGCGTGAGCTCGAAGGTGCGCTCAAGCGCGTTATCGCTCACTCGCACTTCATGGGCCGCGATATCACTATCGAGCTGATTCGCGAATCCCTGAAGGACCTGTTGGCGCTGCAAGACAAGCTGGTCAGTGTGGATAACATTCAACGCACCGTGGCCGAGTACTACAAGATCAAGATTTCCGACCTGCTGTCCAAGCGCCGCTCGCGCTCGGTAGCGCGTCCCCGTCAGGTGGCCATGGCGCTCTCCAAGGAGCTGACCAACCACAGCCTGCCGGAAATTGGCGATGTGTTTGGTGGTCGCGACCACACCACGGTCTTGCACGCGTGCCGCAAGATCAATGAACTTAAGGAATCCGACGCGGATATTCGCGAGGACTACAAGAACCTGCTGCGTACACTGACAACTTGATGAACACCAGCGCAGCTTATTAAGGCAAGGGACTAGACCATGCATTTCACCATTCAACGCGAAGCCCTGTTGAAACCCCTGCAACTGGTCGCAGGCGTCGTCGAGCGCCGACAGACCTTGCCGGTACTTTCCAACGTATTGTTGGTTGTCGAAGGCCAGCAGTTGTCGTTGACCGGTACCGACCTGGAAGTCGAACTGGTTGGTCGCGTACAGCTGGAAGAACCCGCCGAGCCCGGTGAGATCACCGTGCCTGCGCGCAAGCTGATGGATATCTGCAAAAGCCTGCCCAACGATGCGCTGATCGACATCAAGGTTGATGAGCAGAAGTTGGTGGTCAAGGCCGGGCGCAGTCGTTTCACCTTGTCGACCCTGCCGGCCAACGATTTCCCGACGGTAGAAGAAGGCCCCGGTTCGCTGACTTGCAGCCTGGAGCAAAGCCGCCTGCGCCGTTTGATCGAGCGCACCAGCTTCGCCATGGCCCAGCAGGACGTGCGTTACTACCTCAACGGCATGCTGCTGGAAGTCTCCGAAGGCATCATCCGTGCCGTGGCCACCGACGGTCACCGTCTGGCAATGTGCTCGATGAAGGCCGATATCGGTCAGCCGGACCGCCACCAGGTCATCGTGCCGCGCAAAGGTATCCTTGAACTGGCGCGCCTGCTCACCGAGCCGGACGGTAACGTCAGCATCGTCCTGGGCCAGCACCATATCCGTGCCACCACGGGCGAGTTCACCTTCACCTCCAAACTGGTAGACGGCAAGTTCCCGGACTACGAGCGCGTGCTGCCCAAAGGCGGCGACAAGCTGGTGATCGGTGATCGCCAGGCGCTACGTGAAGCGTTCAGCCGTACCGCGATCCTGTCCAACGAGAAGTACCGTGGTATTCGCCTGCAATTGGCCAACGGCCAGCTGAAAATCCAGGCCAACAACCCGGAACAGGAAGAAGCGGAAGAAGAAGTTGGCGTCGACTACAACGGTGGATCCCTGGAAATCGGCTTCAACGTGAGCTACCTGCTGGACGTGCTGGGTGTGATGACCACCGAGCAAGTGCGTCTGATCCTGTCGGACTCCAACAGCAGCGCCCTGGTGCAAGAATCCGATAACGACGACTCGGCTTATGTTGTTATGCCGATGCGCCTGTAATCATGCTCAGCAGAAGCTAGATGTCCCTCAGTCGCGTCTCGGTCACCGCGGTGCGCAATCTGCACCCGGTGACCTTCTCCCCCTCCCCCCGCATCAATATCCTCCATGGCGCCAACGGCAGTGGCAAAACCAGCGTGCTGGAAGCCATTCACTTACTGGGCCTGGCTCGTTCCTTTCGCAGCGCCCGCCTGTTACCGGTGATTCAATACGAGCAATTGGCGTGCACCGTTTTTGGCCAGGTCGAACTGGCGCAAGGCGGGCACAGCAGCCTGGGGATATCTCGTGATCGGCAGGGAGAGTTCCAGATCCGTATCGATGGGCAGAATGCGCGCAGTGCAGCGCAGTTGGCGGAAATCCTACCCCTGCAATTGATCAACCCTGACAGCTTCCGTTTACTGGAGGGGGCACCAAAAATTCGCCGGCAGTTCCTTGATTGGGGAGTGTTCCACGTGGAACCGAGGTTCATGGCCACGTGGCAGCGCCTGCAGAAGGCCCTGCGGCAGCGGAACTCATGGCTGCGGCATGGTACACTTGACGCCGCTTCGCAAGCGGCCTGGGACCGTGAACTGTGCCTGGCCAGCGACGAAATAGATGAATACCGCCGCACCTACATCAAAGCCTTGAAACCAGTCTTTGAACAGACCTTGAGTGAGTTGCTGGAACTCGAGGGACTGACGCTGAGCTACTACCGTGGTTGGGACAAAGAGCGTGACTTGAGTGCAGTACTCGCCACCTCTTTGCAACGGGATCAGCAAATTGGCCACACCCAGGCAGGGCCGCAACGCGCTGATTTGCGCCTTAGATTAGGTGCACATAACGCCGCGGATATCTTGTCCCGTGGCCAGCAGAAGTTGGTGGTCTGCGCGTTGCGTATCGCCCAGGGGCACTTGGTTAGCCAGGCCCGGCGCGGGCAGTGTATTTATCTGGTGGATGACTTGCCGTCCGAATTGGACGAGCAACACCGCCGCGCGCTATGCCGCTTGTTGGAAGACTTACGCTGCCAGGTATTTATTACCTGTGTAGACCACGAATTATTGAGGGAAGGCTGGCAGACGGAAACGCCAGTCGCTTTGTTCCACGTGGAACAAGGCCGTATCACCCAGACCCACGACCATCGGGAGTGAAGGCATGAGCGAAGAAAACACGTACGACTCGACCAGCATTAAAGTGCTGAAAGGTTTGGATGCCGTACGCAAACGTCCCGGTATGTACATTGGCGACACCGATGATGGTAGCGGTCTGCACCACATGGTGTTCGAGGTGGTCGACAACTCCATCGACGAAGCGCTCGCCGGCCATTGCGACGACATCAGCATCATCATCCACCCGGATGAATCCATCACCGTACGCGACAACGGTCGCGGCATTCCGGTAGATGTGCATAAAGAAGAAGGCGTATCGGCGGCAGAGGTCATCATGACCGTGCTCCACGCCGGCGGTAAGTTCGACGACAACTCCTATAAAGTATCCGGCGGTTTGCACGGTGTAGGTGTGTCGGTGGTAAACGCCCTGTCGGAAGAACTGATCCTGACTGTGCGCCGCAGCGGCAAGATCTGGGAACAGACCTACGTCCACGGCGTGCCTCAAGCACCTATGGCGATCGTTGGCGACAGCGAAACCACAGGCACCCAGATTCACTTCAAGCCTTCGGCTGACACCTTCAAGAATATCCACTTCAGCTGGGACATCCTGGCCAAGCGGATTCGTGAGCTGTCCTTCCTCAACTCCGGTGTGGGTATCGTCCTCAAGGACGAGCGCAGCGGCAAGGAAGAGCTGTTCAAGTACGAAGGCGGCCTGCGTGCATTCGTTGAATACCTGAACACCAACAAGACTGCGGTCAACCAGGTGTTCCACTTCAACATCCAGCGTGAAGACGGCATCGGCGTGGAAATCGCCTTGCAGTGGAACGACAGCTTCAACGAGAACCTGTTGTGCTTCACCAACAACATTCCACAGCGCGATGGCGGTACTCACCTGGTGGGTTTCCGTTCCGCACTGACGCGTAACCTGAACACCTACATCGAAGCCGAAGGCCTGGCGAAGAAGCATAAAGTCGCCACTACTGGTGACGATGCCCGCGAAGGCCTGACCGCGATTATTTCGGTCAAGGTCCCGGATCCGAAGTTCAGTTCCCAGACCAAAGACAAGCTGGTTTCTTCTGAAGTGAAGACGGCTGTCGAACAGGAAATGGGCAAGTACTTCTCCGACTTCCTGCTGGAAAACCCCAACGAAGCCAAGCTGGTCGTCGGCAAGATGATCGACGCGGCACGGGCCCGTGAAGCGGCGCGTAAAGCCCGTGAAATGACCCGTCGTAAAGGCGCGCTGGATATCGCTGGCCTGCCGGGCAAACTGGCGGACTGCCAGGAGAAGGACCCTGCCCTCTCCGAACTGTACCTGGTGGAAGGTGACTCTGCTGGCGGTTCCGCCAAGCAGGGTCGTAACCGTCGCACCCAGGCGATCCTGCCGTTGAAGGGTAAGATCCTCAACGTCGAGAAGGCCCGTTTCGACAAGATGATTTCCTCCCAGGAAGTCGGCACCTTGATCACCGCCCTGGGCTGTGGCATTGGTCGCGACGAGTACAACATCGACAAGTTGCGCTACCACAACATCATCATCATGACCGATGCTGACGTCGACGGTTCGCACATCCGTACCCTGCTGCTGACCTTCTTCTTCCGTCAGTTGCCGGAGCTGATCGAGCGTGGCTACATCTACATCGCCCAGCCGCCGTTGTACAAAGTGAAAAAGGGCAAGCAAGAGCAATACATCAAAGACGACGACGCCATGGAAGAGTACATGACGCAGTCGGCCCTGGAAGATGCCAGCCTGCACTTGAACGACGAAGCCCCGGGCATCTCCGGTGAGGCGCTGGAGCGTCTGGTAAACGACTTCCGCATGGTGATGAAGACCCTCAAGCGTTTGTCGCGCCTGTACCCTCAGGAGCTGACCGAGCACTTCATCTACCTGCCGGCTGTCAGCCTGGAGCAGTTGGGCGATCACGCAGCGATGCAGGATTGGCTGGCCCAGTACGAAGTGCGCCTGCGCACCGTCGAGAAGTCTGGCCTGGTGTACAAAGCCAGCCTGCGTGAAGACCGTGAACGTAACGTCTGGCTGCCAGAGGTCGAACTGATCTCCCACGGCCTGTCGAACTACGTCACCTTCAACCGCGACTTCTTCGGCAGTAACGACTACAAGACCGTAGTAACCCTGGGCGCGCAACTGAGCACCCTGCTGGACGACGGCGCGTACATTCAGCGCGGCGAACGCAAGAAGCAGGTCAAGGAGTTCAAGGAAGCCCTGGACTGGTTGATGGCAGAAAGCACCAAGCGTCACACCATCCAGCGATACAAAGGTCTGGGCGAAATGAACCCTGACCAGCTGTGGGAAACCACCATGGACCCAGCCCAGCGCCGTATGCTGCGTGTGACCATCGAAGACGCCATTGGCGCGGACCAGATCTTCAACACCCTGATGGGTGATGCGGTCGAGCCACGTCGTGACTTCATCGAGAGCAATGCCTTGGCAGTGTCCAACCTGGACTTCTGATAACGCTATTGCCAAACAAAAAAGGCCAACGTTTAACGTTGGCCTTTTTTTATTGCCCAGATTTTGGAGCCCTTTTTAAATGCTCCACGTGGAACATCGGCTATGCCGTCGCTGCGGTCACGCTCTCCAACCGATAGCCATACCCATAGATCGTCAGCAGCTGCCAACCCCGCTCCGGCGTCAGCCCAAGCTTGTTTCGGAGCCGATAAATGTGGGTATCCAGTGGTCGCGAAGACACCATTTCTTCATGGGTCCAGAACCGTTCATAGAGATATTCCCGTGACAGCGGCCGGGCCAGGTTGGCGAAGAGGCAGCGTGCCAGGCGGTATTCCCTTTCGGTCAGGTTGATTGGGTCACCGGCGCGGCTGACGGTCAGTTCGGCATCGTCGAAGGTCAGGTCGTTGAAAACCAGCACTTCGGTGGCAGCAGATTTCTGCAGGCCGTGACGACGCAGGACGGCACTCACCCGTGCCTTCAGTTCGTTGGGGCGAAACGGTTTGCTGACGTAGTCATCGGCACCGCTGTTCAGGGCCTGGACGATATCGCTCTCGGCATCGCGGCTGGTCAGCATAATCACGGGCGGTGGCGCCTCCATGTGCTCACGGGTCCAGCGCAGGATCGCGATGCCGCTCAGGTCCGGCAACTGCCAGTCGAGTACCAGCAAGTCGAAGGTTTCTCGGCGCAGTTGGCGCAGCAAGTCTTCGCCACGTTCGAAGCAATGCAGCGTCCATGGCTGCTCCGAGGCACTTGGGATTTGTCGCAGTGTCTGTTCCACCCGCCGCAATTCGGCAGGTTCGTCATCCAGTATCGCGACACGCATGGCAGGGTCCTTTCTTCTTGAAGAATGTTGCAGCGGTTGAAGAGAGCGTAATGGTTCACCGTTGAATCTGAACAATTGTGGCCAGTTTCTCAAGCTCCCTGAATCTCTCGGTACGCTGATATCAGATAGCCCTAAGGCCGTTAAACATCGCGTACCCAGCTGGAAAGATACCGGCTCAAGCCCCTCAGGAAAAGGATCAATGCCAATCAGGTTTTATGCGCTGTCGGGACAGGTGTGTCTCGTGCAGAAGGTCAGAGTGTGGGGAAAGATGTTCATGCTGGTGATGGCAACAGGTTTTGGCACAGAAATGGTGGATGCCTGCAGCCCGGCACAGTCTGCCCCACTTGACGAAATGACGGTGTACGCCGAATCCGTAGACGGCCTCGGTTACGCAGGACTCAGGGAAATCGATGCCCCGCAGGCGTTTCAACACGGAAGCTTGCTGGACCAGGATCAACGATGGATCTTCTAAATCTGAACAAATGTTGCACTACTCCCCTATGCACCACTCTTGTAGGTAAATTCTCTTTCGCTGAGTGACACATGGAGGGCGTGCGCGGGAAGCGCTCTCGATACACGGACGTATCATCTGTAGTCCGCGGTTCGCCATGGGCTGCTGTCGGAGGGATGTGAGGGACAGTATTTCTTCGATGTACATCCGGTTCGACGTCGTCGATCCGGCAGACACAGGGATGTGTCACCTTTCTTGGCGCCTCATCCCTACCACTACGGCTATCGAGTTCGATGCGTCATCGGGTATCGTAGGCGAGATTCAAGGTCCTGCCGCCGCAAGACGCTTTCTGAATGTGCAGTCTGACGGACCTTTAGAACTAGAACCTTGATGAGCGCCATGACCCTCTTTCCTCGTCGCTATTCCCTTTCCTCTTTGTTTGGCTCAAGCCTGGCCCTGGCGCTGGTGGTCACCAGCCCACAAGTCCTCGCCAAGCCTGCACCTGTGCGCGCGCCCTACATTGATGACAACCTGCTGTGCCGGGCACAGCCGCTGCCGGCAGTCGTGCAGAACCTTACCGGTGAAGCCTGGAAGCTGGACGCCAAGGGGCGCCCCAGTGTGTTGGAAGAAGGCATGCTGATCGATGAGCAGGAAAGCGTAAAAACCTCGCCATCGGCGTTTGTCAGCCTGTTGCTGGGCGATGGCTCACGCATCGTCCTGCCCTCCAGCTCCGAGGTGCGTTTGCATTTGGTGGAAGAACAGGCGATCCCCCAGGTCATCCTGCAACAAGGCCAGGTCGAGGCCTACGTACTCAAGCGCACCAGTGACTATGACCGTTTTCAAATCGTGACCCCGGTGGGCGTACTGGGCGTGCGCGGTACGCACTTTCGTGTGCGTAACGACGATCAGCAATCGGTGGTCGAAGTGCTCAACGGCCAGGTAGCCGCCAGCCGTACCGAACCGCAGCCGGTAGGCAAACAGCTGAAGAACAAGCCGCAGACGGGCCCGGTGGAAGGTGAACTGAAGGTCGGCGCTCGACAAGGGGTGCTGCTCAAGCCCCAGGGCGAGTTGAAGACAGTCGACCTTTTGCCCGCGCCGCGCCTGATGGGCCAGGACGGCCAGAAAGGCGATGCGCCGGTATGGACATTGATCTTGCACCCGCAACCGGGGGCCCAGCGCTACCGTGCGCAAGTAGCTACCGATAAAACCTTCATGAACATCAAGCAGGAAAACTTCTCCAGTGAGCCGCGCTTGAGCTTCACTGGACTCAAGGCCTCGTTCTATCACGTGCGCGTGTCGGCCTTTGATGACCAGGGACTGGAAGGAGAAGCAGGCGTTTATGACATCTTCTATTACCCACCTGCCACCCGTGTGCAGTAGCAGCGCGGCGCTCGCACGGTGAAGTGGTGGCGCCGGGCTGAACAGCGCCAGCCGACCCAGGCCCAACGCCTGTTCAATGGGCTGGTCAGGGAGTGGCTGTGGATCGGTCTGCTTTTGCTGCCGATGACGGCCTTTCTGTCGCTAAGCCCTGGCCTTGCCCTGAATAACCTGCTGTACGACAGCCTGCGGCGCATGGCGCCGTTGCCGGTGGATCCGCGCATCCTGCTGGTGAACATTGACGACATGAGCCTCAAGGAACTCGGTCAATGGCCGTGGTCGCGGCGCCTGCATGCCGACCTGATTGACCAGTTGAGTGCGGCCAAACCCGCCGGGATCCTGCTCGATGTGATCTTCAGCGAACCGGCGCGCGAGCCGGCCAATGATCAACGCCTGGCCCAGGCTATGTGCAATGCCGGCAATGTCCTGCTGCCGTTGATTCGCGAAGGCACGCCGCGCCTGGGGCAACCCATCGCGCAGATCCTCCCTGTGCTGCCACTGCGCGATTGTGCGAGGGGGGTGGGTCATATCAACGTGGAAGCGGACAGCGACGGTATTGTGCGCAGCCTGTACCTGCGTGAGGGGCCGCCGGGGCAACTGGTCCCGCAACTGGCCTGGTTGGCCTTCGAGCTGACCGGCCAGCACACCGATATGCCAGGGCTGTCAGCGTCTTCTGAAGTAACCGACTGGCAGCGTGACAATGCCATCCGCATCCCATTTATCGCCACCGACCACGGCTTTCCCAGCGTGCCGTATGTCAGTGTCTTGCGCGGTGAGGTCCCTGCCCAACTGTTGCGTGACCGGATCATTCTGGTGGGGGCTACTGCACCGGGCATGGGCGATCGCTATGTGACACCGCTTTCGGCCAGCGTCGGTACCACCCCGGGCGTCGAGATCCAGGCCAATATCCTCAACGGCCTGCTGCAAGGGCGCAGCATTACCGTGTTGCCTGGCTGGCTGGCCACGCTGCTGTCCACCGCGATGGTGGCCTTGTTGCTGGGCCTGCTGCTGTTGCGCCCGCGTTATGCGCTGTGGCTGACCCTGGGCTGCATGGCGGGCGCCCTCCTCGCTTCCTGGGGCTTGTTGCGCCTGGGGCTCTGGTGGTCGCCAGCGGCCACGCTGATCGGCATGCTGCTGGGCTACCTGATCTGGAACTGGCGCCGCCTGAGCGTAATCCTCGCCTACTTCGGCTGGGAATTGGCGCGCCTGGACAGCGAGCCCAAGGTGCTGCCGGAACGCCGTCGCGCGGCCGTCAGCAACGGTGATGTGTTGCAGGGCCGTATCGTGGCCCTGGAGCAAGCGGTCAGCCGTACCCGCGACACCCGGCGTTTTATGGCCGATGGCCTGGAGTGCCTGCCGGTCGCTACGCTGATTACCGATCCCACAGGCGAGATCCTGTTGGCCAATCGGATCGCCCGCGATGTGTTTGGCAACGAACTGATTGCCCAGAACCTGCTGCAGCAACTGGCGGCACTGGGTTACCCGCCCTTGCAAGGCCAGGTACATACGCCGCTGTCGGCCCTGGAAATCATCGAGTTCCGCGATACCCATCAACGCAGCCTGCGCCTGGAACTGGCGCCTCTGTTACCGGCCGACGGTGATGTGGCGTTGGGGTGGCTGTTGAGCCTGACTGACCTGAGTATCGAACGCGACGCCCAGCAGCAACGTGAAACCCTGCTGCGGTTTCTCTCCCATGATCTGCGGGCGCCCCACTCGGCAATCCTCGCGTTGCTGGATGTGCAACGGCATGAAGCCTCAGACGTTTCGCAGGTCTTTACCCAGATCGAACAGCAAGTGCGACGCGCATTGAATTTGACCGAATCGTTCGTTCAACTGGCCAAGGCCGAGTCCGACGGTTATCAGTTTGAGCCCAGCCTGTTTGCCATGCTGGTGCTCGATGCGTTTGACCAGGTCGCGCTGCTGGCCCAATTGAAACATATCCAGTTGGTCCACGACCTGGACGAGGCTGGTGAGCAAATGGTCCTCGCGGATCAGTCGCTGCTCACCCGAGCCTTGTTCAACCTGATGGAGAATGCGATCAAGTACAGCCCAGCCGGCACCACGGTGACGGTGCGCCTGGAACGCAACGGCCAATGGCTGGCTTGTCATATCCAGGACCAGGGCCCCGGCATCGCGGCCCAGGAGCTGCCTGAACTGTTCAGCCAATACCGACGTTTTGCTTCGGCTCAGGGCAGCGAAGGCCTGGGGCTGGGCCTGACCATGGTCAAGGCGGTGATGGACCGCCATGGGGGGCGGATCGACTGTGTGAGTGTGGTGGGGCAAGGCACGGTTTTCAGCCTGCAGATGCCGTTGTGGGAGGAGTAATCAGCTGTGCATAAAAAACCGGCCGCAAGGGCCGGTCTTCAACGCCCGAAAAAACTTATGCACGTTTTCCGGTGTTTTATTAGCTTAAGAAATATGTAATAGAATCATAAGCCTACAAGCGAAAAACTGCATTTCGCCAACAAACCGTGCACAGGTTATCCACAGAACGTCAGATCACCGCCTGGTCCGCTGCAACCGGCAGTGGCGGCAGCGAACCCATGGCCCGTTGCTGCGCCTCATTCCACGCTGCAGCGCGGTCATTGAGCGCGGCAATTGCACGCGGTCCTTCCCCTTGCGCATACATCGGCTCGCCGATCACCACGGTGATGGTGCCTTTGCGCTTGGCCCAGCCTTCCTTGGGCCAGAACTTGCCGGCATTGTGGGCAATCGGCAGTACTGGCAGGTTGGCGTTGACCGCCAATGCCGTACCGCCCCGGGAGAACTTGCCTACAGTGCCAAAGGGGACGCGAGTGCCCTCCGGGAAGATCAGTACCCACACCCCATCCTTGAGCAGCTCGTCACCCTTCTTCGCCACATGCTTGAGCGCGGCCTTGGGGTTGTCGCGGTCGATGGCAATTGGGCGCAGCATGGCCATCGCCCAGCCAAAGAACGGCACGAACAGCAACTCACGCTTGAGCACCTGGCTCAGGGGCGAGAAATACGCGGAAAGAAAGAAGGTCTCCCAGGTGCTCTGGTGGTTCGACAGGATCACGCACGGCTGGTCCGGCACATTCTCGGCACCCTTGACCTCGAAACGAATGCCCAGGAACACCTTGGTCAGCCACAACGCGCAGCGGCACCAATAGACGTTGATAAAGCGATAGCGCGCCTTGAATGGCAAAAAGGGCGCGATAAAAAAGCTCAGGGTGCACCAGAGAAACGAACTGGTGCCCAGCAGCAGGTAAAAGAAGAAGGTTCTGATGGCCTGCAAAATCGACATGGCAGCATTTACCGTTGCGGGACAACGCCCGCCTGTTAAAAGTGCACTCCCGAACAATCCTTGGTCAGGAAGTCGAGGGCGACTAGTTGTTGATAAGTTCTGCGGCAACCGCCGCCAGATCGTCAAAAATCAAGGTGCCGACCGGCAGGTTTTTCGCCTGGGTCTTTTCGCCTTTCCCGGTCTTTACCAAAACTGGCTGAGAGTCGACGGCTTTGGCCGCCTCCAGGTCACCGAGACTGTCCCCGACGAACCATATCCCAGCCAGGGGCACCTTGTAATGTTCTGAAATGATTTTCAACATGCCAGGCTTGGGTTTGCGGCAATCGCAGCCCTCATCCGGCCCGTGGGGGCAGTACACCACCAGCCCCACCTCACCGCCCTGCTCGGCCACCAATGCGCGCAGGCGCGCGTGCATGGCGTCCAGGGTGGCGATGTCGTAGTAGCCGCGGGCGATGCCGGACTGGTTGGTAGCGATGGCTACCGTCCAGCCGGCCTTGCTCAACTGCGCGATGGCCTCGACCGAGCCGGGCAGCGGGATCCACTCCTCCACCGACTTGATGTAAGCGTCGGAGTCGTAATTGATCACCCCGTCCCGATCGAGAATCAGCAGTTTCAACATGATCAGCTCAGCGTCGAGATGTCAGCGATGTTGACGAACAAGCCGCGCAGGCGCGCCAGCATGGCGTAGCGGTTTTTCCGCACGCCAGCATCTTCGGCATTGATCATCACCGCCTCGAAGAACGCATCCACCGGCTCACGCAAGGTGGCCAGGCGCGCCAGGGCTTCGGCGTAGTTGCGCTCGGCGATCAGCGGCTTCACTGCGTTTTCTGCCTTGGCGATGGCCGAGTTCAGCGAGAACTCCTTGGCATCGGCAAACAGGCCAGGGTCGACATCGGCATTGCCCAGGCCTTCGGCCTTGCTCAGCAGGTTCGACACGCGCTTGTTCACGGCGGCCAGGGCGTCCGCTTCCGGCAGCTTGCGGAACGCTTGTACGGCTTGCACACGCTGGTCGAAGTCCAGTGCCGAACCCGGTTGCAGGGCACGTACCGACAGGTAGACGGAAACGTCCACGCCTTCGTCTTCGTAGCGCGCACGCAGGCGGTCGAACACGAACTCCAGCACTTGCTCGGCCAGGCCGGCTTGCTTGACCTTGCCACCAAACTGGCCGACGGCAAATACCACGGCCTGGGTCAGGTCGAGGTCGAGCTTTTTGTCGATCAGGATGCGCAGCACGCCCAGGGCGGCACGGCGCAGGGCATATGGGTCTTTGCTGCCGGTCGGCAACATGCCGATGCCAAAGATACCGACCAGGGTATCCAGCTTGTCGGCGATGGCCACGGCCGCACCGGTCAGGGTGGTTGGCAGCTCGGCGCCAGCGCCACGCGGCATGTACTGCTCGTTCAAGGCCAGGGCGACGTCTTCAGGCTCGCCGTCATTGAGCGCGTAGTAGTAACCGGCCACGCCTTGCATTTCCGGGAACTCGCCGACCATCTCGGTGGCCAGGTCGCATTTGCACAGCAGGCCCGCGCGTGCGGCCAAGGCAGCGTCGCCGCCAATGCGTGGGGCGATGTAGGCCGCCAGCTTGGAAACCCGCACAGCCTTGTCGTAGACGCTGCCCAGCTTCTCCTGGAACACCACGTTCTGCAGGCGCAGGTTGAAGTCTTCGAGCTTCTGCTTCTTGTCTTGCTTGAAGAAGAACTCGGCGTCGGTCAGGCGCGGGCGTACGACTTTTTCGTTACCGGCGATGATCTGCTGCGGGTCCTTGCTTTCGATGTTGGCCACGGTGATAAAGCGCGGCAGCAACTTGCCGTCCACATCCAGCAGGCAGAAATACTTCTGGTTGTCCTGCATGGTGGTGATCAGGGCTTCTTGCGGCACATCGAGGAAACGCTCTTCGAACGAGCACACCAGTGGCACCGGCCACTCGACCAGCGCAGTTACTTCGTCGAGCAGGCTTGGCGGCACGATGGCAGTGCCTTCCTGCAAACGGGCCAGCTCTTCGGTGCGCTTGCTGATCAGCTCGCGACGCTCGTTGGCATCGGCCAACACGTAGGCGGCACGCAGGTCAGTGGCGTAGTTGGCCGGCGAGGTGATGCGCACGGCTTCAGGATGATGGAAGCGGTGACCACGGGACTCACGACCGGCCTTCTGGGCGAGGATGGTGCAATCGATGACTTCGTCACCGAGCAGCATCACCAACCATTGGGTCGGACGTACGAACTCTTCCTTGCGTGCACCCCAGCGCATGCGCTTGGGGATCGGCAGGTCATTGAGAGAATCTTCAACGATAGTCGGCAACAGGCTGGCGGTCGGCTTGCCCTTGATGACTTGGCTGAAACGCAGTTTCGGGCCGCTCTGGTCGATCTCGCTCAGCTCGACGCCGCACTTCTTGGCAAAACCAAGGGCAGCCTGGGTCGGGTTGCCTTCAGCATCAAAGGCGGCCTGGCGTGGCGGGCCGTCGAGGTTGATGTTGCGGTCCGGCTGCTGGGTTTCCAGCGCGGTCAGCAATACTGCCAGGCGACGTGGCGCGGCGTAGACCTTCTTGGCTTCAAACTTCAGGCCGGCAGTCTGCAGGCCTTTCTCGATGCCGGCCAAAAATGCATCGGCCAGGGTGTTGAGGGCCTTGGGTGGCAGCTCTTCGGTACCCAGTTCAACCAGGAAATCTTGAGCACTCATTGTGCAGCCTCCAGCTTAGCCAACACTTCATCACGCAGGTCCGGGGTCGCCATCGGGAAGCCCAGCTTGGCGCGTGCCAGCAGGTAGGCTTGCGCAACGGAACGCGCCAGGGTGCGGACACGCAGGATGTATTGCTGGCGCGCGGTTACCGAGATGGCACGGCGGGCGTCCAGCAGGTTGAAGGTGTGGGATGCCTTCAGGACCATTTCATAGCTTGGCAACGGCAACGGCTGATCCAGTTCGATCAGGCGCTTGGCTTCGCTTTCGTAGAAGTCGAACAGTTCGAACAGCTTCTCGACGTTGGCGTGTTCGAAGTTGTAGGTCGACTGCTCCACTTCGTTCTGGTGGAACACATCGCCATACGTCACTTTGCCGAACGGGCCGTCAGCCCACACCAGGTCGTAGACCGAGTCCACGCCCTGCAGGTACATGGCCAGGCGTTCCAGGCCGTAGGTGATTTCGCCGGTCACCGGGTAGCACTCGATGCCGCCCGCCTGCTGGAAGTAGGTGAACTGCGTGACTTCCATGCCGTTGAGCCAGACTTCCCAGCCCAGGCCCCAGGCGCCGAGGGTTGGCGATTCCCAGTTGTCTTCGACGAAACGGATGTCGTGGACCAGTGGGTCCAGGCCGACATGTTTCAGCGAACCCAGGTACAGCTCCTGGAAGTTGTCCGGGTTGGGCTTGAGGACCACCTGGAACTGATAGTAGTGCTGCAGGCGGTTGGGGTTTTCGCCGTAGCGGCCGTCAGTCGGGCGACGACTGGGCTGCACATAAGCGGCGTTCCAGGTTTCCGGGCCGATGGCCCGCAGGAATGTTGCGGTGTGGAAAGTGCCGGCGCCTACTTCCATATCGTAGGGCTGAAGTACCACACAACCTTGCTCGGCCCAGTATTGCTGGAGGGCGAGGATCAAGTCTTGGAAGGTACGCACGGCTGGCGTAGGCTGGCTCACAAAATTCACCTGTTACTTGGGCTGCGATTTAAAGGGCGGGAGTATACCCGATTCGGCCCCGCCACCACTCCCTGGAGCCTTATGCCACGCTGCTTTTGGTGTTCTGAAGATCCGCTGTACATGGCTTATCACGATCAAGAGTGGGGAACGCCGCTGCGCGATGCGCAGGGTTTGTTCGAGTTGCTTTTGCTCGAAGGGTTCCAGGCGGGCCTGTCCTGGATCACCGTTTTACGCAAACGCGAGCATTATCGAAAGGTCTTGTTCGGTTTTGATCCAAAGCGCCTGGCGCAGTTGAGCGATGCCCAGATCGAGCAGTTGATGCTCGACCCAGGCATTGTGCGCAACCGCTTGAAACTCAATGCCACCCGGCGCAATGCCGCGGCCTGGCTGGCGCTGGAGGACCCGGTGGGGTTGCTCTGGTCGTTTGTCGGCGGCGTGCCCAAGGTCAATCACTTCAAGGATCGCAGCCAGGTCCCGGCGATTACGCCAGAGGCCGAAGCCATGAGCAAAGCCCTCAAGAAAGCCGGCTTCACGTTCGTCGGGCCGACCATCTGCTACGCGTTCATGCAGGCCTCAGGGATGGTCATGGACCACACCCAGGACTGCGACCGTTACGCGGACTTGGTCAACGCCGGGTAGAATGGCCGCTTTGCGCACCACACACGATCAGGAGTGACCTGTGGAAAAGTTAAAAGGCGCCTTGCTGGTAGGCGCTCTGCGATTGTTTGCCCTGCTGCCCTGGCGCGCCGTGCAAGCCGTGGGTTCGGCGATTGGCTGGATCATGTGGAAGACCCCCAACCGCTCCCGCGACACGGTGCGGATCAACCTCTCCAAGTGTTTCCCGGACATGGACCCGGCCGAGCGCGAGCGCCTGGTTGGCCAGAGCCTGATGGACATCGGCAAGTCCCTGACCGAGAGCGCGTGCGCCTGGATCTGGCCGGCCCAGCGTTCTATCGACCTGGTACGTGAAGTCGAAGGCCTGGAAGTGCTGCAGCAAGCCCTGGCCTCGGGCAAAGGCGTGGTCGGCATCACCAGCCACCTGGGCAACTGGGAAGTGTTGAACCACTTCTATTGCAGCCAGTGCAAACCGATCATTTTCTATCGCCCGCCCAAGCTCAAGGCGGTGGATGACCTGCTGCGCAAGCAACGCGTGCAGTTGGGCAACCGGGTGGCGGCGTCGACCAAAGAAGGCATCCTCAGCGTCATCAAGGAAGTGCGCAAGGGCGGCCAGGTGGGGATTCCCGCTGACCCGGAGCCGGCAGAATCGGCCGGGATCTTCGTACCGTTCTTCGCCACCCAGGCGCTGACCAGCAAGTTCGTGCCGAATATGCTCGCGGGCCATAAGGCGGTGGGCGTGTTCCTGCATGCCCTGCGGTTGCCGGACGGCTCGGGTTACAAAGTGATCCTGGAAGCGGCGCCAGAAGACATGTACAGCACCGACACGGCCACGTCCTGCGCGGCGATGAGCAAGGTGGTGGAGCGTTATGTCGGCGCCTACCCGAGCCAGTACATGTGGAGCATGAAGCGCTTCAAGAAACGCCCGCCGGGCGAGGCGCGTTGGTACTGATACACCCGGCTCTGCAAGCAACAAAGATCAAATGTAGGAGCTGGCTTGCCTGCGATAGCATCGCCTCGGTGTCACTGAGAGACCGAGTCGCCTGCATCGCAGGCAAGCCAGCTCCCACAGGGGTGCCTCAGGCTTGGCGATCGAGTTTTTTCAGGAATACGGCCATCTCTTTCTCGGCCTGCTTGTCGCCATGGGCCTGGGCCGCTTCAATACCCTGCTCCCATGCCTGGCGTGCCGCGCTTTTATCGCCCAGCGCAGCATGCGCCTTGCCCAACAGCTTCCACGCCGCCGAATACTTCGGGTCAAACCCGACGCACTTGCCTAAATGCTCGGCTGCCTTGGCATTGTCCTTCAAATCCAGGTAACCCTTGCCCAAGCCAAAGCGCAGCAGCGAGTTATCCACACCCTTGGCGAGCATTTTTTCCAGGGATTCGAGCATGTCGGTCTCTCCGTCAGATCAGAAAAAGCTCAACCCCACGTGGAACAGCTTCTCCACATCGCGGATATGTTTTTTATCCACCAGGAACAGGATCACATGATCGCCCGTGGCGATCACCGTATCGTCATGGGCGATGATCACTTCTTCATCGCGGATGATCGCGCCAATGGTGGTGCCCGGTGGCAAGCCGATATCGCGGATCGCACGGCCGATCACCTTGCTCGACTTGGAGTCACCGTGGGCGATCGCCTCGATGGCTTCCGCCGCCCCCCGGCGCAATGAGTGCACGCTGACGATATCGCCGCGCCGCACGTGGGCCAGCAGGGTACCGATGGTGGCCAATTGCGGGCTGATGGCAATGTCGATGTCACCACCCTGGATCAGGTCCACATAGGCCGGGTTGTTGATGATGGTCATCACCTTCTTCGCCCCCAGCCGCTTGGCCAGCAGCGACGACATGATATTGGCCTCGTCGTCGTTGGTCAGGGCCAGGAAGATATCGGCGTCGGCGATGTTCTCTTCCATCAGCAGGTCGCGATCCGAAGCGCTGCCTTGCAGCACCACGGTGCTGTCGAGGGTATCGGACAAGTAGCGGCAGCGCGCGGCGTTCATCTCGATGATCTTCACCTGGTAGCGGCTTTCGATGGCCTCGGCCAGGCGCTCGCCGATCTGCCCGCCGCCGGCGATGACGATGCGCTTGTAGCTCTCGTCGAGCCGGCGCATTTCGCTCATCACGGCACGAATATTGGCCTTGGCGGCGATGAAGAAGACTTCGTCGTCGGCTTCGATCACTGTGTCGCCCTGGGGCAGGATCGGCCGGTCGCGGCGGAAAATCGCGGCCACGCGGGTTTCCACATTCGGCATATGTTCGCGCAATTGGCGCAGTTGCTGGCCCACCAGCGGCCCGCCGTAGTAGGCCTTGACCGCCACCAGTTGCGCCTTGCCTTCGGCAAAGTCGATCACCTGCAGCGCGCCGGGGATTTCGATCAGGCGCTTGATGTAGTGGGTAACCACTTGCTCGGGGCTGATCAGCACGTCCACCGGAATCGCGTCGTTGTCGAACAGGCCGGCGCGGGTCAGGTAGGCCGCTTCACGCACCCGGGCGATCTTGGTCGGGGTGTGGAACAGGGTGTGGGCGACCTGGCAGGCGACCATATTGGTCTCGTCACTGTTGGTCACCGCCACCAGCATGTCGGCATCGTCGGCGCCGGCCTGGCGCAGCACGGTGGGGAACGAGGCACGGCCCTGGACCGTACGGATATCCAGGCGATCGCCCAGGCCGCGCAGGCGTTCGGCGTCGGTGTCGACCACGGTAATGTCGTTGGCTTCACTGGCCAAATGCTCAGCCAGCGTACCGCCGACCTGCCCTGCGCCAAGGATGATGATCTTCATCCGGTCACTCCCTTAAAAACCATTCAACCGCGTGCCGCGGCAATCTTGATCAGCTTGGCGTAATAGAAGCCATCGTGCCCGCCTTCCTGCGCCAGCAACTGGCGGCCGTGGGGCTGCTTGATGCCGGCGGTAGTGGCAATGTCCAACTCCCGCGCGCCGCTGGTGCGGGCGAGGAAGGCTTCGATCACGTCGGTGTTTTCGGTCGGCAAGGTCGAGCAGGTGGCGTAGAGCAGGATGCCACCGACCTCCAGCGTCGGCCACAGCGCGTCCAGCAACTCGCCTTGCAGCACAGCCAGGGCGGCGATGTCGTCGGGTTGGCGGGTGAGCTTGATATCCGGGTGACGGCGGATCACACCGGTGGCGGAACAGGGTGCGTCCAGCAGGATGCGCTGGAACGGCTTGCCATCCCACCAGGCGGCGGTGTCGCGCCCATCGGCGGCAATCAGCTCGGCGTCCAGGCCCAGGCGCGCGAGGTTTTCGCGCACGCGCACCAGGCGCTTGGCTTCCAGGTCGACGGCGACGACACCGGCCAGGCCCGGCTGCACTTCCATGATGTGGCAGGTCTTGCCGCCTGGGGCGCAGCAGGCGTCCAGCACCCGCTGGCCCGGTGCCAGGTCGAGCAGGTCGGCGGCCAGTTGCGCGGCTTCGTCCTGCACGCTGATCCAGCCTTCGGCAAAGCCTGGCAGGCTACGCACATCGCCTGCGGTCTCCAGCACGATGCCGTCCTGGCTGTACACGCAGGCGCTGGCATTGATGCCGGCCTCTGCCAGTAATTGGAGATAGGCATCGCGGCTGTGATGGCGGCGATTGACCCGCAGAATCATCGGCGGGTGGGCATTGTTGGCGGCGCAGATGGCTTCCCACTGCTCTGGCCAGAATGCCTTGAGGGATTTTTGCAGCCAGCGCGGGTGCGCGGTGCGCACTACCGGGTCGTGTTCGAGCTCGGCCAGCAACCCCTCGCTTTCGCGCTGGGCACGGCGCAGCACGGCGTTGAGCAAGGCCTTGGCCCAGGGCTTTTTCAGCTTGTCGGCGCACCCCACGGTTTCGCCGATGGCGGCGTGGGCCGGCACGCGGCTGTAGAGCAACTGGTAGAGGCCCACCAGGAGCAGCGCCTCGACGTCGGCATCGGCGGCCTTGAACGGCTTTTGCAGCAACTTGGCCGCCAGCGCCGACAGACGCGGCTGCCAGCGGGCGGTGCCAAAGGCCAGGTCCTGGGTGAAGCCGCGATCGCGGTCTTCGACTTTATCCAGTTGCACCGGCAACGAGCTGTTCAGGGAAGCCTTGCCATTGAGCACGGCGGCCAGGGCCTTGGCGGCGGCCAAACGCGGGTTCATCAAGCGTCCACTCCAAGGATGATGCCGGGGGCAAATTTCTCACGACGGCTGTTGAACAAGTCGCTGAAGTTCAGCGCCTTGCCGCCGGGCAATTGCAGACGAGTCAGACACAGTGCCTGTTCGCCGCAGGCCACCAGCAGGCCTTCCTTGCTGGCGCCGATGATTTCACCGGGGGCGCCGCTGCCGTCGGCCAGGGTGGCGGCGAGGACTTTCAATGCTTCGCCATTGAGTGTGCTGTGGCAGATCGGCCACGGGTTGAAGGCACGTATCAGGCGCTCCAGTTCCACGGCCGGGCGGCTCCAGTCGATGCGCGCTTCGTCCTTGTTCAGCTTGTGGGCGTAGGTGGCGAGGCTGTCGTCCTGCGCTTCACCGTGCAAGGTGCCAGCCGCGAGGCCGGCAATCGCCTCGACCACCGCTGGCGGGCCCATCTCGGCCAGGCGGTCGTGCAGGCTGCCGCCGGTGTCTTGGGCGGTGATGGGCGTGGTCACCTTGAGCAGCATCGGCCCGGTGTCCAGGCCGGCTTCCATGCGCATCACGGTCACGCCGCTTTGTGCGTCACCGGCCTGCACCGCGCGCTGGATCGGCGCCGCACCGCGCCAGCGCGGTAGCAGCGAGGCGTGGCTGTTGATGCAACCCAGGCGCGGGATATCCAGCACTGCTTGGGGGAGGATCAGGCCGTAGGCCACCACCACCAGCAGGTCCGGCTTCAGTGCTGCCAGTTCAGCCTGGGCCTCGGCATTGCGCAGGGTCGGCGGTTGCAGCACGACGATGCCGTTTTCCAGCGCCAGTTGCTTGACCGGGCTGGGCATCAGTTTTTGCCCACGGCCGGCCGGGCGATCCGGCTGGGTGTACACCGCGACGATTTCATAAGGGCTGGCAAGCAGGGCCTTGAGGTGTTCGGCGGCAAATTCAGGGGTGCCGGCAAAAACGATGCGCAGTGGCTCGGTCATGGGAAACGTCTCACAAAAGAAAAAGGCTTGCCGGAGCAAGCCTTTGAAAGAAGGGAATCAAGCTTGCTGGCGATGCTTCTTTTCCAGTTTCTTCTTGATCCGGTCGCGTTTGAGCGTGGACAGGTAATCGACAAACAGCTTGCCGTTGAGGTGGTCGCACTCGTGCTGGATGCACACCGCCAGCAGGCCTTCGGCAATCAGCTCGAATGGCTTGCCGTCGCGGTCCAGGGCCTTGATCTTGACGCGCAGCGGGCGTTCGACGTTCTCGTAGAACTCCGGCACCGACAGGCAGCCTTCCTGGTATTCGCCCATCTCGTCGGTCAGCGGCTCGAATTCCGGGTTGATGTACACCATCGGTTCGCTGCGGTCTTCGGACAGGTCCATGACCACCACGCGCAGGTGCACGTTGACCTGGGTGGCGGCGAGGCCGATGCCCGGGGCTTCATACATTGTTTCAAACATGTCATCGACCAGCTGACGAACCTTGTCGTCCACTACGGCCACCGGTTTGGCGATAGTGCGCAGGCGCGAGTCCGGGAATTCGAGGATGTTCAAAATAGCCATAAGCGTAATTGCTGCACATGTGAGGTAAAGGCAAATCGGCCTCGGGACACCCCGCACGGCCGGTGTGAAACGCTCGCAGGCCGCGAAGGCCAAGGCATTTCACGCGAACCGACATAATAAAGGAGATTGCCCCCATGAGGAAATCGCTACTCGTCTTCAAAACGGGGCGCCAGGTTGGGCGGCAATAACCAGTTGCAATAATTAGCCTGCTAAATAAGTTACCAACAGAGTTATCCACAGCTTGTTCCTGATCAAGGATGATCATATGTCAGCAATCCCTACTGCAGATATTTCCCCTGCCGAGCTCGAAGCCCGCCTGCGTTTGCACCGCATGCCGGAGCTGGGGCCCAGGCGTTTCAAGACGTTGATCGAGGCCTTTGGTTGCGCCTCGAAAGCCATCGGCGCACCGGCCAGTGCCTGGCGCTCCCTGGGGTTGCCGGCCGCCTGCGCCGAAGCCCGGCGCAGCGTGCAGGTGCGTGATGGCGCCAGCGTCGCATTGGCTTGGCTTGAGCATCCGGCCCAACATTTGCTGATGTGGGACCAGCCCGACTACCCGGCCCTGCTGGCCGAGTTGGGCGATGCGCCACCCTTGTTATTCGTCGCCGGCAATCCCGCCATCCTGGAAAAACCGCAGCTGGCCATGGTCGGCAGCCGCCGTGCTTCCCGACCCGGAATGGATACGGCGGCGGCCTTTTCCCGCAGCCTGGCGGGCGCCGGTTTTGTGATCACCAGCGGCCTGGCCCTGGGCATCGATGGGGCGGCGCACCAGGCGGCATTAGATGTCGGGGGGCAGACAATCGGGGTGTTGGGCACCGGCCTGGAAAATTTTTATCCACAGCGCCACCGCCGGCTCGCCGAGGCGATGATTGCCCAGGGCAGCGCGGTGGTTTCCGAGTTCCCGCTGGACGCCGGGCCCCAGGCCGGCAACTTCCCGCGACGCAACCGCATTATCAGTGGCCTGTCCCTGGGCGTGCTGGTGGTGGAAGCCAGCGTGGCCAGCGGTTCGCTGATCACCGCGCGGCTGGCGGCCGAGCAGGGCCGCGAGGTGTACGCCATACCGGGGTCGATTCATCACCCGGGGGCCAGGGGTTGTCACCAATTGATCCGTGAGGGGGCGGTGCTGGTGGAGACCATCGAGCACATCCTTGAGGGGCTGCGCGGCTGGCAGGCGTTGTCGCGGCCCGCGCCGGTGCCGGTGACCCATCCGCTGCTGGCGTTGCTGCACGCGGCGCCCCACACCAGCGAAGGCCTGGCCATCGCCAGCGGGCAGAGCCTGTCCCAGGTGTTGGCGAGCCTCACCGAACTGGAGCTGGAGGGCCGGGTGATCTGCGAAAGTGGCCGCTGGCTCGCGCGCAGTTAGGTTTTGTAACGAAGATCGGTAAACTGCGCAGAGCTTTAGTCCGGAGAGTGAGTAATGGTCAACAGGTGGCGTGTGCAAGAAGCCGCACGAGAAATTCGCGCAGGCGCGGTGATTGCCTATCCGACCGAGGCGGTGTGGGGCCTGGGCTGCGACCCATGGAACGAGGAGTCGGTGGAGCGCTTGCTGGCGATCAAGGGCCGCTCGGTGGACAAGGGCTTGATCCTGGTCGCCGACAATATCCGGCAGTTCGATTTTCTGTTCGAAGACTTCCCGGACACCTGGATCGACCGCATGGCCAGTACCTGGCCGGGACCCAATACCTGGCTGGTACCCCATCAAGACTTGCTGCCTGAGTGGATTACCGGCAAGCACGACACCGTGGCGTTGCGAGTCAGTGATCATCCGCTGGTGCGGGATTTGTGTGCATTGGTGGGCCCGTTGATTTCCACCTCGGCCAACCCGCAAGGCCGGCCGGCAGCGCGCACGCGGATCCGGGTGGAGCAGTATTTCCGTGGGCAGGTGGATTTGGTGCTGGGCGGTAGCCTGGGTGGGCGCAAGAACCCGAGTTTGATTCGGGACCTGGCGACGGGCGAGGTTCGGCGCCCGTCCTGAGACCCAGGCGTGGCCATCGCGAGCAAGCCCGCTCCCACATTCGAGCGCATTCCCATGCTGGAAATCGGTCGAATGTGGGAGCGGGCTTGCCCGCGATAGCGGTCTGCCAAACCACCGAGATCTCAAGGCAACAGAATGGTCGACCCCGTCGTCCGCCGCCCCGACAACTCCACCTGCGCCTTCGCCGCATCCGCCAACGAAAAGCGCTGGTTGATATCAATGCGCACCTTGCCGCTTGCGATCATGCCAAACAGGTCATCGGCCATGGCCTGTAGGTTCTGCGGATTGTTGGCGTAGGTCGCCAGCGTCGGCCGGGTCACGTACAGCGAGCCTTTCGCCGCCAGAATCCCCAGGTTCACCCCGTCCACCGCGCCCGAGGCATTGCCGAAACTCACCAGCAGGCCACGTGGCGCCACGCTGTCCAGCGAGGCGAGCCAGGTGTCCTTGCCGACGCCGTCGTACACCACCGGGCATTTTTTGCCGTCGGTCAGTTCCAGCACCCGCTGTGGGACATTTTCCTGGCTGTAGTCGATGGTTTCCCAGGCGCCGAGGGATTTGGCCAGGGCGGCTTTTTCCGGCGAACTGACCGTACCGATCAGCTTCACGCCCAGGGCCTTGGCCCATTGGCAGGCCAGGGAACCGACGCCACCTGCAGCGGCGTGGAACAGGATGGTTTCACCGCCTTGCAACTCATAGGTCTGGCGCAGCAGGTACTGCACGGTCAGGCCCTTGAGCATGGCGCCAGCCGCTTGTTCGAAGCTGATCGCGTCCGGCAGGTGCACCAGGTTGGCCGCTGGCAACACATGCAGTTCGCTGTAGGCACCCAGCGGGCCGCTGCCGTAGGCCACGCGGTCGCCGACCTTGAATTGAGTGACTGCGCTGCCCACCGCATCCACCACGCCAGCGCCCTCCGCGCCCAGGCCCGAGGGCAAGGCTGGCGGTGCATACAGACCGCTGCGGTAATAGGTGTCGATGAAGTTCAGGCCAATGGCCTTGTTCCGCACCCGAACCTGCTGTGGGCCGGGCTCCACGGGTGTGTAGTCCACATACTCAAGTACTTCGGGGCCGCCATGGGCGCTGAACTGGATACGTTTGGCCATCTGTTCTGTCCTCAAGTCTGTTTCGCGAAAGGCTCCTATCGGACTCCTATGCTTGACCTTCGTCAACTGTGGCAGTGCCCGGCGCGGTGGTATCCTGTGCGCCCCTTTGCCGCCGACGCCCAATGGCCTCGCGTAGCTTTGCCCGATTCAAGGTGATGCCATGACTACCCGCACCGAGGCTGTAAAAGCCTACCTGCTCGACCTGCAAGACCGCATTTGCAGTGCCCTGGAAACCTTCGAGGCGCATACACGCTTTATCGAAGACGCCTGGACCCGCCCAGCTGGTGGCGGTGGCCGCACGCGGGTGATCGAGAACGGGACCGTGATCGAGAAAGGCGGCGTCAACTTTTCCCACGTCTTTGGCAGCGGCCTCCCACCGTCCGCCAGTGCCCACCGCCCGGAGCTCGCCGGTCGTGGTTTTGAAGCCCTCGGCGTGTCGCTGGTGATCCACCCGCATAACCCCCATGTGCCAACGTCCCACGCCAACGTGCGATTTTTCATCGCCGAGAAAGACGGTGAAGAGCCGGTGTGGTGGTTCGGTGGCGGCTTCGACCTGACGCCCTACTACGCCAACGAAGAAGACTGCATCCACTGGCACCGCGTGGCCGAGCAGGCCTGCGCGCCGTTTGGCGCGGACGTTTACCCGCGCTACAAGGCCTGGTGCGACAGCTACTTCCATATCAAGCATCGCAACGAGCCCCGGGGTATTGGCGGCCTGTTCTTCGATGATTTGAACGAGTGGGACTTCGACACCTGCTTCGCCTTTATCCGAGCGATTGGCGACGCCTACATCGACGCTTACCTGCCGATCGTCCAGCGCCGCCAGGCAATGGCTTATACCGAGCAGCAACGCCAGTTCCAGGAGTTTCGCCGTGGGCGCTACGTGGAATTCAACCTGGTTTATGACCGTGGCACGCTGTTTGGCCTGCAATCGGGCGGGCGTACCGAGTCGATCCTGATGTCGTTGCCCCCGCAAGTGCGCTGGAGCTATGACTGGAAGGCCGCTGCCGGCAGCGAAGAAGCGCGCCTGACCGACTACTTCCTGCAAGACCGTGACTGGCTCGGCCTTGCTGCGCCCCAGGTGGCCAGCTGATGGATCGTTATGTGGTGTTCGGCAACCCTATCGGCCACAGCAAATCGCCGCTGATCCATCGCCTGTTTGCCGAGCAGACCGGCCAGGCGCTGGACTACAGCACCCTGCTGGCGCCGCTCGAGGATTTCACCGGCTGTGCTCAGGAATTTTTCCTGCATGGGCGCGGTGCCAACGTCACCGTTCCCTTCAAGGAAGAGGCCTACCGCCTGGCCGATGCCCTGACCGAGCGCGCGCAACGCGCAGGCGCGGTGAACACCCTGAGCAAGCTGGCCGATGGCAGCCTGCTGGGTGATAACACCGATGGCGCCGGCCTGGTGCGCGACTTGACCGTCAACGCCGGCCTGAGCCTGGCCGGCAAGCGCATCCTGCTGCTCGGTGCCGGCGGCGCAGTGCGCGGTGCACTGGAGCCACTGCTGGCGCAACAGCCCGCCTCGCTGATCATCGCCAACCGCACCGTGGAAAAGGCCGAGCGGCTGGCCGAACTGTTCGATGACCTGGGGCCGGTCTCCGCCAGCGGTTTCGACTGGCTGAGTGAACCGGTGGACCTGATCATCAACGCCACCTCCGCGAGCCTGTCAGGCGATGTACCGCCGATTGCCAGCAGCCTGATCGAACCGGGCAAGACCTTTTGCTACGACATGATGTACGCCAAGGAGCCGACCGCCTTCTGCCGCTGGGCCACTGAACACGCTGCGGCGGTGGCGATGGATGGCTTGGGCATGCTGGTGGAGCAGGCGGCGGAAGCCTTCTACCTGTGGCGCGGTGTACGGCCGGATTCGGCGCCGGTGCTGGCCGAGTTACGTCGGCAGTTGGCAGGCCACTGAAGATCAACTGTAGGAGCTTGCCTGCGATAGCGGTGGGTCAGCGCCGGATGCGCCACTGATACACCGCTATCGCAGGCAAGCCAGCTCCTACAGTTTTTTACCGTGTCAGTCTTCGAAAAGGATCGGGCATTTGTCCGCCCCTTCCAGCTTCCTCAACTCCTCCACCACTTGCGGCCGCGCCCGGCGCAGCGTCAGGCTGCGTCCCAACCCCTGCAACCGCCGCGCTTCCTGGTGCAGCATCTCCACCCCGGAATAGTCGATAAAGTTGATCTGCTGCGCCTCGATCACCACCCGCTGGCCTTGCAGGCGCTGCAAGCGCACTTGCAGGTAATGGCTGGCGCCAAAGAAGATCGAGCCACCGACCCGCAGCACATCGTCGTCCCCATCGCGCCATTGCTGCACCCGTGGCTGCGAGGTGCGCTTGAGGTAGAAGAACAGCGATGCCAGCACCCCGGCATAGATTGCCGTTTGCAGCTCCAGCAGCAAGGTGGCCAGGCACGTCAGGCCCATCACCAGACACTCTGCACGGCTGACCCGCCACAGCGCGCGGATGCCCCGATGATCCACCAGGCCCCAGCAGATCAGCAGGATGCTGGCGGCCATGCTCGGGATCGGGATGTGCGCAATCACCGCCGCGCCAAACAGCGCAAACAGTGCGACCCACAACGCCGAAAACACCCCCGCCAGCGGCGAACAGGCGCCCGCCTCGTAACTCAGGCCCGAGCGGGTGAAGGATCCGGCCGACAGGTAGCCGGAGAAAAATCCGCCGACGATATTGGATAAACCCTGGGCGCGTACTTCCTGGTTGGCGTCGAGCAACTGTTGCGAGCGCGCCGACAGCGAGCGGGCAATCGACAGGCTGGTCACCAGCCCCAGCATGCCCACCGCCACGGCGCTGGGTAGCAGGCGCAGGACCATGTCCAGGTCCAGCGGCAACGGGCTGAACGGCGGCAGTTGGCCAACAAATGAGCTGACCCGCGCCACATGCCCGAACATCGCCGGCCACGCCCACGCCGCCAGGCTGCCTACCGCCAGGGCAATCAACAGGCTTGGCCAGCGCGGCACGCAGTATTTAAGCAGCGCGCCCACCAGCAAGGTGCCCAGGCCAAGGGCCAGTGACGGACGATCCCACTCGCCACCATGGTCGATCAGCGCCAGCAGGCTGTTGATGGCCGTGGCCTGGCTGGGCAGGTCGAGCCCCAGCAGGTTGGGCAACTGGCCCAGGGCGATGACCACCGCCGCGCCGAGGGTGAAGCCGAGGACGACGGAATGGGAGACGAAATTGACCAGCGCGCCAAAGCGCAACATGCCCAACAGCCATTGGAATACGCCGGCGAGTAAGGTCAGCAGCAGGATCAGGGTGATGTAGTCCTGGGAGCCAGGCACCGCCAGCGGGCTGATGCTGGCGTAGAGCACGATGGAAATTGCCGCCGTCGGGCCGCAGATCAAATGCCAGGACGAACCCCACAGGCAGGCAATCAGCACCGGGATGATCGCCGCATACAGGCCGTATTCGGGGGGCAGGCCGGCGATCAGGGCGTAGGCGATCGATTGCGGCAAGGCCAGCACCGCGCCGCTGAGGCCGACCAGCGCATCCCGGCCGACGCTGGCGCGGGTCTGGCGTGGCAGCCAGCGCAGGAATGGGAGCAGAGTGTGGGGCCGGGACATGGATCGCTCGAAATACTGTAGGAGCGAGCTTGCTCGCGAAGATGGATAACGATAACGCGGGTTGCCTGAAAAAACGCGGCGTTTTTGAATTCTTCGCCGGCAAGCCGGCTCCTACAGGGTGATAGGAAGACCTGTAGGAACCAGGGCAATATTTAGAGTTTGGCTTTGACCGCCGCCAATGCATCCTGGCCATCGAGGGTTTCAACCCCCTCCAGCCACTTGTCCAAAACCGCCGGATTGGCCTTGATCCATGCCTTCGCCGCGTCAGCATTGCTGACTTTGTTGTTCACCACCTCGGCCATGATGCTGTTTTCCATATCCTGGGTAAACGTAAGGTTGGTCAGCAGCCTGGCCACATTCGGGCAGGCCTGTGCATAACCTTTGCGGGTCAGGGTGTACACATTGCCGGTGTCGCCGAAGTATTTTTCGCCGCCCTTGAGGTAACGCATCTTCAACTGCACGTTCATTGGGTGCGGTGTCCAGCCCAGGAAAGTGACGAAACGCTCGCGCTTCACCGCCCTGGACACTTCGGCGAGCATCGCCTGTTCGCTGGATTCGATCAGCTTCCACTGGCCGAGGTCGAAGTCGTTTTTCTTGATGATCTCGTGCAGCGAAAGGTTGGCCGGAGCGCCGGAGCCGATGCCGTAGATCTTTTTGTCGAACTTGTCGGCAAATTTGTTCAGGTCGGCAAAGTCACGCACACCGGCCTCCCACACATAGTCCGGCACCGCGAGGGTGAACTGGGTGCCCTCGAGGTTTTTCGCCAGTTGCACCACATCGCCATTGGCCACGAACTTGTCATAGAAGCCCTGCTGCGCCGGCATCCAGTTGCCCAGAAACACATCCACCTGGCCGTCCTTGAGCCCGCCAAACGTGATCGGCACCGCCAGGGTATCGATCTTGGCCTTGTAGCCCATGCCGCTGAGCAAAACACCGGCGATGGCATTGGTGGCGGCAATGTCGCTCCAGCCGGGGTCGGCCATCTTTACCGTCTCGCAACGGGTGTCGGCATACGCATGGGTGGCACTGAGCAACAACACTGCACTCACGATTGTGGATAACTTTTGCATGGCCTTCCCCTTACTGATTTATTGGTTTTGGCAGGGTTGTGGATAACGGGCCTTGTGCTCCAGATCGTCGAGGTCGATATGGTTGCGCATGTACTGCTGGCTGGCGTCTACCAGCGGCTGGTGATCCCAGCTCTTGAGTTTGCCCACCGCCAGCGCCTCGCATACCAGGCGCCGACGGCGTTGGCTGGCGAGCACTTGCTGGTGGATCGCCGGCATGTCCCACTTGGCCCGCGCTTCGGCCAGGAACGCCTCGAACAACGCACGATGGGCCGGCGACTGACTGAGTTCTTCTTGCTCACGTGGGTCGTGGTGCACATCAAACAGTAGGCAAGGATCGTCCTCGCTGTAGATGAATTTGTAGGCCTCCCGGCGAATCATCATCAATGGGCCGATGGTGCCTTCGGCCATGTACTCGCCGAACACCTCGTCATGCCCGCCCTGCCCTTGCAAGTGCGGGACCAGTGAGCGGCCGTCCAGCGGCAGGTTGGGGTCCAGCTCGCCGCCGGCCAGCTCCACCAGGGTCGGCAACAGGTCGGCGGTGGACACCGCCGCACTCACCCGCCCGGCCTTGAATTGCCCCGGTGCACTGACCAGCAGCGGCACCCGCGCGGCCATTTCAAACCAGTGCATTTTGTACCAGAGCCCCCGCTCGCCGAGCATGTCGCCGTGGTCGCCGGAGAACACGATGATGGTGTCCTCGGCCAGGCCTGTGTCCTGCAGGGTTTGCAGGAGTTTGCCGACGTTGCTGTCAATGTAGCTGCACGCCCCGAAGTAAGCGCGCCGCGCATCGCGGATCTTATCCACAGGCAGCGGCTTGTCCCACAGGTCGTAGACCTTGAGCAGGCGCTGGGAATGCGGGTCCAGGTCGGCCTGGGCCGGCGTTGTAGGCATTGGGATGTCATTGTCGTCGTACAGATCCCAGAACGGTTTGGGAATGGTGTACGGGTCGTGGGGGTGAGTCATGGAAACCGTGAGGCAGAATGGCTGGTCGCCGTCCTCGCGAATATGGTCGAACAGGTACTGCTGGGCCTTGAACACCACCTCTTCGTCGAAATCCAGCTGGTTGGTGCGCACACACGGGCCGGCTTGCAGCACCGACGACATGTTGTGATACCAGGTGGGGCGCACGTCGGGCTCATCCCAGTTCACCGCCCAGCCGTAGTCGGCGGGGTAGATATCGCTGGTGAGGCGCTCTTCATAGCCGTGCAACTGGTCCGGCCCGCAAAAGTGCATCTTGCCCGACAGCGCCGTGCGGTAGCCGAGGCGGCGCAGGTAGTGGGCATAGGTCGGTACATCGGCGGGGAAATCCGCCGCGTTGTCGTAGGCGCCAATCTTGCTCGGCAACTGGCCGCTGACCAGGGTAAAACGCGACGGCGCACACAGCGGGCTGTTGCAGTACGCAGCGTCGAACACCACACCTTGTGCGGCCAGGCGGCTGAGGTTGGGCAGTTTGATCGGCGAAGGGCCGTAGAACGGAAGCAACGGCGCGGCCATTTGATCGGCCATGATGAAAAGAATGTTCTTGCGCTTCATGGTCTCTCGGCATTCCATAGTCAGTGTTTATGCGATTGAGCATGCAGGCCGTGGAAACCGTGGTAAAGCCCATGAAAAGCAATGTCTAGGATAAGCACCGCTTATGTATAAAGCCCTGGGAAACCTGTCGCTGGATCTGTTGCGCGCCTTTGAAGCCGCCGCCCGTCATCGCAGCTTTACAGCGGCTGCGATGGAGCTGGGCACCACCCAGCCGGCCGTCAGCCAGCAGATCAAGCGCCTGGAAGAACAGCTGGCCGTACGCCTGTTCGACCGTATCTACCGCGGCATCGAATTGACTGACGCGGGCATGCTGTTGTTCGAGCACGTCCAGGCCGGATTGCAGAGCATTGATGCGGGCCTGGGGCTAATCACGGAGCAGGACCAGCACGAAGTGTTGCAAGTGGCGACCGACTTCGCCTTCGCCGCCTACTGGCTGATGCCGCGTCTGCATCGCTTTCATGAGGCCAACCCGCAAGTGGATGTGAGCCTGGTCACCAGCGAGCGCAACCACGCGGCCTTGCGCAGTGACATCGATGTGGCGGTGTTGTTTGGCGACGGGCGTTTTCGCCAGGGCCACAGCCAGTGGTTGTTCAACGAGGAAGTGTTCCCGGTGTGCAGCCCGCAACTGCTCAAGGGCCGCGCCACGCCGCTGTCGCTACAAAGCCTGCCGGAGCTGCCGCTATTGCACCTGCGCCAGGAAAACAGCCAGTGGTTCGACTGGAACGGGGTGTTTCGCGAACTGGGCATCACCGCCGCACCGACCCCCGGCCTGCTGCGTTTCGACAATTACACCCTTTTGATCCAGGCGGCGATTGCCGGCCAGGGCGTGGCCATCGGCTGGCGCCATCTGGTGGATAATCTGCTGGAGCAGAAATGGCTGTGCCGGCCGATTGGCGACACGGTGATCTCGCGCTTTGGTTATTACGTGGTGTTGCCCCAGCGCAAACGGCGCGGGCAGTTGATCGAACGGTTTGTCGACTGGCTGGCGGCCGAGCAGGCCAGCAGCGCGCAGTCCCTGGCCGGGCTGGCCCTGCCGTCGATTGCGGTCTAGGATCGGCCGATCAACGAGTCCGGAGCCAGTCATGCAACGTATCAAGGGCTACCACGCCCATATCTACTTCGACGCCAGCACCCTCGACCAGGCGCGCAAGCTCTGCGAAGACGCGGCGGCCATCTTCCCGGTGCGCATGGGGCGCATGCACGAGCGCCCGGTGGGCCCGCATCCGGACTGGAGCTGCCAGCTGGCGTTCGACCCCGAGTACATCGGCGTGGCGCTGCCGTGGCTGGCGCTCAACCGCAACGGGTTGGTGGTGTTTCTGCACCCGGATACCGGCGATGACCTGAAGGATCACACCGACTATGCGATCTGGATGGGCGCCATGCGGCCGTTGGATTTGTCGATTTTTTAACCAGTTGCTGTCAGTTAAGTCCTCACGTTCTGGTGCGAAGAACAGCACAGGGACGTGGGGATTTTTTCTGGGTTGTTCCACTATATGGGATTGATATTTATATATTGAGATATTTTCAGCCTTAGGTTTATAGTCGGCCATCTGCCACATTCCAGGTGAAGCGATGCCGGCGCAATTGATCGCGCTCGATTGGGGAACCAGTTCCCTTCGTGCCTATAAGCTCGGCCCAGGTGGCCAGGTCCTCGAACAGCGCTCGCTGGCGTCGGGGATCATGCATTTGCCCAGTGCACCGCGATTGATCGGTGGTGTTCATTGCAGCGATGGGTTTGAGCTGGCCTTTGATACCGCGTGCGGCGACTGGCTCGACGCCCAGCCCGAGCTGCCGGTGATCGCCTGCGGCATGGTCGGCAGCGCCCAGGGGTGGGGTGAGGCGGCCTATCGCAAGACGCCGGTTGACGTCGCCAGCCTGGGCTTGGCGCTGCACAAGGTGCGCAGTTTGCGCGGTGTGGATGTGCATATCGTGCCCGGTGTGATCGAGCAGGTCGGTTTACCCAACGTGATGCGCGGCGAAGAAACCCAGGTGCTCGGCGTGCTGCAAAGCCTGCCAGCCAGCGCTGAATTATTGATCGGCCTGCCCGGCAGCCATTCCAAATGGGTCGAGGTGGTCGCAGGCCGCATTACCCATTTCGACACCTTCATGACCGGCGAACTGTTCGCGGTGCTGAGCAAGCACAGCATTCTGGGGCGTACGCAAAAGAGCGCCGGGCAGTTTCAGGCCGACGCCTTTGACCGGGGTGTGCGCGTGGCACTTTCAGAGGATGGCCGGCGCGGTGTGCTGTCGACCCTGTTCAGCGCGCGCACCCTGGGGTTGACCGCAGAACTGACTCCTGAGCAGCAGCCCGACTACCTGTCCGGCCTGCTGATTGGCCATGAACTGGCCGGCTTGCCCGACCGTGCGCGCCACACGCCGATCATCCTGGTGGGCGCCGCCGCCCTCTGCGCCCGCTACCAACGTGCCCTCGCCCTGTGTGGTTTGCACCACGTCAGCCTCGCGCAAGCAGCGACCGAGCGCGGCCTGTGGCAACTGGCGCTGGCCGCCGGGCTCATTCAACCTGCAATCGAGGCCTGACATGCTCAAGCAAGCACTCACACACAACGGTTTGATCGCGATCCTGCGGGGCCTGCGCCCGGATGAGGCTGGCGCTGTCGGCCAGGTGCTGTACCAGGCCGGGTTCCGGGTGATCGAAGTGCCGCTCAATTCGCCAGATCCCTACACCAGCATCCGCACCCTGCGTGAGACGTTGCCCGCCGACTGCCTGATCGGCGCTGGCACCGTGCTGACGCCCGAGCAGGTGGAGCGGGTGAAGGCGGCGGGTGGCCAGGTGATCGTCATGCCCCACAGCGATGCCAAGGTGCTGCGTGCCGCAAAAGCTGCGGGCCTGTACCTGTCGCCTGGGGTCGCGACGCCCACTGAAGCCTTCGCCGCCCTGGCCGAAGGGGCCGATGTGCTCAAGCTGTTCCCGGCCGAGCAAATGGGCCCGGCGGTGGTCAAGGCCTGGCTGGCGGTGTTGCCGGCCGGCACGGTCCTGCTGCCGGTGGGCGGGATTACCCCGGACAACATGCAAGTGTTCGTCGACGCCGGGGTCAAGGGCTTTGGCCTGGGCTCCGGGCTGTTCAAGCCCGGCAT
The DNA here is from genome assembly GCF_012985525.1 of Pseudomonas sp. WS 5059. NCBI lineage: Bacteria > Pseudomonadati > Pseudomonadota > Gammaproteobacteria > Pseudomonadales > Pseudomonadaceae > Pseudomonas > Pseudomonas sp. WS 5059. The sequence continues at coordinate 83,270 of NZ_JAAQWO010000003.1, read as the reverse complement.
GACGGTCGAGCAGGTGGCGAGCCGTGCCCAGGCGTATGTCGCTGCCTGGAATGCCTTGAACTGAGTGTGCCTGGCGCCTCAGGCGCCGCATCCGACAAGAGAGATAAGAAGATGAAAATCACCAAACTGACCACCTTTATCGTGCCGCCGCGCTGGTGCTTCCTCAAAGTGGAAACCGACCAGGGTGTAACCGGTTGGGGCGAGCCCGTGGTTGAAGGCCGCGCCCACACCGTGGCGGCGGCGGTCGAGGAATTGTCCGACTACTTGATCGGCAAAGACCCACGCAATATCGAAGATATCTGGACCGTGCTGTATCGCGGCGGCTTCTACCGGGGCGGCGCGATTCATATGAGCGCCCTGGCCGGTATCGACCAGGCGTTGTGGGACATCAAGGGCAAGGCCCTCGGCGTGTCGGTCAGCGACCTGCTGGGCGGCCAGGTGCGGGACAAGATCCGCGTCTACTCGTGGATCGGCGGCGACCGCCCGGCCGACACCGCCCGTGCGGCCAAGGAAGCCGTGGCCCGGGGGTTTACGGCGGTGAAGATGAATGGCACCGAGGAGCTGCAATTTCTCGACACCTTCGACAAGGTCGACCAGGCCCTGGCCAACGTGGCCGCCGTGCGCGACGCGGTCGGCCCGAATGTCGGCATTGGCGTGGACTTCCATGGCCGCGTACACAAGCCCATGGCCAAGGTGCTGATGAAAGAGCTGGACCCGTACAAGCTGATGTTTATCGAGGAGCCGGTGCTCAGCGAAAACTACGAAGCGCTCAAGGAACTGGCGCCTTTGACCAGCACCCCGATTGCCCTGGGCGAGCGGCTGTTCTCGCGCTGGGATTTCAAGCGTGTGCTCAGTGAAGGTTACGTCGACATCATCCAGCCGGATGCATCCCACGCCGGCGGCATCACCGAAACCCGCAAGATCGCCAACATGGCCGAAGCCTACGACGTGGCCCTGTCCCTGCACTGCCCGCTGGGCCCGATTGCCCTGGCGGCGTGCCTGCAACTGGATGCGGTTTGCTACAACGCGTTTATCCAGGAGCAAAGCCTGGGCATTCACTACAACGAGAGCAACGATTTGCTCGACTACGTGCGCGATCCGGGAGTTTTCGACTACGACCAGGGCTTTGTGAAAATCCCCAACGGGCCGGGGCTGGGGATTGAGATCAACGAGGAATACGTGATCGAGCGCGCGGCCATTGGTCACCGCTGGCGCAACCCGATCTGGCGGCATGCCGATGGCAGTTTTGCCGAGTGGTGATTGTCACCTGACGGAACGCGGTCAGTGTGGGAGCTGGCTTGCCTGCGATAGCAATGTTGAATGTTCCGCCGCCATCGCAGGCAAGCCAGCTCCCACTTTCAACCCGGTAGCCGTTAACCGACCTCAATAAACATAATAAGAGGCTCCCCCCATGCACCCTGAAACCCTCACCGGCCAGGCGTCCCTCGTCACGCCCAGCCGCAAGCGTTACTTCATCATGGTCCTGCTGTTTATCACGGTGGTGATCAACTACCTGGACCGCAGCAACCTGTCGATTGCCGCGCCGGCCCTGACCAGCGAGCTGGGGATCGACCCGGTGCATGTGGGGCTGATTTTCTCGGCGTTCGGCTGGACCTACGCCGCCATGCAAATCCCCGGCGGCTGGCTGGTGGACCGGGTGCCACCGCGCATTTTGTACACCGTGGCCTTGCTGTTGTGGTCGATTGCCACGGTGATGCTGGGGTTTGCCGCAAGCTTTATCGCGCTGTTTGTGTTGCGCATGGCGGTGGGTGCCCTGGAAGCGCCGGCTTATCCGATCAACAGTCGGGTCGTCACCAGCTGGTTTCCCGAGCGTGAGCGCGCCACGGCCATTGGTTTCTACACGTCCGGGCAGTTCGTCGGGCTGGCGTTCCTTACCCCGGTACTGGCGTGGTTGCAGCATCACTATGGCTGGCACATGGTGTTTATCAGCACCGGCGCAGTGGGCATCCTCTGGGCACTGGTGTGGTATGCGGTGTACCGCGAGCCGCGGGATTTCAAAGGGGTCAACAGCGCAGAAATCGAGTTGATCCGCGCAGGCGGCGGCCTGGTGGACCTGGATGCACAAACCGCCAAGCGCAAGGCGCCTTTCAGTTGGGTCGACCTGGGTATCGTGCTGACTAAACGCAAGCTGTGGGGCATCTACCTGGGCCAGTTCTGCCTGAACTCGACCCTGTGGTTTTTCCTGACATGGTTCCCAACCTACCTGGTGAAATATCGCGGCATGGACTTCATCAAGTCCGGCCTGCTTGCCTCGCTGCCGTTTCTCGCGGCGTTTGTCGGGGTGTTGTGTTCCGGGCTGTTTTCCGACTGGCTGATCCGCCGTGGCACCTCGGTAGGGTTTGCGCGCAAATTGCCGATCATCAGTGGCCTGCTGATCTCCACGGCGATCATCGGCGCCAACTTCGTGGATTCCACGCCACTGGTGATTGCATTCCTGGCGGTGGCGTTCTTCGGCAACGGCCTGGCGTCGATCACCTGGTCGCTGGTCTCGACACTGGCGCCGGCGCGGCTGTTGGGGTTGACGGGTGGGGTGTTCAACTTCATCGGCAACCTGGCGGCGATCACCACGCCTATCGTCATTGGCTTTCTGGCCACGGGCGACTCGTTTGCGCCGGCGATTACCTACATTGCGGTGTTGGCGTTGCTGGGGGCGCTGTCTTACATACTGCTGGTGGGTAAGGTCGAGCGGATCGAGCTGAAGGAATAAAGCTGTTGTAGGAGCGAGCTTGGCTCGCTCCTACAAGGGGGGCGTTTATTTACGGGCGTTACGCACACCTTCCGACAGCGCTGCACACAGGCTCAACACCCCATCAATCGCTTGCTGGTCGTTGCTGGCATTGGCGATGTGGTCGATCAGCGCCGACCCCACCACCACACCGTCCGCCAGGCGGGCGATGGCGGCGGCCTGTTCCGGGGTGCGGATGCCGAAGCCGATGCTGATCGGCAGGTCGGTATGCCGGCGCAGGCGGCCGACGGCCTCTTCCACGTGTTCCAGGGTGGCGGCACCGGCACCGGTCACACCGGCCACCGACACGTAGTACACAAACCCGGAGCTGCCGTTGAGCACGGTGGGCAGGCGCGCATCGTCGGTGGTGGGCGTGGTCAGGCGGATAAAGTCGATGCCTGCGGCCTGGGCCGGGTCGCACAGTTCGCTGTTATGTTCCGGCGGCATGTCGACCACGATCAGGCCGTCCACGCCGGCCTCTTTTGCGTCATGGATAAAGCGCGGCACGCCGTACATGTGGATCGGGTTGAAGTAGCCCATCAGCACCAGCGGCGTATCGCTGTTGCCCTGGCGGAACTCGCGAACCATCTGCAGGGTTTTCGCCAGGTTCTGCTTGGCGCCCAACGCACGGATATTGGCCAGCTGGATCGCCGGGCCATCGGCCATGGGGTCGGTGAAAGGCATGCCCAGCTCGATCACATCGGCGCCGGCTGCCGGCAAGCCCTTGAGGATCGCCAGGGAAGTGTCATACCCCGGGTCGCCAGCGGTAACGAAGGTCACCAGGGCGGCGCGGTTTTGTTCCTTGAGTTGCGCAAAGCGGGTTTGCAGGCGGCTCATTTAGTGTTTCTCCTGCTGAGACTGTTCCATATGGTGCATCACTGTCTGCATGTCCTTGTCGCCACGGCCCGACAGGTTGACCACCATCAGGTGATCCTTGGGCAGGCTCGGTGCGCGCTTGAACACTTCGGCCAGGGCGTGGGCGCTTTCCAGTGCAGGAATAATCCCTTCCAGACGGCAGCATTTGTGAAAGGCGTCGAGGGCTTCGTCGTCAGTTACCGAGGTGTACTGGACGCGGCCAATGTCGTGCAACCATGCATGCTCAGGGCCGATGCCGGGGTAGTCGAGGCCCGCAGAGATCGAGTGGGCGTCGATGATCTGGCCGTCGTCGTCCTGCAACAGGAAGGTACGGTTGCCGTGCAGCACGCCCGGTACGCCGCCATTGAGGCTGGCCGCGTGCTTGCCGGTCTCGATGCCGTAGCCGGCGGCTTCAACACCAATGATCTGGACACTGGTGTCATCGAGGAACGGGTGGAATAGGCCCATGGCATTCGAGCCACCGCCGATGCACGCCACCAGGCTGTCCGGCAGGCGGCCTTCCTGGGCTTGCAACTGGGTGCGGGTTTCCTTGCCGATCACCGCCTGGAAGTCGCGCACCATCGCCGGGTACGGGTGCGGGCCGGCCACGGTGCCGATCAGGTAGAAGGTGCTGTCGACGTTGGTCACCCAGTCGCGCAGGGCTTCGTTCATCGCGTCCTTGAGGGTGCCGGTGCCGGCCACCACCGGGATCACTTCGGCGCCCAAAAGCTTCATGCGGAACACGTTGGCCTGCTGGCGCTCGATATCAGTGGTGCCCATGTAGATCACACATTGCAGGCCAAACCGCGCGGCGACGGTGGCGGTGGCCACGCCGTGCATGCCGGCGCCGGTCTCGGCGATGATGCGTTTCTTGCCCATGCGCCGCGCCAACAGGATCTGGCCGATGCAGTTGTTGATCTTGTGCGCGCCGGTGTGGTTGAGCTCTTCGCGCTTGAGGTAGATCTTGGCGCCGCCGCAGAACTCGGTCAGGCGCTCGGCAAAGTACAGCGGGCTGGGGCGTCCGACATAGTCGCGCTGGAAGTAGGCCAGTTCTTCGTTGAAGGCCGGATCGATCTTGGCCGCTTCGTATTCGCGGGCCAGGTCGAGGATCAACGGCATCAGGGTTTCCGCCACGTAGCGGCCGCCGAACGCGCCAAACAGGCCGTTGGCGTCAGGGCCGTTGCGTAAATCGGTCTGGGACTGAGTCATGGTGCGCTCCAGGAAGAAAGTTGGGAGAGGCAATGACGGCCACTCTACCCCTGACGCCGGACCGTGAAAACCGATAAGATCGCCGCAACCTGTCAGGAAAACTCACAGATGAGCCGAGACCTTCCGCCGCTTAATGCCCTGCGTGCATTTGAAGCCACCGCCCGCCTCAACAGCGTCAGCCAGGCCGCCGAGCAATTGCATGTGACCCATGGTGCGGTCAGCCGACAACTGAAAGTGTTGGAAGAACACCTTGGGGTGAGTCTTTTCGTCAAGGATGGACGCGGCATTAAACTCACAGATGCCGGCGTGCGGCTGCGCGATGCCAGCTTCGAGGCGTTCGAGCGTCTGCGGGATGTGTGCGGGGAGTTGACCCAAAGCAGCGCCGATGCGCCGTTTGTCCTCGGCTGTTCCGGCAGTCTGCTGGCGCGTTGGTTTATTCCGCGCCTGGGGCGCTTGAATGCCGACTTGCCGGATTTGCGCCTGCATCTATCGGCGGGCGAAGGCGACCTTGACCCAAGGCGCCCGGGCCTGGACGCCCTGCTGCTGTTTGCCGAGCCGCCGTGGCCTGCGGATATGCAGGTCTACGAGCTGGCGAGCGAGCGGATTGGCCCGGTGATGAGCCCGCATTTTGCCCATTACCAAGCCCTGCGCCAGGCACCCGCCCAGGCTCTGCTGGGCGAAGCCCTGTTGCACACCACTTCGCGCCCGCAAGCCTGGCCCAATTGGGCACAGCACCATGGCATCGAGCCCGGTGCATTGAAGTACGGCCAGGGGTTTGAGCATCTGTATTATTTGCTGGAGGCGGCCGTGGCTGGCCTTGGGGTGGCGATCGCACCGCAACCGCTGGTGGCGGAGGACGTGCGCGCCGGTCGCCTGGTTGCGCCATGGGGTTTTAGTCAAACCCCGGCGCAACTGGCGTTGTGGCTACCCAAGCGCGCCGCGGATGGGCGCGCCCGGCAGCTGGCGCAATGGCTCAAGGCTGAGCTTGCGCGCCAGCCGGTTTAGTCACCGCGTTTGCACAGCAGGTAAGCCGCCAGCAGGCCCAGTGCGCCAACGGCAACGCCGGCGGTGGTCCAAGGGTGCTCCTGTGCATAGTCACGGGTGGCAGCCCCGGTTTCGCGGATTTTCACTTTGCTTTCTTCGTAGGCGTCGCTGATCAAGTGGCGGGAGTGCTTGAGGGCATTCTCGGCATTGCTTTTGAGGGCCTTCAGGGTTTTGCGCGACTCGTCAGACGCATCGTCCTTGAGGCTCTCAAGGGATTTGAGCAGGCTCGAAATCTCGGCTTCCATGCTTTCCAATGACGCTTTGCGTAAAGAGGTGTTGGCCATGTGGGCTCTCCTGGAGTGAATGAGTAACGTGTGTTGATTCCGACTGCGGGGGTTTCAGAAAGTGCAGTAAATCTGAACTTTCAAGTGAGAAGAGTCGCCAGAAGCAGTAAGAAGAATCACTGCTAGGCTTCATTAATCGACCCAGGAGAACACTCATGACTGATCATCACACCTACAAGAAAGTCGAACTGGTGGGCTCGTCCCCAACCAGCATCGAGGACGCCATCAACAATGCCCTGGCCGAGGCCAGCAAGAGCATCAAGCACCTGGAGTGGTTTGAGGTCACCGAAACCCGTGGCCACATCAAGGACGGCAAGGCCGCGCACTTCCAGGTGACACTCAAGGTGGGCTTTCGTATTGCCAATAGTTGACGGGGTTGGTTGAACTTGCACGCTGGCCGATTGCCATAACCTGCGCTACACCCTTTGGGCGCCGATGCCCTATGCGTCGGCGTACATTTTTTGATCAGCGCAAGGAAAGTAACGGATGAAAAAGTTTCTGTTAGCGGTAGGTTTGTTGAGCCTGGCAGGTACAGCCCTGGCGGCTGGCAAGGATTGTGGCGAGCTGAAAAGCGAAATCGACGCCAAGATCCAGGCCAATGGTGCGTCCGGGTACACCCTGGAAATTGTCGAAAAAGGCAGCGCAACCAACGGCGAAGTGGTCGGCAGTTGCGAAGGTGGTACCAAGGAAATCGTCTACAACCGTAGGTGATCCCGTGCGGCAGACATAAAAACCGACGCCAGAGCGTCGGTTTTTTTATCCCTGCCGATCAGCCTTTCATCACCTGGGCCAGTAGCTCATAGGAACGAATCCGATCAGCATGTTCGTACAGGTCGCAGGTAAAGATCAGCTCATCGGCGCCCGTCTGCTCGATCAACACCTCCAGTTTGGCGCGAATCTTCGCCGGGCTGCCTACCATCGCCAGGCCTAGGAAACTGCCTACCGCGTCCTTCTCATGGGGCAGCCACAGGCCGTCCATGCTGTCGACCGGCGGGCGTTGCACCAGGCTTTGCCCACGCATCAGCGCGAGAATTCGCTGGTAGACCGAGGTGGCCAGGTAATTGGCCTGCTCATCGGTATCAGCGGCCACCAGCGGCACACCGAGCATCACATAGGGCTTGTCGAGCACTGCCGAAGGCTTGAAGTGATTGCGATAGACGCGAATCGCCTCATGCATCATGCGCGGTGCGAAATGGGAGGCGAAGGCGTAGGGCAAACCGCGCTCGCCGGCCAGTTGGGCGCTGAACAGGCTGGAACCGAGCAGCCACACCGGGACGTTGGTGCCGGTGCCCGGTACGGCGATCACCCGTTGGTCGGGGGTGCGCGGGCCCAGGTAGGCCATCAACTCGGCCACATCTTCCGGGAAGTCATCGGCGCTGCCGGAGCGCTCGCGGCGCAGGGCGCGGGCGGTCATCTGGTCTGAGCCAGGTGCGCGGCCCAGGCCCAGGTCGATCCGGCCGGGGTACAGGCTTTCCAGGGTGCCGAACTGTTCAGCGATCACCAGTGGCGCATGGTTGGGCAGCATCACGCCGCCTGCGCCGACCCGGATAGTCGAAGTGCCACCGGCCAGGTAGCCGAGCAGCACCGAGGTCGCGGAGCTGGCGATGCCATCCATATTGTGGTGCTCGGCCACCCAGAAGCGGGTGTAGCCGAGCTTTTCCACGTGCTGGGCCAGGTCCAGGGAATTGCGCAACGACTGCGCCGGGCTGCCATTGGCGCGCACCGGTACCAGGTCGAGGGTCGAGAACTTCACATCGGACAGTGGTTTCATAAGCCTGCTTCTCCATAGGGGCGCAGGCTTGTGACGAACCAAAACCTGCCGCTTCATGTGCATGCCCTATGCAATGAGGGCATATACCCGAGATTCAATAGCGGACATGAAATTTCCTACTTGCCCGCTTGGTTTTTCCGACAGGGTGAACTTTGCCAGAGGTTCTATCCTCAGAACCTTACTGATGCACAACCACTGCTTGGGAGAACGCTATGAGTATCGTGAAAAAAGCCTCCGCACACTGGGAAGGCGACCTGAAAACCGGTCTGGGCTCGATCTCGACCGAAACCGGCGTATTGCGCGAAGCCCCCTACGGCTTCAAGGCACGTTTCGAAGGTGGCAAGGGTACCAACCCTGAAGAACTGATCGGCGCGGCCCATGCCGGCTGCTTCTCCATGGCCTTTTCCATGATTCTTGGCGATGCCGGCCTCAAGGCTGACAGTATCGACACCCAGGCCGAAGTGACCCTGGACCAGGTGGACGGTGGTTTTGCGATCACCGCAGTCCACCTGATCCTCAAGGCCAAGATCCCCGGCGCGAGCCAGGCGCAGTTCGATGAACTGAGCAAGAAGGCCAAGGAAGGATGCCCAGTGTCCAAGGTGCTGAACGCCACCATCACCCTGGATGGCACCCTCGTCAACTGATCTGCGCAGGTCCAATGTGGGAGCGGGCTTGCTCGCCCCCACATTTTGTTCTGCGTTAAATCAGAACTCGCGTTTCGCAAATGTGGTCTCATACCCATGCAGCCTTTGGCGCACACCCGTGCGCAGCGCATTTAGGGAGCTTCACACATGAAACGTTTTGCCTTGGCGATTATCTGCGGTGTTTTGGCCACATCGGCAATGGCCGCGCCCAAAGACTGTGAAGAGCTCAGGAAAGAGATTGAAGTCGGCCTACAGGCCAAGGCAATCCCGTCCTACACCCTGGAAATCATCACCGCCGAAGAAGCCAAGAATCATGACGAAGCCATGATCGTCGGCTCCTGCGAAAACGGCACCAAGCGCATCATCTACCAGCGCAACGATGACTGATCAGGGAATGCAGTTGACGCTGCGTTCCTCGGCCAGCAACTGACGCTGGGCGTCATACAGCCGGATATTCGGGGTGAAGCCCAGCGAGCGCCCTTCCAGGCGGTAGCGCTGGCCGGCCTGGAACTGGTCGTATTGCAGGGTGATAAAACAGGTGCGCTCCTGGGGCTGGTTCAGCCCGCCACCCAGGCCTGCGCCGGCATACACTTCAAAATCAAAACGCACCATCAACTCGTGGCTGCCCGGTGGCACCTGGAAGTAGCGCCCATCGTCCAGGGCCTTGCCGTCCAGGCGTTGCGCCATGACCAGCTTGGCGCCGGGTGTCGGGGTGGCAAAATCGACCCAGGCCTGTTGCGGGTCGGCTGGCGGGATCGGGGTGGAGGCGCAGGCGCTGAGAAAAATCGCCGCCAAGGGAAGCAAGAGCTGACGCATAGTGGGCACTCAACCGTAGGAATGGTATGAGCATAACCCCTGCCAGCCAGTTAGTCTGGCGGGCCAAAGATTGTGGAGCGGTTTGAGATGGTGCGGCATTTATTGGCGGGGCTGACGTGCCTATTGCTCGGTGGCTGTTCCAGTGTCAGCTATTACAGCCAGTTGGCCAGCGGCCAATGGCAGCTGCTGCAGGCGCGGGAGCCGGTGGCCAAGGTGATCGCCGATCCGACGCGCCCGCAAGTGTTGCGTGAGCATTTGGCGCAATCCCAGAAGGCACGCACCTTTGCCAGCCAACAGTTGCATTTGCCCGACAACCAGAGCTACCGCCTTTACGCCGATATCGGCCGGCCGTACGTAGTCTGGAATGTCTTTGCTACATCAGAGTTTTCTTTGTTACCCCAGACCCATTGTTTCCCGATTGCCGGCTGCGTGGCCTATCGCGGTTATTACACTCAGGGCGCGGCCCGGGGCGAGGCTGCGTTGTTGCAACTGCGTGGCATGGATGTGTCGATTGGCGGCGTCGAGGCCTATTCCACCCTCGGCTGGTTCAATGACCCGATCATGAGTTCGATGATGCGCTGGGGTGATGAGCGCCTGGCCACGGTGATTTTTCACGAGCTGGCGCACCAGCGTTTTTATGTGAAGGACGACACGGAGTTCAATGAGTCGTTTGCCACCTTCGTCGAGCAGGAAGGAACCCGGCAATGGCGCGCGGCCCGTGGCCTGGCGCCTGCAAGCGAATCGACGCTGAAGCAGCGCGACCAGTTTATCCAACTGATCCTCGACACCCGCAGTCGCCTGGAGCGCCTGTATGCGCAGCCGTTGGCCGCAGATGCGATGCGCCAGGCCAAGGCGGCCGAATTCGAGCGCTTGCGCCGTGAGTATCGGCAGATGCGCGACAGCCAGTGGGGCGGCGACCCCCGTTATGACGCCTGGGTCAATCAGCCGATGAACAATGCGCGGTTGTTGCCGTTTGGGCTGTATGACCAGTGGGTACCGGCGTTTGCGGCGTTGTTTCGCCGGGAGGGCGGGGATTGGCTGAGGTTCTACGGCGCCGTGGAGCAGTTGGGGCGCTTGCCGGTGGAACAGCGCAAATTAGCGTTGCGGCAGTTGGTAAGCGGTGACGTTTAGGGCCTCATCGCAGGCAAGCCAGCTCCCACATGTTGATGTGTGAACACCGTCCAATGTGGGAGCGGGCCTGCCCGCGATAGCGGTCTCAAGCCCGCCGCAAAAACGCCTGATGCATCTCCTCCAGCGTCTCAAAATGCCAGCGCGGCGCTTCAGCATTCAACTCGGCAAAACTACCAAACCCATACCCCACCGCCGCTGCATCCAGCCCGTTGCTACGTGCGCCGATCAGGTCGTGCTTGCGGTCGCCGATCATCAAGGTACTGGCCGGATCCAGGCCTTCCTCGCGCATCAAATGGGCGATCAGCTCGACCTTGTTGGTGCGGGTACCGTCCAATTCACTGCCGTAAATCACCTTGAAGTGCTTGGCGAAATCGAAATGCCGGGCGATCTCCCGGGCAAATTCCCACGGTTTGGAGGTGGCCACATACAGTTGGCGACCCTGGGCATTGAGCTCCTCCAGCAACGGCATGACCCCATCGAACACCCGGTTTTCATAGAGCCCGGTGACTTTGAAGCGCTCGCGATAGAAATTCACCGCCTCCCAGGCCCGCGCCTCGTCGAAATCGTAGAACTGCATAAAGGCTTGCAGCAGCGGCGGGCCGATAAAGTGTTCGAGCTTGGTCAGGTCCGGCTCATCGATGCCCAGCTTGGCCAAGGCGTACTGGATCGAGCGGGTGATGCCTTCCCGTGGATCGGTCAGGGTGCCGTCCAGGTCAAACAGGACGGTTTGGTAATCCAGGGTCATCGGTCGAATCCTTCTGCCAGGTGCAGGTCCTTGAGCTTCACGTAGTTCGCTGCGCTGTAGGTGAAAAAGGCGCGTTCCTTGTCAGAAAGCGCGCGGACTTGTTTAACCGGGCTGCCCACATACAAAAAACCGCTTTCAAGTTTCTTGCCCGGCGGCACCAGGCTGCCGGCGCCGATGATCACATCGTCTTCAACCACCGCGCCGTCCATCACAATGCTGCCCATGCCGATCAGGATACGACTGCCGACGGTGCAGCCATGGAGCATGACCTTGTGGGCGATGGTCACATCGTCGCCGATCAGCAGCGGGAAACCGTCAGGATTGAAGGGCCCGGCGTGGGTAATGTGCAGCACGCAGCCGTCCTGCACGCTGGTGCGTGCACCGATGCGGATGCGGTGCATGTCGCCGCGAATCACCGTCAGCGGCCAGACCGAGCTGTCGGCGCCGATTTGAACATCGCCGATCACCACCGCCGAAGCATCGACGAAAGCCCCGGCGCCGAGGGTTGGCGTGTGATTCTGATAGGTGCGAAGGGTCACGATAGCCTCTCTCTGTTTGGTTGATAGCTGCGGTGGACGTTGATTGTAATTAAGATGGCCCCATCTTTGTCTTACCTGTTTCTTCAGCCAAGGTGCCAACCGTGAGCGCGAACAACCCTCTTTTGCAGTCCTACGACCTGCCGCCGTTCTCGGCGATCCGTGCCGAGCACGTCCAACCGGCCATCGAACAGATCCTGGCCGACAACCGCGTCGCCATCGAAGGCATCCTGCAAAGCCAGGGGAAAAGTCCGACCTGGGCCGGCCTGGTCCTGGCCATGGATGAACTCAACGACCGCCTGGGCGCCGCCTGGAGCCCGGTCAGCCATCTCAATGCCGTGTGCAACAGCGCTGAACTGCGTGAGGCCTATGAGGCCTGCCTGCCGGCATTGAGCGCCTATTCCACGGAGATGGGCCAGAACCGCGAACTGTTCCAGGCCTTCGAAGCCCTGGCCAACAGCCCGCAAGCGGCCGGTTTCGACGTGGCGCAAAAAACCATTCTGGAGCACGCACTGCGCGACTTCCGCCTGTCGGGTATCGACCTGCCGCCTGAGCAGCAGAAGCGCTACGCCGAGGTGCAGAGCAAACTCTCCGAACTGGGCAGCAAGTTCTCCAACCAATTGCTCGACGCCACCCAGGCCTGGACCAAGCACGTCACCGACGAAGCCACCCTCGCCGGCCTGACCGACTCGGCCAAGGCGCAAATGGCGGCTGCGGCACAGGCCAAAGGCCTCGACGGCTGGCTGATCAGCCTGGAGTTCCCCAGCTACTACGCGGTGATGACCTACGCCCACGACCGCGCCCTGCGCGAAGAAATCTACGCGGCCTACTGCACCCGTGCGTCGGACCAGGGCCCGAATGCCGGTCAGAACGATAACGGCCCGGTGATGGAACAGATCCTCGACCTGCGTCAGGAACTGGCCCAACTGCTCGGTTTCGCCTCTTTCTCCGAACTGAGCCTGGCCACCAAAATGGCCGAATCCAGCGACCAGGTACTGAGTTTCCTACGCGACCTGGCCAAACGCAGCAAGCCATTCGCCACCCAGGACCTGCAGCAGCTCAAGGCCTACGCCGCCGAACAAGGCTGCAATGACCTGCAAAGCTGGGACAGTGGTTTCTACGGTGAAAAGCTGCGTGAACAGCGCTACAGCGTGTCCCAGGAAGCCCTGCGTGCCTACTTCCCGATCGACAAAGTGCTGGGCGGGCTGTTTGCCATCGTCCAGCGCCTGTACGGCATCGAGATCGCCGAGCAGAAAGGCTTCGACACCTGGCACCCGGATGTTCGCCTGTTCGAAATCAAGGAAAACGGCCAGCACGTCGGCCGCTTCTTCTTCGACCTGTATGCCCGCGCCAACAAGCGTGGCGGTGCCTGGATGGACGGCGCGCGGGATCGTCGGCGCACCGCCGAGGGTGTGCTGCAAAGCCCGGTGGCCAACCTGGTGTGCAACTTCACCCCGGCCGACAGCGGCAAGCCAGCCCTGCTGACCCACGATGAAGTCACCACCCTGTTCCACGAATTCGGTCACGGCCTGCACCACCTGCTGACCCGCGTCGAACACGCGGGCGTGTCCGGCATCAACGGCGTGGCCTGGGACGCGGTGGAGTTGCCGAGCCAGTTCATGGAGAACTGGTGCTGGGAACCTGAAGGCCTGGCGCTGATTTCCGGTCATTACGAAAGCGGCGAAGCCCTGCCCCAGGACCTGCTGCAAAAAATGCTCGCGGCGAAGAACTTCCAGTCTGGCCTGATGATGGTGCGCCAGCTGGAATTCTCGCTGTTCGACTTTGAACTGCATGCCACCCACGGTGATGGCCGCAGCGTGGCGCAGGTGCTCGAAGGCGTGCGCGACGAGGTGTCGGTGATGCGTCCGCCGGCCTATAACCGCTTCCCCAACAGCTTTGCGCATATCTTCGCTGGCGGTTACGCGGCGGGGTACTACAGCTACAAGTGGGCCGAAGTGTTGTCGGCAGATGCCTTCTCCAAGTTCGAAGAAGACGGCGTGCTCAATGCCGAGACTGGCCGGGCCTTCCGCGAGGCGATCCTGGCCCGTGGCGGCTCCCAGGCGCCGATGGTGCTGTTCGTCGACTTCCGCGGACGCGCACCGTCGATTGACGCACTTTTGCGCCACAGCGGCCTGAGTGAGGACGCGGCAGCATGAGTGACGGGCCTGTGATCACCAAAAAGCAATTTATCGCCGGCGCCGTGTGCCCGGCGTGCAGCGAGCCGGACAAGTTGAAGATGTGGACCGAAGACAGCGTGCCCCATCGCGAATGCGTGGCCTGTGGCTATACCGACACGCTCAACGACCAGGGTTTGTCGGTGCCCAAGGAATTGGGCACGCGGGTCAACACCTCGGCGTTGAAAGCGCCGGCGGACCCCAAGGTGCAGGCGGTGCAGTTCTTCCCTAATCCCAAGCTGAAAAAAGACTGACGGACCTCACTCCGTCCAACCTGTGGGAACAGGCTCATGTAGGAGCTGGCTTGCCAGCGATAGCATCACCTCGGTGTCACTGATACACCGAGGTGTCTGCATCGCAGGCAAGCCAGCTCCTACACAAGCCTGTTCCCACTTTTTTTGCGCGCATTTCTCGATTTTCCTGGCTGAAACGATTCCTGCATTCCTTAGCCTGCTATCATTTGTAACCATTGATTACATCCACAACGACAAGCCGCTCCATGAAGCGACTGCTCAAACCCGTGACCACATGATGAGGTGCCACCATGTCTGATCAAGATCGAGACAACCCCCGGCGTGACTTTTTGCGCAAATCCTTGACCTTGATCCCGGTGGTCACGGTTGCCAGCACCGGCCTTGGCGGCTCGATGCTGATGGCCACGCCCGAGCCTGTCCAGGCCAGCCCGGCCAAGGCACCTACCAGCGAAAAGGCCTACGAGCCCAGTTACTTCACCGCTGAGGAATGGGCCTTCATCAACGCGGCCGTCGCGCGCCTGATCCCCGCAGATGCCCAAGGCCCAGGTGCCCTGGAAGCCGGTGCGCCGGAATACATCGACCGGCAGATGAACACGCCCTACGCCAGCGGCGCCCTGTGGTTCATGCAAGGCCCGTTCAATGCCGACGCACCGCCCGAGATGGGCTGGCAGAGCAAACTGGTGCCCAAGGAGATCTATCGCCTGGGTATTGCTGCCACGGATTCCTGGTCGAAAGCGTTCAACGGTAAAACATTTGCTGGGCAAGACAGCGCTACCCAGGATGATTTGCTGCGCCGCCTGGAGGCGGGAGGTGCCGAAACCGGCGAGCATTTCGCTGCGGTCCCGCCGAAGATTTTCTTTAACTTGTTGCTGCAAAACACCAAGGAAGGGTTCTTCTGCGACCCGATCCACGGCGGCAACAAAGGCATGGTCGGCTGGACCATGATCGGCTTCCCCGGCGCCCGCGCCGATTTCATGGATTGGGTTGAACGCAACGAGCAATACCCCTTCCCGGCTGTTTCCATCCGTGGCGAGAGGGCATAAACGTGGCGACCATCATGAAGAAAGTGGATGCAGTCATCGTCGGCTTTGGCTGGACTGGCGCGATCATGGCCAAGGAGCTGACGGAAGCCGGCTTGCACGTGGTAGCGCTGGAGCGCGGCCCGATGCAGGACACCTACCCAGACGGCAATTACCCACAAGTGATCGACGAACTGACCTACAGCGTGCGCAAAAAGTTGTTCCAGGACATTTCCAAGGAAACCGTGACCATTCGCCATAGCGTGAATGACATTGCCTTGCCCAACCGTCAGTTGGGCGCTTTCCTGCCGGGCAACGGCGTAGGCGGCGCGGGCCTGCACTGGTCGGGCGTGCATTTTCGGGTGGACCCTATCGAACTGCGCATGCGCAGCCACTACGAAGAACGCTACGGCAAAAACTTCATTCCCAAGGACATGACCATCCAGGACTTCGGCGTCAGCTACGAAGAACTGGAACCGTTCTTTGACTACGCCGAAAAGGTCTTCGGCACCTCCGGCCAGGCCTGGACCGTGAAGGGCCAACTGGTGGGTGAAGGCAAGGGCGGCAACCCTTACGCGCCGGATCGTTCCAGCCATTTCCCACTGGAATCGCAGAAAAATACCTACTCGGCACAGCTGTTTCAGCAGGCCGCCACTGCCGTGGGCTACAAGCCCTACAATCTGCCTTCGGCCAATACCTCGGGGCCTTACACCAATCCCTATGGCGCGCAGATGGGGCCGTGCAACTTCTGTGGTTTTTGCAGCGGGTATGTCTGCTACATGTACTCCAAGGCATCGCCCAACGTGAACATCCTGCCGGCCCTGCGCCAGGTGCCGAACTTTGAACTGCGGCCAAATTCCCACGTGCTCAAAGTCAATCTCGACAGCACCAAGCGCAAGGCCACTGGCGTGACCTATATCGACGCCCAGGGCCGGGAGATCGAGCAACCGGCAGACCTGGTGATTCTTGGCGCCTTCCAGTTCCACAACGTGCGCCTGATGCTGCTCTCGGGCATCGGCAAGCCCTACGACCCGATCACGGGCGAAGGGGTGGTGGGCAAGAACTTCGCCTACCAGAACATGGCCACCATCAAGGCCTACTTCGACAAAGACGTGCACACCAACAACTTCATCGGCGCTGGCGGCAATGGCGTGGCGGTGGACGACTTCAACGCCGATAACTTCGATCATGGCCCCCATGGTTTCGTCGGCGGTTCGCCGATGTGGGTCAACCAGGCGGGCAGCCGGCCGATTGCCGGTACCTCCAACCCACCGGGCACGCCGGCCTGGGGCAGTGCGTGGAAGCGCGCCACGGCCGATTACTACACCCACCAAGTGTCGATGGACGCCCATGGCGCTCATCAATCCTACCGGGGCAACTACCTCGATCTGGACCCGGTTTACCGTGATGCCTACGGCCTGCCGTTGCTGCGCATGACCTTCGACTGGCAGGAAAACGACATCAAGATGAACCGCTTCATGGTCGAGAAAATGGGCAAGATCGCCGAAGCGATGAACCCCAAGGCGATTGCCGTACTCGGCAAGAAGGTCGGCGAGCACTTCAACACCGCGTCTTACCAGACCACGCACCTCAACGGTGGCGCGATCATGGGTACCGACCCGAAGACCAGCGCGTTGAACCGCTACCTGCAGTGCTGGGATGTGCACAACGTGTTTGTCCCAGGCGCATCCGCTTTCCCACAAGGCTTGGGCTACAACCCTACGGGCCTGGTGGCGGCGCTGACCTATTGGTCCGCCCGGGCGATACGCGAGCAGTACCTGAAAAATCCCGGCCCGCTGGTTCAGGCATAAGGAGCGACGACTATGAAAGCATTTGTTATCGCAACCCTGGCCCTGTTCAGCAGTTGCTCGGTGAGCGCCGCTGAAACTGATCTGGTCAAACAGGGCGAATACCTGGCTCGCGCCGGTGACTGCGTGGCCTGCCATACCGCCAAGGGCGGCAAGCCGTTTGCCGGTGGCCTGGCGATGGAAACCCCGATCGGCGTGATCTACTCAACCAACATCACCCCGGACAAAACCGGCCTGGGGGACTACAGCTTTGAAGATTTCGACAAAGCCGTGCGCCATGGTGTCGCCAAAAGCGGTAGTACCCTTTACCCGGCGATGCCCTACCCGTCTTACGCACGTGTCAGCGAAACCGACATGCAGGCGCTGTATGCGTACTTTATGAAAGGCGTGGAGCCGGTCGCCCAGGCGAACCAGGACAGTGATATTCCCTGGCCCTTGAGCATGCGCTGGCCCCTGGCGGCATGGCGTTGGATGTTTGCGCCCGAGGTGGCGGGCTATCAGGCTCCGGCCGATGCCGACCCGGTGATCAGCCGTGGCGCCTACCTAGTGGAAGGCCTCGGTCACTGTGGCGCCTGCCATACCCCGCGAGCCCTGACCATGCAGGAAAAGGCCCTGAGCGCGTCGCAAGGTGCGGCGTTCCTGTCCGGCAGTGCGCCCCTGGAAGGCTGGATCGCCAAAAGCCTGCGCGGCGACCACAAGGACGGCCTGGGCAGTTGGAGCGAAGAGCAACTGGTGCAGTTTCTCAAGACCGGTCGCAGTGATCGCAGCGCGGTGTTTGGCGGCATGAGCGACGTTGTAGTCCACAGCATGCAGTACATGTCTGAAGACGACCTGACCGCTATCGCCCGTTACCTCAAGAGCCTGCCGGCAGTCGATCCCAAGGATCAGCCGCACCAGTACGACAAGCAGGTGGCCGAGGCTTTATGGAAAGGCGATGACAGCCAGCCGGGCGCTGCGGTGTACATCGACAACTGCGCGGCCTGCCATCGCACCGATGGCCATGGCTACACCCGGGTGTTCCCGGCGCTGGCGGGCAACCCGGTGTTGCAGACGGCGGATGCCACATCGTTGATCAACATTGTGTTGAATGGTGGAACCCTGCCGGCCACACACGCAGCGCCTTCTACATTCACCATGCCGGCCTTTGCCTGGCGCTTGTCGGATCAGGAAGTGGCGGATGTGGTCAGTTTTATTCGGGGCAGCTGGGGTAACCAGGGCGCGCCGGTGAAGGCTGGTGACGTGGCCGACCTGCGCAAAAGCGATAAACACACCACCTCGGGCGACGATCTGGGGCAAGTGACGAGTCACTGATTTTGCCTTTGCCGCCCAACGGCACTGGTCAGATACGCTGCGCCTCGATACTGTATATAAAAACAGTATCGAGGCGTTTTCATGTCCACTCCTCTGCCGCCGCGCGGGCGAGGCACCGCCACCAACCTGCACAATCGCTTCGCGCCCACGGTGAGTGTGGCCGAGGATGACGGCTGGTATCAGGAAGTGCCGCCGACCCAGGGCACCGAAGTGCGCATCGAGACGGCGAAGACCATCATCACCCGCAACACCTCGCCGGACCTGCTGTTCGACCGCTCCATCAACCCTTACCGGGGGTGTGAGCACGGTTGCATTTATTGTTATGCGCGGCCCAGCCATGCCTATTGGGACATGTCCCCGGGCCTGGACTTTGAAACCAAGCTGATCGCCAAGAGCAACGCCGCCCAGGTGCTGGAGCAACAATTGTCCAAGCCCGGTTATGTGTGCGCGCCGATCAACCTGGGCTCCAACACGGACCCGTACCAGCCCATCGAGCGCGAGTACCAGATCACCCGGCAAACCCTGCAAGTGCTGCTGCGCTATCGCCACCCGGTGACTATCGTGACCAAGGGTTCGTTGATCCTGCGTGACCTTGACCTGCTCACCGAACTGGCCCGCCAGCGGCTGGTGGCGGTGATGATCAGCCTTACCAGCCTGGACGACGAACTCAAGCGCATCCTGGAGCCTCGTGCAGCGGCGCCCAAGGCGCGGCTGCGGGCGATCCGGGTGATGCGCGAGGCAGGGATCCCGGTAGGCGTGCTGTGCTCGCCGATGATTCCGATGATCAACGACAGCGAACTGGAAAGCCTGCTCGCCGAGGCCCATGCCGCCGGGGCGCAGAGCGCCGCCTATATGATGCTGCGCCTGCCCCTTGAGGTGGCGCCGCTGTTCGAGGAGTGGTTGGCGGCCCATTACCCGCAACGGGCGGCCCATGTGATGAGCCTGGTACGCCAGGTGCGCGGTGGCGAAGTCTATGACAGCCGCTTCGGTGTGCGCATGCGCGGTGAAGGACCGTTTGCCGACCTGCTGGCGCAACGATTTGCCAAGGCGATCAAGCGCTTGGGGCTTGACCAGCGGGAGGGCTTCAATCTCGATTGCAGTGCATTCTGTCCACCCGGCAGGCAGCTGGCTTTGTTGTAGACTGATACAAATGCGCGGGTTTCCCGGCCAGGGTGGTCGCGTTTTGATATCACTGAAACCCGCGAGATAGAGCGGTTGATTCAGTTTGAGTTAAGTTTCGGCAGGTACCTTGTTCATTGAGTGACTGATGGGTCGGCGGCGCTGGCTGGGTGGTTTGCATGTGTTGTTTCCCGGTGATCGCGCGTCGACCTCAACTGCAAGACTCTCCTGCCCCAACCACGAGGATGAATCATGAGTGACAAGGATAAACAGCCGTTGGCTGCGTCGGCTTCAGCCCCTCACGAGGCGGAGTCCGCCGATGCAGCGCTGCAGCACATCGTTGATGGCTTTTTGCATTTCCATAACGAGGTCTTTCCCCAGCAGGAAGAGCTCTTCAAGAAACTCGCCACGGCCCAGAGCCCACGGGCGATGTTTATCACCTGTGCCGACTCGCGCATTGTTCCGGAACTGATCACCCAGAGCTCCCCGGGCGATTTGTTTGTCACCCGTAACGTGGGTAACGTCGTGCCGCCTTACGGGCAGATGAACGGCGGTGTGTCCACGGCCATCGAGTACGCGGTGCTGGCGCTTGGCGTGCAGCACATCATCGTCTGCGGCCACTCCGATTGTGGCGCCATGCGGGCCGTGCTCAACCCCCAGAGCCTGGAAAAAATGCCCACGGTCAAAGCCTGGCTGCGCCACGCCGAGGTCGCCAAGACCATGGTCCAGGACAACTGTGATTGCGCCAATGAAGGCGAAAGCATGCAGGTGCTGACCGAAGAAAACGTCATCGCCCAGTTGCAACACTTGCGCACCCACCCCTCTGTGGCTTCGCGCATGGCCAACGGCCATTTGTTCATCCACGGCTGGATCTACAACATCGAGACCAGCGAGATCAAAGCCTACGATGCGGACCAGGCCACGTTCCGGCCGCTGAGCGGGTCCGGACCGATCCCTTCGGCGACGCCCAAAGCGCGCTTCTAAAACAATCCCCTGCCGGGTAATGCGATGGCTGCCATGGATGCAGCCAGGCCTTGCCACGCCCGGCGAATGCCTCGGGAGAGTCATCATGCGTGCAGCTCAATTAAAAACAGTGCTGCCACGGGAGCTGTTGGCTTCGGTGGTGGTGTTTCTGGTGGCCTTGCCCCTGTGCATGGGGATCGCCATTGCATCCGGGATGCCACCGGCCAAGGGGCTGATCACCGGGATTATCGGTGGCCTGGTGGTGGGCTGGCTGGCCGGTTCGCCCCTGCAAGTCAGCGGCCCGGCGGCCGGCTTGGCGGTGTTGGTGTTCGAACTGGTGCGCCAGCACGGCATGCTGATGCTTGGGCCGATCCTGCTCTTGGCGGGTTTCCTGCAACTGGTGGCCGGGCGCCTGCGCCTGGGCTGCTGGTTCCGGGTGACGGCGCCGGCGGTGGTCTACGGCATGCTGGCGGGGATCGGGGTGTTGATCGTCCTGTCGCAAGTGCATGTGATGCTCGATGGGGCGCCCAAGCCTTCGGGGTTGGATAACCTCGCGGGCTTCCCCGCCGCAGTGGCCCAGGCCATTCCCAGCCTGGGTGGCGGGCTCGGTTGGCAAGCCGGCCTGCTGGGCTTGGCGACCATGCTGGTGATGTGGTTGTGGGACCGGTTTCGCCCGCAAAAGCTGCGCTTTGTCCCCGGCGCATTGCTTGGCGTGGGCCTGGCGACCGTGACCAGCCTGGCGCTGGCCTTGCAGGTCAAGCGCGTGGAGGTGCCGGAAAACCTCGCCGATGCCATTTATTGGTTGCGCCCCAGCGACCTGCTGAACCTGGCCGATCCCAACCTGCTGATTGCGGCCTTCGCGGTAGCCTTTATTGCCAGTGCCGAAACTCTGCTCTCGGCGGCAGCAGTGGACCGCATGCATAACGGCCAACGCTCGGACTTCGATAAGGAACTATCCGCTCAGGGTGTAGGCAACATGCTCTGCGGTCTGGTGGGTGCATTGCCCATGACCGGGGTGATCGTGCGCAGCTCGGCCAACGTCCAGGCGGGGGCAACCACGCGCTTGTCGGCGATGTTCCACGGCCTTTGGCTACTGGCCTTCGTATTGCTGTTGTCGAGCGTGCTGCAAAGCATTCCGGTGGCGAGCCTGGCGGGGGTGCTGGTGTACACCGGCATCAAGCTGGTGGACCTCAAGGCGTTCCGTGGCCTGGCGCGTTATGGCCGGATGCCGATGTTCACCTACGCCGCCACGGCCCTGGCGATCATCTTCACCGATTTGCTGACGGGAGTGCTGGTGGGCTTCGGCCTGACCCTGGTCAAACTGGCGTGGAAGGCTTCACGGTTGAAAGTCAGCCTGATCGACCTGCCCCAGGACGGTGAGATGGAGTTGCGATTGACCGGTGCGGCGACCTTTCTCAAGGTGCCCGCATTGACCCAGGTGCTGGCGACTGTGCCGGCGGGGACCACGGTGCATGTGCCGCTCAATAACCTGAGCTACGTGGATCACTCGTGCCTGGAGTTGCTGGAGGAATGGGGGCGGGCCAATGCGGCCAAGGGCTCGAAGTTGGTGATCGAGGCGCGCGGGTTGAAGCGCAGGTTGGAAGGGCGGATACGTACCACGACGCGGATTGGTTCGGCCCCGTCAGTGGGCTGACGAAACCGGATAAAAAAATGTGGGAGCGGCGCTGCGACGATTCGACTTGCCCGCTCCCACACTTTGTTCTGCGCCAGGCCGGAAATTCAGGCTGGCTGATCCAGCTCCAACTCCACGCCCAATTGGCGCGACAGGCACGGCCAGCGCTTCCACGCGGCTTCCGTTGCCGGGCTCTTGAGCTGTTCGCGATAGGCCTCGACGGACTCCAGGGCGAAGCTCTCTTCATTGAGCATTTCATCCACCGCCAGGTGCACGGCTTCATCCAGCTGATTGGCGAAATCTTCGCCGATCAGTTGGTGGGCAATCACGTTGGCAACGGTGGTGTCTGCCGGAATCAACGGCTGGCCGAAATGCTTGATATACAGATCGTTTACTTCTTCCACCAGTCGGTGGGCCAGGTAGGCCTCGTCCAACAGGCCGTTGAGGCCTTCATGGGCCGTCAGGATCGCCGGCGGCTGTAGAAAGAAATGCTCGGCGATTTTCAGCACCGGCTTGATCTGGCTTTCAATCCCGGCTTCCCGGGCCACGTCGTTGGCGGCGTCCAGCAGGTCCGGGACCTGGTCGATGTAGGCGGTGACGAAACGCGTCATCACGGCATTGCGATCACCGTCGGCCAGGGAAATGGCCGAGTGCAGGTGTGGCAACTGTGCGTCCAGTTGTTTAGCCAATTGGCCGGTGGACGCTTCGTGTTGATGGGCACGGGAAATCTGCTCGCGCAATGCGGCGGTGTTCATGAAAGCTCCAGGAATACGGGCGTAGGAAAGGGGATTGCATAAGGTAGCTCGTTTATACGAGCCCCTAAGACGCATTTGTCATAATTATTTCATGGTTATGCGCCGCTGTTATATCGAAATGCCATCGTTCGTCGGATAGGCCCTGAATCTGCTGGCCGGCCAATGCCGTTCGTCTCTTTTTACTGATTTGTCCCCACACATTGCGGGGTCGCAGTCGCTGTCTATACTCGGGTTTGTACGCAATTAGCTGATGACGCCCGACTGCATTAGGCAGGCAAGGCTTGGCGGATGTAAGCAGTTTGGAAGCCGCCCCCTTGGCCGCAGGTGCAAACCGGCGGGATAACAAGAACGATAAGGGGAACCCGCAATGACGCGACATCCACATGTTTGGATGGGCTTACTCTTGTGGTCAGTATTCAGCCAGGCGCAAGCCGCCTGGACGGTGAATATGGCACCAGGGGCCACTGAAGTCAGTCACGCCGTGTTCGACCTGCACATGACCATTTTCTGGATCTGTGTGGTGATCGGCATCATCGTGTTTGGCGCCATGTTCTGGTCGATGATTGTGCATCGACGCTCCACGGGCCAGGTGGCGGCCAAGTTCCACGAAAGCACGACGGTCGAGATTCTCTGGACGGTGGTGCCCTTGCTGATCCTCGTCGCCATGGCCATTCCGGCGACCAAGACCCTGATCAACATCTACGACAGCAGTGAATCGGATATCGATATCCAGGTCACCGGCTACCAGTGGAAGTGGCACTACAAGTACCTGGGCCAGGACGTCGAGTTCTTCAGCAACCTGGCCACTCCCGCCGAGCAGATCCATAACCAGGCCACCAAGGGCGAACACTATCTGCTGGAAGTCGACCAACCGCTGGTGCTGCCGGTGGGCGCCAAGGTGCGCTTTTTGGTGACGGCCGCCGACGTGATCCATTCGTGGTGGGTGCCGGCGTTTGCGGTCAAGCGCGATGCGATCCCAGGCTTCGTCAACGAGGCCTGGACCCGGGTCGAGAAGCCCGGCATCTACCGTGGCCAGTGCGCGGAGCTGTGCGGCAAGGATCACGGCTTCATGCCCATCGTGGTCGAGGTCAAGTCCAAGGCCGACTACGAAACCTGGCTTGGCGAGCGCAAGGAGGAAGCCGCCAAGCTCAAGGAGCTGACCTCCAAAGAGTGGACGCGCGAAGAGCTGGTGGCCCGTGGCGACAAGGTCTACCACACCACCTGCGTGGCCTGTCACCAGGCCGAAGGCCAGGGCCTACCGCCGATGTTCCCGGCGCTCAAAGGCTCGAAAATCGCCACTGGACCGGCGGCAGACCACCTGAGCATCGTCTACCACGGTAAGCCCGGTACGGCGATGGCGGCCTTTGGCAAACAACTGTCGGAAGTCGATATTGCGGCGGTCGTGACCTACGAGCGTAACGCCTGGGGCAACAACAAAGGCGACATGGTCACGCCCAAAGACGTGCTGGCCATCAAACAGGCGGAAAGCAAATGAACCTCTTCATTGCGTATGCCCTGAACCGCCCCGCCCATCCGCTTGCAGGAGAACGGCCATGAGCACTGTGATCGATGACCACGGTCATGCCGCTGACCACGCCCACGGTCCCGCCAAGGGCCTGATGCGCTGGGTGCTGACCACCAACCACAAAGACATCGGGACCATGTACCTGTGGTTCAGCTTCGCCATGTTCCTGCTCGGCGGCTCGTTCGCCATGGTGATCCGTGCCGAGTTGTTCCAGCCGGGCTTGCAGATCGTCGAGCCGGCGTTCTTCAACCAGATGACCACCATGCATGGCTTGATCATGGTGTTTGGCGCGGTGATGCCGGCGTTTGTCGGCCTGGCCAACTGGATGATCCCACTGATGATCGGCGCGCCGGACATGGCCTTGCCGCGCATGAACAACTTCAGCTTCTGGCTGCTGCCGGCGGCGTTCCTGCTGCTGGTCTCGACCCTGTTCACCCCCGGTGGCGGGCCGAATTTTGGCTGGACCTTCTACGCGCCGCTTTCCACCACCTACGCCCCGGAAAGCGTGACGTTCTTTATCTTTGCCATCCACCTGATGGGTATCAGCTCGATCATGGGCGCGATCAACGTGGTCGCCACCATCCTCAACCTGCGCGCACCGGGCATGACCCTGATGAAGATGCCGCTGTTCGTCTGGACCTGGCTGATCACCGCCTTCCTGCTGATTGCGGTGATGCCGGTGCTGGCCGGTTGCGTGACGATGATGCTGATGGATATCCACTTCGGCACCAGCTTCTTCAGCGCTGCCGGCGGTGGTGACCCGGTGTTGTTCCAGCATGTGTTCTGGTTCTTCGGCCATCCTGAGGTGTACATCATGATCCTGCCGGCCTTCGGTGCCGTCAGCTCGATCATCCCGACCTTTTCGCGCAAGCCGCTGTTTGGCTACACCTCGATGGTCTACGCCACGGCGAGCATCGCGTTCCTGTCGTTTATCGTGTGGGCGCACCACATGTTCGTGGTGGGTATTCCGCTGGTGGGCGAGCTGTTCTTCATGTACGCCACCCTGCTGATCGCGGTGCCCACCGGGGTCAAGGTGTTCAACTGGGTCAGCACCATGTGGCAAGGCTCGCTGACGTTCGAGACGCCCATGCTGTTTGCCGTGGCCTTTGTGATCCTGTTCACCATCGGCGGCTTTTCCGGGCTGATGCTGGCGATTGCCCCAGCGGACTTCCAGTACCACGACACCTACTTTGTGGTGGCGCATTTCCATTACGTACTGGTGCCTGGAGCGATCTTCGGGATCTTCGCCTCGGCTTACTACTGGCTGCCGAAATGGACCGGCCATATGTACGACGAAACCCTGGGCAAGCTGCACTTCTGGCTGTCGTTCGTGG
The DNA here is from genome assembly GCF_012985525.1 of Pseudomonas sp. WS 5059. NCBI lineage: Bacteria > Pseudomonadati > Pseudomonadota > Gammaproteobacteria > Pseudomonadales > Pseudomonadaceae > Pseudomonas > Pseudomonas sp. WS 5059. Next base: position 57,594 of record NZ_JAAQWO010000003.1, on the reverse strand, counting down.
GGATGAACATGGCGTTCTTCCCGATGCACTTCGTGGGGCTGGCCGGCATGCCACGGCGGGTGCCGGACTACAACCTGCAGTTCGCCGACTTCAACATGGTGTCGTCGATTGGCGCCTTTATGTTCGGCGCCACGCAGATCTTCTTCCTGTTTATCGTGATCAAGTGCATCCGGGGCGGTAAGCCGGCGCCGGCCAAGCCGTGGGATGGCGCCGAAGGGCTGGAGTGGAGCATTCCTTCGCCGGCGCCGTATCACACCTTCACCACGCCGCCGGAGGTCAAATGAGCCCGGTCATGAAAACACTCCCGATCCCCTGTGGGAGCGGGCTTGCCCGAGATGGCGGCCTCAAGACCCCTGCAGAGCTTGAGGGCCTCATCGCGAAGCCAGCTCGCCCAGGTGGGCGCCATGGCTGACTCCGTCCCTCTCAACCGCCTGGTCACGCGCCTGCTGATCCTGGTGTTGGCGATGTTCGCCTTCGGTTTTGCCCTGGTGCCGATCTACGACGTGATGTGCAAGGCGTTCGGCATCAACGGCAAGACTGCGGGGCAGTACGAAGGCTCGCAGGTGGTCGATCCGTCACGTCAGATACGGGTGCAATTCCTGTCGACCAATGCCATCGATATGGTCTGGGAATTCCACTCCAGGGCCGACGAAATCGTGGTCCACCCCGGTGCGGTCAACGAGATGGTGTTCGTGGCCTTCAACCCCACCGACAAGCCGATGACCGCCCAGGCGATCCCGAGTATTTCCCCGGCCGAAGCGGCGATGTACTTCCACAAGACCGAGTGCTTTTGCTTCACCCAGCAAGTGCTGCAGCCGGGAGAGCGCATCGAGATGCCGGTGCGCTTCATTGTCGATCGCGACATGCCCAAGGATGTGAAGCATTTGACCCTGGCGTACACGCTGTTCGATATCACTGCGCGCCAACCGCCCGTGGCTGTCCATACCGGCGGCTAGGCGTGCCTGCGGGCTCGATTAGGAGAACGGATACATGTCGACTCATGATACGTACTACGTACCAGCGCAAAGCAAATGGCCAATAATTGCCACGTTTGGGCTGTTGATCACCGTGTATGGCCTGGGTGTGTGGTTCAACGACCTCAAGGCGGCCCGCCCGGAATCCCACGGCCCGCTGATCTTTTTCGTCGGCAGCCTGCTGCTGGCCTACATGATGTTTGGCTGGTTTGGCGCGGTGATCAAGGAAAGCCGTGCCGGGTTGTACAGCGCGCAGATGGACCGCTCATTCCGCTGGGGCATGACCTGGTTCATCTTTTCCGAGGTGATGTTTTTTATCGCGTTCTTTGGCGCGCTGTTCTATGTGCGGCATATGTCGGCGCCGTGGCTGGCCGGTGAAGGCTCCAAGGGCATTGCCCATATGCTGTGGCCCAATTTCGAGTTTGCCTGGCCGCTGCTCAACAACCCGGACCCCAAGCTGTTCCCGGCGCCGGAAGGCACCATCAGCCCGTGGGGCCTGCCATTGGTCAACACCATCTTGCTGGTGAGTTCCAGCGTGACCATCACCATCGCCCACCATGCCCTGCGCAAGGGGCATCGCGGCGCGCTGAAGATCTGGCTGGCGATCACCGTGTTGCTGGGGTTGGCGTTCCTCGGGTTCCAGGCCGAGGAATATATCCACGCCTATAAAGAACTGGGCCTGACGCTGGGCTCGGGGGTGTATGGCGCGACGTTCTTCATGCTGACCGGCTTTCACGGCGCCCACGTGACCATCGGCACGATCATTTTGTTCGTGATGCTGATGCGCATCCTCAAGGGGCATTTCAATGCCGAGCACCAGTTCGGTTTCGAGGCGGCCAGTTGGTATTGGCACTTTGTCGACGTGGTGTGGATCGGTCTGTTTTTCTTCGTCTACGTGCTGTAGCGATTTACCAGGGGGCGTGGGAAACCAGCTGGCCGCTGAAGAACCCCCAGGTGATCAGCGCCAGGGTGATCACGGCCAGTACTACACGCACGGTCAAGGCGGTGACGAGGCGATTGGAGTGGCCCTCGTCCTTGACCAGGAAGAACAAGCCACTGAACAGGCTCACAACGGTAGCGATCAGCATCAGGGCGATAGAGGCTTTGAGCATGGTCAGGCTCCAGGGCTCTTATTTTGAGGGGCGGGCAATGAGATTCAGTATAGCCAGCACAGCATCGACCTTCGCGGTAACGCCATGAAACGCTTTCGCCCCGGGATTGCCCCGACCCTGGTGGTGCTGGTGCTGCTACCGCTGATGGTGTTCCTGGGCTTTTGGCAGTTGTCCCGTGGTCAGGAAAAACAGGCACTGCTCCAGAGTTACGCCGAACGCCGGGCGGCGCAGCCCATCAGCGTTGCGCAACTGGAGACGGTGGCGGATCCGGCCTTTCGCCGCGTGCAGTTGCGCGGGCAGTTCGACGCCGCGCACAGCGTGCTGCTGGATAACCGCATGCGCGACGGCAAGGCCGGCGTCGAGTTGCTGCAACCCTTTCATGACCAGGCCAGCGGCCAGTGGCTGTTGCTCAATCGCGGCTGGCTGCCGTGGCCGGACCGGCGCACGCCGCCAGCTTTCACCACCCCCGACCAGCCTTTGAATATCAACGCCTGGGTGTATGTCGCCCCCGGCGAGACGTTCCAGTTACACGCCGACCCAGCCGCCGCGCAATGGCCACGCCTGCTGACGGCGCTGCACCCGCAGGCGCTGTGGGCCGAGCTGGAGCGCAGCGGCTTTGCCTTTGAGCTACGGGCCGAAGCGGGCCCGGCGACCTATGAAACCCAGTGGCCAGTAGTGGCCATGGGCCCGGAAAAACACCTGGGGTATGCCGTGCAGTGGTTCGCCATGGCGCTGGCGCTGCTGGGCCTTTACCTCTACCTCGGCTGGCACAACGCAAGGGAGAAGCACCATGGGAGCGGCCATGAATCCACTCAACATGTCTGACACGCCAGCGGCGCCCAACCGCAGCAAGGGGCGCTGGCAACTGATCCTGATCCTGCTGATGGTGATCGGCCCGATGGTGCTGGCGACCCTGATGTACAAGTGGCAGTTCTGGGTGCCGGACAACCGCAGCGATCATGGCGAAATGATCGGCAATGGCCAGACCCGCAGCGATATCGGCGTGCAGGCCGACGAGGACCGCTGGCAATTGCTGGTCACCGCGCCCGCGGCCTGCGCCGCCGATTGCCAGCAACTGGTCTACCTCGCGCGCCAGTTGCAGATCGGCCTGGGGCGCGATGCGTCCCGTGCCAGCCATGCCCTGGCCAGTGCGCAGCCGGTCGGCGCCGAGTATGAGGCCAAGTTGAAGGCCGAGTATCCGCAGTTGCAGCGTTTGCCCCTGGACCTGCAGACCTTCAAGCAAAACGCTGCCGCGCCGGGCGATGCGCAACTGTGGATCGTCGACCCCCACGGCAACCTGGTGCTGCGCTATGACGCGCGGGTCAAGGGCAAGGATCTGCTCAACGACCTGCGCCACCTGCTGAAACTGTCGAATATCGGATAAGGGCATCGTCATGGCCAAACCTGGATTTCGCCTCGCGCTGTTTGCCACCCTGCTGGCGCTGATTGTGGTGCTTTTGGGCGCCTACACGCGCCTGACCCATGCCGGCCTCGGTTGCCCGGACTGGCCGGGTTGCTACGGCTTTATCAGCGTGCCGAAAAGCGAGGCCCAGTTGGCCCATGCCGAGCTGCACTTCCCGGACACGCCGGTGGAGGCGGACAAGGGCTGGAACGAGATGATCCATCGCTATGCAGCAGGCACCCTGGGGCTGCTGATCGCGCTGTTGGCCACCCGCGCCTGGACCCATCGCAGGCATCCGGGGCAGCCCTTGAAGCTGCCGTTGTTTCTGCTGGCGGTGGTGCTCGCCCAGGCGGCCTTTGGCATGTGGACGGTGACGCTCAAGCTGTGGCCGCAGGTGGTCACCGGGCATTTACTGGGTGGCTTCGCGACCTTGAGCCTGTTGTTTCTGCTGACCCTGCGTTTGTCCGGGGTGTTGCCGGCGCTGATCGTGCCCCGGCGCCTGCAGTATTGGGCCACGGCCGGCCTGGTGCTGGTGATCGTGCAGATCGCCCTCGGTGGCTGGGTCAGTTCCAACTATGCGGCGGTGGCCTGTATCGATTTGCCGACCTGTCATGGTGAGTGGTGGCCGGCAGCGGACTTTGCCAATGGCTTTCACCTGACCCAGCATATCGGCCCCAACTACCTGGGCGGGCAACTGGACAGTGATGCACGCACGGCGATTCACCTGACCCATCGCCTGGGCGCGCTGGTGGTGACTGTGGCGCTGCTGGGCCTGGCCTGGCAGCTCAAGGCGGTGGGCATGACCCGCCTGGCGGGCCTGCTGCTGCTGGCCCTGGCCGTGCAGATCGGCCTGGGCCTGAGCAATGTGTACTTTCATTTGCCGCTGCCGGTGGCGGTCGCCCATAACGCCGGCGGCGCAGCGTTGTTGCTGACCCTGGTGCTGGTCAATTACCACGCCCGTACCAGCCTGGTGCGAGTCCGCCACCAAGTGCCGTTCGGTTGGCGCTTCAGCCCGCGCAAGCACGTGTCGGGTCTGATCACCCTTAAAGGAGAGATGCCATGGCGACCTTGATTGGCGAGCGTCCCGGCCAGGCTATCTGGCGTGACTACCTGGAGCTGACCAAGCCCAAGGTGGTGGTGCTGATGCTGATTACCTCGCTGGTGGGCATGTTTCTCGCCACCCGCGCCGGGGTGCCGTGGCCGGTGCTGATCTTCGGCAACCTGGGGATTGCCCTGTGTGCCGGTGGCGCGGCGGCGGTCAACCATGTGGTGGACCGGCGCATTGACGCGCTGATGGCGCGCACCCACAAGCGGCCGTTGGCTGAAGGCCGGGTTTCCCCAGCTGCCGCGCTGACGTTTGCCCTGGCGCTGGCGGTGGCCGGGCTGGCGTTGCTGCTGGCGTTTACCAACCCGTTGGCGGCCTGGCTGACCCTGGCCTCGCTGCTGGGCTATGCGGTGATCTACACCGGCTTTCTCAAGCGCGCGACACCGCAGAACATCGTGATCGGCGGCCTGGCCGGCGCGGCGCCACCATTGCTCGGCTGGGTGGCGGTCACCGGCCATGTGAGCGCCGAGCCGTTGCTGCTGGTGCTGATCATCTTCGCCTGGACCCCGCCGCACTTCTGGGCCCTGGCCATCCATCGCAAGGAGGAGTACGCCAAGGCCGATATCCCGATGCTGCCGGTGACCCACGGCGAGCACTACACCAAGGTGCATATCCTGCTGTACACCTTCGCGCTGCTGGCGGTGAGCCTGATGCCCTATGTGATCCACATGAGCGGGCTGTTGTACCTCGGTTGTGCGCTGGTTCTGGGTGCGCGCTTTCTGCAATGGGCCTGGGTGCTGTACCGTGGCAGTCGGCCGCACGCGGCGATCAATACCTTCAAGTACTCTATCTGGTACCTGTTTTTGCTATTTATCGCCCTGCTCGTAGACCACTACTTATTGTTGAACCTATGACTCGAACTCAAAAAACTGTCTTTATCCTGGTGGCCGTCGTGGCGTTGATCATGGGCCTGACCGTCAACAAAGTGCTGTCTGGCAAGGGCCAGGGCGACCCTACGGCATTGATCGACGCGGGCATTATCCTGCTGCCGCAAAGCCGCCAGCTGCCGCCCGTGACCATGACCAACCAGGACGGCCAGCCGGTGCTGGTCAATGAGTTGAAGGGCAAGTGGAGCGTGCTGTTCTTTGGCTACACCTTCTGCCCGGACATCTGCCCGACCACCCTGGCCCAACTGCGGCAGATCAAGAGCGAGCTGCCCAAGGACGTGGTGGATAAGCTGCAGGTGATCCTGGTCAGCGTTGACCCGCATCGCGATACCCCGACCCAGCTCAAGCAGTACTTGAGCTACTTCGATCCGCAATTTGCAGGGTTGACCGGGGCGAATGTGGAGGATGTGCAGAAGGTCTCGAATGCGGTGAGCATTCCGTTCATTCCGGCCGACACCAGCAAGCCGAACTACACCGTCGACCACAGCGGCAACCTGGCATTGATCGGCCCGGATGGCAGCCAGCGCGGGTTTATCCGTGCGCCGTTGAATAACCAGAAGCTGGTGGCGCAGTTGCCGGGGTTGTTGCAGCGCAACTGAGCTGACAACACAGATCAAGTGTGGGAGCTGGCTTGCCTGCGATAGCGGTGGGTCAGCCAGCCTCTTGGTTGCTGACCCACCGCTAACGCAGGCAAGCCAGCTCCCACATTTTGCTTTGCTCGGCTTCAGAGATCGTCTTTCAGATCAAACGCCGGCAGGATCGCGCCTTTGTACTTCTCGTTGATGAATTTCTTCACTTCCGGAGTGTGCAGGGCTTTGACCAGTTTTTGCACCGCGTCCGAATCCTTGTTGTCCTCGCGGGTCACCAGGATATTGACGTAAGGCGAGTCGTTGCCTTCGATCGCCAGGGCATCCTTGGACGGGTCCAGCTTGGCTTCCAGGGCGTAGTTGGTGTTGATCAGGGCCAGGTCGACCTGGGTCAGCACGCGCGGCAGGGTGGCGGCTTCCAGTTCGCGGAATTTCAGGCCTTTTTCGTTGCCGGTGATGTCCTTGATGGTCGACAGGATATCGGTCGGGTTCTTCAAGGTGATCAGGCCCTTGCTGGCCAGCAGCAATAGCGCGCGGCCGCCGTTGGTGGCGTCGTTGGGGATCACCACGTTGGCGCCGTTCGGCAGCTCGGCCAGGCTCTTGTACTTGCTGGAGTACGCGCCCAGCGGCTCCAGGTGCACGCCGGCGACGCTCACCAGGTGGGTGCCCTTGGCCTTGTTGAACTCATCCAGGTACGGCTGGTGCTGGAAGAAGTTGGCGTCCAGGCGTTTTTCGGCCACTTGTACGTTCGGCTGCACGTAGTCGGTGAACACCTTGACCTTCAGGTCCACGCCTTGCGCGGCCAGGGCCGGCTTCACGAACTCAAGGATCTCAGCGTGCGGCACCGGGGTCGCGGCGACCGTCAGGGTCTCGGCGGCGTGGGCGGAAAATGCGGCAACCGCGGCGAAAGCAACCAGTAGTTTTTTCATCCAACAAGCTCCTTGTTCGGGCATGCCGGCGGGGGCCGGCAATGGCCGTTATTTTCGAGAATAGTGGGTCACCAGCTTATCGCCGATGGTTTGCAGAATCTGCACCAGCACAATCAACATCACCACGGTCACGACCATGACGTCATCCTGGAAACGCTGGTAGCCATAGCGGATCGCCAGGTCGCCCAGCCCACCGGCACCCACCACACCCGCCATGGCGGTGTAGCCCACCAGGGCAATGGCGGTCACGGTGATTGCAGCAATGATGCCCGGCTTTGCCTCGGGCAGCAGCGCCTTGGTGATGATCTGCCGGGTGGTCGCGCCCATGGCCTGGGTCGCCTCGATGATGCCGCGATCGACCTCGCGCAGGGCGGTTTCCACCAGCCGCGCGAAGAACGTCGAAGCGCCTACCACCAGCGGTGGAATCGCGCCGGCCACGCCCAGCGAAGTGCCGGTGAGGAACACCGTGGTGGGGATCATCACAATCAGCAGAATGATAAACGGCAGCGAACGTATGGCGTTGACCACGAAGGCCAGGGCGGCATAGGTGGTTTTCTGCTCCAGCAACTGCCGTGGGCTGAACAGAAACAGCAGGATGCCCAATGGCAGGCCCACCAGCACGGTGAAAAACAGCGAGGTGCCGAGCATCAGCAGGGTGTCGTTGGTGGCCACCCAGATATCAGCCCAGTCGACGTTGTCGAAGTAATGCAGTAGCACGTCCATTAACGCAGGACCTCCATGTGCACATCGGCGGCGGTAAAGCGCGCGAACGCCGCTTCCATGTCACCGCCGGTGATGGCCAGGGTCAGTTGCCCGTAAGGGGTATCTTTGATGTGGTCGATGCGACCGGCAAGGATGCTGTAGTCCACACCCGTTTCGCGGGCGACGGTACCCAGCAGTGGCGCGTAGGTCGCTTCGCCCTGGAACGTCAGGCGCACGATGCGGCCCGGCACATGGGCGAACACATCGCGCTGCTCACCTTCATCGACCTGCTCGGCTTCTTGCACAAAGCGCTTGGTGGTCGGGTGCGTGGGGTGCAGGAACACCTGGGCCACCGGGCCTTGCTCGACAATCACCCCGGCATCCATCACCGCGACCTGGTCGCAGACACGGCGGATCACGTCCATTTCATGGGTGATCAGCACGATGGTCAGCTTCAGCTCGCGGTTGATCTCGGCCAGCAATTGCAGGACCGAGGCGGTGGTCTGTGGGTCGAGGGCGCTGGTGGCTTCGTCGCACAGCAGGATTTTCGGCTTGGTGGCCAGGGCACGGGCAATGCCGACGCGCTGCTTCTGGCCGCCGGACAGTTGCGCCGGGTACTTCCTGGCGTGGTCGGCGAGGCCGACCCGGTCCAGCAGTTCGGCCACGCGCGCATCGATCTCGCGGCGCGACAGTTCGCCCGCCAGGGTCAGCGGCAGCGCGACGTTGTCGGCAACGGTCTTGGAGGCCAGCAGGTTGAAGTGCTGGAAGATCATCCCGACCTGCTGCCGGAAACGGCGCAGGCCGTTGGCATCCAGGGCGGTGACTTCTTCGCCATCCACCTGGATCTGGCCGCCCGAAGGCTCTTCGAGGCGATTGATCAGGCGCAGCAGAGTACTTTTTCCCGCGCCGGAATGGCCGATCAGGCCAAACACCTGGCCGTTCTCGACGCGCAGGCTGGTGGGATGCAGTGCGGGGATATCCTTGCCGGCGACCCGGTAGGTTTTATGGACGTTATGAAACTCGATCACGTAGCGAACCTTGTGGGGCGCATTGAAAAGGGATCAGCGGTTAGCCGGGCGCGCATTTTAGCCTGTCCGTATAGCGTTTCTTAGCATTTATTTCGTATTCAACCAGCGATTTGGCAATAACGCGATCAAAGGTCATAAAAAAGGAACGGTAAAAAATCCCGTCAGTCACTACTTAAGCAACTCGATTTCCCGGGTGCCGTGCCCGGGGTTTTGCTCAAACGAGCCAGGGACCGCTCTGGCCTACGCAAACGAGGAGTTTTGTCTGATGAGTACCAAAAAACCCGCTACGCCGCCCAAGAGCGAGCTTGCAGGCACCGATACCCTGGACCGTGGCAACACCAATGCCAAGCTGCAAAGCCTGGAGAAGTCTCGCTCCGACGCCACCGGCCAGGCGCTGCGCACTAATCAGGGGGTGAAAATCTCCGATAACCAGAACACGTTGAAAGTCGGCGCGCGCGGGCCTTCGCTGCTGGAAGATTTCATCATGCGTGAAAAGATCACGCACTTTGACCACGAGCGTATCCCGGAGCGCATCGTGCACGCCCGCGGCACTGGCGCCCATGGCTACTTCCAGACCTATGAAAACCATTCGGCGCTGACCAAGGCGGGCTTTTTACGTGACCCTGGCCGTAAAACCCCGGTGTTCACGCGCTTTTCCACGGTGCAGGGCCCACGTGGTTCAGGCGATACGGTGCGTGACGTGCGCGGCTTTGCCGTGAAGTTCTTCACCGACGAAGGCAACTTCGACCTGGTGGGCAACAACATGCCGGTATTTTTCATTCAGGACGCGATCAAGTTTCCTGACTTCGTGCATGCGGTAAAACCTGAGCCGCACAACGAAATTCCTACCGGCGGCTCGGCCCACGATACTTTCTGGGATTTTGTCTCGCTGCAGCCGGAATCGGCGCACATGGTGATCTGGGCGATGTCCGACCGCGCCATTCCAAAAAGCCTACGCAGCATGCAGGGTTTTGGGGTGCACACGTTCCGCCTGGTGAATGCCGAGGGTCAATCCAACTTCGTCAAATTCCACTGGCGTCCGACGGCGGGCACCTGCTCCCTGGTGTGGGATGAGGCGCAAAAGCTGGCCGGTAAAGATACCGATTACCATCGTCGCGACCTGTGGGATGCGATCGAGATGGGCGATTACCCGGAGTGGGAATTGGGCGTACAGGTGATTCCGGAAGATAAGGAGCACGCGTTCGACTTCGATATTCTCGACCCGACCAAGCTGATCCCTGAAGAGTTGGTGCCCATCACCCCGCTGGGCAAGATGGTGCTCAATCGCAACCCGGACAACTTCTTCGCCGAAGTCGAACAGGTCGCGTTCTGCCCGGGGCATATCGTGCCGGGTATCGATTTCTCCAATGACCCGCTGCTGCAAGGTCGCCTGTTTTCCTACACCGATACGCAGATCAGCCGACTAGGTGGCCCGAACTTTCACCAGTTGCCGATCAATCAGCCGCTGACGCCGCTGCATAACAACCAGCGCGATGCCATGCACCGCAGCACCATCGACAAAGGCCGTGCCGCGTACGAGCCGAACTCCATCGACGGCGGCTGGCCGAAAGAAACTGCGCCGGCAGCGCAGGATGGTGGTTTCGAGTCCTACCCGGAGCGTATCGACGCGCACAAGATCCGCGAGCGCAGTGAGTCCTTTGGCGATCACTTTTCCCAGGCGCGCCTGTTTTTCAACAGCATGAGCAAGCACGAGCAGGAACACATCATCGCGGCCTATAGCTTTGAGCTGGGCAAGGTCGAGCGTGAGTTTATCCGGGCGCGCCAGGTCAATGAGATCCTGGCCAATATCGACCTCGGGCTGGCCAAGCGTGTGGCGCAGAACCTGGGCCTGCCGGCACCGAAAAAAGGCACCGTGCCGGTGCGCAAGACCGCGCCAGAGCGCTCGCCGGCCTTGAGCCAGGCCAACTTGCTGGCGGGCAATATCAAGACGCGCAAGGTGGCGATCCTGGCCGCCAATGGTGTGGATGGTGCCGCGATTGCCGCGCTGAAAAAGGCGCTGGCCGCAGAAGGTGCCCATGCCAAGTTGCTCGGGCCGACCTCAGCGCCGGTGACCACGGCCGATGGCAAGAGCCTGGCGGTGGACGCGTCGATGGAAGGCTTGCCGTCGGTGGCATTCGATGCGGTGTTTGTGCCGGGTGGGGCGAAGTCGATCCAGGCATTGAGCGGCGATGGCGTGGCGTTGCATTACCTGCTGGAGGCCTACAAGCACTTGAAGGCGATTGCCTTGGCCGGTGAGGCGAAGCAGTTGCTGGAGGTGTTGAAGCTGGAGGTGGATGCGGGGTTGATTGTGGGCGGTGATGCCAAGGCGTTGAAGGCGTTTATTGCGGCGATTGCCCAGCATCGGGTGTGGGAGCGCGAGCCTAGGGCCAAGGCGGTTCCGGCTTAAGTTTCTGGTTGTTTGACAGGGCCTCATCGCCGGCAAGCCGGCTCCCACGTTGAAATGTATTGCACTGTGGGGGCCGGCTTGCCGGCGATGGGCGTCAGTCCGCCTTACGCGGAATCAGCACCACCTGGGCCGGTATGTGTTTGAGAATCTGCCGGTGGATCTTCAGGTCATACCCTGAGTCAATCCGCTTCACTCGTTTAGTCAACAGCGTGTTCAGCCACGGGTAATCCTCGGTGCGCGGCACCTGGATGCTCACGTCACACTGGTAATTCACCACATCGGTGGCGATGGCATCCAGTTGATGGCGCAATTGCTGGATATCCGTGAGGTTCAGCGCAACCGTGGTGCTCTCGGCGGCGGGGTCGATGACCTTGGCCGGTGGCTTGGCTTCGGCGGCTTTAAGGGCGGCTTCGGCTTTATCCAGCTCGGCTTTGCGGGCGTGGGCGATGGCGCTGTTGACCCCGCCAGTCAGGGCCGGAGCCTTGGGCATCAGGGCCCGGGCGCGGCTCAAGGCAGTGGCGGCGGCGTTGACATCACCTTTTTGCAGGACGATCTGGCTGCGCTGCAAATAGGCTTCGGCCAGTTGGCGCTGATAAGGCTCCAGCGCCGGATCGTCAGGCGATTGGGCCTGCAAGGCCGCCAGTTGGTCTTCGGCGGTAGCCAGCTCACTGCTGGCCAGGTTTTGTTCCAGCTGTGCAATGGCCGCAGCGCGCGCGTCCGGCGCCTCGGGGGCGACGGGCGGGGTGCTTTGGCAGGCGCCCAGCAGCAGGGAAAATGCGGCAAGGAGCAGATAACGGGAGGTGAACGGCTTCATTCCTGCGACTCTCTAATTGCGCAAAAAACGAGCAAGTCTACACCCCTCGACGGGGCAGGACAAAACTCAGCAGAAACAGTGCGGCGGCCGTGACCACAATCGACGGCCCGGCCGGGGTGTCCTTGAACCAGGACAGCGCCAGGCCACCACACACGGCAAGCATCCCCAGCAAACTGGCGCCGACCGCCATCTGTTCCGGCGAACGTGCATGACGCTGGGCGGCTGCGGCGGGGATGATCAACAGCGACGTGATCAACAATACGCCGACAATCTTCATTGCGACAGCGATCACCACGGCGATCAGCAACATCAGGGTCATGCGCAGTGCGGGTACTGGCAAGCCTTCGACGGTGGCCAGTTGTTCGTGGACGGTAATTGCCAGCAGCGGGCGCCACAGGGCCACGAGCAGGATCAATACTGCCGCGCTGCCGCCGAGAATCCAGGCCAGGTCCGTGGGGCTGATCGCCAGCAGGTCGCCGAACAGGTAGGCCATCAGGTCGATACGTACTTCGTGCATAAAACTCAGCACCACCAGGCCCAGGGACAGGGTACTCGGCGCGAGGATCCCCAGTAGCGTGTCCGAGGCCAGGGGCTGGCGCTGTTGCAGGGTCACCAGCAGCACTGCCAGCAGCAGGCAGCCGACGGTTACCGCGATGGTCGGGCTGACGTCCAGCAAAAAGCCCAGGGCCACGCCGAGCAGGGCCGCGTGGGACAAGGTGTCGCCAAAGTAGGCCATGCGCCGCCAGACCACGAAGGAGCCCAACGGGCCCGCCACCAGCGCCAAAGCCAAGCCTGCAAGCAGGGCGTAGAGCAGAAAATCAGCCATGCTTGCAGCCATCTCCGTGGACGTGGGTATGAGGGGCGATCGGATCGGCAACTACCGCGCCATGCAGGTCATGGGCATGGTCGTGACGGTGGTGGTAAATCGCCAGGCTCTGCGCATTCTTGCCGAACAGCTCGACGAAGGCCGGGTCGCCGCTGACCTGTTCCGGGTGGCCAGAGCAGCAGACGTGGCGGTTGAGGCACACCACCTGGTCGGTAGTGCTCATCACCAGGTGCAGATCGTGGGACACCATCAGCACGCCGCAGCCATGCCGGTCGCGCAGGCGGGTGATCAGGCTGTAGAGCTCGGCCTGGCCGGCAACGTCGACGCCTTGCACCGGTTCATCGAGCACCAGCAATTCGGGCTCGCGCAGCAGGGCCCGGGCTAGCAGCACGCGCTGCATCTCGCCACCGGAGATACTTTGCACCGGGCTGTCGATGACCTGCTCGGCCCCCACTTCCTTGAGCGCGGCCAGGGCGCGGGTGCGGTCCACGCCGGGCACCAGGCGCAGGAAGCGCAGCACCGACAGCGGCAGGGTTGGGTCGACGTGCAGTTTCTGCGGCATATAGCCGATGCGCAGCTTGGGCTTGCGCCAGACGCTGCCGCTGTCGGGCTTGAGCAGGCCTAGCACGGCGCGCACCAGGGTGGTCTTGCCGGCGCCGTTGGGGCCGATCAGGGTGACGATCTGCCCCGGCTCGACGCTCAGGTCAATGTTGTCCAGCACGTTCTGGTCGGCGAATGTGACGCCGACCTGTTCCAGGCGGATTAGCGCAGTGCTCATCAAGCCCCCTGGCAGCCCGAGCAGATGCCAACCACTTCGACGGTCTGCCCTTCGACTCGGAAGCCGACATCGCCGGCGCTCTTGATAATCGCGTCGCTGATGCTTTTTTGTTCAAGCTCGATGGCGGCGTGGCACTCGCGGCAGATCAGGAACTGGCCCTGGTGCGCGTGCTCCGGGTGGTTGCAGCCGACAAAGGCGTTCAACGAGGCGATGCGGTGCACCAGGCCGTTTTCCAGCAGGAAGTCCAGCGCACGGTACACCGTGGGCGGCGCGGCGCGGCGACCGTCCTGCTCGCTGAGCACGCCGAGAATGTCGTAGGCACCCAGCGGCTTGTGGCTCTGCCACACCAGTTCCAGCACTCGCCGGCGCAGGGCGGTCAGGCGCAGGCCTTGGCGTGCGCACAGGGCGTCGGCCTCCGACAGTGCGTTGTGCACGCAGTGAGAGTGGTCGTGGGGACGGCTGGCAAGAGGTGTTTTAGGCATGAGCGGCGACAGATATTTGTGAGAGACGTTATTATGTTACCCGTTCCTGCTGACTTGAGTGCTCATCGTGTCCCGACTTTTTGCCGTTTTTGTCGTATTTGTCACCAGTTTATTGATTGCCGGGGCTGCCCAGGCCGAGGTTCGGGTGCTCACCAGCATCAAACCCTTACAGCTGATTGCCGCCGCTGTGCAGGACGGCGTGGCGGTTCCAGAGGTGTTATTGCCACCCGGAGCCTCGCCGCATAACTATGCATTGCGCCCATCCGACGTACGGCGTGTGCAATCGGTGGATCTGCTGTATTGGATCGGTCCGGACATGGAAGGCTTCCTGCCACGGGTCCTCAAGGGTCGCAACTTGCCCACGGTGGCCGTGCAGGAACTGCCGGGCCTGAAGCTGCGGCATTTCGCCGAAGATAATCACTCCCATGGCGAAGAAGCCGACGACCATGACCACGATCATCGCCCTGGCAGCCTGGATGCCCACTTGTGGTTGTCGCCGGTGAATGCGCGGGTGATTGCGGCCAGGATGGCGGCGGACTTGAGCGCGGCTGACCCCGCCAATGCAGAGCGCTACCAGAGCAACCTGCAAGCGTTCAACGGGCGCCTGGATGCCTTGGACCTGCGTTTGAAAGCGCGCCTGGCGGGTATCGCCGGCAAGCCTTACTTCGTGTTCCACGAAGCCTTCGACTACTTTGAAGATGCCTACGGCCTCAAGCACACCGGTGTGTTCAGCGTGACCGCCGAAGTGCAGCCCGGCGCCCAGCATGTGGCGGCGATGCGCACGCGCTTGCAGGAGGTGGGCAAGACCTGTGTGTTCAGCGAGCCACCCTTGCGCCCGCGCCTGGCCGAGACCCTGGTGGCTGGCCTGCCGGTGAAGCTGGCGGAATTGGATGCCCTGGGCGGCTACACCCCGGCCACGGGCCAGGGGTACGAGCAGTTGCTGGAGAAGCTGGGCAATGATTTGGCAGGGTGCCTGGAGTCACTGTAGGCACACCGCCAAACCAATGTGGGAGCGGGCTTGCCCGCGATGGCGGTGTATCAGGCGCTCATTAGGTGACTGACACGCCTCATCGCGGGCAAGCCCGCTCCCAAAGCGTTAGAGGGCGAGCGGCAGCTGGAGGGTGACCTGCTGGCGTTGTTCCAGCAGCTGTTGAAGCTCCACCGGATCGTGAATCAGCACGTCCTGCCCCGCAAACGTCTCTGCTGCAATCAGGCGGGACAGCCAGAACCGCACACACGCCACGCGCAGCATCGTCGGCCACAGCTCGGCTTCCCTGGTGCTGAACGGCCGCAGTGCCGCATAGGCGCCCAGCAGTGCGCGGGCGCGGTGGCCGTCGATCACCCCGGCGGCGTCCGAGCACCAGTCATTGAGGGCAATCGCCACGTCGTACAGCATTGGCCCGGAGCATGCGTTATAGAAGTCGATCAACCCGGTCAGGTGGGTGCCTTCGAACATCGCGTTGTCGCGAAACAGGTCGGCGTGGATATTGGCCCGTGGCAGCGTGAGGATCTGACCTTTGAGCTGCTGGATTTCATCCAGCGCCATTTGCAACAGTTGCTGTTGGTGGGCGTCGAGGTGCGAGATCAGCTGCGTGCCCTCGTCGAGCATCCAATCCAGCCCGCGATCGGTCTTGCGTTCCAGCACCTTGTCGCCCTGGGTGGCCAGGTGCAGGTGAGCGAGTAATTCACCCACTTGCACGCAATGCTGGGCATTGGCCTCCTTGATGTGCTTGCCCGCCAGGCGCGGTTGCAGCAGCGCCGGCTTGCCTGCCAATTCGCGCAGGGCCACGCCGTCGGTGGTGCGCAGGGCGTAAGGCACGGGCAGGTCGGCGTCGTGGAGTACGTCCAGCAGTTCGATGAAGAACGGCATTTCGTCCACGGGGCCGCGTTCAACCAGGGTCAGGACAAATTCGCCCTGTTCCAGGCTGATAAAGAAGTTGGTGTTTTCGCTACCAGCGGCAATCCCCTGGAAATCGAGCAGGCGGCCGAGCCCATAAGGGGCGAGAAAGGTTTCCAGCTCGGGCCGAGCCAGGGGGGTGAACACAGACATGGTTAAAACTGCCAGTACGGGCGCCGCAGGCCGCGGCGCCGATTAAAGTTAAGAAATCATTTCCATTCGAAGATCTTCCATGACGGGATCAGCATATCCGGCTGGTCCGAGCGGATGAAGTTCGCATCGGTTCCGTCCGCGCGCACCAAAAAGTACGGGGGTGCGCCCTTGGGCGTTACCTTGATGGCATACAGGAAACCGTTTTGGCGGTATTCCTGGATGGTCTTGTCGCCTTCCGTGCGAATGGTGACTTGCGGGTCTCCCGAGGGAGCGTCGTCTGCCGCCATGGCAGCCATCGGAGCGAGTGCAATCAAGCCGGTCAACAGCAGGCGATTGAATGTACGCATGATAACCTTGTCCCTTTGTTGTCATTGGTCCGGCTATTCTAGCGCCAGACCCGCCGAAAAGGTTGATCCTGCTCATGAGCCAAGCCCCCCTCGTCCTGGTGGACGGTTCTTCATATCTGTACCGCGCCTTCCACGCGCTGCCGCCGTTGACCACGTCCAAAGGCCTGCCGACCGGTGCGGTCAAGGGCGTGTTGAACATGCTCAAAAGCCTGCGCAAGCAGTACCCGGACAGCCCGTTCGCGGTCGTGTTCGACGCCAAGGGCGGGACATTTCGCGATGACATGTACGCCGAATACAAGGCCAACCGCCCGAGCATGCCCGATGACATGCGCGTGCAAATCGAGCCGCTGCACCAGAGCGTGATCGCCCTGGGCTTCCCACTGCTGTGCGTCGAAGGCGTCGAAGCGGATGACGTGATCGGCACCCTGGCCCGCAGCAGTGCTGCCGCCAACCGCCCGGTGGTGATCTCCACGGGTGACAAGGACATGGCACAGCTGGTCGATGGGCACATTACCTTGGTCAACACCATGACCGGTAGCGCCATGGACATCGACGGCGTTAAGGAGAAATTTGGGGTCGCTCCCGAGCAGATCATCGACTATCTGGCATTGATGGGCGATTCCTCCGACAACATCCCAGGCGTTCCAGGTATCGGTCCTAAGACCGCTTCGGGGCTATTGGTCGGTGTGAACGGCGGCCTGAAAGAGCTGTACGAGCAACTGGATATTGTCCCGACCTTGCCGATCCGTGGGGCCAAGACCCTGCCGGCCAAGCTGGAAGAGTATAAAGAGATGGCATTCCTGTCCTACCAGTTGGCGACCATCAAGGTCGACGTGCCCCTGGATGTTGGCCTGGAAGACTTGCACCTGATCGAGCCGGATCGCGAGAAGCTGCTGGAGCTGTACACCCTGCTGGAGTTCAAGAGCTGGATCGACGAGATTCAGCGCGATGCCAAGCGCGTCGAGCTCAAGGCCGCCGCGGACGTTGCACCGGCTCAGGTTGCAGTTGAGGCCCAGGCGCCTGTGGCCCCGGTCCAGGCGCAGTACGAGACCATCCTCGACCAGGCCCGTTTTGACGTCTGGCTGAAAAAACTCAATGACGCCAAGTTGTTTGCCTTCGATACCGAAACCACCGGTGTCGACGCCCAGCAGGCGCAACTGGTGGGGGTTTCGTTTGCCGTGCAGGCCAACGAAGCGGCCTACATCCCGCTGACCCATTCCTACATCGGCGTGCCCGAGCAATTGGATCGCGATACGGTGTTGTTGGCCCTCAAGCCGCTGCTGGAGGACCCGAACAAGCTCAAGGTCGGCCAGCACGCCAAGTTCGACATGAATATCCTGGCCAATTGCGCCATCGGCGGCGACCCGGCGCACGGCATCACCGTGCGCGGCATCGCCTTCGACACCATGCTCGAATCCTACGTGCTGAACTCCACCGCGACCCGTCACGACATGGACAGCCTGGCGAAGAAGTACCTGGAACATGACACCGTCAGCTTCCAGGACATCGCCGGCAAAGGCGCCAAGCAACTGACCTTCGACCAGATTGCCCTGGAGCAGGCCGGCCCCTACGCCGCCGAAGACGCCGATGTGACCCTGCGCCTGCACCTGGCGCTGTATGAGCAGCTCTGCGCCCTGCCGAGCCTGGCCAGCGTGCTGACGGATATCGAGATGCCATTGGTGCCGGTGCTGGCACGGATCGAGCGCCAGGGTGCCCTGGTGGATGCAGCGTTGCTTGGCGTGCAGAGCATCGAGCTGGGCAACAAGATGGTGGAGCTGGAGCGCCAGGCGTACGAGAT
Source organism: Pseudomonas sp. WS 5059 (assembly GCF_012985525.1). NCBI lineage: Bacteria > Pseudomonadati > Pseudomonadota > Gammaproteobacteria > Pseudomonadales > Pseudomonadaceae > Pseudomonas > Pseudomonas sp. WS 5059. Next base: position 39,366 of record NZ_JAAQWO010000003.1, on the reverse strand, counting down.
CGCCGGTGAGGAGTTCAACCTGGGTTCGCCCAAGCAGTTGGGGGCTATCCTCTACGAAAAGCTCGGGCTGCCGGTATTGAAGAAGACTGGCAAGGGCCAGGCCTCTACCGCCGAGGAAGTACTGGCCAAACTGGCCGAAGATGACTATCCATTGCCCAAGGTGCTGATGCAGTACCGCAGCATGAGCAAGCTCAAAAGCACCTACACCGATCGTTTGCCCGAGCAGATCAACCTCCGTACCGGGCGTATCCATACCTCTTATCACCAGGCGGTGGCGGCCACCGGGCGCCTGTCGTCCAGTGATCCGAACCTGCAGAACATCCCGGTGCGCACGGCCGAAGGCCGGCGGATCCGCCAGGCGTTCGTCGCACCCAAGGGCTACAAGCTGCTGGCGGCGGACTACTCGCAAATCGAGCTGCGGATCATGGCGCACCTGTCCAAGGACGAAGGCTTGCTCAACGCCTTTCGCGACAACCTGGATGTGCACACGGCCACGGCGGCCGAGGTGTTCAAGGTCGAACTGGACGAGGTCACGTCCGATCAGCGCCGCAGCGCCAAGGCGATCAACTTCGGCCTGATCTACGGCATGGGCGCGCAGAAGCTGGGCAAGGACATTGGCGTCGATACCAAGACGGCCAAGGCCTATATAGATGTGTACTTCGCCCGCTACCCAGGGGTGCGCGAGTACATGGAGCGCACCCGCGCCCAGGCTTCCGACCAGGGCTATGTGGAAACCCTGTTCGGGCGCCGCCTGTACTTGCCGGATATTCACTCCAACAAGCCGCAGGAGCGCGCAGGCGCAGAACGCACCGCGATCAACGCGCCGATGCAGGGGACTGCCGCCGATATCATCAAGAAGGCCATGGTCAAGGTCGACAACTGGCTGACGGAGTCGGGGCTCGACGCCAAGGTCATCCTGCAGGTGCACGATGAATTGGTGGTCGAGGTCCGTGAGGACCTGGTGGCTGAAGTCAGCGAGAAGATTCGCGAGCACATGAGCAGTGCCGCGCAACTGGATGTGCCGCTGCTGGTGGAGGTCGGCGTGGGCGATAACTGGGACCAGGCGCACTGATTATCCGGCAGTGCTGCGGCATGAGGTCGCAGCGTTGCCTATAGATCGGAAATATCCGAGGGTTATTTCCAATAGTTTTTCCGGGGCGCCGGAACTTAACCCATGAAAAGTCACTCAGAGTTACTGAATGGGTGGTGAAGCCCTTCAATGCTCCTATGTTGTGTTAAGTGTTGGCAGATATCTGGACCCCGCCCTAGCGGTCCGGAACTTGGACCCCGAACTTCCCCTCCCCATACGAAGTCCGGGGTTTTTTTTGCCCGCAGAAAAGTTATTCGGCCAGTTCTGCGCCCTTGTCCGCCAGTTCCATCCAGCCTGCCAGCACGGTATAGGCATCTTCCAGGCCCATGCGCTTGGGTGCCGAGAACAGCTGGATGGTGATGGCATCACCCCAACCTTTACGGATTTGTGCCTGCACTTTGAGCAAGGTGCCCTTGGCGGCGCCGTAGGTCAGCTTGTCGGCCTTGGTCAGCAGGATGTGCATTGGCATGCCGCTGGCGACTGCCCAATCGAGCATCAGCAGGTCGAAATCGGTCATTGGATGACGGATATCCATCATCAGGATCAGCCCTTTCAAACTCTCGCGGCCACCCAGATACGCTTCCAGGTGACGCTGCCAGTGCAGCTTCAATGGGATAGGTACTTTTGCGTAACCGTAGCCCGGCAGGTCGACCAGACGCCGATCATCGTCTAGCTTGAAGAAGTTGAGCAGTTGCGTGCGGCCTGGGGTTTTCGAGGTGCGAGCCAGGCTGGCATGGGTCAGGGTGTTGAGCGCGCTGGACTTGCCGGCGTTGGAGCGCCCGGCGAAGGCCACTTCAAAGCCTTCGTCGTCGGGGCATTGGTCGACTTTGGCGGCGCTGAGCATGAACGTGGACTGTTGGCACAGACCGAGGATGGGGTTCTTGAGTTGCATGGGATTTCCGATGTGGGCGGTGCCGGGAATGGGTGCGGCAAGTAGTGTCGTTCCCGTTTCAGTAGCGCCAGTATATAATGCCGCAGATTTTGTGTGTGCTTTGTCCCAGCGAAGGATGAAGTTCACGGGAGCGATAGACCTTTATTGCGCATTAGAACGCAAAACGCTTCCAAACCCTGAAAAGGTCGACGTATGACCAAGTGGCTGCTAGCTGTCGGTGTCCTGATACCACTTTACAGTGCGCAGGCTACACAGGATCCGGAAGCTGTGTACAACCGCGTTTGCGCGGCTTGCCATGCCGGGCAGTTGCCTACGGCCCCCAAGCGGGGTGACCAGGCAGCCTGGGCGCCGAGACTGGCGCAAGGCATGGATACGCTGGTGCAGCACGTGACCCAGGGTTTCAAGGCGATGCCGCCGCGTGGTTTGTGCATGGAATGCCGTGCCGAGGATTACCAGGCCATCATCCTTTTGATGAGCGAGTAGACCCGGTTCATAACTCTATAACCTTTAGCCGTAATTGGATTAGCTGATGAACAAATTGATCGTGAGTCTGCTGTTGACCTTGGGCATCACTGGTGTTGCCCATGCTGCAGGTGACGCTACTGCTGGCCAGACAAAGGCCGCTGTATGTGGCGCCTGCCATGGACCGGACGGCAACAGCCCGGCACCCAACTTTCCAAAACTGGCGGGCCAGGGCGAGAAATACCTGACCAAGCAGATGCACGACATCAAGGACGGCAAGCGAACGGTCCTGGAAATGACCGGCATGCTGACCAATCTCAACGATCAGGACCTGGCGGATATCGCGGCGTATTTCGCCAGCCAGGCAGGCAGCGTGGGGGCGGCGGATCCAAAACTGGTCGAGCGTGGTGAAAAGCTGTTCCGTGGCGGCGACCTCGACAAAGGCCTGCCGGCCTGTACCGGCTGCCACTCCCCGGATGGCTCGGGTAACGCCGCAGCAGGTTTCCCGCACCTGGGCGGCCAGCACGCCCAGTACATCGCCAAGCAACTGACCGATTTCCGCAAGGAAGAAGCCGGTCGCGCCAACGATGGCGACGCCATGACCATGCGCACCATCGCGCGCAAATTGAGCGATGAAGACATTGCAGCGGTGGCCAGCTATATCCAGGGCCTGCACAAGTAAGGCGCGCAAGGCCGGGCGTACACCAGTGGTAACGTTAACGCTCGATTAATCCGTCGATGCAAGCATAAAAAGGGTGGCGCGGGCCGCCCTTTTTTGTGGCCGCTACCGTTACACTAACGAACTCATGCCCGTGCAGGCCTGTCATAAAAAAGGTCGCGCGAGGCGACTTTATTTGTCCAGGAGTAAAGCATGCGTAAATTGATCCTCAGCGCCGCTCTCGTCACTGCCAGCCTGTTCGGCATGACCGCCCAAGCCGCCGATGTGCCACTTGAAGCGGGTAAGACCTATGTTGAACTGGCTAATCCTGTACCGGTTTCCGTGCCGGGCAAGATCGAAGTCGTAGAGCTGTTCTGGTATGGCTGCCCGCATTGCTACTCTTTTGAACCGACCATCAACCCTTGGGCCGAAAAGCTGCCATCGGACGTGAACTTCAAGCGCATCCCGGCCATGTTCGGCGGCCCTTGGGATGCCCACGGCCAGATGTTCCTGACCCTGGAAGCCATGGGTGTGGAGCATAAGGTCCACAATGCCGTGTTCGAAGCTATCCAGAAGGATCGCAAGCCGCTGACCAAGCCTGATCAAATGGCTGACTTCCTCGCCACCCAAGGCGTGGACAAGGACAAGTTCCTCGCAACCTTCAACTCCTTCGCCATCCAGGGCCAGATCAAGCAGGCCAAGGAGCTGGCACAGAAATACGGCGTGCAAGGCGTTCCAACCCTGATCGTCAACGGCAAGTACCGCTTTGACCTCGGCTCCACCGGCGGCCCTGAAGCGACCCTGAACGTTGCCGACCAGCTGATCGCCAAAGAGCGCGCAGCCAAGTAAGGGGCCCGCCATGCGCCGCTGGGGTACAGAACGAGTGGTTGGCCTGCATGATCCGCAGGTCAACGAGCATCATCTCGCGTCCACCGGCCTGCCGGCGGGCAGCCGGCTGCGCTTGCTGAGCTTCAATATCCAGGTCGGCATCAGTACCGAAAAGTACCGGCACTACCTGACCCGTGGCTGGCAGCATCTGTTGCCCCACAATGGCCGGGCGGGCAATCTGCAGAAGATTGGCGACCTGCTGGGAGACTTCGACCTGGTGGCCCTGCAGGAGGCCGATGGTGGCAGCCTGCGTTCGGGCTACGTCAACCAGGTCGAGCACCTGGCCCAGCTCGGTGCGTTTCCCTACTGGTATCAACAACTCAATCGCAACCTCGGCAAACTCGGCCAGCACAGCAATGGTGTACTCAGCCGCCTTAAGCCCTGGGCGATCGAAGACCATCCACTGCCAGGCCCGAAAGGGCGCGGGGCGATTCTCGTGAGGTTTGGCGAGGGGCCCGAGGCGCTGGTGGTCGTCATGATGCACCTGGCGCTGGGCGCGCGTACCCGCACCATGCAGTTGGCCTACATCCGTGAGCTGATTGGCGATTACAAACACCAGGTGCTGATGGGGGACATGAACACCCACGCCAGTGACCTGTTGGAGAATTCCCCGTTGCGCGACCTCGGGCTGCTGGCGCCCCAGGTCGAAGCCACTTTCCCCAGCTGGCGCCCGCAACGTTGTCTTGATCACATCCTGTTAAGCCCGACCCTGACGCTGGAAAGTGTGCAGGTGCTGGCGCAACCCATTTCCGATCACCTGCCGGTCGCGGTAGAGATTCGTCTGCCGGGTTCGCTCACGGTTGATGCATTACCCGCGTTGAGCCCCGGCCCTCGCGGACCCCTTGCATGAGCGACGACGCCCAGCGCTGGAAAGAAAAATACCTGTTAAGCATCGAGCAACAAGAAAAGCTCGAACGCCGTTGGGCCGCGCGCCTCGACTTGCTGCGCCGTGGCCTGGTGCGCAGCACCCTGGCCGCCGAGGGCACGGACCGGGCCGTCGACCAGTGCATGAAAGAGATGCGCGATGTGGTGCGCAGCGATGACATGGACGCCGCACTCGCCGCCCTGCTGCCGCGCCTGGAAAAGGCCGTGCTGGATTCCGAGCAACGCCGTGAAACGCGGGTTGATCAGATCAGCACCGCTATGACCTCCCTGGTCACGCAATTGCAGGCGCTGCCCTTGCCCCGGGAAGTCAGTCGCCCGCTCAAGAGTTTTGCCAAGCAGTTGGACAGCCGCGTCGGCCAGGCGCGGGAAATCCCTCTGCTGCTCAGTGAATTGAGCGGCCTTCAAGGGCAGGCCCTGAGCAACCTCGAGTCGGATGACGAACCGGCTCGCCCGGGTTTGTTGCAACGTCTGTTCGGGGGCAAGGAGGCGGGTACCGAGGTTGCGCCGGTTGAGCCCGCTGCCACGGCCTCCCGGCAAAGCCCTGCTGCTCAGGCAAGCCCGGCCGCACCGGCGGTTGAGGATGCGCCCGAGCTGGCCCAGGCCCTGCGGGCTTTTGCGCCACAAGCCCAGGCCCCGCAGCCGCAGGTCACTGAGAGCGCACCTGCGCCGGTGCCTGTTGCGCCCCGGGTCGAAGTGGATGAGCTTGTGGCACCGCAGCCGCAGCCGCAGCCGCAGCCGCAGCCGCAGGTTGCCCGTATAACGCCGGTCGAAATGCCTGCTGCCGTGGTCCAGGCCCCGGAATCTGTCCAGTCTGCCGACGTGAGCGTTGTGCCGCAGCGTGAAAGTACGGTCGCAGCGCCGCAGCTCCTGCCAGAGGCGCCGCAGCCGACGGCAATCGGCAGCCTGTCATTGCCGCCGGTGCTGGATGACGAGTCGGCTGAAATCGATCCCGAGGCGTTGTACGCCCTGCCCGACTCGCCCGAGCCTTCCTACAGCTCAGTCGCCAAGCACATCGAAGACACCCTGCTCGGCCTGCTGGGCGACCTCGACCTGCCCGAGCATCACCGGCCCCAGGCCGAAGCCATGCGCGAGCGCCTGGCCCACGGGCTCAATTGGTACGAGTTGCTGCCGATCCTTGATGACCTGGCGGTATTGATGCTGGCCATCACTGATAGCGGCCAGCATGAGTTCGAAGCCTACCTCAAGCGCCTCAACGAGCGACTGGAAGCCTTCCAGGCTAACTTGCAGGCGGCCAGCGACGGGCATGCCGACAGCCGCAGCGCTGCGCGCGAGATGGATACGCAGATCCGTGAACAGATGGACGGCTTGCAAAGCAGCGTCCAGGAAGCGGCCGACCTCGATGACCTCAAGCAAGTGCTGGAAAGCCATCTTGAGGGGCTGTTGGGGGCCATGGACGAGCATCAAAAGCAGCGCGACCAGCGTGAACATGAAGTCGCCGCACGGTTGCAGGGGCTGGCGGAGCGGGTAGCAAGCATGGAGCAGGAGGCCCAGGGCTATCGTGAGCACCTTGAGGTCCAGCGCCAGAAAGCCCTGATCGATCCGCTCACCGGCTTGCCCAACCGTGCCGCCTGGAGCGAGCGCCTGGAGTCCGAGGTCAACACCTGGCATCAGCAGGGCAACAGCCTGTCGCTGGCGATGCTGGACCTCGATCACTTCAAGCGCATCAATGACAGCTACGGCCACCTGGCGGGCGACAAGGTGTTGAAGATCATCGCCAATGTGTTGGGCAAACGCCTGCGGCCGACGGACTTTATCGCGCGGTTTGGCGGTGAGGAGTTTGTCTTGCTGATGCCGGATTCGGCGCTGGGCGATGCGCTGCAACTCGGTGAGCGCCTGCGGGCAGCCATCGAGGCGTGCCCGTTTCACTTCAAGGGCGAGCGCGTGACCATCACCATGTCCATCGGCATGGCGCAGTTCCAGCCCGGCGAGCGCAGCGACCTCACACTCAAGCGCGCAGACGAAGCCTTGTATCGGGCCAAGGCGGCGGGGCGCAATCAGGTACAGGCGGGCTGAAAAGTTGTTCCATTTTGTATAGCGGGCCGCTGACCGGCAAACGGTACGTTACACTGTTGCATTATCGTCTTTAGCGTACCGTCTGTTGCCATGAAATTTCTCGTTGCTGCTCTTTTATCCCTCACACTCGCCGGCTGTGCGAGTGGCCCGCGCCTGGATACCAGCCACCCGTCGGTGAACTTCGATAATCGTATCCAGTTCGTCGTCCTGCACTACACCGCGACCAACCTGCAAGGCTCGCTGGCGCTATTGACCAAAGGCCAAGTCAGCAGCCACTACCTGATTGGCGATGATGCCCGTGCAACCATCTATAAGCTGGTGGACGAAGACAAGCGCTCCTGGCACGCCGGGGAAAGTGAGTGGATGGGCCGTACCTGGCTCAATTCCAGCTCCATTGGTATCGAGATCGTCAATCCTGGCTACCGCGACACACCCACCGGGCGTGTCTGGTATCCGTACTCCGAAGCGCAGGTCCAGTCCCTGGTGACCTTGCTCAAGGACATCAGCCAGCGCAATCGGATCAACCCTAAGTTCATTATCGGCCACAGTGATATCGCTCCCGGGCGCAAACTCGATCCGGGCCCATTGTTCCCGTGGAAGCGCCTGGCGGATCAAGGCCTGGGGATCTGGCCCGAGGCCCAGGCGGTCGCGCGGTATCAGGCCGAGTACGCCGGGCAGTTGCCGAGCATTACCTGGTTCCAGGAAGAGTTGGCACGCGTGGGCTATTCCACGCCGCAGACCGGCGAGCTGGATGTGGCGACGCGGCGGGTGCTGGCTGCGTTCCAGATGCGCTTTAGGCCGGCGTTGTTCGACGGTACGCCCGATGCGCAAAGCGCCGCGATCCTGCGGGTATTGAATCACCGCTAAGGTCTTTGATTCAGGCAAGTAAAGGGCTGCGAGCAATACCTGTGGGGACTCGACAGCCCCCACCTTTGATCTTGCACCCCTTGAGTGGTCACCGTGTGTAGTTACAGCGGCAACGCCATATAGAACTGCGTGCCCTGCCCCGGCCGGGAATAGACCCCCATGCGGCCACCGTGCAACTGCACGATCTCCTTGCACAGCGCCAGCCCCAGGCCGGCGCCGCCTTTCTTGCGGCCTACCTGGACAAATGGCTCGAAAATCCTGCCCTGCTGGCCGTAGGCGATGCCTTCGCCATTGTCCTCGACGCTGATGATCAGCCGTTCGCCATGGCGCCGCGCCTGCAGGCGAATCTGCCCGCCTTCGCTGGTATGGCGCAGGGCATTGCCGAGTAGATTGTCCAGGACCCGCTCCAATTGCGCCTGGTCGGCATGCAACCTGGGCAGTTGTGCCTGCGCCTCTACCAGCAGGTCGATGTGTTGCGCATTCGCCAGCTCGGCAAAACGTGCGCGGGCATGTTCAAGCAGATCGTTGATGTCGCACGGCGCCAGGGTGAGTTTTTGCAGGCCGTTCTGGTAGCGGGAAAAGTTGAGCAGGTCGTTGATCAGTTGCATCAAGCGCTGCATTTCTTCGTTGACCGTGTTCAGCAGGTCGGCTTCGCGGGATTCAGGAGGGAATTTCGCCCGCTCCTGGAACAGGCCGAACGCCATGTGCATGCCGGTGACCGGCGTACGCAGTTCATGGGAGGCACGCAGCACGAATTCGCTGCGCACGCGCTCGAAGGCGCGCTGCTCGGTAACGTCATGCAACACCATCACCGCGCCGAGAATATGCCCCTGGTGGTGGCTGACCGGCGTCATGCTGTAGGTCAGCAGGCGCGATTCGCCTTCGACTTCCACTTCCAGGTCGTCGGGTGCGCGCTCCAGGTTGCCGCCGCGCAGCACCAGGTGCAGTTGCTCATCCAGTTCGGGGCGTTGCAGCGCGTCGCCCAGGCCCTGCCCCAGGCGGCTCTCGTCCCAGCCCAGTTGGCGCTGGGCGACCGGGTTGAGGTGTTCCAGGTGCCCTTGGCGGTCGATCATCAGCAAGCCGTCGTCGATGCTGTCGAGCACCGCCTGCAAGCGTTGCTGGCCGGCGAGCAATTCGTCGACATTGGTCGCCTGATGCTGGCGCAGCGCTTCGGCCATGATGCCAAAGCGCCGGGTCAGTTGGTTCATTTCCGCCGCCGAAGAAATCGGCAGGGTGACATCAAAGTTGCCTTGGCCGATTTTGTCGGCTGCCTTGGCCAGGGCTTCGATCGGCCCGCCAAAGCGTCGGGCGATGCCGTGGGCGGTGATGAAGCCGATGATCAGCACCGCCAGGCCCACCAGCCCGAGCAGGCCGGCGATCCACAGGGCGCGTTCGCGAGACTGGCTTTCGGTGGCATTGATGTTTTCCAGCGCTCTTTTGTGTTCGCTGATCAGCCCATTGCGCAAGACGTTGAAGCTGGTGGTGAGTTGTTCGTTATTGCGCAGGGGCGGAGGCCTATTTTCATTTTCTTCGAACGCTTCGAGGAATGTCAGGTAATCGGCCTTGGCCTGAGAGAAACCTCCCACCCTGGCGACACTCATTTCGTGGGCGATGCCCTCGTCCAGCAGCTTGAAATACTGTTGCTTGGACGTGTTCAGCGCGACCGGGTCCGGAGTGTCGTTGAGCATCAAAATCAGCTGGTCACCCAGGGTCTGGCGCAGCTTGAGCCCCAGGTCCAGGGTAATGAAGTTGCTGCGGATCAGGGCTTCCTGGGTCTTGGCCATTTGCATGACGCTCACCAGCCCCAGCAGCAACCCGAGCAGCGCCACGGTGATCAGCGCAGAAATGCTCAGGAACAGCCGCGTGCGCAGTTTCATCGCCAGCTTCATAAGGTGCAGCTCACAGGTTGTATTGCTTGCGTTTGCGATACAGGGTCGACGCATCGATGCCCAGGGTCTTGGCCGCCTGGTCCAGGGTGTCGCTGGTGGCCAGGACGGCGCCGATATGGGCCTTTTCCAGTTCATCCAGGCTCAACGCCGCGCCGATACGCGGCGAGTTGTTGGTCGGTTGCTCGGCCATCCCCAGATGGCTGATTTCGACTTTCTCCTGGGCGCAGATGATGCTCGCGCGTTCCACGACGTTGCGTAGCTCACGGATATTGCCCGGCCAACGGTAGTTGAGCAGCGCTTCCCGGGCGTCATCGCTGAAGCCGCGAGCCGGTCGTGCGTACTCTTTGACGAAGCGCGCGAGGAAGCGGTCGGCAAGGGCCAGGATATCTTCGCTGCGTTCGCGCAGGGGCGGCAGGTGCAAGGTGATGACATTCAGGCGATACAACAAGTCCTCGCGAAAGCGTCCGTCGCGCACCATGTCTTCCAGGTTCAGGTTGGTCGCCGCCAGGATGCGCACATCGGCGCGCCGGGTGACAGGGTCACCGACCCGTTCATATTCCTTGTCCTGGATAAAACGCAGCAACTTGGGTTGCAGTGTCAGGGGAAAATCGCCGATCTCGTCAAGAAACAGCGTGCCACCATCCGCTTGGTTGACTCGGCCCAAGGTGCTTTCGCTGGCGCCGGTAAAGGCCCCGCGGCTGTGGCCGAACAGTTCGCTTTCCATCAGTTCGGCGGTCAGGGACGGGCAGTTGATGGTGACGCAGGATTTTTTCGCCCTTTTGCTCCAGCCGTGAATCGCCCGGGCCAACTCACCTTTACCTGTGCCGGATTCGCCGAGGATCAGGATATTGGCATCGGTGCCGGCCACTTGGCGGGCGGTCTCCAGCACTACCATCATCGCCGGGCTATGGGAGTCGAGGCCATCCTTGGGTTGGCGCACCTCGCCTTCCAGCGCTTCCAGGCGCGCCGATAGCTGGCGCACTTCCAGTTGCTTGGCGGTGGCCAGGCGCAGTTGGTCGGGGCTGCATGGTTTGACCAGGTAATCGGCCGCGCCTGCCTGGATCGCATCCACTGCCGTATCGACGGCCGAATGAGCGGTGACGATCACCACACGCATCCACGGTGCCTGAATGCGCATCTGCGCCAGCACGTCCAGGCCATTGTCTTCGCCCAGGCGCAGGTCCAGGAAACACAGGTCGAACACCTGGCGTTGCAACAGGGCATCGGCCTGGGCCGCGCTGTTGGCGGTGGCTACGGTATAGCCTTCATCTTCCAGGCAGTAGCGGAAGGTGCGCAGGATTGCTGACTCGTCGTCCACTAAAAGAATGCGGCCTTGAAGTTCCTTGGCGGATTCCATCTGTCCCGCGCTCCTTAAAATAAGAATGATTGATCTTGGTTAGTCCCGGAATAATCGGGCAAGTTGCATGGTTTATTCTGATTGATTCAAAGCCCTATCGCGCAGCTATCTGAGACCATTCCTACTTATATGCCTGGGCAGCGGGTTTTTAACCCTTGTTGACCCTTCGGCAGTCCTACAGCCCTCTCTGATCCCTTGATCCGACCATTGGCCATCGTGCATTTCGCACGGTGAGGATAGGCGCATCGTGCAGGATGCTGCTGATAAGAAACGCACCTATCTTTTAAGTTGCTGATTTTATTGGTTTTTATTTGGGTTAAAAACTGGCATGCACTCTGCAATACCTCTCCTACAAGCGTGATCAACGAACAAAACAACATGCGGGAGAGATTCAGGATGACTCGCCAAAGCCTCAAGCCATTGCGTGTATCGCCACTGCGCCTTCAACAGGGGCTGTTTGCCAGCCTCGCCTTGATGGTGACCTTGATCGGTGGCCAGCAATTGCAACATTGGCAGCAGAGCCAGCAGTCCGCCCCGCAGTTCGAGCGCGCACCGATGACACAGACCCATTTCCGTTCCGTTGGCAGCACCAGCGCTGACGTGACAGCCCCACGCATGATGGCGGTTGAACAGGACATTGCCCTGTACGACGAACCCGTCCAGGAACGCTGGGTGTTCTAGGCACGAACCTGCCGCCCCGTTGGGTGCGACAGGATGGCTACACAGCAGTCACTTCTATAGACGCAAAAGGAGAATCACCATGTTGAGTTGGGCAATCACATTCCTGATCATTGCCATTGTGGCTGCAGTCCTGGGCTTCGGTGGTATCGCGGGCACCGCTACGGGTATCGCCAAGATTCTCTTTGTCGTCTTCCTGGTGATGTTCATCGCTTCCTTCTTCTTTGGCCGTCGCGGTCGAGGTTGAACATGGCCAACTTGTCTTTCAAAACCCTGGCTGCCGCCCTGCTGTTGGGCGGCAGTGGCTTGGCCATGGCCGCCAATGACGGCCAGGCGCGGGCCAATGAACTGCTCAATGCCGACCCGCAGTATCGGGAAACCTGGCAGGGCGTGGTCAAGAAGGAAGAGCGCCTGCCGGAATGGGTGATCAACCTGTCGGGCACCTCTGAGCAGATGAATGCCGTGACGGAGGACGGTGATGGGTATCTGGTAGGGCCGCTGTGTGAAACGGCTGACACCTGCCTGAATAAACGCCTGATCGTTGCCTTCAGCCTTGATAAGGAAGATGCCTACGCGATGCTGGTCGAAGTCCCAGCCGGGCTTCCGGCGGACAAGTCGCCAACTAGGCATGCGGACTACCGCTTCATCGGCAAGCCTGATGAAGGCATGCAGAAGTTGCTCATGGAGCAACTGAAGAAAGATCCGAATTGGTACTAGGCCCGTCTGCGGGCCTTACCCACATGGAAACCGGCCAACTGCCTGTTTCCGTTTGCACCTGCCTGGCGGCGGTGCATGACCAGGGGGCCGGGTTGCTCTGATCAAAGTGGATCGGCGTGACCTACGGGTACAGGGAGTGCCTGCGCAAGGGCCGGGTCAGGAGAAAAGCTGCGACGCAGGTCCGCAGGCAGTTATGGCCTGACGGACTTGCGACGGGCTTGCTCAGCATCCCGTGGCACTTATGCTGTACTTAGCTGCAAATTTCCTTTCTGCATCATCACAACCGTTTCACGGTGTTGCTACGTGACCATCTATCGAGAAAGTTTGTCTACGGCCAGACCTGTTTCTTGACGGTATGCGTAGGAAATTTCAAGAGTTTTTCCCTCCCCGCAAAAAAACCGAAAATCCCTGGGCAAGCCTGAAATGACCGGTTCACGGCAGGTATGCCTGACAAAATGTCGCATTCGAACTGACCAAACAGACAGATTTATTTGCAAAAACCCATGCCGATTCGGCATAGGGTAGGCGTTTACGGCATTAGACTCTGCCCCCGCGCATCGGAATAGTTGCGCCTTTTTTCGCTTGCCAGTAAGCCATATCGGCCATCTGCGGTGACCTTCTACGGAGGTTGATGCTCACACTTTTTCGCTCCCGGGCGTTCCAGCTGGCGCATCTGCCTGAGTCCACTTGAAACAAGGGTAATGACATGAAGAAGGCAAAACTAAGCCTCGCCTGGCAGATCCTCATCGGTCTGGTGCTAGGGATTGCAATCGGTGCTGTACTCAACCACTTCAGTGCCGAAAAAGCCTGGTGGATCAGCAACGTGTTGCAACCGGCGGGCGATATCTTTATCCGCCTGATCAAGATGATCGTGATCCCGATCGTGATTTCGTCGCTGATTGTCGGAATCGCCGGTGTGGGGGATGCGAAAAAACTCGGTCGGATCGGCGTGAAGACCATCGTTTACTTCGAAGTGGTCACTACCATTGCGATTGTGGTCGGTCTGCTGTTGGCCAACCTGTTCCACCCCGGTGCCGGGATCGACATGAGTACCCTGGGTACCGTGGATATCTCCAAGTACCAGGCGACCGCCGCCGAGGTGCAGCATGAACATGCGTTCATCGAGACCATCCTCAACCTGATCCCATCGAACATCTTTGCCGCCGTGGCCCGTGGCGAGATGCTGCCGATCATCTTCTTCTCCGTGTTGTTCGGCCTGGGCTTGTCGAGCCTCAAGCCAGACCTGCGCGAACCCCTGGTCACCATGTTCCAGGGCGTGTCCGAGAGCATGTTCAAAGTCACCCACATGATCATGAAATACGCCCCTATCGGTGTATTCGCCCTGATCGCCGTGACCGTGGCCAACTTCGGCTTCGCCTCGCTGCTGCCATTGGCCAAGCTGGTAATCCTGGTCTACGTTGCCATCCTGTTCTTCGCCTTTGTGATTCTTGGCCTGATCGCCCGCCTGTTTGGCTTCTCGGTGATCAAGTTGATGCGCATCTTCAAGGATGAGCTGGTACTGGCCTACTCCACCGCCAGCTCCGAGACCGTGCTGCCGCGCGTGATCGAGAAGATGGAAGCCTACGGTGCGCCGAAAGCCATTTGCAGCTTCGTGGTGCCGACCGGTTACTCGTTCAACCTCGACGGTTCGACCCTGTACCAGAGCATCGCGGCGATCTTCATTGCCCAGCTGTATGGCATCGACCTGTCGGTTGGCCAGCAACTGATGCTGGTACTCACCCTGATGGTCACCTCCAAAGGTATCGCCGGCGTGCCGGGCGTGTCCTTCGTGGTGCTGCTGGCCACCCTGGGCAGCGTGGGTATCCCATTGGAAGGCCTGGCGTTCATCGCCGGTGTCGACCGCATCATGGACATGGCGCGTACCGCCCTGAACGTGATCGGCAACGCCCTGGCCGTGCTGGTCATCGCGCGTTGGGAAGGCATGTACGACGATGCCAAGGGCGAGCGCTACTGGAACTCCCTGCCACACTGGCGGACCAAGACCGCGCTGCCGGCTGGCGAGACCAGCCAGGGCTGATCCCTGCTTGATACGCACAAACCCCGGTAAATCCGGGGTTTGTCGTTTCTGTCAGCCCCGCTATCATTCGCCACATATTTAAAGGGGTGTGACTGATGCTCAATGGCCTGTGGCTTGGCTTCTTTGTCGTGGCAATGCTATCGGCGCTGGTGCAATGGCTGGTGGGCGGTAACGCCGGGATCTTTGCGGCGATGGTGGAGAGTATCTTCGCCATGGCCAAGCTGTCTGTGGAAGTGATGGTGCTGCTGTTCGGCACCTTGACCCTGTGGCTGGGCTTTTTGCGCATCGCCGAGAAGGCCGGGATCGTCGAGTGGCTGGCCAAGGCCCTGGGCCCGCTGTTCTTGCGGCTGATGCCGGAAGTACCGGCCGGTCACCCGGCCATCGGCTTGATCACCCTCAACTTTGCCGCCAACGGCCTGGGCCTGGATAACGCGGCGACGCCGATCGGCCTCAAGGCCATGAAGGCGCTGCAAGAGCTCAACCCGCTCCCCAACACCGCGACCAACGCGCAGATCCTGTTCCTGGTGCTCAACGCGTCTTCCCTGACCTTGCTGCCGGTGACGATCTTCATGTACCGCGCCCAGCAAGGCGCGCCCGACCCGACCCTGGTGTTCCTGCCGATCCTGCTAGCCACCAGCGCCTCGACCCTGGTAGGCCTGCTGTCGGTGGCGCTGATGCAGCGCCTGCGCCTGTGGGACCCAGTGGTGCTGGCGTACCTGATCCCCGGTGCGCTGGTGCTGGGCGGCTTCATGGCCTTGCTGGCGACGATGTCGGCCACGGCCCTGGCGGGCTTGTCTTCGATCCTCGGCAACCTCACGTTGTTTGGCCTGATCATGCTGTTTTTGCTGATCGGTGCGCTGCGCAAGGTCAAGGTCTATGAAGCGTTTGTCGAAGGCGCCAAAGAGGGCTTTGACGTCGCGAAGAACCTGCTGCCGTACCTGGTGGCGATGCTGTGTGCGGTTGGCGTACTGCGCGCTTCCGGGGCGCTGGAGTTTGGCCTCGAAGGGATTCGCCATCTGGTGGCCTGGACCGGCCTGGACACGCGCTTCGTCGATGCCTTGCCCACGGCGATGGTCAAGCCCTTCTCCGGCAGCGCGGCGCGGGCGATGCTGATCGAGACCATGCAGACCCAGGGTGTGGACAGCTTCCCGGCGCTGGTGGCGGCGACGATCCAGGGCAGTACCGAGACCACCTTCTACGTGCTGGCGGTGTACTTTGGCTCGGTGGGTATCCAGCGGGCGCGGCATGCGGTGGGGTGTGCGTTGCTGGCGGAATTGGCCGGTGTGGTGGCGGCGATTGCTGTCTGCTACTGGTTCTTTGGCTAAGCTTTAGATCGCTATCGCAGGCAAGCCAGCTCCCACATTTTGATGTGTGAACACCGTCAAATGTGGGAGCTGGCTTGCCTGCGATGAGGCCCTCAGCGTTTAGGTGCTGAGTTGCCCTGCTGCACCACCCAATCCACCACCTGCTTGTTCAACTGATCCCCCGCCAACCCAAACCCGGCCACTACCGCCGGCACCTGGGTATCACTCACCGGCTGGCGCACTTCAAAGCGCTTGGCCGCTACGATTCGCTGGTCGCTGCCGCGCACCAATCGCGCATCCAGCCGGATCACCACCTCCACCGCCGCGCCCCGGTACTCGCTCTGGAAGGCCTGCAACTGCCCGCCCAGCTCGAAATCCGCCTGCAGGTTGGTGTCATCAGTGCTCAGGAACGCCACCCGGCCATCACGCTGGAAACCGTCCAGCAGACGGTTGCGCAGCAGCACCGGCGCCGGATCGCTCCAGCGCGACTGGGCGTAGCTGCTGATCAAGTCGCCCTGGGGCACCACGGCAATGCGCGGGCTGTCGAGGAATTCACTGGCCTGCGGCTTGGCCAGGCGCAATGACCAGGTGCCCGCGCTGCCATGGGCAGGTGCTGGCGCCTGGGCCGCCGGCAGCCGGTAGACATTGGACGGATCGGCCTTGGGCAGGATCGAGCAGGCGCTGACCAGGGCCAGGGCTACCGGGAGGATCATTTGGTAAGCACGCTTCATGGCGTGAACTCCTTGTTCTTGTCACTGCCCAGCAGATACCCGCTGGGGTTGGCTTCCAGGCGACGGGTGATGGCGCGCAGGGAGCCGAGGGTATCGCGCAGCTCGCGCACGGCGGGCGCCAGTTCGTTGAGGCCCTGCATGCCGCTGTTCAGGGAGTCCTTGTTGCTGTCCAACAAACTGTTGATGGTGGCGGTGCTTTGCTCCAGGGAGCGCATGGCCCCTTCGGCGCTGCCGAACATCTGTTTGCCCTGGTCGTTGAGCAGCCCGTTGGCGTTGCGCATCAGCGCGGTGGTCTGCTCCAGGGCGCCGCCGGCCTGTTTGCTGACCTGGGCCAATTGCTGCATCACCACCTTGATATCGCCCCGTTGCTCGGCGATGGCCCCGGTGGTCTGCTCCAGGTGCGCCAGGGTGCCGCTCAGGCGGTCGACGTTAGCCGGCGAGAACATGCGGTTGGCGTTGTGCAGCAACAGGTTGATGCTGGTCATCAGGTCGTTGCTGTTGTTCAACAGCCGGGCAATGGGCGATGGCGAGGCGATGATCTGCGGCAGCTCGCCGTTCTTGCCCTTGAGCTCGGCGCTTTGTGGGGTGCCGCCGCTGAGCTGGATGATCGAGGTGCCGGTGATGCCGGTCAGCGCCAGCTTGGCCTGGGTGTCTTCCTTGATCGGTGTCTGCCCGGCCAGGCGGATGCGCGCCAGTACGCGGCGCGGGTCCTTGGGATCCAGGCGCAGGCTGGTGACATCACCGACCTTGATCCCGCTGTACTGCACCGCGCTGCCCTGGGACAGGCCGCTGACCGCTTCGTTGAAGATCACTTCGTAATCCTGGAACGCGCTGTCGACGCTGGACTTGGCCAGCCACAGGCCGAAGAGCATGGCGCCGACCACGACTATCACGCTGAACAGACCGATCATCACATGATGGGCTCGGGTTTCCATGTCATACCTCGTTGAGCTGTTGAGCGGCATCCAATGCCGCGCGGCCCCGGGGGCCATGAAAGTATTCGTGAATCCAGGCGTCGTTCGTTTGCGAAACAACATCTATGGCTCCGGCCACCAATACCTTTTTCTGCGCCAGCACCGCCACACGGTCGGTGATGGTGTAGAGCGTGTCCAGGTCATGGGTGATCAGCAGCACACTCAGGCCCAAGGCATCGCGCAGGGTCAGGATCAGTTGGTCGAATGCCGCTGCACCGATGGGGTCGAGGCCGGCGGTGGGTTCATCGAGAAACAGAATGTCCGGGTCCAGGGCCAGGGCGCGGGCCAGGGCCGCACGCTTGATCATCCCGCCGGAGAGCGACGACGGGTATTTGTCGGCCGCCGACAACGGCAGCCCGGCCAGGGCCAGCTTCACCGCCGCCAGGTGCTCGGCATCGGCGCGGCTGAGGCCGGCGTGTTCGATCAATGGCAGGGCGACGTTCTCCGTGACCGTCAGCGAGGAAAACAGCGCGCCCTTCTGGAACAGCACGCCGAAACGTCGTTCCACCAGGGAGCGCTCCTGCTCCGACAGGCTCGGCAGGTTCTGCCCGAACACCCGCACCTGCCCTTCGCTGGGCTGACGCAGGCCGATGATGCTGCGCAGCAGCACCGACTTGCCGCTGCCCGAGCCGCCGACCACGGCGAGGATCTCGCCTTTGTACAGGTCCAGGTCGAGGTTTTCATGCACGCTCTGCGGGCCAAAGCGGTTGCACAGGCCACGGACTTCGATCACCGCCTCGCTGGGCGCTCGCTGTAAACGGCTCACCAGCCCATCTCCATAAAGAACAGTGCGGCGACTGCGTCGAGCACGATCACCACGAAAATCGACTGCACCACCGCAGAGGTGGTGTGGGCGCCGACCGACTCGGCGCTGCCGCTGACCTTGAAGCCTTCCAGGCAGCCAATGGCGGCGATCAGGAAGGCAAAGAACGGCGCTTTGACCAGGCCCACCAGCAAATGCTGGACGCCAATGTCCGATTGCAACAGCGAGAGGAACATCGCCGGCGAGATATCCAGGGCCACGGCGCACACTACGCCGCCGCCGATAATCCCCGAAATCATGGCGAGAAAGGTCAGCATCGGCAGCGCTACCAGCAGCGCGAGGACGCGCGGCAGTACCAGCAACTCCATGGGGTCGAGGCCCATGGTGCGGATGGCGTCGATTTCTTCGTTGGCCTTCATCGAGCCGATCTGTGCGGTGAAGGCGCTGGCGGTGCGGCCGGCCATCAGGATCGCGGTGAGTAGGACACCGAACTCCCGCAGGAAGGAAAACGCCACGAGGTCCACGGTAAAAATACTCGCGCCGAAACTTTCCAGCACCGTGGCGCCGAGAAACGCGACCACGGCGCCCACCAAAAAGGTCAGCAAGGCGACGATGGGTGCGGCATCGAGCCCGGTCTGTTCGATATGCGCCACCATCGGCGTCAGGCGCCAGCGCTTGGGCCGGAACACGCCGCGGGCAAAGGTTGCGAGGATCAGGCCGATAAAGCCCAGCAGGGTCATGGCGTCTTGCCAGACCGTATCCACCGCGCGGCCGATGCGGGCCAACAGCTGGATGCCGGCGCTTTCCTGCGGCTCCTTGACCGGCACACAGAAGTCATTCAGGGAGCGGTAGACGGTCTTGAGCAGTGCGCGGTCGGCGGCGGGCAGACGGCAGTCGGTTTGTTCGGCGGAGTGTTCGATGCGCTCCGGGCCCAGCAGCTCTACCAGCAGCGAGGCGCCGGCGGTGTCGAGCGCACCCAGGCCGTTGAGGTCGACGCGGGTGCTGGCGTCGTACTGGCCGTCGAGGCTTGTCGACAACTTCTTCAGGGCGCTGTAATGGGCCAGCGTCCAGTCCCCGGTGACCCGCAGTTGGGGCGGCTGGGTGGATGCGTCCAGGTGGGCATTGCCTGCCGTTGTGCTACTGGTCATAAGCTCCGAGCTTGTTTGGCTATTCCACAATTGCTATGTAATAGCACGATCCGTCCTACTTTGGCGTGTCCGTTTGCGCTGTGTCAGTGACTTTAAAGCGCAACACGCCGATCACCTGGCCGTCTTCGGTCAGCACCCGTACTTGCCAGCGGCCCACGGCATTCGCCGGGAAGTTCTGCTTGTGGGTCCAGGCCCGGTAGCCTTCCTTGCGCCCGCCGTGGATATCCAGGGCGATGCGGTCGACTTCTTTGCCGTTGAACTGCCATACATGGTAGATGCGCTCGTCCAGCCCGCGCGGTGCGTTGATGGCGGTGTAGGCGTACAGGCCGCTGCTGCGCAGTTGGCTGGCGCTGACTTCCTTGAGGTCATCGCCGGGGGTGCGGTCCTGCAATTGGGTACTGATCGCCACTTCGGTCATCCACAGCGTGGCCGGCGGTACCCAACTGCGCAGGAACCAGCCTGCGCAACCAATCACCGCCGTCACGCCCAGCAGCATCAGCCAACCCTTGACGCTGCGCAGCGGCAGGCTCACGGCCAAGCTGGGGATCGACAGGGCCATCGCCACCCCCAGCGCCAGTTTGTAACTCTCGGCGGTGGTCAGGTGCAGGATGATCGGCAGCGCGGTGAGCAAGGCGGCAAACAGGGTCAGGGTGTGCAGCGCCAGAAACAGCGAGCGCTTGGGCGCCAGCCATTTGTAGTACAGCGGGTCGGTGATCGAGACGAGCGCGGCGGCGCCCAGCAAACCGGTGAAAATCGCCTGGCTGCTGTTCCAGGTGGTGGTGACGAAAAAGAACGGCAGGACAAAGAACAGGCTTTCCTGGTGGATCATCTGTGTGGCGTAGCGCAGCAGCGGTTCGGGGATTTCCCGCTTGAAGACCTTGCTGAACAGCTGGGTGAAGCTGTTTTCGAGCATCAGCCACAGCCAGCTCACCAGCATGATGATCGCGATCCAGCTGGCCATGCCTTGCTGGCGGTCCACCAGGATAAAGCTGCCCACCCCCGAGATAAAACCGCCGAGTGCGATCACCCCTGGGTAGCGCTTCATCAGTTCGAGGATGCGCTGTATGAAATGGGTCAGGTATGGCATTCGGCGGTTCGCAGTCTTTGTAGGAAAAAATCCCAGACAGAATAACGTCTTAGCCCGTTGATAGGCGTGTCATTACACAATTGCTTTGCGATAACGGCGCAGCCCGATCAGCCCAATGGCGATCAGCCCCAGCATGCCTGCGGCGCTCCAGCCCAGGGCGTCGTAACTGAGCAGCGGCTTTTCAATGCGCCAGTAGCCTTGTTGGTTGAACAGCTGGCGCATGGCCTGGTTGGTTTGCGCCAGGCTCACGGCCTTGATGCGCTTGGCCGGGTCGCTGAAGCGCCCGTCGGCGTAGTCGGCCAAGGCGCTCCAATAGTAGTCGGCCAGCGCGCTATTGCCTTGCACGGCCCAGGCCTGGCGGTCGATGGCGGCTTGTTGCAGGCGGTGAAAGGTGGCCGGGTCGAGGCCATCCTCAAGCAGCCTGGCCTTGAGGTTCTCTAGGACGTGTTCGGCCTCGGGCAGGCTCTCGCGGTCGAGGTCGGCATTCAGGCTCATGAAACCCACGCCGCCCAGCACTTCGCGCTCGCTCCAGGGGCCGTAGGACAGGCCATGCTGCAGGCGCAGCTGGCGATACAACGCCCAATCCAGGTAATCCTTGAGCAGGTCGTAGGTGGCATCGTGCTGGTCGTCCAGCATCGGCTCGGGGAACAGCCAGTGCAGCTTGGCGCCATCGCCGACCCAGCCCCGGATCAGGTCACGATGGATCGCTGCGGCGCCAAGGGTTTGCGGCAAGGCCCGGTGTTCGCTGGGGTCCACCGGTTCGAGCTGGCCATAGGTGCGTTCCAGATAGGCCGGTAGCAGTTTATCGAGGTCGCCGACGATGATCAGGGTCATGTTGTTGGGGGCGTACCAGTCCTGGCGTACCTTTTCCAACTGGGCGCGGGTCAGGTGCTCGACCTCGGCGCGCTCGGCGCATTTGAGGCCCAGCTCCACCGCCAGTTGATTGCTGGCGTTGTGCCCCAAGTCCTGGCGATCCAGCAGGCGTTGCAGGTGCGAATAGTGGCCACCGTCTTCGCGCTCGACCACTTGCTTGGCGGCGTTGATCGCCGCGTCGCTCAGTTCGGTACGGGTCAGGATCGCCTTCAGCAGGTCCAGCACCTTGCGCTGGTTACGTGCCGGGGCCTCGATGACGAAGGTGGTGTCGGCATTGCTGGTGTAGGCGTTCCACTCCCCGCCCAGGGCCTGCATCTGTTCTTCCAGCACACCTTCGCCGCCGCCATCGATGCCGCTGAACAGCAGGTGTTCGAGCAGGTGCGGCAGTTCCTTGTCGGCGCAACTGAAGTCGTCCAGGCCTACGCCGACCACCAGGCGGATCGCCACGTGCCCGCGCTCGGTGCCCGGCTTGAGCAGCAATTGCAGGCCGTTGGGCAACATATAGCCTTCGACCTGCAAGCGATCAAAGGCAAAGGCGTGGGCCGAGCCTATGAGCAGGCAGGCGAATAACAGGCGACGCATAACGGGGTTCCTGGCGGGTGATGACTTTGTGAGCAGCCAGTGTGTCAGGCACGTATTCGTCTGCTGACACACCGCTATCGCGGGCAAGCCCGCTCCCACATTGGTTGGGCGGTGTTTTTAACTGACTCCCCAGGCGTGTGGTCGTTCAGGGCGAATGGGTGATGTCGGCAATATTGTCCGTGGCCAGCGCGCCGGTCTCGGAGGTTTCCAACACTACATAAGCACTGCTGCAAAACAACGAGTTCAGGCGTTTCATGTCGGCAATCAGCTCCAGGTGCAGGGAACTGGTCTCGATGCTTTGCACGATCTTGCGTTGCAGGCGGCTGACATGGGCGTGGGCCAGGCGCCGTTCCTGGGCGCGGAAGCGGCGCTTCTCGCGCAGCAATTGGCGGGCGCTTTCCGGGTCGGCGCTGAGGAACACCGACAGGCCCAGGCGCAGGTTGGCGATCAACTGGCTGTGCAGACCGGCCAGTTCTTCCAGCCCGACTTCGGAAAACGAGCGGCGCTGGGAGGTTTTCTGCTGCTGGACCTTGCGCAGCATGCGCTCGATCAAGTCGCCGGCCAGCTTCAGGTTGATCGATAGCTCGATGATCTCGGCCCAGCGCCGGCTGTCGTGCTCACTCAGGTCTTCCCGGGGCATTTGCGCCAGGTACAGTTTGATCGCGCTGTAGAGCGCTTCGACATCATCGCTGAGGCTGCGCATTTCCTGGGTGATCGCGGTCTGTTTGCCGCGTAGCACTTCCAGCATGGCGGTCAGCATGTTGTCGATCAGGTCGCCCAGGCGCAGGGTCTCCCGCGCCGCGTTGGCCAGGGCCAGGCTTGGGGTGGTCAGCGCCGTGGGGTCAAGATGGCGGGGTTTGGCCAGGCCATTGGCCTCCGGGCGCTCCGGCAGCAGCCAGGCACACAGGCGCGCCATGGGGCCGATGGTGGGCAGCAGGATCAGGCAGCGGGTGACGTTGTAGAGCAGGTGAAAGGTGATGACCATGCCCTGGGCGCTGTAGTCCAGGGTGTCCATCCACAGCACCAGCGGGTCAAGGACGGGGATGATCAGCAGCAGGCCAATCAGCTTGTACAGCAGGCTGCCCAGGGCCACCTGGCGCCCGGCGGCGTTTTGCATGCTGGTGCTGAGGAAGGCCAGTACGCCGCTGCCGATATTGGCGCCGATCACCAGGCCAATGGCCACATGCAGGCCAATCACCCCAGCGCCGGCCAGGGTTGCGGTCAGCAGCACGGCGGCCAGGCTGGAGTAGGAAATCATCGCGAACAACGCGCCCACCAGGGCATCGAGCAGGATGTCGCCGGTCAGCGAGGCGAACAGCACCTTGACGCCCTGGGCCTGGGTAATCGGCCCGGCGGCTTCGACGATCAGTTGCAGGGCGAGAATGATCAGGCCCAGGCCGATCCCCACCCGGCCCATCTGCCCGGCGCGCGTCTGTTTGCGCGACAGGAAGAAGATCACCCCGAGAAAAATCAGCAGCGGCGACAGCCATGACAGATCCAGGGTCAGCACCCGCGCCATCAGCGCCGTACCGACATCGGCGCCGAGCATGGTCGCCAGGGCGGGCGTGAGGCCCATCAGGCCCTGGCCGACAAACGAGGTCACCAGCATCGCCGTGGCGTTGCTGCTCTGCACCATGGCGGTCACCAGGATCCCGGCAATGAACGCCAGCCAGCGCCTGGCCATGTTCTGCCCGATGACCTGGCGCAGGTTGGAACCGTAGACCCGCAGGATGCCGGTACGGACGATATGCGTGCCCCAGATCAACAGGGTCACCGCAGAAAGAAGATTGAGCAGGGTCAGCATGCTCGGCCCCCTGTATTGAGTCGTGCTCCAATGGAGCAAAAAGTGCCGCGTGCCGTTTTGTAGTGTGTACT
This sequence comes from Pseudomonas sp. WS 5059, assembly GCF_012985525.1. NCBI lineage: Bacteria > Pseudomonadati > Pseudomonadota > Gammaproteobacteria > Pseudomonadales > Pseudomonadaceae > Pseudomonas > Pseudomonas sp. WS 5059. The sequence goes on along the minus strand of NZ_JAAQWO010000003.1, from coordinate 15,574 downwards.
TAAGCTGTAGTTGGCGAACGGCCTGTGCGCCAGCATCGCATAGCTAAAGTCGGCATTGAAACAAAACTGTCATGAAATCAGCTTTTTGCGGGCGAAAAAAAGGGGCCCGCAAGGGCCCCCATTTTGCTCATCTCGGGTTATTGACCCGGAATGTCCTTGCGCAGTTTCACTGGATCCTGCTGCTTTTTCTTCTTCGCGATGGCGGTACGCATCTTGATGTTGATGGCCTCGACCGCGAGGGAGAACGCCATGGCGAAGTACACGTAGCCTTTTGGCACATGCACATCGAAGGATTCGGCGATCAACACGGTACCCACGATCAACAGGAACGACAGCGCGAGCATTTTCAGCGACGGGTGCTTGTCGATGAACTCGCTGATGGTGCCGGCGGCCAGCATCATCACCAGTACGGCAACGACGATCGCGGCGACCATGACCGGTACGTGGGAAACCATGCCCACGGCGGTAATCACCGAGTCCAGGGAGAACACGATATCGATGATCGCGATCTGGATGATGGTGTAGATGAACTTGCCACCCTTGCCTTTCGGCTCTTCGTGGGTTTCGTCTTCACCTTCCAGGGCGTGGTACATCTCCTGGGAGCTTTTCCATAGCAGGAACAGGCCACCGAAGAACAGGATCAGGTCACGACCGGAAATACCCTGGCCCAATACCACGAACAGGTCGGCGGTCAGTTGCATCACCCAGGTGATCGACAGCAGCAGCAGGATCCGCGTGACCATGGCCAGGGCCAGGCCGAAGATCCGGGTGCGCGCCTGCATATGCTTGGGCATGCGGCTGACCAGGATCGAAATCATGATGATGTTATCGATGCCCAGGACGATCTCGAGTGCCGTCAAGGTGAAGAAGGCAATCCAGATCTCCGGATTGGTCAGCCATTCCATATGTGTTCCTTTGTGCGAGTGTTAGACCGCGCCGGGGTAAGGCCGGCGCAGTGGGTTGTTACGATTATAGAGTGCTGAACAGCGGGAATGTGCCCAACAACAATGCGGCGATCATTATGCACAGGCATACCAATACTGCCCACTTCAGGGTGAAGCGCTGGTGGTCGCCAAATTCGATACCGGCCAGGGCTACCAGCAGGTAAGTCGAAGGTACCAGCGGGCTGAGCAAGTGTACCGGTTGGCCAACAATCGAGGCGCGGCCCATTTCTGCGGCGGTGATGCCGTAGTGGCTGGCGGCTTCGGCCAGCACCGGCAGTACGCCGTAGTAGAACGCATCGTTGGACATGAAGAAGGTGAACGGCATGCTCACCAGCGCGGTGATCACCGCCAGGTACGGGCCCAGGGCTTCCGGGATGACCGCCAGCAGGCTCTTGGACATGGCATCGACCATGCCGGTGCCCGACAGGATCCCGGTGAAGATACCGGCGGCGAAAATCAGGCCAACCACTGCCAGCACGCTGCCCGAGTGGGCCGCAACGCGGTCTTTCTGCTGTTGCAGGCACGGGTAGTTGACGATCATCGCGATACTGAAGGCCACCATGAACAGCACTGGCAGCGGGAGCAGGCCTGCAATCAGGGTGCACATCAGGACCAGGGTCAGGGCGCCGTTGAACCAGATCAGTTTCGGGCGACGGGCATCCGGGAACTGCGAGACGCTGATTTCGCTATGGTCGATTTCATCGCCTTGCAGGTGCAACACGCCCAGGCGAGCGCGTTCACGCAGGCCGTACATATAGGCAATCACCAGGATGGCCACTACGCCGGCGGCCATGGCCGGGATCATCGGTACGAAGATGTCCGAGGGATCCACGTGCAGCGCACTGGCGGCGCGGGCGGTCGGGCCGCCCCAGGGCGTCATGTTCATCACGCCGCCGGCGAGGATGATCAGGCCGGCCATGATCCGTGGGCTCATGCCAATGCGATTGTACAAAGGCAGCATGGCGGCCACGCAGATCATATAGGTAGTGGCGCCGTCACCGTCCAGGGACACCACCAGCGCCAGCACGGCAGTACCGACCGAGACTTTCAGCGGGTCGCCCTTGACCAGCTTGAGGATTTTGCGCACGGCCGGATCGAACAGGCCGGAGTCGATCATCAAGGCAAAGTAGAGGATGGCAAACATCAGCATCACGCCGGTGGGCGCCAGCTTGGTGATGCCTTCGAGCATCATCGGGCCGATCTTCGGTGCAAAGCCACCGAACAGCGCGAACAGGATCGGCACGATGATCAGGGCGATCAGCGCCGACAGGCGCTTGGTCATGATCAGGAACATGAACGTGATGACCATGGCAAAGCCAAGGAAAGTCAGCATAGGAATACTCCAGGCGTAGCGCGGCTAGGGAATGGCGAACCGGGTGGGGTCAGCGCAGAACGAAAAGCGCGAGGCGTACGGGGGGAGTGGGGAAAAACAGGCGGGTACGAGCGGACATCAGAATCACCATTGTTGTTGTTAATTGGGCCCCTGGGCATAAAAACGCTCAGGTTGGCCAACCGGTCTATTGCCGGTAGTGAGGGCGATCCTAATCGCGAAAGCTTTCAGCCAGCTTTCGCTGGGTAAACAGGTGATGAACAGATGTTTCGTAGGATTGGTCTGGTTTTGATGTCTGTAAGGGCGCTATCGCGGGCAAGCCCTAATGCCAGTCAGTTAAGCGCAGATCCCTGTGGGAGCGGGCTTGCTCGCGAAAGCAGTGGGTCAGTCAACCTCAATGTTTGCTGGGCCGACGTCTTCGCGGCGATGCGGCGATCCGACAAGCCCGCGATGCTTCTGATCTTAAGGCAGTTGCAGGCCGCCGGCCGCCTTGTGCAAGGCCCGCAGATGCTCGCCCACCTGCTTGAGATTGGCCTCGCAGGCGGCAATTTCCGCAGCCCGCGAAGGCTCCAGCAGCGCCCTCACCTCTTTATCCAGGTCGCCGGTCAGCGATTGCAGCTGCTTCTGGCGCGATGCGCTTTCTGATTCCAGGCGCTGCCATTCCTTGGGCTGGGGCAATCCATAACCGCTGCTGCCGAGCAGCTCCGCCGGGCGGCTGAGGAAGCCGCTGTTGGCGAGGATCTGCTGCAACGTCGCATCGGCCTTGGCCATGCCGCCGTTCTTCAGCTCGCGGGCACCGAGGTAGCGTTGCTTGACCTCGTCCTGGGCGAGCATCAGTTGTTTGCGAAAGCTCGCCTGTTCCAGCAGCAGCAAGGCGGCGCTGGTGCGCAGGTCAGCCTGGTCGAACCAGGTCCTGCGTTGCTCGGCGCTCAAGGCCAGCCAGTCTTCGACCTGGGTCTGGGGGATCGGCAGGTGTTTTTTCAGCACCTCGAACATCGCCTGGTAGCGCTCGCGGAAGGAGTCGAAGTGATAACCCAGGCGCAAGGCTTCGCGGCGGTCATCCAGCACACTGGTGTCGGCCAGCCCGCGGGCCTTGAGCACTTCGAGCAAACCGTTGGGGGTGATGTTGTCCAGGGTGGTCAGTTGCGGGTTGGCGCTGCCGCTGCGCAGCAGTTTCAGGCCTTCGACCGCGCAGTTGTTGGAGAGGAAGTAGTAATTGCCGTCGTAGCTCCAGTGCATTTCGGCGGCGTGTTCGACGGTGTCGTTGATCTCTTGGCGCGTGAGGATCAAGGGCACGGACGCCAGGCCACGCAGTTCGGTCTTGGTGTACTCGTCGATGACCTGGGCCAGGGGCAGGACAAATAGGCGTGAAGGGTACTTGCCCACCAGCCCGTCCCAGCTCGATAGCTGCACGTCGCCCACGAATGCGCGGTAGGACAACACCAGGTGCTGGTCCAGGTCCAGGCGGCAATCCGGGCCACGGGGGCGGCCCGGCGCGCAGATCACCAGGCGCAGCATGCTGTGGCCCCAGCGGCTCACCAGGTTCTGGTTGGCTTCGGCCAGCAGATAGTCGATGGCGTACACGCGCTCGGGATCGACCTGGCCCAGGGGCGTCTTGGCAAAGTCGTTGCCGGCGTTGAGGAAGGCGAAGGTGTTGGCGCACGCGTCCTTGGCGGGCGGGGCCCAGCCGAAGTGTTGCTGGTAGTAACGGTACAGCGCGGGCCGGCGGCAGGCGTAGCTCGGGTCGAGGAGGAAGTACTCCATGTTGACCGCGACGAACTCCTTGGGGTTGGTGATTTCGTACAGGTCCGGACTGCGCGCCACTTGCCGGTTGTGTTGCTCGCGCTCGCCACGGCGGCCGACGTATTGCGGCCAGCCGGCCAGGTCGAGCAAGCGCGGGTCGTCGCTGAGGGTGAAGCGCCGGTCATTCTGGCCACGGCATTGATCGGGCAGGCCGATCAGGCCGGTGATGTTGTTCTGGCGGCTGCAGCGTTGGATCAACGAGCGCTGGTCCTTGGGCCACAGGCGCGCGCGGTCGTAGATGTGGGTCAGTTCATGCAAGACGGTGGCGAGCAGCTCCCGGCGCACGGTGCCGTGGGGTCGCTGGGTCTGCTGGGTGGCGGCGGTACCGTCGGTGAGGCTGGCCAATAGCCTGCGGTTGAGGTCCAGTTCGGACACCAGCGACGCCTGGCCATAGGCGTTGGCGGGCATGTCGTCGGTCCAGCCGACGTCGATGCGCCGGTCCAGTTGCTCGATGAAGCGCGGCGGCAGCGCCTGCATCGCTTCATCAAGCAATGCCTGGCTGGCCTGCTGCTGGGCTGGGCTCAAGCCGTCGGTCTTGAGCCGTAGTTGCAGGCTGGCCTGGGCGGCGTTGCCGGCCAGCAGCACCGTCGCAGCCAATAGCCAGGCGGTGAGGCGCCTCACAATGCGAGGATGGCTTCGGCGAGGACCTGGTCGCTGGCGTCGCGGGCTTCGGGCACGCGAGTTCGCAGGGTGTCGAAGGCGGCTTCCAGTTGCGCGCCACGGATATCGCCATTGCTGGCGACAAAGCTGGCGGCGTCATCGTGGGCTGCACGCACGACTTTGGAGTCACGGATAGAGGTGGTGGTGTCCGAGGTGAAATCAATGGTGCGGCCAAAGGCACGAACAATGATGTTACTGGTGGCCACGAGAGTTTGTGCCTGGGCGATATCTGCCAGCAAGAACAGGCCGAGAGAAGCTGCGATCAACGGGCGACGCATGGAATGACTCCAAAGGGTAAAGATGATTATTGGACGAGAATTGCCTGGGCCAGTTCAAGGTCACTGGACTTAAGTTTTGGCTGGGTGCGACGCAGGTAATCCAGTGCACTTTCCAGCCGGGCGCCCCGCCATTGGCCGTCAGTGGCAATAAACGCAGCAGCGTCATCCTGGGCTGCCAGTATCAATTTACGATCGAACGGCGCCGAGGTCACTTTGCTGGTGGCATAGGCGCTGGCGACGAGGCCTTGTGTGGACAGATCAAAGGCCTGGACCGGCCCGGCCCCGCACACGGCAAGCACCGTGGGAACAATCAACAAGCGGTATGAAAAAGCCATGGGACTCGACAACTGAAAACGAGCGCCAAGGCTAGCGTAATGCCCGGGCGAGAGCCAGCGCGGGTACTTCTATGCAGGAGCCGGCAAGTCGGCTCCTGCAAAACAGGCCTGGCTCAGATGGCCAGGATTGCCTGGGCCAGTTGCACATCGGTAGCGGCATTGAGTTGTGGCGCCTGTTGGCGGATCTGCGCCAGGGCGCTTTCCAGCTTCACGCCACGGATCGCGCCTTCGCTGGCGACGAAGCTGGCGGCATCGTCACGGGCAGCGCGCACGACTTTGTTGTCGCGCAGCGAGGAGGTGGCATCGGAGCTGGCGTCGGAAGTGGCTTTGAGAGCGCCCACAATCGAGTCGGTGGTCACGATCAGGCTGGTGGCGCTGGCATTGGCGGCGACGGCAAGCAGGGCTGCAGCGCTCAGCAAACGAAGACGGGACATGGGGTGACTCCTGTGTATGAGACGAACTAATGACGCGATAGTAGCTGGCGCCTATCTGTTCGGGTAGTGCGCAGTTGGAAGTGGTGGCTCACGGAGGTTATTTGACCGGTACAAATCAGCCAATGCGTAATTGTACTGGTTAATTGTTATGTTTTTTAAACTGTACCTGTCCAGGCATCGAGGATGGCTTCCACGCTATTTTTTCGTCCTCCCAGAAACAACAAAACCCGCCGCCGGTTACCCGGGGCGGGCTTTGCTACAACAATTCGGGGTGCTGGCGGTGGACCCGGTAGGTCAGGGCCAGCGGGCGCTAAATCAGCGCCAGAACGGCTTGCTCAGCTCTTCGTAGCGTTGAGCTTCGCTGATCCCGGCATCGGCCAGCAGACGCGAATCCAGACGAGCCAGTTGATGGCGGCTGGAGATGCGGCGCTGCCACAACATCAGGTTGGCGATAACGCGCAGAGGCAGGGAAGCCTGGGTGTTTACAGCTTTATCTTCGAAGAACAGTTCGGAACTGAGTGTACGTTCCATGATGACATCCTTCCGCTTGTGGCGGGATTAGGTAGTGGTTTAACTGATGCCAATGATCCTCCTCCGGCGCAAGACTCTCTAGATACAGTTCACCTGTATTGTGAGGGGCCAGTTAACTGTTTATAGCGGCTGTACTGTACGGAAATGGGGCAACTGTACCTGTCAGCACTTATTTGGTGCGTTTTAGGCGTTTTGGAAAGGATTTGTAGGGTTTTGCGGTAGGAAATGACCGGTACAGCAGTACAGTTTTTTTCAAAAGTACCGCGCTCAGTTCCAGGTGAATGCAACTGTGCTTGCATTCACCTGGATCTGTATTGATCAGCCTTTGAGCATGTGCCCGGTTTCTTCCAGGTTGATGTGCCAGCTCAAGGCTTCGCGCAGGATGTGCGGGGTGTGCCCGCCGATGGCGCAGGCGGCGGTGTAGTAGTTGTTGAGGGCGTCACGGTAGTCCGGGTGCACGCAGTTATCGATGATCACCCGTGCCCGCTCCCGTGGCGCCAGGCCGCGCAGGTCGGCCAGGCCGATCTCGGTCACGAGGATGTCGACGTCATGCTCGGTATGGTCGACATGGCTGACCATCGGCACCACGCTGGAAATCGCCCCGCCCTTGGCAATGGACTTGGTGACAAAGATCGCCAGGTGCGCGTTGCGGGCGAAATCTCCCGAGCCGCCAATGCCGTTCATCATCCGCGTACCACACACGTGGGTGGAGTTGACGTTGCCGTAGATATCGAACTCCAGCGCGGTGTTGATGCCGATGATGCCCAGGCGGCGCACCACTTCCGGGTGGTTGGAGATTTCCTGCGGGCGCAGCACCAGCTTGTCTTTGTAGCGCTCCAGGTTGCCGAACACGTCGGCATTGCGCCGCTCTGACAAGGTAATCGAACTGCCGGAGGCAAAGCTCAGCTTGCCGGCGTCGATCAGGTCGAAGGTCGAGTCCTGGAGGACTTCGGAGTACATGGTCAGGTCTTCGAACGGCGACTCGATCAACCCGCACATCACCGCGTTGGCGATATTACCGATGCCGGCTTGCAACGGGCCGAGCTTGTTGGTCATGCGTCCGGCATCCACTTCCTGCTTGAGGAAGTTGATCAGGTGATTGGCGATCCCCTGGGTGTCGCTGTCGGGCGGGGTCACTGTGGAGGCGGAGTCGGCCTGGTTGGTGATGACGATGGCGACGATCTTCTCGGGCGGGATCGGGATCGCGGTGCTGCCGATGCGATCATCCACCTTGACCAGTGGGATCGGGGTGCGGGTCGGGCGGTAGGTCGGGATATAGATGTCGTGCAGGCCTTCCAGATTCGGGTTGTGCGCCAGGTTGATCTCGATGATCACCTGCTTGGCAAAAATCGCGAAGCTGGCCGAGTTGCCCACGGAGGTGGTGGGCACGATGTGGCCTTGCTCGGTGATGGCCACAGCTTCAATCACCGCGATGTCCGGCAGCTTGAGCTGGTTGTTGCGCAGCTGTTCGACGGTTTCCGACAGATGCTGGTCGATAAACATCACTTCGCCGGCATTGATCGCCTTGCGCAGGGTGCTGTCGACCTGAAATGGCATGCGGCGCGACAACACGCCGGCTTCGGTCAGTTGCTTGTCCAGGTCGTTGCCCAGGCTGGCGCCGGTCATCAGGGTGATTTTCAGGGGCGAGGTCTTGGCACGTTCGGCCAGGGCGTGGGGCACGGCCTTGGCTTCACCGGCGCGGGTAAAGCCGCTCATGCCGACGGTCATGCCGTCCTCGATCAGGGCGGCAGCATCGGCGGCGCTCATGACCTTGTTCAACAGCGAAGGCAAGCGGATACGATCACGGTACATGGATTGTTATCTCGGGCAACGGAGGCAAGGTGGGCAGTCTAGTGATTTCAAAGGCGTTCGTCCCGCTACCATGGTCGAATGCCAGCTGGCGATTTAGAGCCTTTGGTCGGGTTTTTCCCGCTAATAAAAAACCCCAGCCTACGGGAGGCCGGGGTTTTGGGTATTGCGCTGGAGCAGTGTTTATTCGACGGCCTTGACCATGTCTTCGATGACCTTCTTCGCGTCGCCGAAGACCATCATGGTCTTGTCCAGGTAGAACAATTCGTTATCCAGGCCGGCGTAACCGCTGGCCATCGAGCGCTTGTTGACGATGATCGTCTTGGCCTTGAAGGCTTCGAGAATCGGCATGCCGGCGATCGGCGATTTCGGATCGTTCTTGGCGGCCGGGTTGACCACGTCGTTGGCGCCCAGCACCAGCACCACGTCGGCCTGGCCGAACTCGGAGTTGATGTCTTCCATCTCGAACACCTGGTCGTAAGGCACCTCGGCCTCGGCCAGCAGCACGTTCATGTGGCCAGGCATGCGGCCGGCGACCGGGTGGATCGCGTATTTCACGGTGACGCCGCGATGGGTCAGCTTCTCGGTCAGCTCTTTAAGGGCGTGTTGCGCCCGCGCGACCGCCAGGCCATAGCCTGGGACGATGATCACGGTGTCGGCGTTGGTCAGCAGGAAAGTGGCGTCGTCGGCCGAACCGGACTTCACCGGGCGCGCTTCTTTCGAACCGGCCGGCCCTGCCGCATCCGGCGTATTGCCGAAACCGCCGAGCAGCACGTTGAAGAACGAGCGGTTCATCGCCTTGCACATGATGTACGAGAGGATCGCACCGCTCGAACCCACCAGGGAGCCGGCAATGATCAGCATCGAGTTGTTCAGCGAGAAGCCGATGCCCGCCGCTGCCCAGCCGGAGTAGCTGTTGAGCATCGAGACAACCACCGGCATGTCGGCGCCGCCAATCGGGATGATGATCAGCACGCCCAGCACGAAGGCCAGGGCTAGCATCAGGGCGAAGGCACTGAGGTTGCCGGTGAACATAAACACCAGGCCCAGGCCCAGGGTGGCCAGGCCCAGCACGAGGTTCAACTTGTGCTGGCCGCCAAACTGTACCGGTGCGCCCTGGAACAGGCGGAACTTGTACTTGCCCGACAGCTTGCCGAAGGCAATGACCGAACCGGAGAAGGTAATGGCACCAATGGCTGCGCCGAGGAACAGCTCCAGGCGGTTGCCCGCAGGAATCGCGTCACCCAGTTGCTTGACGATCCCCAGGGATTGCGGCTCGACCACCGCCGCGATGGCGATAAACACCGCCGCCAGGCCGATCATGCTGTGCATGAAGGCTACCAGTTCGGGCATCTTGGTCATTTCTACGCGCTTGGCCATGATCGAACCGGCGGTGCCGCCGATCAGCAGGCCGACAATCACGTAGCCGATCCCGGCAGTGGCCAGCTCTGCACCGAGCTTATAGATGAGGCCCACGGTGGTGAGTACCGCCAGCGCCATGCCGAGCATGCCGAACAGGTTGCCGCGTCGGGACGTGGTGGGGTGCGACAGGCCCTTGAGGGCCTGGATGAAGCAGATCGACGCGATCAGGTAGAGCGTCGTCACGAGGTTCATGCTCATTACTTCTGCACCTCTTCTTTAGCCTTGGGCGCTTTCTTCTTGAACATCTCAAGCATCCTACGGGTAACCAGGAAACCGCCGAACACGTTGACGGCAGCCAGGGCCACGGCCAGGGTGCCCATGGTCTTGCCCAGCGGGGTAACGGTGAGTGCGGCGGCGAGCATGGCGCCAACGATCACAATCGCCGAAATTGCGTTGGTCACGGCCATCAGCGGCGTGTGCAGCGCGGGGGTGACGTTCCAGACCACGTGGTAACCGACATAAATCGCCAGCACGAAGATGATCAGGTTGTAGATACCGGGGGAGATAAGCTCTTCCATCGTCTGAATCCCTGCTTAGGCGTTTTTGCGGATGACTTGGCCGTCGCGGCACATCAGGCACGCGGCGACGATGTCGTCTTCGAGGTTGATTTCAAACTGCCCTTCCTTGGTGAAGACCAGCTTCAGGAAGTCCAGCAGGTTGCGCGCATACAGGGCCGAAGCATCGGCAGCGACCGCGCCGGCTAGGTTGGTCGGGCCACAGATGGTCACGCCGTTTTCCACCACCACCTGGTCGGCGACGGTCAGTGGGCAGTTGCCACCCTGGGCGGCGGCCAGGTCGATCACCACGGAGCCTGGCTTCATCTGGGCGACGGTTTCGGCGCTCAGCAGCGTCGGGGCCTTGCGACCCGGAATCAGGGCGGTGGTGATGACGATATCGGCCTGCTTGGCGCGCTCATGCACGGCCAGGGCCTGGCGCTGCATCCAGCTGGTGGGCATGGGGCGGGCGTAGCCGCCGACACCGACGGCGCATTCGCGCTCTTCATCGGTCTCGTAGGGCACGTCGACGAACTTGGCACCGAGGGACTCGATCTGCTCCTTCACGGCCGGGCGTACGTCGGACGCTTCGATGACGGCACCCAGGCGTTTCGCCGTAGCGATGGCTTGCAGGCCGGCAACACCGGCGCCGAGGATCAGCACGCGAGCGGCTTTCACCGTACCGGCGGCGGTCATCAGCATTGGCATGAAGCGCGGGTAGTGATGGGCCGCCAGCAACACTGCCTTGTAGCCGGCAATGTTGGCCTGGGACGACAGCACATCCAGGCTCTGCGCACGGGAGGTACGCGGCGCGGCCTCCAGGGCGAAGGCAGTGATGCCATGTTCGGCCAGTTGGGTGATGGTTTCGTTGCTGAACGGATTGAGCATGCCCACCAACACGGTGCCGCTTTTAATCAGCGTCAGCTCGCTGTCGCTGGGGGCGACCACCTTGAGAATCAGCTCGGCGCCAAACGCATCGCTGGCACTGCCAATGGTTGCGCCTGCCGTTTCATAGGCACTGTCGACGACGCTGGCTTTGATACCTGCACCGCTTTGTACAGTGACCTTATGGCCCTGGCCGATCAGCTTCTTGATGGTTTCCGGGGTTGCAGCAACCCGCGTTTCACCGGTCTGGGTTTCGAGAGGAACACCAATGTGCACGTCAAATCTCCTGCATGATCTTTTTGCTTTTGATTTTTGTAAAAAGGCCAGTGCACCGCGAGTGGCGCAACTGGGGCGGCCGATCAGCACGACCCCGCTGAAATGACAGCAGGGCGCGGCATTTTGCAGGCGAACTTTACGGCCTTCAAGGGATTATGACGGGTGACGAAAAATTAACTACAAGTCACCCTGTGACTGATTGTCGCAATGTGCCGGAATAACCTCTTGGAATACAGGTGTTTAAAGGGTTATCGCGGGAAAAGTCGATTTACCCAATTGTCGACATGAATAACCGATCATTGCCCCCGAATACCCGCTGTAGGGCTTGCAGCTATTGGCTTGCAGAGGGTTTTACGGTCGAACGGTACAGTCTGTCAAAAGGCGACATATACGTATATCTGTAGGTCTCTAAATTACCTGACTACAAGGTCAATAACTTGCCCGGGCCTCTAGAATTGATGGCTGTAGCGCTGTGCCTGATCAATTAGCCAGTCTCGAAAGGCGTGCAGTGATGCAGATTCGACCTTTCTTTCGGGAATCATCAGGTAATAGGCTTTGCTGCTGGTCAGCGCCTGCGGGTTGGCAATCACCAGTTGTTTCTCGCTCAGTTCCCGCTGAATAAGGAACGGTGGGATCAAGGCAATCCCCATGTCATGCATGGCCGCCTGGGACAGCATGGAGAATAGCTCGTAGCGCGGGCCTGTCATGTCCCGGGGGATATTCAGTTGTTGGGCGTTGAACCACTGGCGCCAGGCGTAGGGTCGCGTGGTTTGTTGCAGCAGTGGCAGTTCGGCGATTTCCTCTGCGCGAAAGTGCGTGCGGTTTTGCAGCAAGCGCGGGCTGCAGACGGGGACTGGATTTTCGCCCATCAGCCGATGAAATTCGGTGCCCGACCAGTCGGCATCGCCGAAATACACAGCGGCATCGAACTCGGTATCGGCAAACAGGAACGGGCGGGTGCGGTTGGTCAGGTTCACTGTGACTTCGGGGTGTTGCTGCTGGAAATCCTTCAGGCGCGGGATCAGCCACTGCGTGCCGAACGTGGGCACTACCGCCAGCTCAATCACATTGGTGCCCTGCTGTCCCATCACTGACAGGGTGTCACGCTCCACGGCATCCAATTGCGTCGCGACCCGCCGGCTATAGGAAAGCCCGGCTTCGGTGAGCTTTACCCCGCGTCGCGAGCGCCGAAACAGCTCGACACTCAAAAACTCCTCAAGGCTGGCGATCTGTCGGCAGATCGCGCCCTGGGTGATGGAAAGTTCTTGCGCGGCCTTGGTGAAGCTTTCGTGGCGGGCTGCTGCTTCAAAGCTGACCAGGGCCGTGGTGCTGGGGATCTTTCTGCGCATGTACCGTACTCTCACTAATAAAAGGCTGTTGCGCCTTTCTCAATCGTTACGGAGTGAGAAATTAGCACAAGGCTATGCAAAAACCTCGTTTGCCCTCCTCGCCTACCCGGCCTAGGCTGCATGCACGACTTTTGATTTACTTCGCGAGGACTCACTCATGGGCGGTAAGGCAAGCTTCAACTGGATCGATCCACTGCTGCTGGATCAACAGCTCACTGAAGAAGAGCGCATGGTGCGCGACAGCGCCGAGCAATTTGCCCAGGACAAGCTGGCGCCGCGCGTGCTTGAAGCCTTCCGTCATGAAAAGACCGACCCTGCGATTTTCCGTGAAATGGGCGAGACCGGCCTGCTCGGCGCCATGATTCCTGAGCAGTACGGTGGCAGTGGCTTGAACTATGTCAGCTACGGCTTGATTGCCCGGGAAGTGGAGCGTGTCGATTCCGGCTATCGCTCGATGATGAGCGTGCAGTCTTCACTGGTGATGGTGCCGATCAATGAGTTCGGCACTGAAGCGCAAAAGCAGAAGTACCTGCCCAAGCTGGCCTCGGGTGAGTGGATTGGTTGCTTTGGCCTGACCGAGCCGAACCATGGTTCGGACCCGGGCGCGATGATTACCCGCGCACGCAAGGTGGATGGCGGCTACAGCCTTACCGGCAGCAAGATGTGGATCACCAACAGCCCGATTGCCGATGTGTTTGTGGTCTGGGGCAAGGACGACGCCGGCGACATCCGTGGTTTTGTCCTGGAGAAGGGCTGGAAAGGCCTGAGTGCGCCGGCGATTCACGGCAAGGTCGGCCTGCGTGCGTCTATCACCGGTGAAATCGTCATGGACAACGTCTTCGTTCCTGAAGAAAACATCTTTCCCGATGTGCGTGGCTTGAAAGGCCCTTTCACCTGCTTGAACTCGGCCCGCTACGGCATTTCATGGGGGGCCTTGGGGGCTGCGGAGTTCTGCTGGCACACGGCGCGCCAATACACCCTGGATCGTCAACAGTTCGGGCGCCCACTGGCCGCCACGCAGTTGATCCAGAAAAAGCTCGCTGATATGCAGACCGAAATCACCCTCGCCTTGCAAGGCTGTCTGCGCCTGGGGCGGATGAAGGATGAGGGAACGGCCGCGGTGGAGATCACTTCGATCATGAAGCGCAACTCCTGCGGCAAGTCCCTGGATATCGCCCGCATGGCTCGCGACATGCTCGGTGGCAATGGCATCTCCGATGAGTTCGGGATTGCCCGGCACCTGGTCAACCTGGAAGTGGTGAATACCTACGAAGGCACGCATGACGTCCATGCGCTCATCCTCGGGCGCGCCCAGACCGGTATCCAGGCGTTCTATTAATAGGAGTGTGACCATGGGCGCGCTATCGCATCTGCGGGTGCTGGATTTGTCACGGGTGCTGGCGGGGCCTTGGGCCGGGCAGATTCTTGCTGATCTCGGCGCTGAGGTGATCAAGGTCGAACGACCTGGCAGTGGTGACGATACCCGCGCCTGGGGCCCGCCCTTCCTCAAGGATGCCTATGGTGAAAACACCAGTGAGGCGTCCTACTACTTATCGGCCAATCGTAATAAGGAGTCGGTGACTATCGACTTCACGCGGCCGGAGGGGCAGAAGCTGGTCCGGGACCTGGCGGCGAAGTCGGATATCTTGATCGAGAACTTCAAGGTGGGCGGCTTGGCGGCGTATGGCCTGGACTATGAGTCGCTCAAGGAACTCAATCCGCAGCTGATCTATTGCTCTATCACGGGGTTTGGCCAGACTGGGCCGTATGCGGCGCGCGCTGGCTATGACTTCATGATTCAGGGCCTGGGCGGTCTGATGAGTCTGACGGGGCGTCCCGAGGGTGATGAGGGCGAAGGCCCGGTCAAGGTAGGTGTGGCCCTGACCGATATTTTGACCGGACTTTACTCAGCCGTGGCGATTCTGGCGGCCATGGCGCACCGCGACCATGATGGCGGCGGCCAGCATATTGATATGGCGTTGCTGGATGTCCAGGTTGCCTGCCTGGCCAACCAGGCGATGAATTACCTGACGACGGGGGTAGCGCCTAAGCGGCTGGGTAATGCGCATCCGAATATCGTGCCGTATCAGGACTTTCCCACGGCAGATGGCGATTTCATCCTGACCGTGGGTAATGACGGCCAGTTTCGCAAGTTTGCCCAGGTCGCCGGGCAGCCGCAGTGGGCTGATGATCCACGGTTTGCTACTAATAAGCTGCGGGTGGCCAATCGGGCGGTGCTCATTCCATTGATTCGCCAGGCAACGGTGTTCAAGACCACGGCCGAGTGGGTGGCCCAGCTGGAGCAGGTGGGTGTGCCGTGTGGGCCGATCAATGACCTGGCGCAGGTGTTTGCCGATCCGCAGGTGCAGGCGCGTGGGTTGGCTATAGAGTTGCCGCACCCGTTGGCGGGCAAGGTGCCGCAGGTGGGGAGTCCTATTCGGCTGTCCAAGACGCCCGTGGAGTATCGCAGTGCGCCACCGCTCCTGGGCGAGCATACGGCTCAAGTACTCAGCCAGGTGCTGGGGTTGGGAGCGGCTCATGTGGCGGCTTTAAAGGCGGCGGGAGTTATATGAGGTGTGTCTTCTATATAGAAGGGGTTCTACATGGCAGGAGTTGGTTGTTTTTTAATCGATCGTAACTAATTGATAGAAAAGCAAAATCAAGGGTTGACGGCAGATCCTGGAAGTCTATAATTCGCCCCACTTCCGGCGCAGTCGAAACGGAAAACTCTTTGGTAAACAAAGAGTTATGTGGTTTTCGGCAGCGGGTTGCTTCAGTTCATCGGAGCCAAAAAGAAGTTGAAAAAGAGGTGTTGACAGCAGCGTGTAACGCTGTAGAATTCGCCTCCCGCTGACGAGAGATCGAAAGCGCAAGTGGTTGAAGTTGTTGAGGAAAGCCTCGAAACTTCTGAAAATAATCACTTGACAGCAAATGAGGCTGCTGTAGAATGCGCGCCTCGGTTGAGACGAAAGATCTTAACCAACCGCTCTTTAACAACTGAATCAAGCAATTCGTGTGGGTGCT